>JAVBWG010000008.1:0-146961 GCA_036677555.1 Methanomassiliicoccales archaeon | reverse complement strand
TCGATTTGTATGCTTCATTGACCCTCGCGAACGCAGGTTCAGCCCTGGCGCGGCAATAGTACCGCTCCGTTGTCTGTGTCGATGCGTGCCTCATGCTCTGAGATACCTGATCTATCGGAACGCCAGCGTCTAGGGCGAGCTGACCGCCGGTCGGCCGGTAGTCCTTCCATTTGAAGGTGATACCGGTCTCCTTCATGACCTCATCCTTCAGCCGACCGAACCCCTGTTGGGAATAGATGCCCACTCCCTTCGAGGATAAGGCCGGTATCAAGGCGGTCACCTTGGACTCATCGATGCCCTTGGACCTCAGCAATTCGCTCCGGGCGGTCAGGAAGCCGACCGCATAGGGTTTGAGGACATCCGGCAGGGTCAGACGCTTAACTTCGGCATATCTGCCCTTGCCCTTGGGACAGGCGATCAGGAACGTTCCCTTTCGCACATCCAGGTCCTTGAGCGAAGCCTGACGCAATTCTCCCGGCCTCAGACGAAGGAAGGTGAGCATGGCGACGGAGAAGCAACAGACCTCTCCTTTCCAGCCCCCGACCTGCCTGCAAGCCTGGAGTATCTGCCTTAGGTCCTCCTGATCGAGCGAGAAGGGCTCCTGGCGGTCCGTCCCGACTTTGATCTTCCCGTCGGCCAACATATCCTCGACCACCCTGTTCTTGCACTCCCTGCACACGGACTTCAACAAATGGAGATACTTCCTGAGCGTTGAACATTTGATTCCTCTGTCCTTCAACGCCAGGAATATCTCGATGATGTCGTCCTCCGTCAGCATGGAGGGATTCGAGCTGCTTATCGCCCCCTTCTCCTTGAGTTCTTGAACGACCGTAGCAAGGAAGTGCAACTTGCGCTCCCTCTCAGCGATCGTGCTCTCCCCCAGGCGGGCACGGGCGTTCTTCAGGTATTTCCGATAGGCACACACGAAGGGATATCGACCCATTGTCGTTCCTCTCCTGTGCCCTGTCCGGGAACGTTCGTCATGACAGGCGGTGGTTTTACCTCCTGCCTTCTTCTCAGTCGTTCCCGAGGCGAGTTTTCCGCGCTTAAGCGGTATCCTCTCCCTGTTGCAGGAAGAGGCCGGGGAATTACTTAAGTCTTGAGCAGGCCAGCTTCTCTCGTATGAGTGAAATGCCGTCCTACTTTTTCCCGTCATTCCGATTCCCCGAATTAACCATTTAGTTTAAATTTTGATAAAAAAATAAAAAATGGTTTGGACTTCACTCCTCTTCAGTGCTTGAACAGTCCTCTTCCTGGTCGTCATCCTCGCTCGATTCTGACGATTCTGTCTCTACGACACCGAGATCGTCCAGGCTGTCTTCCAGACCGTCGACTATCGAAGCAGCTTGTTCTTCGCTCAATCCTGCTTCGATCAGTTCTTGTTCAAGCTCCGTGAGGATTTTTCCTATTCGTCGGGAAACCATTTTTTTCACCAATTATTCTCGACGGAATTCATCCATTTTATATGCCAGTAAAGTGCAAAATTAAGCAGGATTAATTTTTCTGCGCTTCGTTAGATTTAATGAACTTCAAACGTATGGTCCATCGATGACCCGAGAAACCGACACCGGCGTGAGATTGGCCGTCCTACTTGTCTTTCTTAAGAATGATAACCAAGCGCTAAACGTGTCCAGGATCTCTACCAAGCTCAAAGATGAGGGAATTTCGGAGTTCACCATATCAAGCGGGAATGAGGCAAAGTTAGTCGAGCCGACCATACCGACAGTCTCTGCGGCATGCCAGGACTTGTACGGTCGAGGGCTGTTGGAAATGAAGGTCATGAGACCGCCAAGAAGCCCCGGAAGGAGGGATACACCCCATTATTTCTTGCCAATGAGCGATGCGGACAAAGCCATGAAGACGACTGAATACCTTCTGGAAGGGTTTGGTCCACAATTGGTCAATTCCTCTTATGGCCATACAATCTCGATGGCGGTCGTTCAGGCAAGCCTAGAGGGTGTGCTGGAGGCATACAGCATTAAATTGACAAAGGATCAACGCGACAACTTAGCCAAGATCATAGCAGATTCTCCAGAAGCCATGAGGAGGGTGATTGATAGGAGGCTGACATCGTCCCTAAAGCGCTTATCTGGAGGGAAGATCGATCGAGAATCTCTTGTCGAGGCATTGATTAGGTATCTTTCTGCCGCGAGAACATTGGATATCGCTGATGACAACAATAGGAAAGAAATATCTTTTGAGGAAAGCGAGATTTCTAATTTTTAATCTTAATCAAACGATTTTGGGCCAGGTTCAGTGAGAAGATCAACGGCCATCCTCCTACAATCTCGATGAAACCCACACACTTCTAGATGGCCGCATGCTCCGATGTGTCCCGAACTTGCTTCCGATGCTGGTCATCGGGGTTCTCAAATTCTCCCCGATATCGTAAACGCTCATAACCTGCTTGGGCATCAAAATCACCTCTTTTTCCCTCAATGTAAGGTAAGTCATCTTCACTCACACGAGTGAAGTTTTTAGAGCATCTGGCTATCTATAAAATCAATATATATGAGGCATATGGATTTGGGCATTGCCGCAGAAACTGGTATTTAACTTCCATATCGATCAATTAACCTTGAGGTCGAGACCGTCTCGGAGTTCAGTCTGAAGCCATTTTCTGCCATCAAATAATTCCAGTCGGGGATTGATACTCATGGGCAAAACAAAATACAAGGAAACAGCCAAGCAAGATATCGCGTTCGATGTTGATAAGATTCAGGTCGGAGATGTAGTCGCCATTCAGTGGAATGATGTTCACGCATATGAGAGAATTGAGATTAGCGAGATCAACGAACTTGAAGAACCGGAAGCTACTCGTTGTTGGGGTGCGGTCGTTCGTAAAGGCAGCAGATACCTGTTCATCGCCTCCGAAATAGGAGACTCGGAATCGGATGGTGTATGGATCGAGGCTCTGCCCTATGGTATGATTCAGAGCTGTAAGGTGATCGATAGTATCGGACTGAACCTTTGATGTATGCGATCTTAATTGCTGTAGTCTCGTACGCGTTCTCGAATATATTATTGGAGTTGTTTGCCGCAATCATTTTACAATTAAATATTCATTCATTTATAAAATTATTGATAACTCCCTCTCAGTCTATTCGAATTGAGTCATCGAGACTTAGGCTATCATGTAAGTCTTTCACACACTTGGGATCGAACTGCTATTCCAATCCATAGAATAAGTATGAAAATACATAATGCTGGCAACATCAAATTAAGTCTTATCATGACTAATGAAGAGAGGGAAAAGTGTTCATTCGAAATTCACCTCGCATATGCTCTTTGTCACAGTCGTTCCAAAGTATGTCTGAACGACGATCGTCACTGTGGTTGTGGAACCCGGATTGACATTGACGGTTTGCGAGTTCGTGTAGAGATCGATGCCATCGTTAACAAAGCATACTAACTTGGCAGATCCGGCTTCATTTCCTGTGTTCTTTACCTCGATAGTGAATGTCGTCGGCCCCGAGTATGATTGGTCGATGGACCATGTTTCAATGGACATGTTAGGTCCATCGTTCACTCCCATCATTACCAATGCAAGAATAGATACGATGGCAACTACGGCGATCACAACGCCAACCGAAGGGAAAAAGTTGATCGATTATCGCGGATCATTTACAATTAATGACGGACAAATACCGCTCGAACAAGAGATCGGCCAAACCGATCCCACTATTAAGTTGTGGATTTGTCATATTCCATGTTACTGGATATCAAAACTTAACCTGACTGTCCTTGATTGTTGAACAATCTGGCATATGGATAGAGGGAATTCCTATCACACTGCAATCTCATGTACACGGATGCACAGCCCCATGCTCACTCGCAACCTCGAAACCATGACTAGACCCGGTAGATGACAAAATTACGATTGGCTTTTATGATATATAAAAAAAGCCGGATGGATGTCTCATAGTATAGCTGTCTTCTCAATATGCCGCATCAAGCTGCGCGGGCACTAAACGACATGCCGAGGGAGCAAAATATGGACAAGGAGCCGTGCCAAGCGCAGGTTGTTTCTAACCTGTTAAAATAGAAACGGGTAAATGGTTTAGCAACAGTGGCCGTAGCCAGACTGTTGCCCGGTCGCTCCCTGGGTCTGGCCACCATACAAGCAGCCGTACGGGCAGTTCCATACGCCGGTCTGGGCGTCGAAGGCGTAGTTGGCACCATGAGCGTAGCAGTACGCTGTGGACCCGTTCGGGTTACCTGCGGGGGTAGCGTACTGTGCATTGCCGTTCGCAGGCGCTCCTGCCTGGTTGTTCGTCATGCCCATGCCGTTCATGCCCTGCCAGCCGGCCCCGTTCTCCTGGGTGACGTGGGCGAACGCTCCGTTCGTGAGAGCGAGAACCCCGACCAACCCGAGTACGGCGACGACCACAGCGATCTTTGTCGTTGTCTTCATTTATTTCACCAGCTCAACACTCGTGCGGATTAGCATCAGCACCAGCTCGGTTCCCAGGACTCGGCCATATTAAACATCTGGTCGAGGTGCGACTTCGATATGCATATGTCGTTGGCTACAGAGTAGTAGACCGCATCGCGGATGAAATCAGAAACCCGGACACTGTTCTCTCTGCAGACCAACCTGGTGATCTCCATGACGTCCCTGTCCGACATCTCGAGCCTCTTAATGAAGTCCGGCGTGATCTTTAGCTCCATGGCCAACGCCTCGGTTGCGGCGTCCTTGATATATTCGGAGACAATGATGTGCTTTTCCTTTGCCAGCAAAGAGATGAAATGCAGCCGTTCCATATCGGTGACTCCTCTCGTGCTGTTCTTGTTGTCGTTGCTTGTTACAGTTATCTCTTTATTCATTTCTTTCACCCATATTGTCCTTCTAAGGACGAGGACTAACCATCGTTGAAAAAGCATATCATTGTTGGGAACGTGAAAAAGGGCGTAACTGTGTAAAGAGTGAAAACAACAGGCAATGACTAGGAGCGAACAGATGAGGCGAGGTGGCACGCCGGAGGGTGTGCGGTGCCTTTCAAACGACCAGGAGCTCGCGTTGTAATCGTGGCACCGCCACCTGTCCTTTGCCCATGGATGCCCCTGTGCCTTTCGGTGTCCATTAGTTGAGATGTACGATGACCTCTTGTCCTGCTAGTTTTATCCTACAACCACGAGGTCCGGTTATGGACGATTAACGGACGGCATATGGGCTGAATGTAGGAGCACCGTGCCTTTCATCGCCCCTCGATCACCTTCGATGACCTTCTCAAGCTCCCTGCAGCGTCTTGATCGATAAGGGGGATGCTCCCCACTCATATCTTAGCTGAAGCTACTAGTTCAGGAAATGGAGCCCTAGGGCGATGGTGATGGCCTTCGAGCAGTTGCCAACAAGTTTACACTATTTTGCGCCCCTCGAACCCTCACGCGTTGAACTCATCGGGGCAGACCGACCAGGACCATCCGTCCATCCAAGAGTCAACGTTGTCGTTGTTGGTGCTAGGCGTGTTGGTGGTATCCGTAGACTGCACGGGGTTCTGGCTCACGGTGTTCGTCCCGTCGTTGCTTGCGTCGTTATCGGCCGGCATCCCTATGATTTGTGGTTCAAGAGATATCGTCTTGACCGTGTCGATGGGCATTCCCGAGGCGAACACGGCGATGGCAGTAGTAAATATCAGTAACCCGCTGAACAGCAGGGCGAGCCGAGCTATCTTCTTCATGTTTTCAATCTCCTAAGATCAATGGTAAGTAATAATCGAAATGGAAACGATTTAGATGCCGCTCATCACGGCATCGGGGAACCATAGAGTTGTATATGTCATTGTTGAAAAAGGTTTTGAATTTTCCCAAATGCAAGTACTGCAAAAGGTGCAAAAGGTCACTCTGACTCACCTCTCCACCTCGATGCGCACCTTGTTTGACATCCCGTGCCTCTCTTTCACGATGACACCTTTCTCCTCGAGGCGGTCGAGAGTGCGTGAGACCTTCGCGTCGGACATCTTGGTCATGTTGACAATATCCTTTTGGTAGATTTCCCCTCCAGCCTCCATTATCGTCCGAAACACAGTCCTATCGTCTCCCGACAGTAGCCGGAGAACTAGATGGGCGTTCTGCTTCACCTCGATCTCTTTACCTAAGGGTCTCCCCTCCGGCATCTCATCCATTCCCGGTTCGGGCGCTACGGCCAAGGTGGAGTCCGCGCCACCCTCCGGCTCTTCCTCAAGGGAGAGACTAGATCCGGCCTGCACATCAGTGGCGAGGACAGTCGTAACTTCAGGCATAGTTTCAGCTTGGGCGTCATGCAACGAGGTCTCTGCCGATCGGCGCTCTTCCCCCTTCCCGATTAACGCGTAGGCTCCGGTAGCAAATAAGAGCCCTCCTCCTAAGGCGAGGAGCATATTCAGCGTCGTGTATGCCATCACCTGACCGTTCGAGGAGTCGATGGTTTGAGGGGTCAGGAATCCGATGGCGACTAGGACCAAGCCCGAGGCGGTAACTGTAACGGCTGCTATCCCAAGCCCGTTCCGCTTTGTGAGTTTGCCTCGTTCCGAATCATGGGAATTATCCATTCTCACTCCTCACCCGAAGTCCATTTCCGACAGCAATCAATTCTGAGGCTTCGTGGAATACCACGGCGAGTGCAATTGTCAGTACCCCGAACAAGGCCGACGGTATCAAGACCGCCAGGACTATCAGAGAGAACACGATATTTTGTTTGCTGATGACATTGGCCTTTTTACCGATGCGTAGCGCATAATGCAACTTGTGTAGGTCATCCGCCATCAGTGCTACGTCCGCCGCCTCGATGGCAGCATCTGTTCCGGCCACTCCCATAGCTATGCCCACGCTCGATTCGGCTAGCGCCGGAGCATCATTTATCCCATCGCCCACCATGGCAACCGTACCATATTTGGACTTAAGCTCCTGGATAGCGACGATCTTGTCCTCCGGCTTGAGATTCGCTCGAACGTTGTCGATGCCCAGGTTCTTGGCCACGGAAAGTGCTGTCACCTCATTGTCTCCGGTCAACATCACGACCTCCATTCCCATGGAATGAAGCTCGGCAACCATCTTCTTGGATTCTGGCCTTATCTGATCCCTAAGAGCAATTACGCCCATAATATTGTCTTTAGTTCCGACGAATACGACCGTCTTCCCCTCCAGCCACAATCTATTTGCTTCCTTCAGCCCGTCAACGAGGTTTGTTCGGCCGTCGAACATCTCCGGACTTCCGACAAATATTTCCCGGCCGTCCACTGTCGCTTTCGCTCCTAGCCCTACCAGAGCCTGAAATCCAGAGTTCGGGAGCGTCTCGATTTCCGCTTCTGTTGCCCTTTCCACTATCGCGTTGGCAAGGGGGTGCTCTGAGCACTTCTCTACAGCACAAGCCATGCTAAGAACCTCATCCTGTGTTCCGTTAAGTGTGACAATATCGGTCACGAAAGGCTTGCCCCTTGTCAGAGTTCCGGTTTTATCGAAGGCTACCGCAGCAACCTTTCCCAAGTTCTCCAAGTGGATTCCACCTTTGATCAGAACGCCCTTCCTACCTGAACGCCCTATCCCGGCAGCAATAGCCACAGGGGTTGACATGACTAATGCACAAGGAGCTGCGGCGATTAAGAATACAATGGCCCTCTCGAACCAGAATGATGTATCCCAACTAAGCAGATAAGGAACGATCATAAGTATGAGACCACCAGTGAGGATAATAGGTGAGTATCGATCACCAAATCGTTCGATGAACTGTTGTGTTCTGCCTTTTTGTTCCTGTGCCTCTTCCACCATGTGGATTATCTTGGAGATTGTGTTGTCCTCGAAAGTGGAAGTGGCCCGAACTTCCAATGAGCCGTCCAGGTTCATGGTACCGGCATAGACCTTCATACTTTCCTTCTTGGACACCGGAATCGATTCGCCTGTCACGGAAGCTTCATTGATACTGGACGCACCCTTGACTATGGTCCCGTCCGTGGAAATCGTTTCACCAGGCTTCACGAGAAATATATCGTCGATCTGAATCTCCGCGGCCTGGACCTTGACCTCATTACCATCCCTGAGGACCGTGGCCTCCTTGGGAACCAAATCCATCAACGCACGTATGGACCCCCGGGTCCGAGCATAGGTGTACTCTTCCACTCCTTCCGCTGCTCCATATAGGAAGGCTAGGAAGGCTGCTTCTTCCCAAAGCCCTAGCACCCCGGTTCCGGCCATCGCCACAAGCATTAGAATGCTTATCCCGACCCTCTTCTCGTAAAATAACTCTGTCAAACCTTCCTTGATCCAGAAGAATCCCCCCAATGCAATGGCCACAAAGTAAGCTGGAATACTGACATAATCAGGTATGATGGCAAGGTATGAGCAGGAGAAGATAATGCTGGTGAGGATGGCAGCGACAAGGGCATTGCGTATTGGTGGGAATTGGTACCATTTCAGATTGAGCGCCTGTTCCATCTCGACCTCTTCGTCGCACCCATGGCACCCGCACCCCTCCTCTTCCTCAGCCTCGCAACTGCAGCCCCGTTCATCCTTTTCTAGAGTTCTATCTTTATTTTCGTTTGACATATTCCTACCTGACCCAGATGATATTGACACTTCATTTTTTGAACCAGGTATAGAAAAGGAACCTATATGTATCCTCAAGTTACTCCGAATATATGTGGTATCCCTGAAGGAATCGGCCTGCGACCAAAACCGTGTTTGCTTTTGTCCTCTCTATGGCCTATTAGATGCGATTGGAAAGAAATGGTCTCTCCTAATCATTGCCATATTGGGAAACGAGGGCGAGAAAGGTTTCAATGAACTGAAAAAAGAACTCGACGGAATAAGTCCAAAAACATTGTCGGAAACTTTGAAAAAACTGGAGGAGCTGGATCTGGTGAATAAACAGGTGCTTGGGACGTCTCCACCATCAGTACGTTATTCCTTGACAAAAGACGGTATTGAACTTAGAGGTCATTTGATCCCGTTGCTTAGATGGGTCTCTCAAAGGGGAGCGAGGGAAGAGCCCTGGTGTCCAATAAAGATCTAATAAAAAGGTGAAAAAGGTTTATCGAACTGGCTCTACGTCTTGACAAGTGAATTGAAACACCATTTTAATCATCTGGCTCAAGCAGTGAGTGGTCCCGGCTGGGCCCACCATTAATTATCTCAATCGGTTAATTGGAGGGGTCGCCCCTATCGAGGAAAAGTTCGCATCGCTCACTCTTCTGCGGTCCGGACGAGGCGGAACAAGGCTGTGCTTCTTTCCCTTTTTCAAATGTAAATAGGATTACGTCCAGCATTTTGTCCTTGTCAGATATTGTCATCATTTTCGACCGTTACTACTACTTTCCCATTAACGAGCCCTTTTGAAAGGTCCCAGAGAGCCTCCGGAACATCGCCGAGTGGGATTCGCCTATCTATGACCGGTAAGAGCTTCCCTTTTTCAATAAGTTCAAGCAGGAACCGCAGGTCCTCCTCAGAGTTCACTTTTCCCGGGTTTACGCCCATCTTCTTCTTGCTGACGATGGAGATCAAAGGCCCCAGGACGATCGCCTGGAATATGGCGTACCTCGAGCCTCCCAACAGCACGTAAAGGCCATCGGGGGCCATGACGCGCCTGTAATCGAAGATCGACCGATGGGCGACCGTATCCAGGATGAGGTCGTAGCCCTCCCCGCCTCTTGTGCAATCCTCCCGGGCGTAATCGATGACGTGGTCGGCTCCGATGGCGCGAAGCATCTCGAGCTTCTCCCCGCAATCAACAGCGGTTACCTCTGCCCCGTAATATTTAGAGATCTGCACAGCGAACGTGCCCATGCCGCCGCCAGCGCCATTTATCATAACCTTCTGCCCTTTCTTCAGGGGACGCCTCCCGCGAACGCCCTGAAGGGCGATCTTGGCTGCCTGGGGAAGGGTCGCGGCATCCTCAAAGGATACACTGTCGGGTTTCAGCATCAATGCATTTTCAGGCGCTGCCACATATTCAGAAAAAGCGCCAAGGTCGCACATGAACAGGTCCCCGAAGACCGCATCACCGATTTTCAACCGTTCGATGTCCTTCCCGACCGCTACGACGCGACCCGCGACGTCCGACCCAGGAATCCTGTTCCGCGGCCTGAAGGGGCCGCTGAATCGAGCAAAGAGCGAACCGCCAAGAAGCTCGAGATCGGCCGCGTTAAGTGAAGATGCTTGGACCTTCACGAGTACCTGGCGATCCCGGGGGACCGGTCTCTCCACTTCCTCGAGCCGAAGGATGCCTGGAGGACCGTATCTGTCGCATACTATGGCTTTCATGGTGCGTTGGCGTCTCAGGCACTATCATCACCTACCACGATAATAACCACATTGCCCCTCTTGTGCCCCTTGTCGACATACCTGTGGGCCTCCACGATCTCCTCCAAAGGATACGTCCTATCGATGATCGGGCGTAGCTTTCCTGTCTCCACGAGATCTTTCAGGTGGAAGAGGTCCTCATTCGACTCGTTCGTGGGAGACCATGTCGATATGAAGATTCCCTTTTCGCCCAGGGACCTTTTACACCCAGATCTCCTAAGCTTCCGTACGGTGTCGAAGATGACATCATAGGTTTTACCATTCTCTCTAAAATCATCTTTGGTGTAATCTATCACCTCATCTGCGCCGATCGACCTCACCAGCTCGAGATTCCCACCGCTGCAGACCCCAGTCACGTGGGCCCCATAGAACTTGGCCAGCTGAACGGCATAGGTGCCAACGGAACCGGATGCTCCGTAGATGAGGACCTTGTCACCCTCCCTGATATTTGCCATCTTGAGCAACTGGAGGGCGGTCATCCCGCCTATGGGGATGGCGGCGGCCTCTACGAATGACAAGTTGGATGGTTTGATGGCCACCATCCCCCTGCCTCCTTTCTCCGGGATGCAGACATATTCTGCATTGGCGCCGCATCTGAGTCCGGTTGTCGTTCCAAAGACATGATCGCCTTCCCTGAACGATCTGATTTCTTTTCCGACCCCCTCGACAACGCCAGCGAGTTCATGACCTGCGATCTTCTTCATTCTGAAGCCCATCAGGCTCACCATCGGACCCATGATGAATCGGGGCATCTTCCGAAGGATGGTGTCCCCTCTAGTCACCGTCGAAGCAAGGACCTTGACCAGCATCTCGTTGTCGCGGGGCACGGGCTTTTCCAAGTCTCGAAGCTCCAAGACCTCGGGCGGCCCGCTTCCGGTGATCACTATCGCTTTCATTACATCACCAACAACTCACATTCAGCTTCGCCCCATATCAGCTCTAATCATCGTTGTGCCTGGGGACCCTTGGCCACTTCCATGCTATCCATACGATCATGATGAGGAGGACGACTTCCACGGCGGAACCGAAAATGTAATAGGCATTAATCTCTCCCGCAGCGGTCCCCATCGCGATAAATATGTAGATTGCACCCAGACCGATGTTTGCATACCGATTCGCTTTGGCCGGCAATACCAGGGACAGGAAAACCATGAGACTGGGGATGGTCATCAACATTACGCTCAATAACATCCATGTCTGGGTGATATCAAAGACATACACCTTTCCCACCAGAATATCCTCTATCACCCCTGGTGAGAAGAATCCGATGATGTCCACGTAGATGTACATGAACATCACGGTCGCCCACAGTCCGGCCAACTTGAGCTGCGTCGGCATCCTCAACTCCTCCAGGACCAGCCCAGCCTTCCCGTAACGTTCCCTTATCTTCTCATTCTTGCCCATTCCCGATCCATTCATTTGAGCTTGTTCGACCATTGTATCATCTGGCGATCTTCGCCAAATATGATATCGCCGGGAGAGTACGAGATAATTAGGACATACATGTATTATAGTTTATATATCGAAGTGGATATTTTGAGATATGATACCATGAGAACGCTCACCCTGGAGATCGAGCCCTTCGAGACCGTGAAAAAGGAGATGGCCGAGATCTTCGACCGTGTCCGTTCCTATTCGATACTCGAGACCCTGAAGATGGACTACCGTGAAGGAATATGCATTGAGATCATGGAGTTCAACCTTAAGGAGAAGGTGTCGATCCACGACCTAAAAACCTTAGGAAACTTGGAAATTTTAAGCGTTCTTAAGTCCATTGATAACAAACATACCTGCCTCATCAGATATACGGAACTGGAAGAGGCCAAAGAGCAGTTCCAGGAATCCGACCTAGGTCTGATACACACAATACCCACGATCATTTCACTGGAGCAATTCACCATCAGCATGATGGGGGAGCAAAAGAGTTTGTCGGATTTTGTTGAAATGATGAGGAACGTCGGCATCATTCGGAAGATGTCCTTCCGGAGAGCGGCCTATCAGAAGGCTGACATCCTCGCTGTCCTGACCGACAAACAGAGGGAGGTGATGGTGGCAGCTTTTCAGAACGGTTACTATGATTTTCCCAAAAAGATCGGCAGCAAGCAGCTGTGCCAGAAGGTCAGAATCAGCAAACCTACGCTCCTGCAGCACCTGAGGAAGGCTGAGGGGCGGTTACTCAAGGAGATAATGACGGGGTACTCCCAAGGTTTAGAGTGATCACCATCATATCGGAAATCGCAACGGTTCAACATTGACCATTGATTGAGGCATTTATCCGAATTGGCGAACCATTACAGACCCCTGTTAATTCATGATGTCCGTCATATGGCATGGCCCGTCCAATCCCTGGGAATCAAGACCTTTAGATCATATCCCCCTAGATCAGAATTCCTCGCCATACAACCGATTCTTTATTGCTCATTTCTGAAAAGCATGTATTGATTTTATAAAGGCATTTTTTAGAGATAATAAAAAAATGGGATAAAGGATTTTATAGAACTGTCCCAATAATTTTATTAGCAGAATTGAATCCCAATATTCAGCGCTTGGCCTGATCAATGCTTGGTCACAGCTGGGCCCACCAAGATTTTCCTCGAACCGACCTAATGACCGTTTGGTTGGTAATTATTTATATGTAGGATAGTTAATTATAATTATCAATATTTTTAACTACTGTTCTCCCATGGACCGGGATGGTTTGTGGAAAGCGATCTCACTGTTGGAACTGATCGTAGCCGCGGTGGTCATCTATCTTGACCTCCTCATACCGACCCTGATCGTTCTTGGCTTGTGCGCATTGTCGCTTATCGTCCGTAAGGAGAAGCTTTCCGTGCTCGGTTTCAAGAGGGCGGAGCGCCCGCTGCTGATGGCCGCGGTAGTGCTGATCCTGATGATCGTCTGGAGCCTTTTCCATCTTTCCGTCTCCATGCCTATCCTGAACCACCTGACGGGAACGACGCAGGACCTCAGCTCCTTCGAGAACCTCCAGGGAGACCTGGCGAACCTGGCCTTCCTGCTCATCGCCACCTGGACTCTGGCCGCCTTCGGAGAGGAGATCGTCTATCGCGGTTACCTGCAGAGAAGGGTCCGGGACATCCTGGGAGACGGCCGGAACGGGATAGTTGTGGCGGTGATACTGACCTCCCTGCTGTTCGGAATCGCCCATTTGGAGCAGGGGATAATCGGAGTGATCATCACCATCATGGACGCGGTGGTGTTCAGTGCCATCAAGCTCAAGTATGATGACAATCTGTGGGCGGCGGTACTGGCCCATGGGTTCAGCAACACCGTGGGGATCGTCACCTTTTTCTTCACCGGACCGATATACGGATTCTGGTGATGACCGGAGGGAGCGAATCGACGTCATAGTTTAAAAAAAATGAAAATAGATTATTCGTAAATATACGAATGAATATTATGTCTAGGTAACATGGCCGAAGAAGCTGTTAAGGGACCATGTCTGTGGCACTCATCGGACAACAGATGCGCCAATTGCAAGGCGAGGCGCTACCGCCTTGACGCCCTGGGCATGAAGGATATCTACGGCGAATGCCGAGGTCAGGAAGATTACTGTATCTGCGAGTTCTATAAGCTTAGGCCGGTCACCAAGAGCTGACCGGGCGTCGGGAGATGGGGGAAATTGGTGGACATCGATCTGGCGGGAATGCTCAAGGGACTTAGGTCCCTGGACGTCGAGGAGTGCCGGGCTGCCCTGGAGGACAGCCGCGAGCTTCTCATGGCTGGCTGGGCGGACCGGCGCCTTCTGCAGGCGCTGATACCGCTGACCGAGGCGGAGGACGACCAGGTGAGGAGGGACACTTCCTGGTGCATCGGAAAGCTGGCCTTGATGAAGATCGGCGACCCGCGCTCCGTTGAGAACCTTATCGTGTTGACCACCGACCGAGATGGGGAGGTCAGGGCGAACGCGGCCTGGGCCTTGGGAGAGCTGGCCGGACAGAACATCGGGGACACCCTGTCCATCGAGGCGCTGAACATACTTCTGACCGATGAGGACAAGGAGACCAAGGGCATGGCCGCCTGGGCACTGGGCCGGATGGCCGAGAAGATGAGGGTAACCTCGCCCTCGTCCGTTCCGCTACTGGAAGCGATGCTTCAGGACAGGAGCGAGTATCTGCGGAAGGGAGCGGAATGGTCCCTGGAACGCATACGCCGCCTTCGCCCGTGCTGATGACAACGGTTATATCATCGCGGTCCTAATCGGCAGAACATGCCCGGAGAACGCATGCTCAAGGTCGGAATGGTGCAGATGGCCATGTCGTCCGAGGTCTCGGACAACCTGGAGAAGGCCGTCCGCATGTCCGAGGAGGCAGCGGCGCAGGGAGCGGACGTGATCTGCCTTCCCGAGCTGTTCACCACCCCCTACTTCCCCAGGGAGGAGGATCCGGAAGGGAGAAGGGAGCGCGGAAGGTTTCTGAGCACCGTCCCTGGACTTGTTACTGAATCGCTCTCCGATCTGGCAAAGAGGACCGGGGCGGTCATCATCGGTGGTTCGCTCTACGAGGCGGCGGAGGAGGGGCTTTTCAACACCGCCGTGGTGTTCGATGACGACGGCAGGATGCTTGGCAAATACCGTAAGACGCACATCCCGCATGATGAGTGCTTCTTCGAGCAGCATTACTTCGCTCCTGGCGACACCGGGTTCCAGGTGTTCCCGACCTCCCGGGGAAGGGTGTCCGTTCTGATATGTTATGACCAGTGGTTCCCGGAGGCCGCCCGATGCTCTGCCCTGCTGGGGGCGGAGATCATTTTCTATCCAACCGCCATAGGCACCGTCCGCGGCATAGGCCAGGCGGAAGGGGACTGGCAGCAGGCCTGGGAGAATGTAATGCGCGGTCATGCGATAGCCAACGCCATCCCCGTGTGCGCGGTGAACCGTGTTGGTACTGAGGGGGAGAGCGAGTTCTACGGCGGTTCCTTCGTCTGCGACGCCTTTGGTAAGACACTTGCCCGAGCGGGCAGAGGGGAGGAGGTGCTCCTGGCTGAAGTGGATATGGACCACTCGGAGAGGATAAGGGAGGGCTGGAGGTTCTTCCACAACCGCCGCCCGGAGTGCTACGGAGCCCTCGTTCAGAAAGGGGGGAGGTGAAGTGAACATGCAGAACGGAACGCCCTTGTCCAAGGGATACCATATGCCTGCGGAATGGGTGAAGCACGACGCAACCTGGTTGTCATGGCCAAAGAACCCGCTTACCTTCCCGGAGGACGTGATCGAAGAGGTGGAGGGGGTCTTCGCCCAAATGGCCGCCGCCCTGAGCGGCGGCGAGATGGTGAATATACTGGTGGACGACCAGACCCTGGAGGACCGTGCGTTCGCCAAGGTGGCCAGGGCCGGTGCGGACATGTCCCGTGTCCGTTTCCAGCGCATCAGGAGCGCGGACGTCTGGATAAGGGATTACGGCCCTTCGTTCCTTTTGCACAAGGATACCGGAAGGAAGGCGGCGGTGAAATGGGACTTCAATGCCTGGGGGGCGAAATATGACGACCTTCTGTACGATGACATTGCCGGACAGCAGGTGGTGGAGAGCTCCGGCGTCCCCTACTTCAAACCGGGCATCGTCATGGAGGGCGGTTCCATCGACGTCAATGGAAACGGTCTAGTGCTCACAACCGAGCAGTGCCTTCTAAATAAGAACCGCAATCCGCATCTGGACCGAAAGGGGATCGGGGAGTTCCTTAGACAGTACATCGCGGCGCCGGACGTGATATGGCTCGCTTCCGGGATAGAGGGGGACGACACCGATGGTCATATTGACGACTTCGCCCGTTTCTCCTCCACCAGCTCCGTACTCTGCGCCTTTTCCGATAAGGGAGAGAACGCCCCGGTGCTGGAAAGGAACTGGTCGTTGCTGGAAGGGGCCCGAGACCGCTATGGGCTGGAACTGCAGCGCCTTCCCATGCCCGAGCCGCTGTATTTGGAGGAGGAGGATCGGAACCTTCCGGCCAGCTATGCCAATTTCTACATAGGCAACAAGGTCGTCCTGCTGCCGGTCTTCGAGGACCCCATGGACCAGGCGGCAGTGGACATCCTGTCCTCGTACTTCCCCGGACGGGAGATCGTTCCCATAGTCGCCAGGGAGCTGGTCTACGGTTACGGCGGAATTCACTGCGTGACCCAGCAGGAACCGAGCGAACGCGGTTGAGGGGTCATCTCCTTCAGCAGGGAGCCGCCTGACCATTCGCCCTGCCGGCTCATCAGAAACACCTGATCGGATATCCTCTGCAGACCCCCAGGCTCCGTTCCGCCGACCAGCACGGTGAAGATGCGGCATCCCTGCCTTTCCCTCAGGCAGTTCCAGTCGTGCAGGCAGCCCCGGTCCCTGATCCGGGCCAGCCCGTCGGTGATGAAGAGTATGTCCGCCCCCTGCCACTCCGGCTCGCTCAGGCTCTTGATGCCTTCCCGGAGCGCGGCATCGAAGTCCGTGCCGCCGCCGAAGGTCTGGCAGAGGAGCTCCAGGAACTGGGACCGGCCACCTGGACCATAAAGGTCGAATGATTCAACGTCCACCGAGAACAGCAGGGCGCGCAGCGGCCGCCCTTCCTCGGACAGCCGTCTGGAGAGGGCGAGGAGAAGGGCCTTAGCTGCCAACTCCGGTTCGCCGCTCATCGATCCCGACGTGTCCAGGAGAGCCACCACCGGTCCGCCCCTCTTCATCTCCCCGTCCCGGTTCTCCTTCCCCCGGAGCTGATAGGTGAGCAGCCTCCGCTCGCACATCCTGGCGTAGAAGAGAAGCTTCAACCGCTCGTCGGCCAGGTTGACCATCTCCTGGGGAAGCATGCGTTGCACATCACCGGAGAAGACGAGGGAATGCGTTTCCGTCAGGGCGTTCGAATCGGAAGTAGCGCTTCTGTTCCTCTCCCCCTCCATCCTGCCCAGCAGTTCCTTCAGACGGTCGATGTCCTTATGCCTCCTTAGCCAGGAAGCGCACCTCTCCAGATCGCCAAGTTTCGCCCGATGCAGTCCGACCCGGTGCAGGTCCCACCCCTGCCCGGGCATTAGCTCCTCCAGGCGCAGAAGTACCTCGGCATCCTCCCGCAACCTGTCGACCAGGGGCGCTATGCTGCGGTCGAGGGCCCTGATCAGCATCCTGACGACCAGCATCAGCGCCTCCATCTGCCCTTCATCCAGCTCGACCCTCTCTTCCGGCCCGTGGGGACCGAGCAGGGATTCCAGCAGGTCCTCAGTCCTGCGCCGCTCCTCCTCCGAAAGCTCGCTCCAGTCCAGTCCGCCCAGACCCTGCTCCATGGCCCTGAGGACCTGCGGCAGCGCAAGCACCAGCAGCTCTGGCGCCAGGTCCGGACGCTCCCTGGCCAGCTTCCTGGCGTCCGCCCATGCCTTGCTCCGGAAAAGGGAATGGACGACCATGGCGGTCGCATCGACGGGCTCCACGTCCCGCCCCTCTCCCACCAGGTCGGCGGCCATGAGAGCCGCTGCCAGCTCCCTCTGCCCATAGGGCACCGCGCTCGGAGCCGAAAGGGAGGCCTGCACCTCCGGCCTCTCGGTCAGTTCGCGGGCCAGACCTGTCAGAACGGGATCACCCCTTCAGCTCGGCTTCCACTTCCCTGAGGGAGCGCTCTATCTCGGCCATCGACTCCAGGCGGCGGTCCTGCCTGGCAAGGATGTCCTGGCGGTCCCTCCGACTCAACCAGATGTTGCGCTCCAGACGGCTTTGCAGCTCGCCACGCTCCACCTCATGCGCCCCCCGGACCTTGTCGTAGACCGAGCGCAGGTCCTGCAGCTCCCTGGCGTAGAGACGCTGCTCGGCCCCGCCCCGAAGACAGGTCATCTTCCAGCCCCGGACGTTCTCCAGCACGTGCATCAGCTCCGGCAGGTCGAACTTGCGGTAGGAGGGGTTCACTCCCTGCGCCTCCCTGGCATAGGGGTCCATATAGAGGTGCTTGGGGAACGCCTCGCCGTGCCGGCAGAGCTCCTTGGCGCTCATGAACGTGGAGCCGCAGTCATAGCAGCTCACCGGCCTCGGGAAATGGGCGTCCGAGGCGGAGCTTTGCTTGGCCTTGGCCATGAGGGAGATGAGCTCGTCGCTGCTGGACTGCAGGCGGCGCAGGTCGATCCCGCCGCTGCCGGTGAGGTCGATGAGCAGCGACCTCAGACCCTCCTTCTGCTCCGGGCGGTCCCACAGCATATGCTGCAGGAGCGGCAGGAAGGTCAGGTCCACGTTCTCCCGGCCCATGGCCGCGGCGGCGGTGCGCAACACCGCCAGGGTCTTGTTCCAACGGCGGTCGGATATGTACACGCTCTGGGAGCGGAAGTGCTTGCGCAGACTGAGATAGGCCTGCAGGACCTCCTCGTCGACCGTCACCGATGATGCCGCCACCTTCACCCGCTCGATGTCCTCCAGACCGATGGCGGCCTTGGCCGGCGATCCGTTCGATGAGGTGAGCACCTTCAGGAAATTGGCCTCCTCCTGGACGTTGGTTATGAAGAACCGGTAAAGGAACCGGTCGTACAGCGCCGCCAGCCCCTCCTCCTCGCCGGGAAGCTCGTTCGAGGCGCCATAGACAGACAGTATCGGGACGTCCACCACCTCGTTGCCGTTGTGGAACCTTCTCTCGTTCAGAATGGTCAACAGGCTGTTGAGGATGGACGAATTGGCCTTGAATATCTCATCAAGGAAGGCTATGTTGGCCTGCGGTAGATAGCCTTCGGTGCGGCGGCGGAACTCGTCCCTCTGCAGGGAGCTCAGCGACAGGGGGCCGAACACCTCCTCAGGAGATGTGAAGCGGGTGAGCAGATAGTAATAGAAGGAACCGCCACGCAGCCTCTCGCACATTACCTTGGCCATCTGGCTTTTAGCCGTTCCTGGGGGGCCGATGAAGAGGACGTGCTCGCCCGAGAGCATGGCCAGGAGGGCGCCGGCGATCTCCTCCTCCCTCTCCACGAACCGTTCGCGCAGCTCGATCATGAGCGCGCTCAGCCTCTCCGGGAACCTTACGACCTCGTCGCCTTGAACGTGTCCTCCGCTCATTCGAACACCAACTGGACTTCAAGAGTGGTAGCAGGATTTATAAAATCGTAGCGGACGATATTGATAAGAAAGGGAAGCTCCGATAACTTATGGAGGACCATGGACCTGGGCTTGGGCATCGATACCGGAGGCACATACACCGACGCGGCGATGGTCGATCTGACGACGAAGGACCTCATCGCCTGGAGCAAGAGCCCCACCACTCCGCATGACCTTTCCGAAGGCATCGCCGATTCGGTCAGGTCGCTGCTGATAAAGCGGCGCTTCGACCCTGCTGAGGTCAGGCTCGTCGGACTGTCGACCACCCTGGCCACCAACTCCGTGCTCGAATCGAGGGGGGGAAGGGTCGGCCTCATCGGCATCGGCTGGGACACCGGGGACGTGAGCGCCCTGGGAGCTGAGCGCTGCGCCTTCATCAAGGGAGGCCATGACACCAGGGGCCGGGAGCTGGACGCGCTGGACATGAAGGCCTTGCGCGAGGCGGTGCGCTCCATGTCGGAAGATGTCGACGCATACGTGGTCTCCTCCATGTTCAGCGTCTACCAGCCTAACCATGAGGATCGGGCCAGGCAGGCCATCCGGGAGATGGTTGAGAGGCCGGTGGTGGCCGCCTACGAGCTGAGCGGGGAGCTCGGAGTGCTGGAGAGGAGCGTGACCGCCGTGCTCAACGCCAGGCTGCTTCCGGTCATCTCCGATTTCCTGGACCGCATCGAGAGCGCCCTGCGGTCCATGCGCATCACCGCGAACATCGTGGTCCTCAAGGGGGATGGCAACGTGATGCCAGTCCGGCAAGCCAGGGAAAGGCCGGTGGAGACGGTCCTGTCCGGGCCGGCGGCCTCGCTTCTGGGCGGCTCCCGCCTCTCCGGGCTCGACAACTGCCTGGTGGTGGACATGGGCGGCACGTCCACGGACATCGCCTACATCGATGGCGGCTTCCCACGCATCGGCCGGGAGGGGGCACAGCTGGCCGGTTGGCGCACCCGGGTGCGTTCGATAGACGCCTCCACCGTGGCCCTGGGGGGAGATTCGGAGATCGGCTCTGACCTGCATGGCGGCCTGAGGATAGGCCCGGCCAGGGTCCTCCCCCTGGCCCTGGCCGGCGAACGCACCAAGGACCTGCCGAGGACGGTGATGGATCGGCGGAGGACGGATTTCCTGGTGACGGCCAGAGGCCCGGAGAGGCTATCAGGCAACAGGATTCAGGTGTACCGAAAAGTGGAGGAGTTGGGGCTATGCGACGAGGAGGAGCTTCGCTCCGCTCTGCCGGACATCTACCTGGTGCGGGAGACGGCGAGAGAGCTGGTCCGTTCCGGGCATCTGCTGCGCACCGGGCTGACGCCGACGGACATCTTCAACCTGGAGGGGCTGTACAGCATAGGCGACCTGCCCTCCTCCAGGGCGGGAGTGGAGCATTACCTGGAAGGCACCCGGATGAGCGTGGAGTCCTTCTGCGCCAGGGTCATGCACCGCCTGGTCGGGAGGCTGGCCGAGGAGGTGGTGCGCAAGGTGGTCGCCGAGGAGATAGGGGACCTGCCCAAGGAGGCGACCGTGGACCGGCTGGTGCAGCTGATGGCCGGCGAGCGGTCGCCGGGAACGTTCCGCATAGACCTGCATCTGGACCGGCCCATCGTGGGCATCGGGGGGCCGGCCCGGCTGCTCATCCCGTCCCTGCGCGGCCTGCTCGGCGCGGAGGTGATAATCCCGGACGGAGCGCCGGTAGGAAACGCCGTGGGAGCGGTATGCTCCAGGATATCGGAGACCCTTACGCTGCGCATCCAGCCGCTGACCGACGGGCAGTTCCAGCTGATCACGCCCTGGGGGGACGCCCAGGACTTCCGCCGGGCCGAGGACGCGGTCAAGAGGGCCAGGGAGCTGGCGGCGGAGCACGTCTGGGGGAGGGCCGACCGGGCCGGGGCCGAGAACATCGCCTTGCGCACCGATGTCCGGGAGGCCCGGTTCAAGGACCAGAAGGGCACTGAGCACCTGAACTGGATAGAGGTCACCGCCAGGGCCACTGGCGAGCCGAGGTGAGGTCATCATTAAATCGGAAGGAGCCGATCTCTTAGCATGGCTCCCCCTAAGGTCTATTTCACTGACATGCACACCTGCCAGGGCAGCAACCTGCTGCAGAAGATGGAAAGGCTGCTGAGAAAGGCCGGCCTTGACCGCATGGACCTGGACGGTAGGATCGTCGCCATCAAGCTGCACATGGGAGAACCTGGAAACATGGCCTATGTCCGCCCCAATTTCGCCGCGGTGCTGGTCAGGATGATCAGGGAGAAGGGGGGGAGACCGTTCCTCACCGACTGCAACACCCTGTACATGGGGAAGAGGGCCAACGCGGTTGACCATTTGAACTCGGCGATGGAGAACGGCTTCAACCGCATCGCCGTGGGCTGCGATGTCATCATCGCCGACGGGCTGTGGGGGAACGAGCAGCGCGAGATCGCCATTGACAAGGAGCTGTGCCGGACGGCGAAGATCGGAAGCGCCATAGCCGATGCGGACGTTATCATCTCCCTGAGCCACTTCAAGGGGCATGAGCTCACCGGTTTCGGGGGGGCGCTGAAGAACCTGGGCATGGGAAGCGGCAGCCGCTGCGGCAAGCTGGAGATGCATTCCACCTCCCACCCCGACATCGACACCAATAAGTGCATCGGATGCGGCCAATGCGTCAAGAACTGTCCGGAGCGCGCCATCTCGCTCAATGACAGGAAAGCGTTCATCGACCACGCCAAATGCGTAGGCTGCGGCCAATGCGTTGCCGTTTGCCGTTACGGGGCGCCGGAGGTGGAATGGGACGACTCATCCGAGGTGGTCAACAAGAAGATCGCCGAGTACGCCTACGC
The DNA here is from genome assembly GCA_036677555.1 of Methanomassiliicoccales archaeon. GTDB lineage: Archaea > Thermoplasmatota > Thermoplasmata > Methanomassiliicoccales > UBA472 > UBA472. The sequence goes on along the minus strand of JAVBWG010000008.1, from coordinate 124,835 downwards.
GGTGGTGCACGGCAAGCCCTCGCTTCACGTCTCGGTGATCATGGACGTCTCCCCCAACTGCGACTGCTGGCCCTTCAACGACGTTCCCATCGTGCCAGACCTCGGCATCGCCGCCTCCAAGGACCCGGTGGCGTTGGACATGGCCTGTGCCGCCCTGGTCAATGAGGCCGCGGTGGGCAGGGGAAGCGTGCTGGATGTGAAGGGTAAGAAGGGGGACAAGTTCAAGGCCGTTCATCCGAACACGGACTGGATGACCGGCATGGACCACGGGGAGCGCATCGGCCTGGGGAAGAAGGAATATGAGCTGGTCCGGCTGAAGTGATTGTAAAAGATATTATCAGATAGCGCGTTGACCGGTCATGGTCGATTTCCGTCCCTTCCGCCCTTACATCCCCCGCCTTGGAAACGGCGAGGGAATGATCGAGCGCGTATCCCCGCCCTACGATGTCATCTCCGCCGAGGAGCTGGCCAGGCTCAAGGGCAACCGCTATAACGTAACGAACATCACCATGTGCGCGATAGGCGGGGACTATTCGGCGGCCGGGGAGGCGCTGCGCTCCTGGTTGGAGAAGGGGGCGCTGGCCCAGGACCGCCGCGAGGCGTTCTACACCTACAAGCAGACCTTCTGCGAGGGCGACCACTGCTGGCAGAGGACCGGGATCATCGGGATACTGGCCGCCAAAGGATACGCCGAGGGCGTGGTGCCTCACGAGGAGACCTTCCCCAAGGTCAAGGAGGACCGCCTGAACCTGCTGCGGGGGACGGAGACCCATTGCGAATCCATATTCGGGATATTCGATGAGATCTCGGCCAAGCTGAGGGACATGATCGAGGACCTGGAGACCAAGGTCCTGGAGTTCACCGACCCCCAGGGCGTTCGACATTGCCTCTTCCGGGTCTGCGACCCTGATGCGGTCAAGGCGATATCCGAGGAGCTGAGGGGCAAGACGGTGCTGATCGCCGATGGGCATCACCGCTTCGAGACGTCCTCGCGCTATGCGCAGGAGAACCCTTCATCCGAGGCCAAGCAGTTCGTGCTCGCCACGCTCGTGCCGTCAAACGACCCGGGCCTGCTGGTCTTCCCCACCCATCGCCTGGTCAAGGACCTCCCGATGCCCGCCGACCGCTTCCTGGAGTCCATGAAAGGGCGCTTCGATCTGCTGGCGGTCGCTAGCCCTTCCGAACTGGCGTCGGCCCTGGAGGGCCAGCCATCGTCCGACCTGGGCTTGGTGCTGGAAGGGAGGGCATACATAGCCTCTCCCCGGGACCTGCCGGCCGACCCCATGTGGGAGCTGGACTCCTACGTGTGTCAGGAATTGGTGCTGAAGGGGGATGCCTGGAAGGACGAGCCGTCCGTGGTCTATGAGCATGACACCGCCAAGGCATTGGCCAGGGCGGCCGAGGGATACCGGCTGATGGTGATGCTCAGATCGCCATCGGTGGACAGGATCTGGGAACTGGCCCGCATGGACCGCCGCATGCCCAAGAAGTCCACCTACTTCTGGCCGAAGATGTGGTCCGGGTTCGTGTACTACCGCATGGCGTGAGCTACTTCCTGTTCCGCCATATCAAGAAAGCGGCTGCGGCCAGGAGCGCCCCGATCACTGCCAGTCCGACGTAGAATACCAGATTGTTCATTGTTCCGTCGTCGCCGGGCGCGCTCTCCAGGGGGATGTCCTCCAGGCTCATGTCCCCGCCGGGCTCGACATGCACCATCACCATCCTGTCCAGGTATCCGCCCTTGCTTATGTTCAGGATATGATCCCCGGGGGACAGGAGCAGGCTGAATCTGCCGTCGACGTTGGTCAGGGCGTTCTGCTCGCCTGCTATGACCAGAACGCCGGATATGGGTCCGCCCTCGTCATCGACCACCCTGCCGACGACCTCGGCCTCGATGTCCTCGGTGCGGAACGCCCAGGCGAACTGCGCCATCTGGTTGCCGGAAAGGTCCTCCCCATGGACGAGGACCTGGTAGTCCGTCTCGAACTCCAGAGCGAGACCGGATGTGAAGGTGCGGTCGTTCCAGATGCCGTTCGTCGTGACGTTGTTTATGAGCATAATCACAGTGCTGGCGTTCATATCCTCGGAGAACGTCACGCTGATCGCCGCTCCATGCTCGGCATCCCGGCCCTGCGGCGCCCAATCCGTCACTGTCGGGGCGATGATGTCCGCCGGTACCTCTAGGCCGTCTATCCTGCTCAGGGGTCGGAGGTCCTGGTATCCGCCGGAGATGTTGTAGGGCAGGTCCACTATGCCGTCCTGGTCATCGTCCGGGGAGAGCCAGTCCGCCCAGAGGTTGCCGGTCCCTTGGGACCAGCTGTTGCCCGCCTCCCCGCAGAACGCCTGCGGCCTGAGCGGGGAGTACCTGCGTCCGGAATCGTTGTTGAAGAGGAAGGCATTGCCGCGGACGTCGTTCCCTGTCCCCCTCTCGATGTGCACGCCCTTCAGGACGTTGCTGAGGAACACGTTCCCCATCACCTCGTTGTCATCCGAATCGCGGACGTAGAGGCCGGCAAGGGCATTATGCGATGCCTCGTTGCCTTCCAAAATGAGGCTGCGGCACCCCGGCCCGACATAGATGCCGTTCCCTCCGCTCTGCAGGAAGCGGTTGCCGATCAGAAGGGAATCGACAGTGCTGAGAAGGAAGGTGCCATTCCTCAGGGACTCCAGGAAGGTGTTGTTGACCACCTCCATGCCGATGACCTCGTCAGGGTAGGGGGCCGCCCGGAGCCCTTCGTTGCAATACGATACGTTGTTCCCCTCGATGCGGACGCCCCCGACCTCGCCCATGCCGATCTGTATCCCCGCCCCGGAATTCTCATCCATGCGCAGGATGGTGTTGTTCAGCACCCGGTTCCCCTGGCTGGGGCCGATGAGGACACCCACCGTGCCGTCCTGGACCAGGTTCTCCCGGATGACGTTGCCGTCAGCGCCCTCCCCGGCGAATATCCCGACGGTGTTGTTGGCCAGGGTGTTGCAGTTGACATCGCTGCCCGTCCACTCCAGTACTATTCCCTGGACCAGGCAGCCGGATATTGTGTTGCCTGATATCTCGGATGTCCCGAAGGATATCCTGACCCCGGCCCCGCCCGCACCGCTGACCGTGTTGTTCAGCACCCGGTCGCCCTCGGTGGGCGATGACCCGCCCAGCAGGACACCGCAGCCTGACTGCTGGAGGAGGGCGTTCCCGATGATGACGTTCCCTCCCTGCCCGATGCCGGTCGCCCTCACGGCCACCCCGTTCACCCCTGCGGAGACGGAATTGCCTTCCACCCTGACTCCCTGGCATCCTTCAAGCAGAAGCCCGTCGTCCCCGGTGCCCACGGTGAAGGTGCTGTTGGCCACCGTGACGCTCCCATCCAGGCAGTTCACGAGATGGACGCCCGCCTCATGGTTGTTGTGGAACCGGGAACCGTTGATGAGCACATCGCTGGAGCTCACCACGGTGATCCCCCTGATGTTGAACTCACCCATGTAATCCTCTATCACGGCATTGGTAACGTTGATGAGGAGTACCCCGGAACCGCTGGCCGACAGGTCGAGGGGGTCGCGGTCTGCAGAGACCGCGTCATGGACCGTGCAAGACTCTATGCGGAAGTGGGCGGTGGTGTTGGATATCCTTATCCCGTGCGGCTCTCCGGTGGCGTCCAGGTTCACATCGCTCAGCACATAGGGATGGTCGAGCGTTCCGCTGCCGGAAAAACCTGCCGCGGCGAAGCCGCCGTCTCCCTCCACGATTATGGGGTCGAACCTGTACGAAGCGCCTTCGGTGCTTGTGGCGACGCAGGGGATTGATAGCAGCGCCGCCAACAGGATGACCGCCATCGCTCTGAAGAACCGGGCCCCCCGCTCCGCCATGCGGTCGCCTATGGGCATGCTGGGTTATTTATTTTGTTGAGAAGGATGTGGAGCCACTGGAGGGAATTGAACCCTCGACCTACGCCTTACCAAGGCGTCGCTATACCTCTAAGCCACAGTGGCCTGCCCCACCGACAAACCGGTGGTCGTTCATAAACCTTTTGCTACTGGTCCGAGGCAAAACGCTTTTCATTGCCTGGGCGCTAATGGTGGCGATGAAGAAGGAGATGACCGCCTTCGACGTGGCGGCGATCACGTCGGAGCTGCAGGGGCTGGTCGGCGGCTTCCTGGACAAGATATTCCATTGGGACGGCCGCAACGTCCTGCTGCGCATCAATGTGCAGGGGGAGGGCAAGAAGGAGCTGATGCTGAAGGACGGCCGCTGGCTGCATCTCGTCGCAGACCGGCCGGAGACCCCTGACACTCCCTCGGGCTTCGCGGTTCATCTGCGCAAGGTCCTTTACAACGCGCGCATCGTCTCCATTTCGCAGAGGGAGTTCGACCGCATCGTCACCATGGACCTGGCCGATCGGGACGGCACGTATCAGGTGATCTTCGAGCTCATCGGGGACGGGAACCTGATCGTGGTGAACGAGGGGAAGATAATCAACGCCCTGGAGCAGAAGCGCTGGAGGCACCGTGACGTTCTCATCGGGGCGGATTACGCCTACCCGCCCTCCCGTTTCGACCCCAGGACCGCCTCGGCCGGGGAGTTCCAGACGGCCGTGCTGACCTCCAAGTCCGATCTCGTACGTACGCTGGCCACCTCGGTGAACTTAGGCGGCCAGTACGGGGAGGAGGTTTGCCTGCGAACCGGATTGGACAAAGGGCGGAAGGCCTCCGGGATGACCGCCGAGGAGATATCCTCCCTGCGCTCGGCGACACTCGGCCTGTTCGAGGCCCTTCGGGACAGGGAGTTCGCCTGCCTGGCATCCGAGGGAGGTGAGGCCGTGGACGCCACCCCGTATCCGCTGAAGGTCAATGAAGTGTACGATCGGGAGGACCTGCCCACCCTCTCTGCGGCCATCTCGGCCTTCCTGGCCAAGAGGAAAGAGGACGAGGTCAAGGTGGATGCGGAGCTGGAGAGGCTGCGCCGGCAGCTGGAGCAGCAGCTGAAGGGCATCGAGGCCACCGAGCGGGAGGCGGCGATTAAGCAATCCCAGGGAGACCTTCTCTACACCAGCTACGGCGAGGTGTCGCTGACCCTGGAGAGGATGAACGGCCTTTCCAAGATCACAAACTGGGAGAAGCTCAGGGAGCAGGGGGCGAAGGTCCCCCTGGTGATCTCGGTCGAGCCGCAGAGGAAGAGCTTCGTCATGAAGCTGGGCGAGGAACAGGTCGCCTTGGATTACACCGTGGGAATAGACGAGAACGCCAACCGGCTGTATTCGGCGGCCAAGGAGCTCAGGGAGAAGGCTGCCGGCGCCCGGGAAGCGCTGGAAGAGACCAGGAAGGCCATGGCCAAGCGGGAGGCCAAGGGCATCAAGGAGGCGCAGCTGGCCAAGGACCGCATGGCGCCGACCAAGCGCTTCTGGTTTGAATCGTACAAATGGTTCGTCACCTCCGGCGGGCGTCTCGTCCTCGGAGGAAGGGACGCCAAGACCAACGACCAGGTGGTGAAGAAGCATCTGGGCGATCGCGAGCGCTACGCTCACGCAGACTTCCACGGGGCGCCCTCGATAGTCGTGAAGGACGGGGCGGAGGCCACGGAGGCGGAGATGCGGGAGGTTTGCCAGTTCGCCCTCTGCCATTCCAAGGCCTGGAACGCCGGAGCTGCCGAAGGAACGGCCTACTGGGTGCTCCCGGACCAGGTGTCCAAGCGTCCGGAGGCCGGGGAGTTCGCCCCCCGGGGGGCGTTCATCATCCGCGGAAAGCGCAATTACGAGCACCACCTGCCGTTGGAGATGGTGGTGGCCGAGGTGCTGGTCGAGGGCACCAGGAAGATAACCTGCGCCCCGAGGGAGAGCGTTCGATCGGAAAAGAAGGCGGTCATATCCCCCGGCAAGATGCCGCGCGGCAAGGCCTCTTCGGCCCTGGCCAGGGCGTTCGGGGTGCCGGAGGAGGAGATATCCAGGATACTGCCGCCGGGGGACCTGGAGATCAAGGAGACAGTCGGCATGCAATTGGAATGAGAAGAGCGCCCGGGCCGGAATTCGAATCCGGGTCTAGAGGTCCGCAGCCTCTTAGGATATCCAAACTACCCCACCCGGGCTTATTTTGTGGACAATATGCTCCAATTACTAAAGCGTTGTTACTGCCCGGGCGGTCCATGAGGGTGAAGATAGCTGCAGCCAGACGTTCAAAGGTTGAAAAAAGGCCCTGTCGGACCGTGAATGAGCGATGAGAACGAGAAGAATCGACGACGATCGCGCCCGATGAGCGCGATCCTGGGGTTTCAGAAATCCTTGTTCTGCCAGTAGCGGCTGATGTAACCGGCGATGCGGTTCCTCATCATGATGGACTCGCAGTTGGTGAGCCGCTGTACCAGGACCTTGTTGTTCTCGAAGTCGGCGCTGAAAGCGCGGGGGTACTTCTCGACCAGTTCCACGGCCACCCTCTTAATGTAAGTTGGTCTGATGTTGCCCATAGCAATCTTCCCAGGTAAATGCGGCCAAAGTATTGGACTTATATAAATCTTAGCTCCGTGCGGGGCTTGCCGCAGCTCAGCTTCCCTTCCGGGCACTTGCCCCTGAGGCAGGACGGTCCAGCGTCCCTGAAGATGGTCGGGGAGGCTTTCCTCGCCTCCTTCAGCATCAGCTCGGCGGCGGTGCGTATCTCCTGCTGGGCCCGGCGGCACGTTCGCAGCGTGAAGAAATGCCACAGCTCCCTGGCGTTCATGGTGACCACGATGTTGGTGGCGCAGGCGTTGGGCAGCACATAACGGGCGTCCTCCACAGGCACTACGGTTGACAGCGTCTGGTAGGCCTCCCACGCCTTCTCCATCGCCTCCTGGAACACCCTGTTGGCCTCCGGGTCCGATCGGACCGTCTCGGGCGTCACGTAATCAGGCTCCAGCAGGGAGACGTACCTCTGGCTCTGCTGGGAGTAGCTGGCGATGCGGTGGCGTACCAGCTGATGGGTCAGGGAGCGGGAGACGCCCTCCAGGGAGAACGTGTAGGAGGCGTGCTCTATGACCGAATGATGCCCCATGCCCACCACCTTGTCGATGAAGGCACCGGCCTTGCTCTCCTCGACGCCTTCCAGGATATCGCTCGCTGGGTCCGGTGAGTAGCAGGAGCGGGCGGCCGCGGCGCAGAGCCTCTCGGCGTCGCTGGTGTACGAGAGAAGTACTACCTTCATCGGACGGGATATGCCATCCGGGGAAAAAGGATTTCCCTCATTCGCCGACGGTGAAGGTGAAGGACGCCTCGGAACTGTTGAACCGGGGTTCCAGGCGCAGGTCCCTCAGGTCCTTTAGGCGATAGGCCACCAGGTCCTCCCTGGATATCAGCTTCCGTATGCCTTCCACGTGACCGTCCCCGATCACCGCCAGCACGCTTCCGTACAGCCCCTCGGCCTTCAGTATGTTGCGGGCCATGTGCTCGTTGCGTTCGTCGATCAGCACCCGCTTCACGGTGGGAAAGCCGCTCCCCATGGCCTCCATGTACCGTTCCTCGTTCTCCTGGAACTCCTGCAGCTCCCTCTCCACCCGCCTGCGGGTCATGAACAGGCCGCCGAAGGACGACAGCACCATGGCCACCTTCTCCTTGAGCGGCATCTGCCTGATCAGGGAGTCGAACATGCGTCCGGCCTCCATGTCTATGAACAGAACCTGCGAACCGCGCGCCTTGGCGGCGTTCGCGGCGGCCAGCATCTCCGCTCCCACCTCGCCGCCGAACTGGTCGGCCAGCCTCCGCTGCATGACCGCCAGCAGACGATAGGGCAATGGGACCTTGCCGCGCTGCCCCCCTTCCTGCAGTGCCCGGTATCGCCCGGGGTCCAGCTCGATGCCCACCGCTCCGGGGGCGTAGTGCTCCACCAGGGCGCCTATCGGCTTCGCTACGTCGATCACGTGGGCCACGCCGACCAGCACTATCATGCACTGGTCATTGCAGCAACTTTCTTATAATCATTCCCTCCTGGCTTTGGCCGATGAATGGCAACGGGCGCAAATTCGACCTGGTGGCCTTCGACATGGACGGGGTGCTGGTCGACTACCTCTCCTCCTGGACTTGGGTGCATGACCGGTTCGGGGTGAGCAACGAGGAGTCGGTCATCTCCTTCATGGACGGGGTCATCGACGACATGGAGTTCATGCGTCGCGATATCGCCCTTTGGCTGAGGCATCGTCCCGGGCTGGGCCTGGAGGACGTGGAAAGGGAGCTTGCCATGCTCCCCATCAATCCCGGCATCGGAGCCACGGTCCAGGCGCTCAAGGACAGGGGCGTCAGGACGGTCATCATCAGCGGGGGGCTGGACCTCATCGCCGGGAAGATCGCTGAGCGCTACGGCTTCGATGGCCAATGGTCCAACGGACTGGAGGCGGACGCGAGCGGAAAGCTCACTGGAGAGGGCGTGCTGCGGGTGGAGCTGTGCAACAAGCGCAAGGCGCTGAATGAGGCGCAGCGGCTTTTTCAGGTGCCTCCGGAGAGGACGGCGGCCATCGGCAACAGCTCCATCGACGTGTCCATGTTCCAGGCCTGCTCGCTGGGCATAGCCTTCAATCCCATAGATGAGGATGTGGTCAAAGGTGCGCATCACGTGGTCCGGGATGCCAGCCTGAGCGCCGTGCTTCCCTATCTATTGTGACCGATGCCCCTTCTCTCCGATCAGCGGCACGAAGACCACGGAACCCAGATCTTCGGTCAGCGCGCTTCCGCCCCGCTTGCTGACCCTGAGCAGGGACTGATATTCCAGACCTCCCACCGGGATCAGCATGACGCCACCGTCTGCAAGCTGATCGACCAGATCGTCGGGTACCCGGGGCGCGCCGCAGGTTACGCTGATGCGGTCGTAGGGCGACTCCTCCGGATATCCGCGGGAGCCGTCGGCGACCACCACCTGCACATTCGCGTACCCAGCCTCCGCAAGCACCCGGGACGCCCCTTCCGCCAGTGAGGGGTGCCTCTCCAAGGTGACGATCCTGCCGGTCGGACCGGCCAGCTCGGCCATGACCGCGGCGTTGTATCCTGAGCCGGCACCGATCTCCAGCACCTTGTGCCCCTCCCTCAGGTCCAGAGCCTCGGCCATCACCGCCACCATGTGCGGCGCGGATATGGTCTGCCCGTCGCCGATGGGCAGCGGGGTGTCCCGATACGCCAGGGAGCGCACCCCCTCGGGAACGAATAGATGGCGGGGGACCTTGAGCAGGGCCCGCTCGACTTTTTCGGAGAAGACCAGGCTGCGGCCCCGCAGCCCGGCGACCATGCGCTTCCTCTCGTCCATCGTCCTCATGAATAGGTGGTGCGCGCCTTCTTGGCGTATATCCTCACAATGTCCCTTGCCAGTACTGAACCGCGGCGGGCCATGCCGTCCGTGGCCTTGATCTGGGTGATGACCACGTTGTAACGCCCGACGGTCATCAGGTCCCCGATGAAGAACTCCTCCTCCGGAAGGACGACTATCTCAGCTGGAATGGTCTTATGCACGTCGTTGATGGATATCTTCACATGCACCTGGTCGAAGCGCTTGGCCCAGATGGCCGTGACGTCCTTGGCCAGAGCCTTGGTCACCCGGCCGTTCCCCTTCTCCAGGGAGCTTACGATTATCGGAAGGTCGTCCAGAAGAAGCTCGTCCTCAACCCGCAGCTCCTCGTCCTCGGGGACCTCTATCTCCGCCTTGCGGGATTGTCCCTGGTCGCTGATGATGACCGGAACCAGCACGGTCTTGGGCTCCCTGACCACGGCGGGGTGCACCCGGCCGCACTCCTGGCAGCGGACGGTGGCCTCCAAGGTGTCCCCGTCCTTGCCCAGCTTTCCTTTCAGCACCTCGTGCAGGGTCTCCTCGCCGCAGTCCGGGCATTCCACGTGTATAGCGTTAGGTACGTTCATTCGCCTCGCCTTCCCTTTTCCTTGTATGGGGCCGTGCGGAAGGCCGGCCCATGCCCCGGCACGACCACGTCGGCCGCCTCTATCAGCATCGCCATGGATTCCATGGCCTTCAGCCGATCGTAATGGTGCCCGGGGGGCACCCATTTCCTTGCGTTGTCCTCGGTCGGCATTGCGTCGCCGGCGATCGCGAACGTCTCGTCGGCCTCCACCAGCACGCTGATGCTTCCAGGGGTGTGTCCGGGGGTGTGCACCAGCCGTACTCCCTCCCATATCAGGACATCGCTCTCCAGCGTCTCCTCGCCGCCTTCCGACCGATGCGCGATGACCCTCGCATCAGGGAACATGCCGAGGTTCCCTTCATGGTCGCCATGCGCGTGGGTGAGGACCACCGCCTCGATGTCCTTCGGACCTAGCTCGCGGGACCGCAGAGCATCTGCCAGAACCTGGCGGTTCTGAGGTCCGCTGGTGTCCACCAGAAGATGTCGCTCCCCCCGGCTCACCAAGGTCGCGGTGGAGCGGGCCTCCAGGACGATCGGCCCGTCGCGGACGATCATCCCCGGGCAGAGCACCTCCACCCTGTTCTCGCTCATCTTACCGACCTCTCCCATCCGCATGCGCACTTAATACGGTTTCCCTCCAGTCTGGGGCGGGACCCGCAGACGGGGCAGGCGGACCTTTCTACGAATCGCTCCAGCCAGACCCGCCTGACGTCCGGCACCGTCTCCCCCTCGATCCGCGCCATGATCTCCCGGAGTTCGTCGCTGGTCGCCAGGTCCTTGAGGTCCATCTCGGCCTCGGCATCTGTCTCCTTCATTCCGGGAAGGAGGAACGCGACGGCCATCCCGGCCACGAATCCGCCGATATGCGCCGCGTAGGCCACCCCTCCGGAGGCGATGCCGGAGGGAAGGGTGAAGGCGGACACCGCTTGAACGGCGAACCAGGCGCCCACCGATATCCATACGGGCACCCGGGGCAGGAAGATGAAGCCGAGGAACATGGGTATCTCGTCCTTGGGGTAGAGGAAGAGCAGAGCGCCCATGGTCCCGGCCACCGCTCCGGAGGCCCCTAGTATCAGTATCCCGGGGTCGGAGATGCGCACCGTGGCCTCCAGCGCCAGGGCCAGCAATCCCGGGATGAAGAAGCACAGTGCGAAATTGCGCCTCCCGATGCGCTCCTCCAGAGGCACGCCGATCAGCATCAGGAAGACCATGTTGAACAGCACGTGCATGAGGTCGGCGTGCACGAACATGTGGGTGAGGACGGTGAACCATTGCCTTGGCTCATCGATGTATGAAGGGCGGAACCCCAGCTCGATCTGGACCTCCGAAAGGTTTGGCGAGCCCCAGGCGGCGATGGTGCTCAGCAGGAACATGCCAAGGTTTATCAGCACCAGCATTTGGGCCAGCGGATATCGCCTGCGATAGGACAGCAGCAGGGCTGCGGCCATCATGCCGATGCCGATCAGGCTGTAGGTGTCCACCTTTGCCCGATATTCCCTCCCGTTTTAAACCCTTCGGGAAAGGTTATTACCACCGGAGCCGCTGAACGTCCGTGCTGCGCGACCGAACCGTTCAGCTGGACGTGCGTCCGGAGGTGTACGCTCCCGCCGAGGACACCTTCCTTCTGCTGTCGGCCATCGAGGTGGGCGAGGGGGAGAGGGCGCTGGAGATGGGCTGCGGTTCGGGCATTCTGTCCATGCACATGGCGAAGGCGGGCGCGTCGGTCACCGCGGCGGATCTGGACGAGAACGCTGTGGCCGCCACCAGGAACAGCGCCATGATGAATGGTCTTGCGGTGCGTACGGTCCAGAGCGACCTTTTTGATAGCGTGGCCGGCAGGTTCGACCTGATCGTCTTCAATCCCCCCTACCTCCGCGGCGAGGTCCTGGGTCGGGAGGACCTGTGCTGGGCCGGCGGGGAGGATGGAGTGGCGCTCACCAAGCGCTTCCTGGCCCAGGCCATGGAACACCTGCAACCCGGAGGGAGGATCGTGCTGCTCATATCGGACGACATGGAGACGGGAGCGATGGAGGAAGCGTTGGCCGGATGGAAGACGGAAACGCTGGCCCGCCGTACCCTCTTCTTTGAGGAGCTGCGGGTGCTCAGGCTCACTCTCTTAGGAACGCCTGCACCCTTTCCTTGAGCAGGTCGGCGGCCTTCTTGCCGTCCAGCTTTCCGCGCAGCTCCTTCATCGCCACGCCCATGAGCGGCCCCACGGCGGCCTCGCCCCTCTCCCGAACGAAATCCTCCCGCTCCTTGATTATCGCGTCGATTATGCCGGCGGCGTCGTCCTGGTCCAGGGATCCCAGGCCCAGGGAGCTGACGGCCCCCTCGACATCCGATCCTTTGGCCATCTCCTTCAGCACCGCGGGTAGGGCCTCCTTGGCGAAGCGCCCGGACGACAGCGCGGAAAAAGCCTTCCGGACCATTTCGTCCGTGAGCAGATCCAGGTCCATTCCCTCCTTCTGCAGTTCCGGATAGGTGCTCAGGAAGGTGCGCGCGGCTATCGCCGCCATCGCCCGATCCTTGGCGAGGTCCTCGAACAGTTCGTCATAGCCTTCCTTGACCAGCTGCCGGGACTGCTGCTCGTTTACCCCGTACTCCCGGGAGATGCGCAGGGTGCGCTCCTCGGGAAGCTCCGGCAGGTTCCGGCGTATCGCCTCCAGGCGGTCCTTGGCAATGGATATAGGCCTCACGTCGGTCTCCGGGTACATTCGGCCGGCGCCAGGCAACGGACGGCTGTACACGGAGGTTCCGTCCGGCAGGGGATCACGCGTCTCCTCCGGAACGCCTATCAAGGCCTGATTGGCCCTGGCCACGGCGGCCAGAAGCGCCGGTTCCGCCCGATCGGCCGCATCCGCGCAGAGTGCGAAGGCGTCTTCGTTCCGCAGTGACATCTCCCTGCGTATGGCAGCTACCTCCTCGGCAGTTATACCGTAAGCGGGAAGCTCATCGGAATGGAATATGCCGGCCACCCCGCGGGAGCGGGCGTGCTGGGCCATCTCCGCCCCCAATCTCAGTTTGCTGTCGGGACTGCGCAGAACGCCGACGAACAGCGGTAGCGCGGAGCAGAAGACCTTCCCGCCCTTGGACAGGGCGGTATGAATGACCTTGGAGCGGCTGTCCTTCAGCAGGGCGGATATGTCCCTCGCCTCCACTGGAACGGGAGCGGCTCCCCTTTCCTTCAGTATCCTTCTTATCTCGATGAGGGAGCGCTGCCGCTCCATCTCGTTGCGGACGTACGTCGGAAGGAGGGATAGGTCCTGGGCTCCCTTGATCTCCACCCTGGCGCCGTCGGGGATGGAAATGTTCAGGTCCTCCCTGATGGTCCCGAGGCCGCGCTTCACCTTGCGGGTGGACCGCAGGATCGACCCTAGCCGCTGGGCCACCTCCCTGACCTCCTCCGGATCGTGCATGTCCGGGGCGGTGGCTATTTCGATCAGAGGTATGCCCAGCCGGTCCAGCCGGTATGTGACCTCCCGGTCTTTGGTCTCCACCTTCCGGGCGGCGTCCTCTTCCAGACAGAGGGACAGTATCCCGATGCGACGGCCGTTCACCTCCAGATGGCCGTCCACCGCCACCAGGGCAGTTCGCTGGAAGCCGCTGGTGTTGGACCCGTCGATGACGATCTTGCGCATGAAGTGCACCTCGTCCATCACCTGGCAGTTCAGCATCTGAGATACGATGAGAGAGGTCTGCATGGCCTCTTCGTCCGCATCATGCGGCGGCTCCTCATCCGCCTCCACCAGGCATGAGACGCCCTCGGGGGCCTGATAGGCGAAGTGCATCCTCCGTTCAGCCTGGGCCAGCGCGGCCCGGTCGATCTCTCCCATCTCGCTTTGGGTCGGACGCAGCCGACGGCGGAAGCATCTGCCCTCCTCCTCGACCAGGCGGGAAAGGCAGGAACAGAAGAGCTTATGGGTGTCCAGCTGCTGGTGGATCTCGATGCCGCAGGTAAGCTGATGCATCACAGCATCCTCCTTTCAGATATCTCTCCGCGGAGGTTGGCGGTCATTAGCTCCCGGACCTTGTCCGGCTCGTCCGCCTGGCCCAGGACGTGCATCAATTTGACAAGGGCGGTCTCCGGCAGCATGTCCTCGCCGGGGACCAGCCCGGCCGCCAGGAGGTCCCTGCCGGTGTCGTACACATTGAGGTTCACCCTTCCCTCCAGGCACTGGGTGGTCATCACTATCGGAAGGCCCTTGGATGTCAGCCCCTTGAGCACCTTCACCATGTCCTTGGACACGTGCCCCAGGCCGGTGCCGGCGATGACCAGACCGCGAAGCCCTTCGGCGAACCTGCCGACGGACTGGGGAGTTAGCCCGGGATAGAAGTGCAACAGCCCCACGTTCGGTTCCATGCGGATGTCCGCCTTGACCTTGATGCCGCTCTTGGCCCGGCAGTGGGAGATCATTTCCAGCCCCCCGTTCAGGTCCAGGACCGCCACCGGCCCGGAGTTCATGCTGCGGAAGGCGTCCCGGCGACTGGCGTGCATCTTCCGGACCTTGGTCCCGCGGTGCACATGGGCGCATGAATCGGAAGTCTCCCCGTGCATCAGCACGAACACCTCGGCCGCATCGGCGTTCACGCAGAATTTCGCTGCCGAGAGAAGATTGCCATAGGAATCTGAGGAGGGGCGGTCCGATGAACGCTGCGCCCCGACCAGTACCACTGGCCGCGGAACATCGCCCAGCATGAAGGACAGTGCGGCGGAGGTGAACCCCAATGTGTCCGTGCCATGCGGGATTATCACGCCTTCCACCCCCGAGTTCAGTTCCTCAGCGACTGCTGTCGCCAGCTCCTGCCAGTGCGACACATCCATGTTCTCGCTGAAGATCGAGAAGACCACCTTGGAGCGCATGCTGCATATCTCGGAGAGCTCGGGAACGGTGGCCACCAGCTCCTCGGCCTTCAAGGCAGGATGCACCGCCCCTGTGCGATAGTCCACGTAACTGGCGATGGTCCCCCCCGTTCCCAGGAACGATATGGCTGGAAGCCCGCTGTCCCTGGCAACTTGCCTGTGCCTCGCAGTGCGCTCGTTCGCCTTGGCCTCCACCATCAGCGTTGAGGTGTCGTCTATCGCCACTCCGATGTTGTAGCCGCTGCTCAGCTTGATTATGACTACATCGGGATGGCTGAAATCATGATGAGGCATGAGAATGCCGGCGTGTTCCCTGCCCTCCACCTTCAGGCGAACGGTGTCGCCCTCGGAGGCGTGGACGCTGGCCAGTAATTTTTTCACCCTCTCGGAATAGGTCATTTCGCTCGCTCGGGAATGGAACTCCCTCTTTAACAAGGTATCCTAGAACGGAAAAATGAGAAATGAGTAAAAGGTTTGGAACGGAAGGGGTTTGGGTCCCGTTACTTCCGGCGCCTCATGACCACGACCGCGGCCACGATGAGCAGGATGATGACCAGTACCCCGACCACCGCCAGAATGGCGCCCATGTCGCTTTCCTCCTCGCCCTCGATGGTGAGTTCCTGATAGGACTGGTCGAGCACCACGTCGGTGCTCTTCTCACCGGACTCAAAGTCAGCGATTATGGTGTACGGGTTGAAGCCGTCGTCCTTGCCCTCGGAGGTGTAGGAGTACTGCGCCAGCAGAACCCTGACCTTGCCATCGGCGTCGGTGGTTCCGTTGAAGACTATCTCACCCTTGGCGTTCTTTATGACCACCGAGATGTTCGCGGCCGCCTCGCCCTTGTCCATGAAGGTCAGAGTAAGCCAGGTGCCCTCGTTCAGGCTGTGGGAGTCCTCGATCTTGGCCTTGCTGTAGTTGGTGGCGACGTTGTATGCCTCGGATCCACCGAACAGGAAGTAGTCGAAGTCCCCGGCCATCAAAGTGGCGCCTTCTACCCAGGCCTCGGAACCGTCCAGCACCACGGCGTCGTCCAGCACCTCAATGGTGGATCCAGTGATCCAGACCTGTGAGCCGCTGGCGTATATGCCGTTGAGCATGTAGACGTTCAGGGAGTAGGTATAGATCTCACCGTCGTTGGCGTGCGGTATCTCCAGAACTATGGTCCGGATGTCGTCCTCGAAGTGGACTTCGCTGCGGACGGCGTACAGAGCATAGTTGAGCAGCCCATACACGTTGCCGCTGGTCTGCACCTTGGAGTCCTCGGCCCAGATACCGTTGTGCGCCTTGATCCAGGTCAGTATGTCCTCATAACCCAGTCCGGGCACGTCAAGCACCGATTCGAGTGCGGCGACGGGGTCCTCCGATAGGGAGGTTCCCTCCTCCGAATCCCCGGTGCTCATGAAGTGCCCGAGCAGAGGCGCGTAGTTGGCCAGAACCTGGAACAGGTTGGTGTAGCCGATCTCGTTGTCCTCCACGCTCACGTCGCTGTTACGGAGCAGTATCTCGACCTTGTTCGCCAGTAGTATGTTGTCGTGAATCCTGCCGGTGGCGTCCTCGGCCAGTATGCCTGCGTTCCAGTTCAGGGCTATGAGGTTGTCATAGACCCCTCCCATGTCAGTTCCGCGAGCGTATATGCCGAACTGGTTCAGGGCGATTATGTTGCTCACGATGCTTGGGGCGGCGTTCTCGCCTTCGACGAGTATGCCGTACAGAGCCTCGTAGCTGAATATCAGGTTGTCCGCGATGACTGGCGCGCTGCCGTCGACGTGGATACCCGCCCATTCGTACTCCATTATCGTACCGCCCCTGATCTCAGCCTCGGAGGTCGGACCCAGGTATATGTCGTAGCCCTCGAACATGCAGAGGTTGGCCCACAGGGTACCGAACACCTGGAGCCTGCTCTCGCCGGTGAAGGCGCTGTTGCTCGCGGAGAGCAGACCGCCCTCCATGACCAGCAGCTCATCGCCGTCGTAATCGAAGGTGGACACGTCCTGCACCATCAGCGACCCTCCGGACCTGATCTCGATGTCGCCATCGAACCATACTCCGTTGCGGGCCACCTTGGTCGCGGCGTCGATTATCCACATCGTGCTCTCAACATCAATGCCCCAGCCGTTGCCGGTGACCTCGTTGTTGTACATCACGGTGTTCGAGTTGCTTTCCGAGACCTCGATACCGGTTCCGGCGTTGTCGGCGATGGTGTTGTTGCCGATCGTCAGGTACCAGCAGCCATCATAGACATTCAGTCCGAAGTTACCGGCATACATTATGACGTTCGACTCGGTCCAGCCGAGGTATACATACCTGAGGTAGATGCCAGTGTTGTAGCTGTTCAGCAGCTCGTTGCCGCTGACGGTCAGGTTGTACGCGCCATCGACGTATATGCCATAATTGCCGCTCTCCACAGTGTTGTCCATCACAGCGATGTTGCCGACGCCCATCAGGACCACGCCACCGCCCACGTAGTTAAGGCCGCCCATCAGTTCGGCCATGTTCGCGTAGGTCAGGACGTTGCCGGATATCAGCACGGCGGGATCGAACGTCCAGTCATGTCCGGACCCGACATCGGCGACGTATATACCATCGTACATGAAGGTCACCGTGTTGCCCACCACGGACACCTCATTGGGGTATTCCAGCGAGATGCCCATCGGGGCATAGACCGTGTTGCCGGTCACATCACCGTTGGCATCGCTCCATTCAATACCGACGCTCGAAGCCTCGATATTGTTGTTGGCGATGCTGATGTTGCCGCCGTTGACGATCAGGCCGGTCATCGAACCGCTGATGAAGTTGTTCTCCACCAGCATCACGACGTCGAACTTCGGCTCAGACATCGGCGGCAGGCTCAGTTCCCCTACGTAGAAGCCCTCACCGATGGAGGCTCCGATCGCAGCACCGGTTATGGTGTTGCCGGATACGGACGCGCGAACGGTGATGGTCGCATTTGCGTTAATGTCGATGCCATCATCACTCTCCCCCGGTCCGATTGCCATACCGGAGCTCGGCCTTCCACCCAGACCAGACTCGTCCTCGACGGCCATGGTTATGATGTTGTTCTCGATTGCCAGGTCGAGGTTCAGTACTACATACCCGTCGTAGTTGTCCGGCATGAAGTTCATCGAGAAACCGAGACCGCCTTCGATGGCGCCGTCAATGGTGTTTCCAGATATCTCCACTGCGAGGTCCTGGGTGATGTTACAGCTGGGGGAATCGATCTCAACGGTCTGTATCATGAGCAGACCGAAGTCAGTGAGCCCGACCATCTGGTTGCCGGTGACGGTCCAGACGATGTCCGCCGTTACGGTCGGTTCGTCGGTGGGTATGTCGAAGTTACCGTATAGTTCGGCATAGTCCTCCAGCACCATCATGTAGTCGGAGTACCACCACGGATAGTCCTCGGCGTAGAGGATCTCGTACGTGTTGTCCTCGACCGCGATGTCCATCACCAGATCCAGCACGCCGGTCTTCTCTGCGGCGTACCAGTTCAGCAGGTACAGCATGACCAGGTCAGCGTTCTCCTGGACGATCTGGTTGTTGCTTACGGAGACCGCTCCGTTGACGTTGGCGTAGGCCTCTGTGAAGTGGGTGCTCGGGTCGACCTCGGCCCATGCCTCCACGTCGACGTAGATGATGGCGTCGTATATGCTGTCCTCATCTCCGCCGATGCTGTATATCACGTTGTTATCGACGGTCAGCAGATAGTCCATGTTGAAGGTGGCCACGGCTACCTCATCGTAGTAGGGCCAGTAGTTCTCACCGAACCAGGATCCTCCGCCCAGGTAGGCGTCCACCGCGTAAGTGGTGTTGAGGACCCGGTTGTTGTCCAGGTTCACCGTGGCGTCCACGTTCCAGGTGCCCACACTGTTGTCCTGCCAGAACTCTGCGTAGACGTCGATGCCCTCATCGAGGCCTTCCAACAGGTTTCCGGTCACGGAAATGTACAGCACGGCCGTCAGGTCGGTGGCCATCTCAAATCCAGACATGTCGTAGTATTCACCGGCGTATATGTTGTAGGTGATCTCCACACCGGTGCTCTCCAGCCATCCATCGAATATCTGGTTGTTTTGGATGATCATGCTGGCATCGGTGTTGATCGTACCCATGTCCACATTCATCTCGGCCTCGATGTCCACGCCATCGGTGTCGATGACGGTGATCTCGTTGCCGGTTACAGTGATGGCCAGTTTGCTGTCCACGTCACCCTGTATGACCTGGGCCATGTTCCTTATGTATACTCCATCGACGTCCAGTGGGACATCAACCACGTTATCAGTGACGACCACCGTGTGTTCGATGGTGATGTTCACGACCGTCCAGTCATAGTTGACGATGCCCAACTCGGCGACGATGGCGCCCGGCATGTCGTCCTCATAGTAGTTCTGGGCGGGGAACGCTCCCTCGTACAGCTCCTGCTCCATTACGTTGTTGGAGAAGGTCTGCTCCACAGACACGGTCCAGTTGCCTTCATCGACGTAGAGGAAGACAGTGTTCCCGAGACCGAAGGCGTCCGTCATCGTGTTGTCGGTGAAGTCGGCCACCACATCAAGGGTGTTGTTGTCCCCCTCGCCAATATAGCTCTCAATGTACACAGCGGTGTACACGCCATAGTAGACCTTGTCGAAGACGTTGTCGTTCACCAGGAAGGAGTGCGCGCCTCCATCGCTGGATAGAACAACGGCGAATGAGGCCACCGACCATATGCGATAGAAGGAGTTGCCCTCCATCACGTAGGTCATCTCACCGAACCGGTCGAGCACATCTATGATGGACATCGGCCCGTCATCCACGTCTGGGGCGTACATGTAGCTCACATCGTTCTCGGTGAACGCGAAGTCCATGTCGCCATCGTAAGCGGTGACCGCTATGCCGCCGCCGAAGTAGCTGGTCAGGACGCTGTTGTCCACGACCATGCTCACATCGCCGAACTCAGACGTCACCGATATGGCCGAACCTTCGGACATATCGTGCGGGGTGAACACCCAGCTGGTCAGGTCCATGTACCAGGAGCTCTGGCCGATCAGATCGTACATGTTGTAATCGATCCCGTACCCGCCGCTGGTGCGCAGGCCCCAGAAGTTGTTGTATGCTCCCCAGTTGTCCATGTACGCATAGTTGAAGCGTATCTCGCCGTTGGCGTACAGGATCACCTGGAAGGAGTTGCTCTCCCCGGTACCGGTATCAGCGTTGTAAGCATACCAGTTGAAGAGCACGTAGGACAGGTCATCGGCCACCTTGTAGCCGTAGAAGTGGTCGCCGGAATAACCCAGCTCAACATCCCCTACCGGCCTGATCCTGTTCCCGGAATCGAACCTCAGGTAACCGTCCTCATGGAAGGTGACCTCGGTATACTCAACCCCGTTGTACTCAAAGGCGAAGGGCAGCTCGACATCCACCCCGCCATTGCTGGCGTAGGTGGCGTTCCAGGCCCCGGTGCGCCCGTAGAGCAGGAACTCGTATTCGGTCTGCTCGACGGTGTACAGAGTGACAGAGTCCTCCGCGGTGCTTCCATCGAACACGCTGTCCAGGACGCTCATGTTCACATCCCCGAACAGGGAATCGAAGGTGAAGGACCTGGTGGACTGACCCAGGAACTCGGAGTTCTGGATGAGCACGTCACCGCCGTTCGGGGTGATCGCATATATACCATAGTATCCACCCTCGAACACGGAGCTGTTTACCAGTATGTCCATCGTGGACGAGTTGGTGGCGGAGTTAACCTCCAGCCAGGCACCGTATCCGTAGCCTTCGTTCTGGGCGATCCCGAATTGCGAATCCACTATGTTCAGCACCAGGTCGCCGTCGTTGGCGTAGACCACCAGGCCGGCGCCGCAGTTGGACATGACGACCTCGGTCAGGTCGATCAGAACATCGTTGGTCCTGACGTCGAAGTTCATGGCCTCAGCGGTGATGTTGATGAACTGGCTGCCAACCATGTCGATCGGGCTCAGCTCTTCGGACACTGTCATTATACCGAACTCGGCCTCCTTGAAGGTCGAGTTCTGTATGTTCAGGGTTATGAACCCGTTGTCCAGGGTGTTGGAGCCGACCTGCAGGTCCAGGAGGGCGCCGCTTCCGGAGCCTCCCAGCACGGAATCGATCACATTGACCTCGATATTGCCGAAGTCAACATAGACGCTGATCCCGCCGCCGTTCTCCATCATGAAGTTCTCCATGTTGATGACTATGTCACCCAGGTGGGCCGACATCATCAAAGCCTGTCCGTCGATGTACTGGAACACGTTGTTCCAGGCGAGCGGATCGATCTCGATTATGTCCGCCCCGAACATCAGACCCATCGAGGAGTTGGTGATCACAACATCAATCATGTTGATGCTCATGACCGCGTTCTGCACCTCGTTCTCAGCGTAGAACATTCCTGTGATGAGGGTGTAGTTGCTGGTGATCGTGTCCAAGGTCAGGGTGAGGTTTCCCTGTATCCCGACCACGAAGCCGGCGATCATGCTCTCGATGACGATATCCTGGAAGGTCACCTCGACGACCCCTTCGTTCGCCTCAAAGCCCACTATCATGAATGCCACCGGGCCAGGCTGTATCGGGGGTGCGGGCGGAAGCGGGTAGCCGCTGACCTGGGTGTCGGTGACGCTGGCGCCACCGATCTGGTCTCCCTCGGCCATGACTCCGCCGGTGGTGTTGGTGAACTGACATCCGCTTACCACCAGGTTCAGCACGCCGAGGTCCTGCCACCCGTTGGCATAGAAGATGGCCACCTGCTCGGTGTCGTTGGTCACGACGTTGAGCATAGTGACGTCAAGGCTGCCCATGACATCGACCACGAAGGCGATATCATAGCCTTCGACGGTCATGTTCTCGAAGGTGGCGACAGTGGTGTCGTTGGTGTACGTTTCACCGACGATCAGGAAGGCTATGCCAGATTCCAATGGGAGTGATACACCGGTAACCATGGATGGCCATGTAACCGTGGTGTCCTCGATGGTCACGGAACCTATGATATCAGCATCGGCAGAGATACCGGCGAAGGTGTTGAGGAACTCGCATCCCAGTATCTCCAGGTCGATCCTCCCGCTGCCCGTGTAATCAGTGGCGCTGAAGTAGGCCACCTGATTAGTGTTGTTGGTTCGCACGTTGACCATGGATACGTCCAAGCTGCCGTTACCGACGTTTACCACGATCGGCGCATAGACCCAGTCGTACTGCAAGTCCTCGAACACAATGTCGACATCGCCCTGTGAGATCTCAAGGTCCATTACTGCCGGTGGTGGGCTCAGGGATCCAACGATCATACCAATGTTCTCGACAACCGTCGCGGTCATGGTGAAGCTACCGACGAGGTCAGCATCCATCATGAATCCGGCCCATGAGTAGTTGAATGAGCACTGGTCGATCGAGACACTGAGCTCCCCGGAGTAGTTGTACCCGTGGGTTGACAGCTCCCCCAGCACCTCTACGTAATGTGTCGAGACGTTGGAAAGGGAGACCTCCATGCTACCATTGTAGTTATCAGCATCGATGACCATACCGGCGTTTTCAACAGAAACGTCGGTCATCTGGATGCAAGTGGCACCAACATTAGCGTCCAGATCCAGCACGCTATTGACATTGTAGAACACTGAATCGGTTATATGAACATCGACCCATCCAGCATCTGCGATCGCTACTATCTGCCCGCTGTTCGTTACGTTCAGACCGGAAAGGACCATTGTGAGGTTGCCATAGACAGATTGCGCATAGACTGCATAATACTCAATGTTCAATATGGTCGTGTTGGTCAGTGCCAGGGATTGGGTTCCCTGATCGGATAAGTAGTAATAGAGACCGTATTGGGTGTAATTTATCACCAGGTTGCTTAGAGTCAGATCAGGTACATTTTCGATGTATGCACCGTAATAGGAATTGTAGATTGAGGCGTATTCGATAGAGCCGGATGATCCGTCCGAGAAGTCGAGACCTCCCCAATATGCCCCCGATTCATTGTTGAACGTAACACCGAGGGCTTCGGTACCCAGGACTGTGAGCGACCCCCCATCCATAACGTTAATCCAGTAGTACCCTTGGGCCACCACGGTCACGTTATCCTCGATGGTGAGGTTTCCATAAATGTACACATCTCCAGTCAAATTATACACGCCGTCAGATGCCCAGACCGCATTATCATCCGTGATGTCGCCTGAGACATCCTCAGCGCTGGCCTGTCCAGACCCCAAGAAGAGGAGCAGGACGAGAGCGAAGGCCAATATACCGATGTATAAAGCCGCCCTCTTGGCCATACTGATAGTCTTGTTATTACTTTGCAGATTACTTGGACTGTCCATTAGAATCCCCCTTGTAGGCCCCCTCCACCTTTCGGGACCCCGGTTTAGTTGAAGAATCATATTTGCGTGACATTACTTAAAAGTTATTCGATAAAATCGACCTGAAAGGGATGGCCATACAGCCGGACCGCTCCTATCCGGTCTGCCGCCCGAAGGTTCGTTGCCGAGAACACTGGAAGGATTAAAGGCAAAGTTATTAACCGGGAACGGAAAATTCGGCTCCGTGCACAAGATCACCCATATCAGCATGGAGACCGACGTTCTGGCGGAGAACCGGCATCTGGCGGAGCACAACCAGCAGAAGCTCCATGGCTCCGGCGTCCGTTCGGTGGACGTCATGGGAACCACCGGCGCGGGAAAGACCGCCCTGATCATCAAGCTCTCCAAGATGATGATGGCCCGCGGTCTGCGCGTCGCCGCCATCGCTGGTGATGTCACCGGTCAGGACGACTACGACCGGTTCGAGGCCGCCGGTATCAGGGCCTACAACCTCAACACCGGGAAGGAATGCCACCTGGACGCAAATCTCCTGGACAGGGCGCTGGACGACATCGACCTGATGGATATCGACCTTCTGTTCGTGGAGAACGTGGGCAACCTGGTCTGCCCGGCGGACTTTCCTCTCGGAACGGACAAGCGCATGGTGGTCATCTCCGTCACCGAGGGGGATGACATGGTGCGCAAGCACCCAATGATATTTCAGGGGGCGGACATCGCGGTCATCAACAAGATGGACCTGGTCGATTACATGGGTGTGGACCTGGAAAGGGTTAAGGCCGATTACCGCAAGCTCTCCGGTGGTCGGGAGCTGATACCGGTGAGCGAGCGCACCGGCGAGGGTCTGGACGTGCTGGTGGACGCATTGCTGGGCTGAGCATCAGTTCCTTTAATAAAGCTCAGCGCCATCCCCGAAGCGCATGACCGTCAAGGTGCTGGTAGTCGGCGGAGGGGGGCGGGAGCACGCCATCGTCGAGGCTTTGAGAAGGGACGGGGCGGACGTCTACGCGGCGATGAAGAACCGTAATCCCGGCATCGCCCGTTCGGCCAAGGAGTTCAAGCTGATCAAGGAGACCGACGTGCCCAAGGTCGTCGAGCTCGCCGTCTCCTTCGGCGCCGAGCTGGCGGTCATCGGTCCGGAGGCTCCGCTCGAGGCGGGACTGACCGATGAACTGTTGAGGAGAGGGATAGGCTGCGTCGGACCTTCTCAGGCCGCGGCCCGACTGGAAACATCCAAGCGGTTCTCCCGACGCCTGTTGAAGAAGCACTCCGTTCCCGGCAACGTGGTCTTCGGCACCTTCCAGGACTATGGGTCCGCAAAGCTCTTCGTGGATGATTTCGAAGGGGAGCTGGTCGTCAAGCCGGAAGGGCTCACCGGCGGCAAGGGCGTCAAGGTTGAGGGGGAGCACCTCGAAGGGAAGGAGGGCGTCCTAGCCTACGTAAAGGAGGTGTTGGACCACAAGATCGGCGGAGCCGGTGTGGTCCTGGAGGAGAGACTGGTGGGAGAGGAGTTCACTCTGCAGGGGTTCTGCGACGGGCGGAGCGTCAGGGGAATGCCGCTGGTCCAGGACCACAAGCGCGCCTACGACGGGGACGTCGGGCCCAACACGGGCGGCATGGGCTCGTACACTGACGCGGACCACCTCCTGCCCTTCGTGGGGAGGGAGGACCGCGAGCGGGCTCTGGAGATAATGCAGCGCACGGTGCAGGCCATGCGCGAGGACGGCCATCCCTACCGCGGCATCCTGTACGGGCAGTTCATGCTCACCAGGGAGGGACCGAAGGTCATAGAGTTCAACGCCCGCTTCGGGGACCCGGAGGCCATGAACGTCCTCACCCTGTTGCAGAACGGCTTCCTTGAAGTGTGCCAGGGAGTGGCTGACGGCAGACTGTCCGGGGACGTCCCGTTCCTGAGGAAGGCCACCGTATGCAAGTACGTGGTCCCCGCCGGCTACGGCACGGAACCGAAGGCCGGCCTGCCGGTCACCGTGGACGAGAGGAGGCTGGAAGGGACCGGGGCCCGCCTGTATTACGCTGCGGTCGACGAGAGGGACGGCGTCGTGCTGACGACCTCCTCACGCACCCTGGGCGTGGTGGGGCTGGCCGACAGCATAGAGGAGGCGGAGGCGGTGTGCGAGGCGGGATTGGCGCACGTGCACGGGGATGTGTTCGTCCGCCACGACATCGGAAAGGGGGAGCTGGTCCGCAGGCGGGTCGAGCATATGCGCCAGGTCAGGGGCTGAGCAAGCTTTTCATATTCCCCGCCGATCTACCCTCATGCAGGACCTGGAGCACATAGCCCAGAGGATACAGGACTCCCTGGAGGAGAAGGATACTGTCAGGGAGATCGCCATCAAGTCCTCCCGGGCGCTCATACGTATGTCGAGCGGGGTGGTCCACGGGATGCACAAGGGTATCGACGGGGAGGCCGCCCTGGCCGAGGCCGTCGACGAGGCGCAGAAGCTCAAGAGCGTGCTGGCGGAGCATGTGGAGATCTGGCACTCCGGGATCGTGCAGGACGCCCTGGTCGAGGTTGCCGAGGCGGCGATACTGAACGCCCTGGTCAAGGGCCATGAACTTCCCGACCCCGCCCATCTGGGCATGCCCGGCACGGCCTACCTTCTGGGGATCGCGGACACCATCGGGGAGCTGAGGCGCTTCTCCCTGGAATCCCTGCGCAGGGGGCAGATATCGGAGGCCGAGCGGTACCTGGACCTCATGGAGGAGCTGTTCCTGGTCATCATGCGCTTCGACTATCCTGACGCCATAATCTCGATCAGGCGAAAGCAGGACATAGCCCGTTCCGTACTGGAGAAGACCAGGGGGGACGTGTCCCTGGCGGTCATGAGCGAGAGGCTACATGGCCGCATGGGCGATCTGGAGAAAAGGTTGTAGGAAAGGGTTTTTTCAGCGTTTCTTCCTGCCCTTCGCCGGCCGTCTCCATATGAAGAATATGGTCACGCCCAGCACCACGATGAGCACCCACATCAAGGTGTTGACCCAGTCGTAGCCGGGCATCTTGTAGTAGATGGTCGTCTCGTACACCGAGGAACCGCCCTCGAAGGTGACGATACCGTTGTTGGGGTCCAGCACCATGCGCACCTTGTGCTCGCCCGGCTCCAGGCCCAGAGCGGTCCAGTTATAGCGGAACTGGTACGACTCACCGGCCGCCAGGTCGATGGTGGTGCGGTGGAACTCCACCCACTCCCCATCCTGATAGATCTGCAGACTGATCGGGACGCCCATGGCCGCCACCTCTCCGGTGTTCCTCACGGTGGTCTGCAGTACTATCGGATCGACCACCTTGACCTGGAAGGTCACGACGGTCTTCACCGTCTGGGCGGTGTTAGAGGACCGGCACTCGATGTTGATGGTCATCGTCTGGGCCTCGGCGGGGGCGGTCAGGTTGATGCGGAACGTGCCAGTGGGGCTTGGCTCAACCGTGCTGGGTACGAAGAAAGAGCCGTAGGTGTTCCCGGACCCGGTCATGGTGGCCTTGTAGGTGTAGTTCCCCACGCCCGCTTCGGCCGGCCCTCCGAACATGGTCAGGGTGTACGTGGTCACCGTGTTTGTGGCCACGACGCTTGGCCCGTCGACCTCCGCATACAGCGGATCGTAGGCGTCCGCATGGGCCGACGGCATCACGCCTATCAGCAGTATGGCCGCAAACAGTATCATCAGCGCTTTCTTCGTGAGAACACCCCCTTCTGTATACTGATGACGACAAGCACCGCCATCAGGGTCAAAGCCAGCCCCAGCAGGGCCAGCGTGCCCTGGCCGAGGGTGGGCATGCCGTCCTCCACGTTGACTCCGGTGACGGACAGGCCGCTTACGCCCAGTCCGACCAGGTCAGGGCTCATTTCCAAGGTGGTGCGCACCGCATCGTCGTCGACGGAAACCGCCACGACCTGCACGGAGACCGTGGGGCTCGGATTGGTCCTTATGGGGACCATGGATATCTCGATGCTGGAACTCTTGCTGGCGGAGACGGATATGGACATGCTGTCGACCAGAGCGGTCCCGTTGACCAGTCTGACCTCCCAGCCCAGGTCCCGCAGGGCCTGCAGGTTCCCGATGGACATGACGTACGAATCGTCGATGTTGCCGGAGTTGGTCACCTTGACCACGTGCCGGTAATCACTGCCGTCGGTGGTCTTGCCTCCCTGGTACTCCGCCATTACCGTCCTGGCGGGGGCGATCACCGCGTCCAGGCTCACCGATGAGGAGACCGAGGAGTTGGTGGCCGAGACCGCGCGCACGACCACGGCGGTGTGCTTCACCAGCACGGTCGAGGAGGGGGTCAGCTGAACGGTGACCGTCTGGCTGTTGGCGGTGCCGAAGCCAAGGGTGACCTCGCTCTGGGAGAACACCACTGTCCACCCGCTGGCACTGGATGACAGCCGGAAGGTGTCCTCCACGTTCCCCTCGTTCACGATGCGGATGGTGTAGGTGGCGGTCTCGCCGGCGTTCAGGGTTACCTTCTGAGCGGAATCCCAGGTCAGGGAAACGTCCTGCTCGGTCATTCTCTGGAGGTAGATCCCCTTGGTGGTGGCGTCGGCCAGGGCCACGGCGGCCGTGGCCTTGTAGTCCACATCCATTCCGTTCTCCTGCCGGACCGCCTGCGCCTTGAGGGAGTAGGACCCGGCTGGCAGGTATACCTCGTAGGCACCGTTCAGGGAGCTGGATATGCTGAGCGTTCCCGCCCCGTCGATGCTGACCTCGGCCCTTACGCCGTCGTCGTCGGCGAACGTCACGCCCGCCAGACGGAACGCCTCGACCATTACTATGTCATGTTCGACACCATCCAGATCGGACAGGGCGAGCTTGCCGAGGTAGGCCCGGGAACCGTCCTGGTTCACCGCGTATACCGTATAATTGCCGGGAGACAGTTCCACGGAATAGCTGCCGGTTGCCTCGATCGTGAGGTCCTCAGCAGTGGCCGATGTGGCCTGGAACTCTATCCTGGCAGTGGTCGCCTCACCATCAGCGGTTACGTCCCCGCTCACTGTGGCGTTCTCATATGACATCGTGGTGGCGATCACCAGGTTCCGCCGGGAACCGGACATCTGGAAGTCCAGATCGCTGGCGTAGCTGACGTACCTCTGCTGACCGCCTATGGTGGCCACCGCGAGGTGGTACACCGTGGCGGTGTATTCTCCCGGAGCCAGATAGATACTGGCCAATCCGGTGGACGGGGTGGTGACGTTGTAGTAGGCCCCGGCCAGCGCGACGGTGATGTTGACGCTCTGCGACCTCAGCCCGGACATGCTCGCCTGGAGGTTGGCCGCGGCGGCCGCGCTGGTGGCAACGTCGAAGGACATCGCGCCGGCGACATCCAAGCGGACGAGCATGGCAGAGTGCTGGGTGCCGTTGGCAACGGTCGCATACAGGGAGTAGGACCCTTCCTGCAGATATACAGAATAGCTCAGGCTGGCGGATAAGGTAACCTTGTCCGGACCGTCGAAGACCAGGGTGGCGGAGCCGCTCGGGCTGACCTGACCGCTGACCAGCATCCTCTGGACCACCTCGATCTGAAGCGGCTCGGGGTCGCTGCCGATCAGGACCTCCAGGTCCAGTTCGTTCAGGGACTGGTAGCGCATTGAATCGTCGACGCTGACGTTCTGGTCCACCTTGACCACGTAATCGCCGGGATACAGGGAAGCCGTGAAGCTTCCGTCGGCGTCGGTGACGGCGCTGGCGTTCACGGCCGGCCCGCTGACCGCCTCGAATATGACGGACATTCCGGCCATGGCCGGGGAGACGCTTCCGGTGACCGTGCGCTTAAGCGGGACCATCTCCAGGTCGCTGCTGGAGCTCTGCGATACGGTCTGATACAGCTTTACGATGTCCGAGAAGCCGTCCTTGACCGCCGTGAGGGTATAGGTTCTGCCGGATACCAGCACGAACGAGTACTGGCCGGTGGGACCCGTGCCTAAGGTGATCGCGCGCCCATCCTGGTCGGTCACTGTCAATACGACGCCGTTCAGCCCTTCTGCGGCGGAGGCCGCGTCATTGCCGTCAGCATCGTACCAGACCTTCCCGGAGACCTTGACAGAGGACACCAGCTGGAAGGTGATGGAGGTGGAGGATTCCACGCTCACGTCTCCCCAGTAGGCCCTGGTCCCGTCATTGATGTAAGTGAAGTACATCCCGGAAGGCAGCACGGCGCGGAACTTGCCCAGAGAGTTGGTCACCGCGGTGAAGGAGGCGTGCCCGCTACGGTCCTGCATTACCACTTCAGCGCCGGAGACGACGCCGCCCGCGTATTGGACGGTGCCGGACAGCACCAGCCCGTCCCTCATGACCAGATCGACGTTGGCGCTGTCGGCGGCCAGGAACCTTTCCAGGAAGACGACTTCCTGGCCGTTCACTGTGGCCGTGGCGTATACAGATACATCGCCCTTGGGGATGACCACGGAATACCGACCGCGGGAATCGCTCTGCACCCATATATCGACCAGATCGCCGGAGATCTCCACGAGGGCGTTGCTGATGGCCTCTCCATCGTAGGTGACTAGACCGCTAAGGCGCATGGACTCGTAGAGTACCAGGTCCTTGGTGAGGGCATCGCCCGCCTTCAGCGTCACATCGGCGCTCTGGAGTGCGGTCCCGTCAGGGGTCTGGACGGTGTAGTTGCCCGGCAGGAGCCCCTGGAAAGCGAAGTGCCCAGTGGCATCGGTGACTGCCTCGAAAACCATCCCGTTGGTCCTGTCCAGCAGGGATATGGTGCACTGACCGGCGGCCGTTCCATCCTCCAGCACGGCGGTGCCGTTCATGGCGGCCGGCTCCACGTACAGGTCCTTGGAGACCGGGGACCCTATCTTGACCTGCACGCTCGCAGTGCCGAAGACGTGTCCCTGGTATTCCACCCACACGGTGCCGTTCATCGGGGTGATGCCCGCGATCTCATAGCCGTCTGCGGTGGACGTCGCCTCGGCCCGGAAGCCGTTGGTGGCGTTCTCGAACACGACCTTGGC
Organism: Methanomassiliicoccales archaeon; assembly: GCA_036677555.1. Taxonomy (GTDB): domain Archaea; phylum Thermoplasmatota; class Thermoplasmata; order Methanomassiliicoccales; family UBA472; genus UBA472. The sequence continues at coordinate 94,859 of JAVBWG010000008.1, read as the reverse complement.
GCCTATCAGCGCCTCGTCCGTGGCCGCGGAGTACCTGCCGTTGCCGTCGTTGTCCAGGAAGACCTGGCCGACCAGCGAGCCAGCGGAGACCGTCACGTCCAGGTCGATCATGTAGTCGAGCTGGTCGTCCTTGTCCGCGTCGGCCTCCACGCGCATGGCCTGATCATAGGTGATGTGCATGCTTTCAGAATGCAGCTGTGAACCGTACAGCGTGCGGGGGTCGAGTTCGCCGTAGGAATATACCAGGGTGACATCGCCGAAGGGTACGATGACACTGTACCGGCCATCGGCATCGGTCTTGACCACCTGGTGAGGTATGCCGTACTCGTCCAGAACCGTGACCCATATCCCGGCCATGGGCCGGCCGGCGTCAGTGACCGCGGTCCCCTCGACGATGGCTCCGTCATAGTACTGCAGGAAGGTGACCCCGGAGCGCAGGCTTGACGACGAGAGGTCCACGGTACCGATCAGCTCGCCGGTCTGTATCCGGTTGTACATGCTGATCGCCTCGTCGTACGAGACCGCCCGCCAGGCGTCGGTGTGGTTGGCCACGTCAGCGCTGGGGAACGGGTTGTAGTACGCTGTGCGATATACCAGGCGGAAGTTGCTCATGTTCCATCCCTGCATGGATGGGATGTTCTGCAGACTTCCCGATATGCCCGGCAGGCCCTGTCCGGTCGCCCCCACGTCATTGGGGCCGAAGCCCATGAAGGCCCGGTAGAGCATGGTGTCGTAGAAGGCGTCGGTATACTCAATTTCATAGCTGGTTATGTAATCGGTAGCGGTGACCTCGTCCAGAGGGATCCTGTCCCCATAGATGTCCACCGCGTAGATCACATAGTAGTCGTATGGAATGTTGTTCCCGTCCACCCGCTGGTCGGAAAGCTTGGCCGGAGCGTAGAATATGTTGTAGGAGGTGGCGGTGAAGGGGAACAACCGGCTGTCCACGGACACATATCCGATATCATTGCCGGTGATCTCCCTCACGTCGTTGTACAGCGAGACAAGCTGGTCCTTGCCCAAGGAGGTGAGCACCTGCCTGGCCGCCACATACTTGGCGTTCTCGGCGTTCAGGTCGCTGTCCAGCTGTCCATATACCTGAGGGTTGTTGCTGACCTCGTCCACGTAATTGGCCGGGTTCTTTATTATGTCCCTGAAGCGGACCGTGTCCACGCCATATTCGGCCATCTTCTCGAGGGCCGCCGCTCCGACAGCGGTGCTTCCGAACACGCCGTTCTCCACGCAGCGGACGATGAACAGGGCGATGGCCCCTTCCTCGGTCTGGGTCATGAGCAGCGTGCCGGCGAAGTGGTAGCCGTTCTGGAAATTGTCGGCCACAGCCGGATGGCCGCCTTGCTGGATTGACTCGAAACCATAGTCCCACCAGGATACGAAGGCCGGGCGGTCCAGGGCGGACGCCGTGTCGGCGTCCTGAGCGGAGAACCAGTTCCAGGCCGCGGGCCAATACTCATTCGGCAGGGTCAGACCGTAGCTGAAGGCGCCCAGGTACCAGTAGGTACCGTTCTCCAGGTCGTAGTCGTCCGGCCTGAGCAGGTCGGGCATGGCATTGTAGATCTGAGCGTCGTAATCGGTCTTGCTGGTCGACGGGATACCGGCGTCCATGGCGTACCACACGTTGGGCACCAGTATCATCAGGATGATGAACACCGCTCCCAGCAGATGCTTGATCTTGACCGAGCTCCGGATTGTTTTCCACGCTCCGCCATGATCGGTACGCAGGTTACGGATCATCTCATCGAACTTCAGACGGTCTATGATCAGTCCCAGAACCCAGCCGGCAGAGACCGCGAAGGCCGGGGATGCGTTGAAGACGAACCTGGCGGCCGAGGATGCCATGTATATGGATATGGCCACCCAGACCACCACGAAGATGAAGGATGGGCTGAGGTTCTTGGGTATCTTGATGGCCGCGTAGCCTACGCCCATCAGCGCCAGCCAGAATGTGACCATGCCGAAGGACATGGCCAGGCTGGAGAACACCGGGGCCTGAGCCTCGGAGATGGTGTCGTATAGCTTGCTCTTCACCAGGTAACCCTGACCGGAGACGATGGTCTCCAGAAGGGTCGGGTTGAACACGGACAACAGTGCCATGGCCACCAGCAGGATGCCGGTGAACACCGGGAGCACCAGGGTCCACGGGTAATCGCGGGTGACCACGAACATGAGCCCCCCGATGATGCCTATGGCGAAGAGGAACAGCGGCGTGTCGAACCAGGTGACTATCAGGCTCAGGCTGAAATAGGCCGGGGCCATGACCAGGAAGGCGATCCCGAAGAAGACGGCTATGGATAGCAGCACACCCATGGAATCGGCGTTCCGGAAACGGTCCACCAGCAATTGCACTATGAAGTAGACGAAGACGATGATGAGCAGGTAGGTGTAACCTGTCCATATCAGACCGACGGCCGCCACGCAGAAGCCGCCCAGTGCCGCATAAATTAGCGATTGCTGATTGGTGCCCAGGTAGCTTTTTAGCCCTGGAATGATGGTCCTGAGGTCCGTCCACTTGGACACCCAGCGGCTGCCGTTCACCGATTGCAGCGAACGGAGCAGGAAGTAGAAGGCGAACACCACGAAGAAAAGCACCATGGCGTCGTGGTCGGCGTTGGAGAGCACCGTGCGTTCTATATGGCCGGCCATCAGGGCGAACATGAACGCTCCGAGCATTCCGCCCTTGCGTCCGAAGGCCGCCTTGCCCAGCATGTAGACCGGGATGACCGTGAGCGCCCCCCACACCGCGGTGGAGAACACCAGGGACAGACCGACCCCGTCGGTTATCGCCAGTCCGGTGATCGTGCTCAGGAGCATCCCCACCACAGCCACTGACCAGTCGTACAGCGGCGGGCGGGGGTTCCTCATCCCGTTAGGATAGTTCAGCATGTCATCCCACACCAGGTGGTCCCCAGTTGCCACCGCGTGGTCGATGACCCTCATGTGATAGTAAGAGTCAGAGCCGCCTGATACCAGGTAGCCGTTGTCCACCGAAGTGGAAAATCCGAAATAGCTCCTGACGAACAAGGCCAGGAACACCATCATTGTCAATAACAGCACGGTCTGCCAATTTCTTCCGATCCAAGAATCCTTGAGGTTCCGAGAGAAATTGGACAACGAAAGAGAGCGCTGCTTGTCAGTGGGTTGACTGGACCCCTCCTGCTTCGTTGCCATTAGTTAGTCTCCTCTGGGGTGATTAGCAACTGATAACGCACCCCGTATAAAAACGTTGGTTCCACCCAGGCCAGTGAAAACAGGCATCTGGCTTGTTGCGTCCGAACCGATATTTCGCCTTAATAGGAACGGACGGACCTGGCCTCCTCCACCACCTGCTGAGCGGCGGAGCGGGGGTTCTCCGCCCCGTAGATGCTTCGTCCCACGATGACGTAGTCCGCCCCTTTCCCCAAGGTCGCCGAGGCACTGCCCCCCTGCGCACCGACCCCCGGGGACAGTATCAGCAGGTCTCCCACGATCCTGCGCAGCGCGGCCACCCTCTCAGGACGGGTGGCCGGGGCTATTATGCCCGCCGCACCGTTGTCGACAGCCATTTTCGCCAAGGACTCGGCGGCGGGGGCGGTGTACTCCGCGCCGCCGGGATGGGACATCTCGGTGACCACGAATATCTTGCGGCCATCAGCGGCCTCCACCGCGGCCCTGACCGAGTCGCTTCCGGTGAACCCGTGCACGATGACCCCCTCGGCGCCGCGCTGCACCGCCTGGGACACTATCAGCGAGACGGTGTTCGGTATGTCCGCCACCTTGAAATCGCAGATCACCGGCGCCATCTTTGACAAACGGGTTATGGTTTCCGGAGAGGTCGCCAGCACCAGCGGCCAGTTGATCTTGATGGCGTCCACCAGGTCGTGCACCTGCTCCGCCACCCAGAACGCCCTCTCCGGCCGCACCTCGTCCAGCGCCAGTATGACCCTGCTGTCCTTCCTCATGATATCGTCAAAGCCAACGTTCCTCGGCGATTTAGGATTTGCCATAGGCAAGCGTTAAGTCCGCCCTTGCCGGTTAAGGTGCCATGCGCCCCATCCCCATGGAATCGTCGTCCTGCTACACTAAAAGGCTCTCGCGCGGTTGCCGGATGTGCCGGAAGGGCGCCAAGATGGTGCTCCTGGTCACCGGCAGATGCGGGGAATCGTGCTATTACTGCCCATTGTCCGAGGTCAAGAAGGGCAAGGATGTGGTGTACGCCAACGAACTGCTGGTGAAGGGGGATGACGATGTCATACGGGAGGCTGAGGCCATAGGCGCCAGGGGAACGGGCATCACTGGCGGCGATCCCCTTCTGGTGATGGACCGCACAGTGCATTACATCCGCCTGCTGAAGGAGCACTTCGGGCCTGGTCACCACATCCATCTCTACACAGCCACGGTGGACCGGGTTAAGTTCCTCCGATTGCAGGATGCAGGCCTGGACGAGCTGAGGCTGCATCCCCCCATTGGACGATGGGGCGGACTGGAGGAGCTTGGCATCGCCGAGGCCGTGAAGGGCCTGGGCATGAAGGTGGGGTTCGAAGTGCCTGCGGTCCCCGGGGAGCTGGAGGGTCTGCTGTCCATATGCCGTCACGCCGCGGACATCGGGCTCGATTTTGTGAACCTGAACGAGCTGGAGGTGTCCGAGACCAACTGCCAGGCTTTACTGGGCCGGGGATTCCATGTGCGTTCCGACGTCTCCAGCGCCATGCAGGGGAGCATGGAGACATCGTGGCAGGCGATGGAGGAGGCCGGGGACCTGGTCCCGGTCCATTTCTGCTCATCCAGCTTCAAGGACCAGGTGCAGTTGCGTGAACGGCTCAAGAGAAGGGCCAAGCGGACCGCCAGGCCGATGGACCTGATCACCTCGGAGGGGATGGTGCTCCTAGGCGTGATAGAGACGGACGATCTCGATGAGGCCGTTCGTACGTTGGAGGAGCGGGAAGTGCCGCCCGAGCTGTTCAGGTTGGATGAAAAGAGGAAGAGGTTGGAGGTGGCCTCATGGGTGCTGGAGGACCTTGCTGGCACCCTGCCGTACCGCTGCTACCTGGTCGAGGAATATCCGACCGCTGACCGATTGGAGGTAGAGCGGCAGCCGCTGAACTAGGCCACCGAGATGCTCTGCACGTTGTGGTGCCTGTTGACCAGGTCCCGGGCTATCTTCAGGTTCTTGCCGTTCTTGCCGATCGCCCGGCCTTTTACCGCCGGATCGACGGTAACGGTGGCGTGAACGATGTTGCCCCGGGTCTCGATCTCCACCTTCTCCGGCCCGTAGTTGTAGAACACGTTCTTTATGAACGTCTCCGCGTCGTCGGAGAACTCCACGACCTGGATGTTCTTGCCGGTGGTGTTCTTGAGCTTGATCACGTTCTCGCCCGCCTTGCCTACGGCACGGTTTGCCTGGCCGGGGTCGACGACGTACACAAGCTTCTCCTCGGTCTCCATGCAATCACGGACCCTGGCCTTGGTTATCTTCTCGAAAAGGCTGATGTAGCGCAGGGTCTCCTCGGTAAAGGTGATCTCAGCGGTCATGTTCAGCCCAGCGAAAGGATGTTGGACGCTCCCTTGTCGATCACGGCAATGGAGGATACCGAGAAAGGCTTTCCGCACAGGGCGCCGAGCTCCATGTTGTTGCCCTCGAACTGGTACACCGGCACGCCGTGGTCCTTGGAGACCAGGTATCCGCTGGGGCAGTTCATGGCCACGATAACGAGCTTGGCCTCCCCGTTCCTAACCGTCTTTTCCGTCTGCTCAACGCCGAAGACCACCTTTCCGGTGGTCATGGCGGACTTTAAGGCTCTTCCCAAATCGATCATTCAGATGCCCCCTTCTTAGGTGCGTACACGAGATTTACGGCCCCGGTCCCGAGTGTAACCGGCTGCCCTACTATAATGTTTTCTGCCACGCCGTCCAGGTGGTCCTCCTCCCCGGTCATGGCCGCGGTGAGCAGGTGGGCGGCGGTTATTTCGAAGGCCGCCCTGGCCAGCACCGACGATTTCCTTCCCGATATGCCGTGCCGGCCGATGGCCTTGACGTCCCCGTCGGCGGTCATCAGGTCCGCCACCAGCATGATGTGGCGTATGTCCACGGACAGACCCTGTTCGTCCAGGGTGCGGGACGCCTCCTCGATGATGGAGTTGCGCGCCGCCTCCACTCCCAGCACCTCGTTGACCTCCTGTATGGAGTTGGTGTAGGCCCTGGTGTGGTCCAGTCCGTCGATCTTCAATACTTCCCGCAGGTTGCTGCCCTCGGTGAATATGACCCACTGGTCATCCTTCTTCTTGAGCAGGGCGCGAGTGATCCCCTCCACCCCCTTGACCTTGGCCGCCTTGACCAGGTCCAGGGCCTTCTGCAGGCTCTTGAAGGACGGTTCCTTCGGCTCCAGGCAAAGGTACCCGATCCCGGCCTCCCCAGCCAGCTCGACCTTCGGCGGGAGCGATTCGCGGGCCACCTCGTCCACCTCCACGATGCCCCTGAGGCGGGAGACCTTCTCCCTGATCAGGTCAATGGGGGTGGGCTGTCCCCTTGATGGATTTCCGTCCGCGTCCAGCAGGCCCTTCTGCAGGCATTTGCGGACATCAGGCACAATGAACAGCCGCATGTTGTGCAGGTCGGTCTCGATGTCAGCAAGGTCCAGCACGGTGGTTATCTCGATGTTGGAGGCGATGGACTTAACGGTGTCCATGTCATTGGACAGCTCCTTGTTGACGTACAGGGTCATCATGGGAGTGCTCGGGATGCGCCTGGCATCCACGATCTCGATTAGACGCGGCAAACCCAGAGTAACGTTGATCTCGGCCACACCGGCGTAGTGGAAGGTACGCATGGTCATCTGCGTGCCCGGTTCGCCTATGCTCTGCGCCGCCAATATCCCCGCGCTCTCATTGGGGTCCATCAGATGGTCCAGGTACTTCTGGTTGGCCACCTTGAGTATCTTGACCAGGTTTTCCTTGCTGATGTCGTTCCCTTCCAGGCGGTGGGCGATGTTCAGCGTCACCTGGCGGGGAAGCTGCAGCTTGAGCTCCTCGCACTTCTTGAACAGCTGTTCTTCGAACGGAGAGTACTTCTTGCTCTTGTCCGGTATCTCGTAGACGACCGGGGCCGCGGTCTCAGGCTGCTTCTTGTCCGCCTTGCGGCGGGAGGCGGTCTTGGCCTTGGCAGGGGCCCGGACGGCCTTGTCCTTCTTGCCCAGCTTGCTCAGCAGGTCCTCTGCGGCCTCCTTATCCAGGCCGATGTCCTCCAGGTCGGAGACGGACGCCTTGACCAGATCGGTCTGGTTGGTGTACTTCTCCTTGACGATGTCGATGGTGTCCACCGGGACCCCTTTCTTTTCCAACGCGTTGATGAAATCCTTCTGGGCCATCACTCATCACCTCCGCCTTCGTACTCGGTCTCCTCCTGCTCCTCGTCCTCTTCCGACGAGGCCTCCATGAGGTCCTTCTCCACCGTGGCGTAGGGGCTGATCTTGCGCTCATCCGCCCTGGACAGCAGGTCAGCGTAGTGCTCTCCGAGCACGTCGCGCAGCACGTCGTCCAGGTCTATCGCCTCGCTCTGCACGCTGCGGGTGGGGTCGATGCCGTCCTCGCCGTAATGGAACTGGATGATGCTGTCGGCGGTGTTCCGCACTGTCCCGTCCTGCTTAAGCTTCAGGTCCTCCAGGGCGTTGATCAGCCGGCGCTGCATGTAACCCGAGCGGGACGTACGCACGGCAGTATCGACGAGGCCTTCGCGACCACCCATGGAGTGGAAGAAGAACTCCGTCGGCGTCAAACCGCTCTTGTAGGAGTTCTTGACGAAACCCTTGGCCTGCGCTCCCAGGTCCCCCTGCTTGAAATGCGGCAACGTCCGGTTCCAGTATCCCCTGGATAGACGTTCGCCACGAACGGCCTGCTGACCGATGCATCCGGCCATCTGGGACAGGTTGAGCATGGAACCGCGGGCGCCGGACTTGGCCATCTGCACGGCCGAGTTGCTTATACCCAGGTGCTTCCCGGCTATTCGTCCAGCTTCATCCCTGGCCTCACCTAGCTTCTTCATCGCCTCCACCTCCAGGGTCTCCTCGAGAGAGCGCCCTGGCATCTGGTCCAGGGTCCCGTCGCGATACGACGCCACCAGCTGGTCGACCTCGTGGAAGGTGTTGTTGATCTTGTCGTCTATCTGGCGCTTAGCCTCTTCCGGAATGTCCTCGTCGTCGATCCCTGTGGAGAAGCCGCGGACCATGATGGACCCTATGGCCAGTCTCGTGACGTCATCGAGGAACTCGCGAGCGCGGTCCGCACCGTAGTCCCTGGCGATCTTGTCCAGGATCTTTCCGCCGCCGGAGCCGATGGCATTGTCATCGATAGTGCCCATGAGCACCTTTCCGTCCCGGATCTTGACATATGCGTCGTACTGGCAGCCTTCCTTCTCGCACTTCTGGCATTTCATACAGATATGCGACTTGAACTGGGCGTTGAAGTCCTTCGGAAGGATCGTGGAGAACAGGTCCTTACCGGTCCAGTACTCCCTGCCTCCCTCCACTATCGGCTCGGGCAGCTTGTTCTCGCCCATCTTGGAGACTATGAACAGCGTCTGCGCCTTGTCGAAGCGGGGGTTCTTGTAGGTCAGCTGGAACACGCCGGTGATGTGGTCATGGATGGCGCCGATGATCGGCCCGCCGAAGCGGGGCGACAGGATGTGCTCCTGCACCTTCATCAGGATGTGCGCCTCCGCGCGGGCCTCCTCGCTCTGCAGCACGTGCAGGTTCATTTCATCGCCGTCGAAGTCAGCGTTGTACGGGGGGCAGACGCAGAGGTTCAGGCGGAAGGTCTTGCCCGGCATGACCTTCACCACATGCGCCATCATGGACATGCGGTGCAGCGAAGGCTGCCTGTTGAACAGCACCACATCGCCGTCCATCAGGTGCCTCTCGACCTTGTAGCCGATCTCCAGCCCTTCCGAGACCGTCTCCGCGTTCTTGTCGGTGACGCGTATCCTGCGGCCGTCGCCGCGGATGATGTAGTTGACCCCGGGCTCGTACACGGCTCCCGTTGGCTCCGGGCCGCGCTTGACCATGGCCCTCAGCACCTCAAGGTTGTCCTTGGTGACCATGACCGGCACGGTCAGCTCGCGGGCGGCGAACGTAGGCACGCCGACCTGGTTGATGGACAGCCAGGGGTCCGGGGAAACGACAGTACGGGCGGAGAAGTTCACACGCTTGCCGGACAGGTTGGAACGGAAGCGGCCCTCCTTGCCCTTCAGCCTCTGCACCAGGGTCTTCAAAGGTCGGCCGGACCGATGCCTGGCCGGAGGGATGCCGGATGTTTGATTGTCATAATAGGTGGTGACGTGGTACTGCAGCAGCTCCCAGAGGTCCTCCACGATGAGCTGGGGCGCGCCCGCGTCCCTGTTCTCCCGCAGCCTCTGGTTGATGCGCAGAACGTCCACCAGCTTGTGGGTGAGGTCATCCTCGGACCGGTCGCCGGACTCCAGGGTGATGGACGGACGAACGGTCACCGGGGGCACCGGCAATGCCGTGAGCACCATCCACTCCGGGCGGCAGGCGTTGGGATCGATGCCCAGCGGGACCAGGTCGGCGTCGGGTATGCGTTCCAGCCTTTCTCGGACCTCCTTCGGGGTGAGCTTGTGGCCGTCCTCCCTGAAGGTGGTCGGCTTGTCCAGAGTGATCTTCAGCTGCTCGACGCCGCAGTGCGGGCAGACTTCCTTGGTGGCCTTTTCCGCCGCCGCCTTGGCGGTCTCCTTGGCGAACTCCCGGAGATCGATGGCGTCGCTTCCCAGCTCCTCCATGGTGTCCAGGCGGGCCTGGTATTCCTTCACGTCGTCCTCGGTGAGCACCAAGCGTCCGCATGACTTGCAGGTCGCCTGCAGGAGCTTCTTGATCTCCTTCACGTAGCCAACGTGGATTACGGGCATGGCCAGGTCAATGTTGCCGAAGTGCCCTGGGCACTCGTCCACCTTGTGCCCGCAGGTCTTGCACATCAATCCCGGCTCTATGACTCCCAGATGGGTGTCCATGAGCCCCTGGTCGATGGGGAAGCCGTCATCGTTGTACGTGTCGGCGGTGATGATCTTGATGGCCGACATCTTGCGGATCTCGTCCGGCGACAGGCAGGCGAACCGGATGGACCCGATCCTCTTGGAAACTCCTGACATCATCTCAAATCCTCCAGTTGTAAGCGCATGGCGACCCCAAGCGAGAGCAGCTCATCAAGGAGCAGCTTGAAGGCGTAGGACGTCTGGATCATGTGCACGTTGGTGTTGTTGCCGCACACCGGGCAGCGCAGGGAACCCCTTTTGTCCAGGATCGCGATGTGCCCGCAGTTGGGGTTTCCGCACACCCATTGGAACGTTCCGTCCGACTCGTCCAGCAGGCGGTCCTTGATGACCATCGCGGCGCCGTGGCCGATCAGGCAGTCCCTCTCCATCTCACCGAACCTCAGACCGCCCTGGCGGGATCGGCCTTCGGTAGGCTGGCGGGTGAGTATCTGCACCGGTCCGCGGGACCGGACGTGCATCTTGCCGGACACCATGTGGTGCAGCTTCTGATAGTAGATCACGCCGATGAACACGTCGGCCTGGATCATGCGACCGGTAAGTCCATCGTACATCACCTCACGGCCGGTCTTCTGGAAGCCGGCGTCGACCAGGGATTGGCGGAGCGCATCCTCGCGCTCCCCGCTGAAGGCGGTTCCGTCCACATGCCTTCCCTCCAGGGAGCCGACCTTGCCGCCGATCATCTCCAGAACGTGGGCAACGGTCATACGGGAGGGTATGGCGTGGGGGTTGATCACCAGGTCAGGGATGACCCCGTCGGCGGTAAAGGGCATGTCCGAGGACGGCACCAGCAGTCCGACCACTCCCTTCTGCCCGTGCCTGGAGGCGAACTTGTCCCCCAGCTCCGGTATCCTCTCGTCACGCACCTTGACCTTCACCAGGCGGGAGCCGTTCTCCGACTCGGTGAGCATGACGCTGTCCACCCAGCCGGTCTCTCCAGCGCGCACGGTTATGGAGGTCTCACGCCTCTTGTGGCCTGAAAGGAAATTGGCTTCCTCCTCCTCCACGAAACGGGGCGGGGAGGTCTTGCCGACCAGGACGTGGCCGCCGGAGACCGGGGTCTCCGGAGAGATGAGTCCATCCTCCTCGGACAGGTTGTTGTAGGCGGAGTCGGTCCTGGCGCCGCGCACGTCCGGGGAAGGGATCTCGAAGTGGTCCTCCTGTCCTCCGGGGTAGCGGCGCTCCTCCGTACGGTACGTTCTCATGAAGGTCGATCGGCCAAGACCGCGCTGCACACTGCTCTGGTTGAGTATGAGCGCATCTTCCATGTTGTAGCCGTGGTATGATAGAACGGCAACAACGAAGTTCTGCCCGGCCGGGCGCTGGTTGAAGGCCACGAAGTCCATGAACTTGGTCTGGACCATGGGCTTCTGCGGATAGTGCAGGATGTGCCCGCGGGTGTCCGGCCGCTTGCGGTAGTTGCTGGACGCCAGTCCCAGGGACTGCTTGGCCATACCCGCTCCCATGGTGACACGGGGGGAGGAGTTGTGCTCCGGGTAGGGAACCATCCCTGCGCACACGCCGAGGATGACCATGGGGTCCACCTCCATGTGGGTGTGCGCCTTGTCGAACAGGTAATCAACCTTGGTGGTCCCGCCGCAGTGCCGGCACTTCAGCTCGGCCTGCTTCTCGGCGGTGCCTGGGTTCATCCAGTCCATGTCCAGCGGTGAGATGTCGCGGTCGCAGTTGCCGCATTTGAGGGGCACTTCGTACGGCTCTACGGAGATGAAGGTGTCCTCCTCCTCCTCGGCATCTATCCATTCCAGGACGCCCTCGCGCACCAGGTCGGACCAGCGCAGCTTGCCGGCACGGATGTCCTCCAGGTGCTTGCGGGTGATCATCAGGCGGCCGTCCTTCAGGACCAGCAGCGCCCTGCGCAACCGTCCCTCGTCGCAGTTGATGATGACCTCGTCCATCTCCTCGTCGTAGCGGATGTTTATCTCGTCGGACAGGAGCCCGGTGCGGCGGCGGTTCCTCATCTGGTTGACCAGGTCGAGGGCGTGGTCGTGCACACCCTTCAGGTCCCCGTTGACGTAGACGCGGGTGCCAGCCATCTGCTGGCCCTTGACCTCATGAATGCCCAGGTCCTTGAGCAAAAAGGTGACGTCCTCCTCACGGAAGCCCTCTGAGACGTTGATGATCAGGGCGGCGTTCTTGACCAGGCCGCAGTTCTGACCTTCCGGCGTTTCGTTGGGGCACAGCCGGCCCCACTGGGTCGGGTGCAGGTCACGCGCCTCGAAGTGAGGCTGGCTCCTGGTAAGGGAAGAAGTGACCCTTCTCAGGTGGGAGATGGTGCTCATGTTGGACGTGCGGTCCAGCAGCTGGCTGACGCCGGCGCGCCCGCCCACCCAGTTACCCGTGGCCAGCGCATGCAGCAGGCGGTGGGACATGAGGTCCGGCCTTATGGCGCTGGCGATGCGCAAATCCTTCTTCCTGGCATAGGATCGTTCGAGCTGGTACTTCAGGTCCTTGACCAGGTTGGTGAAGGCCACCCGGAACAGGTCCTCCATGAGGTCGCCGGAGAGCTTCAGGCGCTTGTTGGCGTAGTGGTCCTTGTCGTCCTCCTTGCGCTTGCCCAGTGAAAGCTCGAGAACGGACCTGGCTATCCTCCCCAGGAAGATGGCCTTCTTCATGCGGTCCTCCTTGACGTCGCCCAGGTGGGGCAGCAGGGAGCGGTCGATGATGGACTCGACCTTCTTCACCCGGTACTCCTTGGCCTGGCCGGTGGCGAACTTCTTCTCCAGGTACGTCAAAGCATGATCGGTGGTGAAGATCCCGTTCGGCCCATAGAGCTTGGCGTCCTGTATCTCCTCCAAGTTGGCGTAAACGATGTTGGCCATCTCCGGGGCGGAGACGATGGCCTCGTAGATCTGCTCATCGTCCTCCATCCCCAGCGCCTTCATCAGAGCGACCAGCGGGATCTGTCCGGAGGCCGCGGGAACGGTGACCATGAGCATGCCGTCGCGCTTCTTCTCCACGAGCGTGAGAGCGCGGTGGCCTTCCTTCTGCGAGAAGACCTTGGCCACCTCCATGGCGGTGCCGTACCTCTCGCTGAGCTCGACCATGACGCGGTTAGGCGCAAGGTCCTCCAGGGTTATGAGCACCCTCTCGGTCCCGCCGATGATGAAGTAGCCGCCGGCGTCCATGGGGTCCTCGCTCTTCTTCATGAGCTCGGAGTTGTACTGCTCGTCGGTCAGGTCGTACTCCTTCTCCATGTTCTCCTTGTATATGTTGCACTTGCGGGACTTGACCATGATGGGGAGGTCGCCGATCAGAACGTCCTTCTCCTCCCTTTCGATGCCGTCCTCGATGATGGTGAAATCCAGATGCATGGGGGCCACATAGTTCAGGTTCCTGAGCCTGGCCTCCATGGGGGTGATGTTGTGAACGTAACCGTTGGCCTCGCGCACCATGGGCTCGCCGATCTTCAGGGTCGGCGGCAGGTGATGGTCGACCTGGCCGGTCTTTTCGTCACGCCTGCGGCCGACGCGGATCTGGATGATGCGGCCGTTGGTCTTCTCCGGGTCCAGCGTGATCATTCCCCGCTCGGGGTCCTCGGCGGACACCCTCACGTTATCGACTATCTTCTGCATCCGGCTGTTGGGATTGCTCTGGGAAGACAGGAAGTCATTGAAGCTGGCTATGTGATGGTTGACTATGCTGCTCTCTTTAAAGTAGAGTTCGACGAGGTCCCTCAATAAGTTCACCCTCTTATGACGAGGCGGTAGACTTCCGCCGTCTCGGACGTCTGGCTGTCCCTGATGATCCTGACGACGCTCTTCTCAGGTATGTCCCTGTTCATGGCCGCCTTGAGCGTCCTGATCGCCGCGTCGCTGTCCTTTATCTTGGGCAGCTGGTCGCGGGTTATCTTGAGCCGCTTGAGGACCTTGTCGGTCTCCTCATCGGTCAAAAGCTCGTGTACTGGCACCATCTTGTGCTTTAATACGTTAAATGGTACGGAATCCTCCAAACGAATCACCTCATACCATGCAGAAACCGGGGTGTTCCTCCACTAAGTATTGGCTTTATAAAAACGATTCGGGAATCGGGTTTGGATACTTCGGTCTGCATATTTCTTTCACCTACCCAAGCGGGCCCGCGGGGATTTCCGCATACACGGAAGTACCGCGTACCATTCGAACCCCGGACCACCTGGTTAAAAGCCAGATGCTCTCTCTAGGGACCCTTCGTCTCCGAAGGTCCTACCTAGCTGAGCTACGGGCCCATTGGTAAGTAAGTGCCGGCGTGTGAACGGGAGAGTAAATCCTTGTTCTATTTAACATTTCCCATCCACCAAGGAACATTAGCCCTGTTGGCACGCCGATCAACATGGACCCGCCGGATGTTCCTGCCGTTCTCAGGGTATTGAAAGCAATGTATAAGAACATGTGCCGGGAAAATTATTATTCTATTATACAATATACAAAATACCGCCCATGCCTCCAATATATTCATCGTAAATACGGATAAGGAGACCCAGAAGCGGGATTTGACCAATAAGCCGGCCAATCACGTTTTTATATAAGGACTATAATCACGCACAAAGCGATGTCCTATGGAGAATGAAAAGATCTGCAACTCATGCGGGGTCCGGCTGGTGGGCAATGGCATCACCTTCTTCAAGTGCCCGATCTGTGGCGCTGAGGAGATCGGCCGCTGCGCCAAGTGCCGCGACCAGAGCGTAAAGTACGAATGCAAGAAGTGCGGCTTCATCGGCCCGTAAAGGTGGTTTGAATGGGAACCGTCGCCGCCACCTACGCATTGATGCCCGAGGACACCGAGTTCGACTTCCAGGCCCTGATCGCCAAGCTGCCCTCGCTGGTGCCGGCGAACGTCAAGGTGGCCAAGGCCGAGATCAAGCCCCTGGCCTTCGGCCTGAAGAAGCTGGAGGCGGCCTTCGTCATGGAGGACGCCCCCGGACTGGTCGACCAGCTGGAAGAGGCGCTCCGCGCGGTGCCCGGCATCCAGAACGTGGAGACCGAGCAGGTCAGCCTGCTCTGAAATCACCTTAAAGGCCTGACAAGGCCATCCCTTATCTGTTTTGGACGGAGGCACCTTGCCTGAAGTTGTCATATTCGATGGCTACATAGACGAGCCAGGGTCCCTGGGGGTCCCCCCGTACATACATCCGTTGCCAAGGGCTGTCTTCGGCGCGGTGGTGGACTCGGGGGGAATGCCTTTCTACATTACAGTGGACCAGTGGAGGAGGGGAAGGAAGATACCTCCCTCGGACCTGCTGGTCGTTCTCTCGGGAATGTCCGTTCCCGGAAGGTATCTCCGGGGGATGCCCGCCTCACGACGCGAACTATTACAGCTGATTGAAGGTCACCGTGGGGAGACCGTTCTCGGCGGCCCGGCGGCACTGGACCCGGCGCTCAAGGAAAGGTTCCACCACTCGCATTATCTGGACGCCGCTGCGGCCGTGCATGACCTGATCGGGAAAGGAGAAGCGGAGGACCGTTGGCGCTCTGGCGATGAATGGGACCGCTGGATGCTTCTGGGGGCTGATTGCGTTCTCTCTCACCCGGACCACCCTCAGCCGTTGACGGCAGAGATGGAGACCTATCGCGGCTGCGTGCGTTACGTCAACGGAGGCTGCTCCTTCTGCGTTGAGCCGTTGAAGGGCCGTCCGGTCTTCCGGGAGCCATCGGCTATCGTGGCGGAGGCCCGCGCCCTCCGGGAAAGGGGAGTCGTCAACTTCCGCCTTGGCTCGCAGACATGCATCATCTCCTACAAGGCAAAGCTGGACGGGACCGACTGCCCGAGACCGAACCCAGAGGCTTTGGAGGAGCTGCTCTCAGGCATGTCCTCACTGTCCCCGAACGTTCTTCATGTCGACAACGCCAACCCGGCGGTGATGGCCCGTCATCCGGAGGAGACGGGAAGGATACTGTCCTCGCTGGTCAGGCACTGCACGTCAGGCAACGTCCTGGCCCTGGGAATGGAGACGGCCGATCCGGAGGTGGGAAGGATCAACAACCTGAACGCCACGCCGGAGGAGGTGCTCTGGTCGGTCCGGGCGATCAACATGGCCGGAAGGGAACGGGGCGACAGCGGACTTCCATACCTCCTTCCGGGGATCAATGTCCTGGTAGGTCTAGAAGGGGAGAAACGCGAGACCCTGGAGACCAACTACCGCTTCCTCAAGGGGATCGTGGACGAGGGACTGCTCCTGCGCAGGATAAATATACGCCAGGTCATGCCTGTCCGCCGGGAGTTCCCGCAGACGGTGAGCCATTCCGAGTTCCTTCGTTTCAAGGATAGGGTCAGGCAGGAGATCGACCGGCCTTCACTGGAGAGATTGGTGCCGGTGGGGACGGTGCTGCGCTCCGTCTACACCGAGATGAGGGAGGGCAAAGTGACCTTCGGAAGGCAGATCGGGACCTATCCGCTGCTCGTCGGCATCCCTCATCCGGTCGATCTGGGGAGGTTCTACGACGTGGCAGTGGTCGGCCACGGCTTCCGCAGCATCAGCGCCGTGGAGCACCCCCTGAACGCCAATGGCTGCCATATAACCGCATTAGAGGCGCTGCCTGGGCTGGGCAGGAAACGGGCGATAAGGGTGTTCAGATCCCGCCCGATGGACGGTCCTGAAGACCTCAGAAAGGCGCTGGACGACCCCAAGGTGGCCGATGCGGTCCTCCCTTTCCTCAGCTTCGACCTTCCCGAACACTAATTATCAGGCAAGCGGATGCGGTGTTGCTGATGGAGTTCCGCGACCTAGCCCTGTACCCTTTCCTGAGGGAGGCCACCCAGTACGTCAAGGAGCGGCAGCTGGGCCTGGACGACCTCATCGGCCACACTATGACCGCCGAGGCCAGAAGAAGGGGGAAGGCCAGAGTGCTCACCGCCCTCGGCGACCTTTCGGTCCCCAACAACCCGGTCACCTCCGAGGACGAGGCGGTGCAGGAGATACTCAGCTATCCGTACGCACGCATCCTGGTGTCCTGCATAGGCGATGAGGCGCTGGTCCGCCGCTACGCCCTGGCCGAGGCGAAGACCTTCAACGAGCGATTGAAGAAGAGGGATGTGGAGACCATCGTCGCTCTGGCCGGCGAACTGGAAGTGGAGGCTTCGCTGGAGGACGGCGCCCTGCGCATGCATTTCACCGATTTCCTGAGCTATACGTCGGGGCTGCGCGGGCCGGAATGGAAGCTTGTGAACCAGGACATGCGGAGCGGCTTCGTGCTCCTGGAAAAGAACAAGTTCGTACGCGTGCTGGAACAGGCTTTGGACGAGAAGATCGAGGACGAACTTCCGTTGCCGGTCAACGACGAGCTCCTGGAGGCGGTAAGGACGGACCTGGAGGAGGTCATCGCCGCCCTGGAGGCCTACAAGGAGAAGTACCGGGACGAGGGCTTCGGGGAAGTGAGCATACTGAAGTTCCCCCCGTGCATGAAGAAGCTGGTGGCCACCGCTCAGGCGGGGCAGAACATGCCCCACGCCGGGCGCTTCGCATTGGCCAGCTTCCTCAGCTTCATCGGCATGCCGGTGGACGACATCATCAAGCTTTTCTGCTCTTCCCCGGACTTCGATCAATCGAAGACCGCCTACCAGGTCAGGCACATCACCGGCGACGGCTACGGGAAAAGGTACACCCCGCCGGAGTGCGCAACCATGCGCACCAACGGCATATGCTTCGAGCCGGACGAGCTGTGCAACGGGAGAAGAGTGAACCACCCTCTGACCTATTACCGGATCCGATCCTACGACAGGGGCCGGGACAAAAAGGCCGAGAAGGGCACTAAGCCTTCCTGAGCCAGTTGTAGGTTACGACCGCCCTCTGGATGGCCGTGAAGTTGCCGATGACCGCGAACCACAGCATCATGACCTCGAAGGCGTTGAACTCGACGCCCATGAGCTCTACGGACGTATGGCCGAGCAGCACCATCACCATCTGCACCAGCGGGACCAGGAAGGAGAGGACGATGCGGTCCGCCCTTCCCAGCAGGCCGGCGTACATGCGCTTGGCGCCCACGGCCTGGGCCTGCGTGCCCATATAGCTGGTGAGCAGCACACCTATCAAGGCCATCATGCCCAGGTACGGCGAGCACCAGGCGCTCACCGCGACACCGCCGATCATCAGCATGTCAGCGTATCGGTCGAGCACGTGGTCCAGGAAATCGCCGCGGCGGTCGGCGATCCCCGCCAGGCGCGCCACTTTTCCATCCAGTCCGTCCAGGAAGCCGCTGACCAGGACCACCACGGCGGATATGGGCAGAAGCACCCAATGATCGAACGAGAAGTACAGCATGACCCCGGCCACCGCGGCCAGGATTATTGCCATGAAGGAAATGGTGTTGGGGTGCACGTTGATCATGGCCTTGGCCACCGGGTCCATTATGAAGTCGACCTTGCCGCGATGGGAATCTAGGACCATTTCAACGCCTCCTCGCTCCAGTCGATATTTCCCACTCCATACTTTTCCTTTTCCCCGGCCAGTATGGCGAGAAGCGCCGCCTCCGTCCCCGATGGGGAAAGCTCGGTGGTGTCCACCTCGAACACCGGGGTGCCGGTATCCACCGCCTCGGCCAGTATGATGTCCAGCGACTCGGCGAGAGCGTTCTCCCTGACCTTGGCGATGGACCATTTCCTCGATTCCAGTCTCTCCGCCAATACCTCCGGATGACATCTCAGTACGATGACCATGTCCACGTCCAGAAGGTGCGAGAGATGTCCGACCAGGATGCCGTCTCCGAATCCTTCCTTTTCCAAGGCCTCCTGGAGCTCGTCCGGGTCCAGGTCGTAGCTGTCGCGGACTAGGTCCTTGCTGCGGAGCAGACCGTGCCGCATGGCCAGATCGTTGACCTCGAGGACTTTCCAGCCCTTGGCCTGCAGTCCGCTGGCGGCGGTGCTCTTGCCTGTGCCGGGAGTGCCGGTCAATGCGATCAACATCCCTCGGCCATCGTCTACCGGATAAAAAAGTGTGCTGAGGGGACCCCACCGTCCCCCCGTTCCCCGCAGACCTTCTCCCTTGTCTTTAGAGACGTACCGTCGAGCGACGCCATGGTATTTGAACGGGGCGGGAGCATGCTACAGTTAAGGTTAAATATTATTGGACTGGAAATTATGTGCCAGCATGCTTTTTTCCAACAATGCCTCCTCGAACCGCATGCGAACCCTTGCTCGATGCGCCCTTTCCCTCGCCAAGGAGGGCATCCTGCCGGTGGCGGGATATTTCCAATCCAGACCCAGTTCGACCTCCATGAGGACCAGTCCTTCAGCCTCGGCCAGGCCCATCGATCTCCCCTGCCCCTGAAGGGCCGACCTGATCTCGTTCAGGGTCACCTTCCCCCGTCCCAGCTGGTCCAGGGCGGAGACGATGCGGCGGACCATGTTTCGCAGGAACTCCCTGGCCCTGATGTCAATAACGATCACTTCCCCCTCACGCCGGACCGTAAGCGATCCGATGGTCCGCAGGGTGACCTTTCCGTCGGGCTTGCAGAAAAGGCGGAGCTCATGCTCTCCCTCGAACTCCTTGGCACCCTCGGCCATCATTTCCAGGTCCTGTCCGTTGTAGGGCAGATGATAACGGTACCAGCGGCCCTGAGCGCGGCGGGGGGAGAAGTTCTTGGGCACCTCGGCCAAAGCATAACAATGAACGTCGTCGCAGGAGGCGTTCAGAGCGGCAAGCAGTTCCTGGCGCCGGAAATCGGTGTCCACTGCAAAGACGTTGCCTAAGGCGCTCACTCCCCGGTCGGTGCGGCTGGCCACACGGAAGCGGTTGTCGTCGGCGGAGGTTATCGCCCCGATCTTTACGAGGGCGCGGAGCAGCTCGCTCTCCGCGGTGCGCTCGCCGGGCTGCCTCTGGGAGCCCATGAATCGCGTACCGTCATAAGCGAACTTGACCGCCACCCTGCCCATGGATGTCATATCTGGACAGGTGCCTAAATTCTTTTCCGGTGGGCAAGGATAATTAAATAAACGAGGCTCCCGTCCCGGATATGATGCCCCAGGTCAAGGTCGTGCTTGTGGAGCCCAGGGTCGATGGCAACGTGGGAGCGGTCGCCAGGTCCATGGCCAACTTCGGTTTCACCGAGCTGTGCATGGTAAAGCCCTGTGAGCTGACGGACGAGGCGTTCAAGCGAGCCAAGCATGCCGGATACATACTGAAGGAGGCACAGGTGGTAGGCAGCTTCGAAGAGGCCATCGCCGACTGCTTCCATGTGGTCGGGACCAGCGGCATCGTGACCGCCGGGGAGAAGCATTACATCCGTATCCCGCTGACGCCTAAGGAGTTCGCCGAACGGCTGGAGGAGGTGGAGGACAAGGTGGCTGTCGTCTTCGGACCGGAGGACACCGGGCTGAGGCAGGACGAATTAGCCAGATGCGATCTCCTGGTGAGCATTCCCTCCCACGAGGACTACCCGGTGTTGAACCTTTCCCATGCTGTCACCATAGTCCTTTACGAGCTGTACCAGAAGCAGATCCACATCGGCTCTCCCAAGAAGGCCAGCGAGCATGAGAGGGAGAAGCTGCTGGAGTTCTTCGATGACCTTCTGGACGCCATCAACTATCCGGATTTTAGAAGGGAGCGCACCTCCATCATGTTCCGGAGGATGATGGGGAGGGCCATGCCCAGCCGCTGGGAGTTCCACACCATCATGGGCGTGTTCGGTGATGCGGCCAAAATCATAAAGAAGAAGTGATCACGGCCCGTATTTGCCTAGAACCTTGCCGAGATCGTCCCCGGGGGCCACGGCGGGCAGCCCATCCACCACTTCCGAGATGCCGGTGATTATGGCGATCATGCGGATGTTGCCTTCCATGCCTTCCTCCACCCTCACGCCGAATTTCACGGTGGCTTCGTCATCAAGCATCTTGGTTATGCTGGAGACGATCTTGTTGGCCCGCCTCATGGTGAGGTTGCTTCCTCCGGAGATGTGTATGAGCGCCCCGGTTCCCCCTTTAATATCCACATCCAGTAGCGGACTGTTTATGGCGTCGCGAACGACGCCTTCAGGATCGGCGTTCTCTCCATACAGGATGGTGGATATGCCACCCTGTTCCATTATCGTCTTGAGGTCAGCGAAGTCCAGGTTGATGAGCGACGGAGTCGTGAGAATGTCCACCGTGCCCTTGATCAGTTCGGATATAAGCTGGTCGATTATCGCCAGTCCGTGATCGACCGGCAGGTTCTCCACTATCTCCAGCAGCTTATCGTTGTCCAATACGAGGAGGCTGTTGGATGATTCCCTAAGTCTCTTCAGACCCTTCATGGCGATGTTCCGCCGGTTGGCCCCCTCGAAGGAGAAAGGCGTGGTAGCGATGGATATGACCATGGAACCGGAGCGTCTGGCGATGTCCGCGACCACCGGGGATGCGCCGGTGCCGGTGCCGCCGCCCAAGCCGGTGACGATGAATACCAGGTCCACATTCTGGAAGATTTTGGATAACATGGGCGCCGCGTTCAGGGCGCACTCCTCGCCAATGTCCGGCCGGCCGCCGGTGCCCAGCCCCTTGGTATATTCCACGCCCAGAAGCAGTCGGTTAGGGCATTCGGTGGCCTTCAGCGACTTCTGATCGGTGTTGATGGCGATGGTCGTGGCTGCCTCTATACCTAGAAGGTTCAGACGGTGGATGCTGTTGCACCCGCCTCCGCCGCAACCCACGACCAGAATGTTGAGCTCGTGCAGCTCGACCTCCGGCTCATCCAGTCCCTCGAAGCGCGACCCCATCCCTCAGCTCCTGCGACGGGCGGGAGGTCACCGCATCTCGCCCATGGCCTTGTCCAATCTCATGCGGACGTACTCGCGTACCGCGTTGCGAATGGCATCGTCGATGGAGACCGAGTCGCCATCCTTTATCAATGACTCGAGCTCCACCACCTTCACCTTGGGCAGTTCGACCGTGACCCTCTGGATGTGCTCGGGAGTGAAGTTCGTCTCGATGAAGGAGTCGATGGCCGCTCGGATGGCGTCGGATATGGTCGGGAACTTGCCGCCATCCACGAGCGCCTGCAGTGCTCCCAGCTTATCCGCTTGGATCCTTACGGTTATCCTCTCGCTGTCGCTCATGACCCAGCCCTGACCATCTTATGTCCGACAAAAATTGAACATTTGTCTGACGTTTAGATGATATCTCTGTAGATATATAAAAGTTGGCGGTTGGCCAAGATTCGGAGCGGTGCTGGACCGCCCGGACGGTCGCCGTTCCAACTAGGCCATCCCAGCCTTCTACTATAAGCCATTACCGAAAACGTTTATAAATGGGTATATAAATAAGGACGGCAAGGTGACCCTGTTGGCCAAGATTCAGATCGAGAACGTCGTCGCTTCCACCACCCTCGGAGAAGAATTGGACCTGCAATCTATCGCCCTGGCCTTGGATGGAGCGGAGTACGAGCCGGAGCAGTTCCCCGGCCTCATCTATCGATTGAAGGACCCCAAGACCGCAACGTTGCTGTTCCGAAGCGGAAAGGTCGTTTGCACCGGGGCCAAGTCCCTTCCTCACGTCGAGATCGCAATAACCAAGGTGGCCAAGCAGATCGAGAAGGCGGGCATCAAGATCAAGGTGAAGCCGAAGATCGAGGTCCAGAACATCGTGGCCTCGTCCGATCTAGGCCAGGAGATCAATCTCAACGCCATCGCCATCTCCCTCGGGTTGGAAAGGGTGGAGTACGAACCGGAGCAGTTCCCGGGACTGGTATATCGGCTCGATTCCCCGAAGGTCGTGGTCCTGCTGTTCGGCTCCGGCAAGCTGGTGTGCACCGGCGCCAAGCACGTTGAGGACGTCAGCGTGGCCGTCGACAAGATCACCGAGGAGCTGAAGGCCGCGGGCCTTCTGAGGTGATGTTCGAGTTCCCGGTCCTCGACAACCACGTCCATCTTCAACCGAGCGGACGCAATGCCGAGGCCGTAAAGGATTTTTTAAAGGCGGGTGGAACGCATCTCATCGTCAGCCACATGCCTTACCATGAGGCGCCGATACGTTCGGCGGATGATTTCCGGAAAGCCTATGACATCACGTTGAGAATGACCGACCTTGCCTGTTCGGTCGGTGCTGTCGCCCACTGTACTCTGGGACCGTACCCGGTGCAGCTGCTGGAAATGACCGAGACCATGCCATTGGATGAGGCCACGGAGGTCATGAAGGGAGGGATGGAAATCGCCGCAGAACTGGTCAGGGACGGGAAGGCCATCGCCCTGGGGGAGATTGGACGCCCGCACTTTCCGGTGTCCGATGAGATCATGGCCGCCTCGAACGTCATTCTGTCGTACGGAATGGAACTGGCCAAGGAATGCGGGTGTCCGGTGGTCATCCATGCTGAGAGCGCCACCCCGGAGAGCATGGAGATCCTGGTAAAAATGGCCGACCGGGCCGGTCTGCCGAGGGACAAAGTGGTCAAGCATTACTGCGGGCCTTTGGTTACGCGGGAGGAGAACCATGGAGCGTTCCCGTCCGTCCTGGCCACCCGGGAGATGGTCCAGGAGGCACTGTCAAAAGGGGACCGTTTCCTCCTGGAGACGGACTTCATGGACGACCTGAGCAGACCGGGAGCGGTGCTGGCCATTACGACCGTTCCGAAGAGAATGCGACAGCTGGTCGAGAAAGGGTGCGACCCCGAAAAGCTCTGGAAGATAAACAAGACAAACCCAGAGAGAGTGTATGGTATCGAACTCTAGGATACGATCTCGAAACCCTCAAGCCCCTCGGGTTCCTCAACCTTGATGTCCACCGAGGTCACCTCTGACTCGGGATGTTCATCCTTGAGCCTGCGGATGATCTCCTGGATGGCCTGCCTCTGGCCTTCGAAGACCGCCAACACCGTCCCGTCCGGCATGTTCTTCACATAGCCGTTCAATGACAGCATCTCGGCCCAGCGGCGGGTGTATTGACGAAAATATACGCCCTGCACCTTTCCCTTAAAGATGACCGAGACCCGGTAGACCATATAGATTACATTGGGTGACCGGAGTATATGATTTGCTCGGCATCCCTGGGGAGTAAGAATATTTAATAGAAATATCATATGGGGAGCATAAATCGGAAGATGGCCGTGGCCGAAGGATGGGATGATTCATGAGATCGCTTGTTGAGGAAGCTCTAGCTAAGGATGCCGCTCCAGCCAAGATGGAGCTGGCCCCGAATTTCGGATATCAGCAGTTGGATTCCACAGATGCCGAGCTAATCGAGCTTCTGCAGAAACTGAAGACCAACATCAAGATCGTAGGCTGCGGGGGCGGGGGCTCCAACACCATCAACCGGATCTCTGAGGAGAACATCTCCGGACTGGAGACCTACGCCGCCAACACCGACGCGCAGCATCTGCTGGCCACCAGGGCTCAGCACAAGATCCTGCTGGGGCGCCGTAGCACCCGGGGGCTTGGTGCCGGCGCCCTCCCACAGGTTGGAGAGCAGGCTGCGCGTGAGGCCGAGGAGGAGATCAGGAAGGCCGTTACTGACGCGCATATAGTGTTCGTCACCGCCGGCATGGGCGGCGGCACCGGGACCGGTTCCGCTGCCGTGGTGTCCAACATCGCCAAGGAGATGGGCGCCCTCACCATTGCCGTAACCACCACCCCTTTCAAGGGGGAAGGCCGCATGCGTATGGAGAACGCCGAGTGGGGGCTTCAGCGTCTGCGCAGCACCGCCGACACGGTCATCGTCATCCCCAACGACAAGCTCATCGAGCTGTACCCCAGACTGGGACTGAACCAGGCCTTCAAGATGGCCGATGAGGTCCTGACGAAGGCCATAAAGGGCATCACCGAGCTGATCACAAAGCCCGGGCTGGTCAACCTGGACTTTAACGACGTTCGCACGATCATGAAGGGAGCGGGTGTCGCAATGATCGGGCTGGGGGAGAGCGACGGCCATGCGGAAGATAGGGCGAAGGAAGCCATAGAACGCGCCCTGAGCTCTCCGCTGCTGGAAGTGGACATCACTGGAGCCAATGGCGTCCTGGTGAACGTCATCGGCGGCCCGGACATGACCATCTCCGACGCGGAGTTCATCGCTGAGGAGGTGCAGAGAAGGGTATCCCCGAGCGCCCGGATCATCTGGGGTGCGGCGGTGGACCCGACCCTGGAGAAGACCATTCGCGTTATGGTGGTGGTCGCCGGAGTAAAGTCCAAGCAGATACTGGGCGCTACGAACGAGGCGGAGAAGCTGAAGAAGGCCGACCTGGACTTCATCAGGTGATCCCCCACGGACCAGGACCCTACCGTGCGTTTCGACGGACGGGAGGAGGACTACGAACGGTACCGTCCAGGATATCCGATGGACGTCGTTCGTCTGCTGGAATGTAAGGGCTTCCTCTTCACCGGGGCGAGGGTCGCTGACATCGGTTCGGGGACCGGCATCCTCTCTGCCATGCTCATAGAGGTTGGCGCCTTCGTCTGCGGCGTGGAGCCGAACGCCTGCATGCGGAACAGGGCCGAGATCAGATTCCGGGGCGATCCGAACTTCAAGAGCGTTCCTGAAAGGGCGGAGGCCACTGGCCTTCCCGATCGAAGCATCGACCTCGTCACAGCCGCCCAGTCCTTTCATTGGTTCGATGTGGAAAAATGCAGGCGTGAGTTCAAGAGGATCTTGCGAACGGGAGGAGCTGCCGCCCTGGTCTGGAACAATCGCCTGGATGAGGGGGACTTCAACATCGCCTATTCCAGGATGCTCAAGGACCGAGGCGTGGACGACTCCCGCGGGGGTTCGGACGAAGAGCAGAAGAGAAGGATCGATTCGTTCTTCGAAGGTGTATACGAATACCACGAGTTCGGGAACGACCAGAGCCTCGATTTAACCAGCCTCGAAGGGCGTTTGCGTTCCTCATCCTACTGCCCGCGGCCGGACGACCCGTCGTTCAGAACGCTCATGGAGGCGGTGGGGTTGGTTTTCTCGGAGCATCAGGAAAACGGATCTGTGCACTTGAAATATCGAACAGAGGTCTACCTGGGATCGCTTCGGTGATGGGAGGTTCAGACCTTCTCATACTGAAAGATGTCCTCGATCGACACACGGAAGAACTTGGCCAGCTTGAACGCCAGCTCCAGAGAGGGATCGTACCGTTCCTTCTCGATGGCGATCACCGTCTGCCGGGTGATACCTAGCTTTTCCGCCAACTCCCCCTGCGTGAGATTGGTCATGGTACGGTATACCCTGAGACGGTTCTTCATCAGCCTCACTTATGTTAAGTTATAGTTACATTTTGAATAATATACTTTACTTTTTGTAAAGCAAATAATACATTTTGTAAATTAATATATACATCAAACAAATTAAATATTCTGTTCGGAATCAAATATAAAATTTATTGATTATATGGACATGTTGTTTATATGTTTCATATATTCTCTTTATTATATTGTAATAGGCCGTTGGCACCGAAATGTTTTAAAGTTCACATAGCGTCATCGTTCTCAGACGAGTGGCAGCTGAGGGCTTGAGCAGCCAGCGGCACCCGTCCGAGGCCCCTCCATGAAATCATTCATCAGCGACGCGATGTCAAGAGCCGGTCCGGCGAACGAATCCAGCATGTCCTCTTTCAAGGCCCAGACGGCCGAGGACGAGGAACTGGAGAAGATACTGCTGAGCCTGAAGACCAACATCAAGATACTGGGCTGCGGCGGCGGAGGTTCGAACACCATCGACCGCCTCTACCAGACCAACATCAAGGACGCTGAGCTTTACGCGGTGAACACCGATGCGCAGCACCTCCTCATCACCAGGGCGCACAAGAAGATCCTCCTGGGGCGCCGGAGCACCAAGGGATTGGGGGCTGGAGCGCTCCCCCAGGTGGGGGAGGAGGCCGCGCGCGAAGCGGAGGAGGACCTGCGCAAGGTGCTCATGGGCGCCGATATCGTTTTCGTCACTGCCGGCCTGGGAGGAGGCACCGGCACCGGCTCCGCTCCATACATAGCGCAGCTGGCCAAGGAGATGGGCGCGCTGACCATCGCCATAGTGACGTCGCCGTTCAAGGCCGAGGGTTCCATCCGCGCCGAGAACGCCGAGTGGGGAATGGAAAGGCTTCGGTCGGTGGCCGATACCGTGATAGTAATCCCGAACGACAAGCTCCTGGACCTGGTCCCACGCTACTCCATCAACGCCGCCTTCAAGGTGGCCGACGAGGTGCTGATGCGGGCCATAAAGGGGATCACGGAGCTCATAACCCGCCCCGGCCTGGTCAACCTGGACTTCAATGACCTGAAGACCATCATGAAGGGCGGCGGCGTGGCCATGATCGGTATGGGCGAAGGTGAGGACGAGGACAAGGTCGAGCAGGCCATCAACGAAGCGATCAACTCCCCGCTAATCGATGTGGATATCACCGGGGCGAACGGTGTGCTTATCAATGTCATAGGCGGCGAGGACATGAGCGTCAGCGAGGCGGAGAAGGTGGCCGAGGTCATCCAGAGCAAGGTCAACCCGAACGCCCGGATCATCTGGGGTGCCTCGGTCGACCCGGCACTGGAGAACAAGATCAGGGTCATGGTCGTGGTCACTGGCGTGAAGTCCAAGTACATACTGGGACCGAAGGAGAACGTCATGCCAAAGGGCATGGCGGTGGACTTCATCCGGTAAAGAAAGGATTATTTATAAGGAAGGATTAGGGCGTTATCCAAGAGTGCATGTAAATGGACATAGTCGACAAATCCTGGGAGATCCAAAAAGGGATCGAGGAACGGGTCAAGATGCTCGGCAAGGGCAAGTACGGCCGCGTCCTGAAGATGGCCAGGAAGCCCACCACCGACGAGTACACCAAGACGGTCATGATAGTCGGTCTGGGCCTGGTCCTCATCGGCGGTCTAGGCTTCGCCATATACCTGCTGGTGACCCGGCTTCCGGGATGGCTCGGCCTCTGATGCCACTCCAGGAGGGCTGCACATGAACGATCTGCAAACCAATCAATCCGCCCAATACGGGAACGGCCCGCTCACCCTTTCCGGGGAGAGCAACGCCCAGAGGGTGACCGCCGGAAGCAGCGCCGTCTGGAAGCTCATTCTCAAGCCGCGCCAGGCCAACAAGATGAAGGTCAGGATACTGCTGACCATCAACTACGGCAGCGAGGACGAGCCAGAGTGGGACATTATTCTATCTGACAACTCAGGAAAGCTCTGGGAGAGCGCCAAGCTGACCGTCCCCGATGTGGACTTCACCATGGAAGGTATGGGCGGCAAGGAGATCACTTTGTCTGCGGAGGCGCCGCGCGGGGCCCGCCTGGACGACAGCGTCCGCATCAAGATGCAGGTCTTCGCGGAAGGGCTGGAATGCGGCAGCATGGAGTTCTTCGCCAACACCATGCAGTCCATTCTGATCCTGAAGACCTCCATAGGCCATGAGAGGGCGGTCGTGGACGGCGTGGCTGGCAAGGCCAAGACCGGGAGCGACAAGGGCATATTCGCCCTGCTCGCACCTGGAAAGCTGGACGGATACGTCTTCATGGAGGCCATGAACACCGATCTGGTCAGGGAGACCTGCCGGGGAGTGCGCAAGGCCAAGGGACTGGTGGACGGGGAGACCAAGCTCACGGAGATCGAGCACTTCCTGACCCCCAAGCCCCTGGTGTCCGGAATATCGGAAGGGGATGTCGTGGAGCTCGTCGCCGGCCCCTTCAAGGGCGAGAAGGCCCGCGTGCAGAAGATCGACGAGAGCAAGGAAGAGATCACGGTAGAGCTTTTCGAGGCCACCGTGCCCATCCCTGTCACCGTGCGCGGCGACAGCGTGAGGGTCCTCGAGAAGGAGAGATGATAAAATGGCAGAGACTATCGAAGTGTTAGTGGATGGCGGCAAGGCCACTCCCGGCCCGCCGCTGGGACCCGCCTTGGGCCCGACGGGCATAAACGTCGTTCAGGTCGTAGGCGCTATCAACGAGAAGACCAGGGGATTCGTCGGCATGAAGGTCCCGGTGAAGGTCATAATCGACCAGAAGACCAAGACCTTCGAGATAAAGGTCGGCACCCCGCCCACCTCCGCCCTGCTGTTCAAGGAGCTGGGCATCGAGAAGGGCGCCGGAGCCCCCAAGGCCGGCAAGGTCGGCAACATAACCATCGAGCAGGCCAAGAAGATCGCCCACATGAAACAGGACTCCCTGACCGGCGCTGACGTGAAGGCGCAGGTCCTGGAGGTCATCGGCACCTGCGTCTCCTGCGGTATCACCGTGGAAGGCAAGGAGGCCCGCGATATGCAGGCGGAGATCAAGGCCGGCAAGTGGGACGCCCAACTATCCTAAACCCGAACGATGGCCTCTGGCCATCGTTTATTTTATCATTCACGATCATTTTCGACAGCCAGATTTATCAATGATGGCGCGTTCGGTATGCTCATGAGAACTGGCGACAGGGCGTCGGACCGTACAAGATCGGCCCTGATACTGCTGTCGTCCTTCATGGCATTGGGCATGATAGTGGTCTTTCACTGGATGATCGAATCCGGGATCCTTTTCACCCATTTCTTCTACGTTCCGATTATCCTGTCCGCCATATGGTGGAGGCGCAAGGGGCTGGCTTTGACCGGAGCATTGGTGGCCTGCCTGATCGCCAGCGACGCCCTGCGAGGCGATCTGAACGGCCTGTCAGAGGACCTCCTGCGGGGCGCGGTCATGTGCGTCATCGCCATGGTCACGTTCCTCCTGAACGAGAGGGCGTTGGGCAAGGAGGTGGAGCTGGCAGAGATGAACAGGCAGCTGGAGGACAGGGTGGCCGAGCGGACGGCCCAGCTGCGGAGGTCCAACGAGGAGCTGAAAGGGGAGATCGACCTCAGAAAGGATACTGAGGTGCTTCTCGACCGGGAGAGGCGCAGGCTGGAGATCATCCTACGGTCCATCGTGGACGGGGTGGTGGTCGCGGACGGGAAAGGCGCCGTGACCATGATGAACCCCGGAGCGGAATCGATGACCGGATACGCCTTCAAGGAGGCGGAGGGCAGGCCTTTGCAGGAGATCGCCCCCCTCTTCAACGAACTGACCGGAGAGCCGGTGGTCTGCGGTGAGGGGGCTTCGGGCAGACCGGAAGAGGCGCAGATGACCGTTCTTGTCAAGCGGTCCGGGGGGCGGACCAAGGTGGCGGTCAGCTGCGCCCCCATAATGATGGAGGGTGAGAGCGTCGGCCGGGTGGCGGTGCTCACCGACATCACCGAGAGGGAGCGCTTGAAAGAGGACCTCTGGCAGGGACAGCACTATCATTCGATAGAGCTTCTCTCCGGAGGGGTCGCCCACGACTTCGGCAACTTCCTTATGTCGCTCAATGGAAACCTGGAGTTGTTGAAGACCTCGGTTCAGGACCAGAAGGGCCAGGATAGGATCGCCGCGGTTCAGAAGGCCTCGGACAACGCCCATGGACTGACCAGGCAGCTCATGGCCTTCTCCCGCGTCGGCACCCCGTCCAAGGATGGGTCCGACATCCGGGATGCCCTGGTCGAGATCGCACGTTTCAACCTGGCCGGTTCCGATATCGCCTTGGAGACGGACATCGACCAGGGGCTCTCCGAGGTCATCATGGACAAGACCCACCTGTCCCAGGTGGTGGGGAACGTGGTCATAAACGCCAAGCAGGCCATGGGCGGGAAGGGAACGGTCCGGATAACCGCCAGGAACGTCCACATTCTCGATTCCGACCGCCTCCGGGACGGGGACTACGTCAGGATCGACATAGCGGACGACGGCCCGGGCATGCCGCCTGAAGTGCTTAGGGACGTGTTCGAGCCGTACTTCACGAAGAAGAAGGAGGGAGCGGGGTTGGGGATGGCCATAACCAAGTACAGCGTCATGAAGCACGGAGGGCTCATCGAGGCGTCCTCCCGCCCGGGCGGGGGGACCACCTTCACCCTCCATATCCCCGCCGCCTGCTGCCGATTGCCCCCTGGAGGGACCGGTTCCGCGATATCTTTATAAAGGGTAGCATGATTAAGGGGTCTCACCAAACTGTAGGAGAGCCTTCATTGGCTCGATGGAACTACAGGAGGGATCGAATTGGCAGAAAAAGCAACCGTTACGGCCGTTAAGAAAGCCTTGGAGCACTCTCCAAAGCGCAATTTTGTACAAACGGTCGACCTGTCCATCAACCTGAAGGATGTGGATATGTCCATACCCAAGAACAGGATACAGGAGGACATCATTCTGCCGCACGGAAGGGGAAAGCCCATCAAGGTCTGTGTCTTCGGTAGCGGAGAGATGCTGCTCAAGGCCAAGGACGTGGCCGACAGGGTCGTGTCCGTGGAGGAGCTAGGCACCATCGCCGACGACAAGAAGCAGGCCAAGAAGATGGCCAACGAGTTCGAGTATTTCATCGCGGAAGCCCCGTTGATGCCCACCATCGGTAAGAGGCTGGGTATCGTACTGGGTCCCCGCGGCAAGATGCCGAAGCCGATCCCCCCGGGAGCGGACCCCAAGCCCATGATCGACAACCTGCGCAAGTCGGTATCGGTCAGGAGCAGGGACAGATTGACCTTCCACACCGCCGTCGGGACCACGGACATGACGCCAGAAGACATAGCCGAAAACATCGAGCTCATCGTCAAGAGATTGGGGATGAAGCTCGAGAAGGGCACCATGAACATCCGGTCCGCTTTCGTGAAGACCACCATGGGACCCTCCGAGAAGGTGATTTGAGGAGGTTCCAAGCATGGCACATGTAGCGAAGTGGAAACGGGAGAGGGTGCAGGAGCTGGTAGACCTCATGGTCCACAGCCATGTCGTCGGCATCGTCGATCTGCACGGCATTCCCGCTGCCCAGATGATCTCCATGCGCGCCGTGCTGCGCGGTAAGGCCGATGTGAACATGACCAGGAACACCCTAATGGACCTGGCCATCACCGAGGCCGCCAAGCAGAGGCCGGGCCTGGAGCAGCTGAAGCAGCTAGTGGACGGACAGTGCGCGATCGTCACCACGGACGAGAACCCGTTCAAGCTGTTCCGCCAGATGGAGGGCACCAAGACCCCGGCTCCGGCAAAGACCGGAGACATAGCGCCGGAGGACATTGTGGTGAAGGCGGGGGACACCCCGTTCAAGCCAGGCCCGATCATCGGCGAGCTGCAGAAGGCTGGCATCCCCGCCGCCATAGAGGCGGGAAAGATCATCATCAAGAAGGACAAGGTCCTCGTCCCCAAGGGCGAACCGGTCCCTGATGAGGTCGCCAAGGTGCTGGTCAAGCTGGAGATCCTGCCCATGATCGTGGGCATGGACCTCCGCGCCGCCTTCGAGGACGGCGTGCTATACGGGAAGGACGTCCTGAACGTACCGGCGGACTACTACACCAACATGTTGGGTCTGGCCGCCAGGAATGCCCTAGGCTTGAGCTTGTCTATAGCTTATATCACACCTCAGACTGTCACGCCCTTGCTATCCAAGGCCTATCGCGAAGCGATGGCCTTGAGCGTGGCTGGCGCGTTCCCGACCAAGGAGAGCATCGGTGCCATCCTTGCGAAGGCTGACGCGCAGATGATGACCTTGGCTTCGATCACCGGTCTGGAAGATGACCGAATAAAGAACAGGATGGCTGCGGTCCCCGCAACCAAGCCGGTGAACGAACCCAAGGCCGCTGAGGCCAAGAAAGAAGAGGAAGAGGAGCAGGTCAGCGAGGAGGAAGCCGCCGCTGGTCTTAGCTCGCTATTCGATTGAGGAGGTAAGGAAATGGAATACATATACAGCGCTTTGGTCCTTCACGCCGCTGGAAAGCAGGTGTCCGAGGACGCGGTTGCCGCTATCCTGAAGAGCGCCGGTGTCGAGCCGGATGCAGCCAGGATAAAGGCCCTGGCCGCTTCCCTGGAGGGTGTGAACATCGATGAGGCTATCGCCTCCGCGATGGTCGCGTCCGCGCCTGTCGCCGCTGCCGCCCCGGCTGCCGCCGGTCCGGCCGCTCCGGCCAAGGAAGAGCCCAAGGAAGAGGAAGCTGTTTCAGAGGAAGAGGCCGCCGCCGGTCTTTCCGCTCTGTTCGGCTAAAAAGGCCAGAAAAGGGCCGGTCCATACCGAGCCTTCTCAGGTCTTTGAAACCACTTACAATTTTTACATTTTTTATCCCATTAATTGGTCTCATGCGGCCCTGCGTTCACCATGGGCTTGCGGCCATCATCGGTCTTTTATGCCCCCTGAAACAATATCGGTCCATGAATGGAAAGATGTCCGATATCGCCTCCCGATTGAAGACCGAGCATGTCTGGGGGATCTCCAGGATCCTGCTGGGCTGGATGTTCCTCTGGGCCTTCCTGGACAAGACGTTCGGATTGGGTTACGCCACCTCGACTGACCGGGCTTGGATAAACGGCGGGTCCCCCACCTCCGGATACCTTGAGTTCGCGGTGAGCGGTGTGTTCGAACCGCTCTTCACCAGCATCGCCGGGAATGAGCTAATCGATGTGCTGTTCATGCTGGGACTGCTGCTTCTAGGCATCGCCCTGCTCCTGGGAATAGGTATGCGGCTGGCCACCATCGGCGGGGTGCTGATGTTCGTGCTGCTGTGGAGCACCAACGTGCCTCCGGCCAACAATCCATTGATCGACGAGCACATCATCTACATCTTCCTGCTGATCGGACTGTACCGGGTGAGGGCCGGCGAGACCTTGGGCATTGGGAGATGGTGGCTCTCCACCCCATTGGTGAAAAGGCTCCCCATCCTGGAATGATGCCCCGGAAACCGGCCGGAACGTCAGCGACAGCTTGCGCTTCCTTCAGCGCATGGACAGAAATCAATTTATGAGCCAATCCATCTCTTCCACCCCGATGAAGCTAGGAGAGATCTACCGGTTCGCCGTTCAAATGGCAAAGGAGAACGACCCCCGGACCGCGGAGGAGATGGAGGACGACCTCCGCCGCGTCGAGGAGCGCTACCGGAAGATGGATGAGAAGGAGAGGACCCACTTTGACGCTGACTCCCTCTGGAACCCCTACGCCGATTCCCGTCTGGTGCATGGTGATGCCGAGGCGGAGATCAGGGGAGTGCTGTGGGGGATCGACATAACCACCGGGGAGATGGTCCTGGCCGACCGGCTGAGGGAAAGAGGGCGGCCCATAGACGCGGTCATCGGACACCACCCCTTCGGACGAGCGCGCCCAGCCTTCGGCGAAGCGCTGCACCTGCATGAGTACATATACGCCCAGCTCGGGGTCCCGGTCAACGTGGCCGAAGACATAATGGCCCCACGGATACGCGAGGTGCACAACCTCAGCGCCCCGGCCAACTACGACCAGGCGGTGGACGCCGCCCGGCTTCTGGACCTGCCGCTGATGTGCCTTCATTCTGTTACGGATAACCTGGTCGACCGCTTCCTCAACGACCTGGTGGAGAAGGCGTCACCGAAAAGAGTGGGGGACGTGGTCGACCTGCTCATGACACTGCCGGAATATAGTCACGCCGCAGGTAACAATAACCCCCCGGAGGTGTATGTGGGGGACAGGAAGCGCAAGGCAGGCAAGGTGGTGGTGAGGATGACCGGAGGCACGTCGGGACCGAAGGAAGCCTACGAGAAGCTGGCGCAGGCCGGCGTAGGCACGGTGGTGTTCATGCACATCCCGGAGGCGCATCTGGAGGAGGTCAGGAAGCACCACCTGAACGTCGTGATAGCCGGGCACGCGGCCTCCGACTCCCTGGGCATGAACCTGCTCGCCGATCGGCTGGAGGACAAGGGTGTGGATATCACCCCCTGCTCCGGATTCATAAGAGCCAGAAGGTAATGTAGATGCGAAACCCACGCCTGTTCAAGGACCAATCCAAGCTATCGTTCGATTACGTTCCCGACAAGCTGTGCCACCGCGAGGAACAGCTGGAAAGGCTGGATATGCTATTCCGCCCGGTACTGGAGGGAAGCATGTCCCAGACCGCGTTCCTGATCGGCAGCGTGGGTACCGGGAAGACCGCCACGTCGAAACGCTTCTGCCTCGACCTCATGAAGGCCGCTCAGGAACGCGGCAGGCCGATGGATTACATCATCGTCAACTGCCGGCAGCGCTCCACTGAGGTGGCCGTGCTCCGCCGCATCGTCATGCATTTCGATGAGAACTTCCCCGACCGCGGGTTCTCGACGGAAGAGATGCTACGCTCCATCCGCAGGCACCTGGAGAAGCGCAAGATGCATCTGGTGGTCGTTCTGGATGAGGCAGACGTCCTCCTGGCCAAGGGGGCCAGCGACCTTATCTATCAGCTCACCCGCTTCGACGAGGAACTGGTGGGAGGACGCCCGTCGATGTCGGTCATCATGATATCCCAGAAGAACGTGTTGGACATGCTGGACGCCGCCTCGTCCTCCACGTTCCGCCGGGCCAACGCCATCCGCTTCGACAGGTACGGAGTGCGGGACCTGGCCGACATACTCAGGATACGCGCCGACCTGGCATTCTTCCCCGGGGTGGTGCGCCAGGACGCCCTGGATCTCATGGCGGACATCGCCGGGGAGTTCGGGGACGCCCGGTTCGCCATCGAGCTTCTGGACAAGGCGGGAATGCTGGCCGAGGAGGAGGGGATGGAGCATCTGGCCCCGGAGCATGTTCGGGGCGCCAAAGCGCTGACCTATTCGGTGGTCACCGAGAGCAAGATCGAGGACCTGGACAAGCAGCACAGAATGGTCCTTCTTGCCGTGGCCAGGGCGATAAAGGACCAGGCGTACGTAAAGACGCCGGAGGCGGAGGCGGTGTACCGGCTGGTGGCCGAGGAGTATGGCGAGAAGCCCAGAGGGCACACCATGTTCTGGTCTTACCTCCAGGACCTGACCAACCAGGGTTTAGTCGGTACGAGGGTGGCCAACGAGGAGACCGGCGGACGTACGACGTACATTTCGCTCCCCGATGTCCCGGCCAAGGTGGTCCGGCAGAGGCTGGAAGAGGTCCTGGGGGCCTGACGGAAAGCTATTGATAATGTTGCCGCCATTTAACGGTTGAAAGCATGAAGAGGACGCCGCTTTACCAGGAGCACCTGGCCGCCGGGGCCAGGATGGTGGAGTTCGCCGGCTGGGAGATGCCCATCCAGTACTCCGGGATCATCGAGGAGCACTTCCACGTGCGGAGGGAATGCGGGGTCTTCGACGTGTCTCACATGGGCGACCTGCTCATAAGGGGTCCGCAGGCGGCCATCCAGCTGGACGGACTGCTTACCAATCCGATCAGCAAGGCCCCGGTGGGCAAGGCGGTCTACGGGCATCTGCTGAACACCGACGGCCAGATAATCGATGACGTCATCACCTACCATATTTCAGACGGGCAGTACCTCATGGTGCCCAACGCCTCCAACGTGGACCGGGTCCGGGAATGGGTGAAGGGGAACACCAGGGACCTCAAGGTCATCGACCTGTCCACGAGGTTGGCCTGCCTGGCCGTGCAGGGCCCTTTGGCGGAGGTCGTCATGCAGGGAATGTGCTCCACGGACCTCTCCACCCTGAAGCGCTTCCAGGGCCGTTTCGCGTTCCTTTCCGGGAAAAGCTCGCACTTCCTGGCTGAGCATTTCGCCACCAGGGGGGAGGGGGTGGGCTGCTACATCGCCCGCACCGGCTACACCGGTGAGGACGGCTTCGAGGTCCTTGTTGAGGACCGTGACGCCCCGTGGTTGTGGAACAAGCTGTTACAGACGGGAAAGGTTAGACCTATCGGGCTTGGTGCCCGGGACACCCTGCGCCTGGAGATGGGCTACCTGCTGTCGGGAACGGACTTCGACGGCAGCCAGACGTCGCTGCAGACCGGTCCTCCCTGGGTGGTGAAGATGGACCATCCATTCATCGGCCGGGATGTGCTGATACTGCAGAGGGAACGTAAGTACGATGTGCTGGTGGGGCTCAGGCTCCTGGGGAAGGGGGTTCCCCGGCATGGCTATGCCATCGTCCACGCGGGAAAGGACGTGGGGAAGGTCACCAGCGGCAACATGTCCCCCTGCCTAAGGGAGGGCATAGCGCTGGGATACGTCCCTCAGAGACTGGCGGCGGCTGGCACCGAGCTGGCGGTGAGGATCCGCGACGAGGCGGTCCCGGCACAGGTGGTGGAGCCGCCGTTCTATCGGAAATGATCGCATGACCCGAGAGCTTGTCCGTAACCTGATCGAGCTGCTTAACGTGCGCAGCGATACCAACGAGGGCAAGAAGGCCCTGTTCGAGCTGGTGCGCTCCAGGCTGGAGGAGCTTGGCCTGGAGATTGCCGTCGGCGGGGCCCAGGACAGTCCGGCCATGATAGCCTCGCATGGAAGGGGGGGCATCGCCTTCGCCGCCCATCTGGACACCGTCCCCGCCGGGGACGACTGGACCAGGGAGGACGGGGAGGTGGAGGCCGGACGCGTCTACGGGCTGGGGGCGGCGGATATGAAGGGCGGATTGGCCGCCATGATGGCCGCGGCCCGGGTCCTGAAGGACGAGGATGTTCCGTTCGCTCTGCTCATCACCACCGACGAGGAGGAGCTGATGACCGGGGCGGAGTTCCTCTCCAGAAGACCGGAGGTGCGCCGGGCGAGCGGGATCCTTGTCGGCGAGCCCACGGACCTGAGGGTGGCCTGGAAGGAGAAGGGGATATCACGCCTCACATTGACCGCACATGGCGTGGCGGCTCACGCCAGCATGCCCTGGAACGGGGACAACGCCATCATGAGGATGGCCTCCCTGCTGGACAGATTGGACCCCCTGCTCAAGGTCCCCCCGGGACCGACGGACGACCTCACCTTGGTGGTCTCCACGATCAAGGGGGGCACGCGCAACAACATCGTGCCCGACCGGTGCGACGCCCAGCTTAACGCCCGCTTCCCTTACCCGCTAACCGCCAAGGAGGTCAGGGAGAGGATCATGCACCATCTGGAGGGCGAGTCGTACGACATCATAATGCAGTATGAGCTGCCAGCCTTCGAGACGTCGCCGGACACGCCCCTGATAACCGAGCTGCTGGACGCCGGAGCCGACGGCATATTCGCGGTGCCGTATGCCACGGAGGCGGCCGTATACTCGGCTGTGAACCCCCTGGTCGCGGTTTGCGGCCCGGGAAGCCCGAACATGGCCCATACCAAGGACGAGTATGTGGAGAGGTGGCAGCTGGAAAGGGCCTACCGCCTCTACTGCGAGATGGGGCGGCGCCTTCAGGGATAAACTCTGGCCACCGTTCTCGGGTAGGGGATGGCGTCCCGGATGTGCTCCAGGTTGCACACCCACTTGGCTATGCGCTCCACGCCCAGTCCGAAGCCGGAATGAGGCACGGAGCCGTAACGCCTGAGGTCCAGGTACCAGCGGTATGGCTCCTCGGGTATCCCCGCCGCCTCCAGCCTCTGCAGTATCTTGTTCAGATCGGTCTCCCTCTCGCTGCCGCCGATGACCTCGCCGAAGCCGAACGGCGCCAGCAGGTCGGCGCACCTGTAGGTGCGCGGGTCCTCCGGGTCCTCCTTCATGTAGAAGGCCTTGCACTCCTTCGGGAAGTTGGTGACGAACACCGGAGCGGCCTCCTCCTCGGTGATGGCCCGTTCCTCCGCCGCCCCCAGGTCCGCCCCGAACTCTATGTCGAACCCTTTGCTCTTGAGCAGGTCTATCATGTCCGAGTAGCGCAAACGCTTGAACGGGGGAACCACCGATTTAAGCGATTCGACATCCCGCTTCAGCAGCTCAAGCTCATCGCGGCGCTCCTTCAGGACCTTGGCCACCATGGCCGAGACCAGCTCCTCCTGGATCCTCATGTTCCCGTCGTTGTCCACCCAGGCCTCCTCCAGCTCCATGTGCCAATATTCCGTGAGATGCCGCGAGGTGCGGGACTTTTCCGCCCGGAACGAGGGAGTGATCGAGTAGACCTTCTCCAAGGAGAATATCAATGATTCCAGATACATCTGGGCGCTCTGGCTCAGGTACGCCTCCCGGTCGAAGTACTTGAGCTTGAACAGCGTGACCCCGCCCTCGCAGGCGTTCTGGGTGAATATGG
Organism: Methanomassiliicoccales archaeon; assembly: GCA_036677555.1. Taxonomy (GTDB): domain Archaea; phylum Thermoplasmatota; class Thermoplasmata; order Methanomassiliicoccales; family UBA472; genus UBA472. Next base: position 56,019 of record JAVBWG010000008.1, on the reverse strand, counting down.
GAGGGGTGACCTCGGTGAAGTCGTTCTCGGCCAGCCACTCGCGTGCTCCGGCCAGCAGGGTGGCCTTGACCTTCATCACTGCGGTCTGCTCCCGTGACCGGATCCAGAGATGGCGGTTGTCCAGCAACAGCTCCTCGCTCTGGTACTCGGTGATGGGGAAGGGAAGGGCGGAGCCGATGACGCGGTATGAGCTGGCCCGGACCTCGTAGCCGCCCGGCGCGCGCCCGTCCTGATGCATGGTGCCGGCGACCTCCACCGATGATTCTATAGAGGCGGAGGCGGCTCCCTCGAACTGCTCATCTGGAAGGCTGCCCTTCTTGATGGTGACCTGGATTATGCCCGTGGAGTCCCTTACCACGGCGAAGACTATCTTCCCGCTGCTTCGTGTCCGGTATATCCAGCCCCTCAGGCACACCTGGCCGTCAGAGACCGGGGACCTGAGCAGCGAGCTGATGCTGGTGAATGTTTGCATATGACCACTGGCCTGTGAAGAACTGCATCTTTGTATTCCATCATTTCGGTCCTCCGGCAAATGGATATAACCCATGTGGCCGATGCTGGAGCGTGCGTGTGCGTGAGGCGGAGGTTGCGGACCTCCCAGCGATAATGGCCGTGGAGCAGGGCGCCTTCGGGCCGCGCCGATGGGACCTGGAGTACGTTCGGCAGCTGATGGACCGGGAGGACGTGCTGACCATGGTGGCCGAGGACGGCGCGGTGGTGGCCTATGTGATGTTCTCCATCTCCCGGCCGTACGAGACCATGGAGGTTCTTTCGCTGGCCGTCTCCCCGGCGTTCCGCAGGCGTGGCATCGCCAGGGAGCTCATGGCCCGGGCGGAATCGTCGGCCGGGAAGGACGCGGGGACGGTTGCGCTGTGCGTCCGTCCCGATAACGCCGAGGGGGTCAACCTTTACCTGTCCCTGGGCTATAAGGTGCTGGCGCTCTGCTCCGGCTACTATGAGGACGGGAGCGACGCCTACATGATGGTCAAGCATCTGGAGCGATAGTATGGTCAAGGTCAAGGAGGCAAAGAGGGGGGACCTGCTGGGAATGGACGGCAGGCCGAATGCATTGGGCGGGCCCAGCTTCTCATATTCCGCATTGGAGATGTTCATGATGGCCCCGGACTTCGCGGTTCTGGTGGCCGGGGAGTCGGGGATCGTGGTCTATCACGAGGGAAAGGGCGGGAAGAGCAGGGTCCTGCTGATGGTCGGCGGATCGGCCGGCGATCTCCTGAAGGGGGCAGAGGAATCCTCCCGGCGGGCTGGAACGGCGAAGCTCACCTTGGAGGTGGCGCCGGACAGCCCGGTCCTGCCGGACCTGGAGTCTGCCGGATACCGCAAAGCGGGGGATGTCGCCAACTATTTTGGCAAGGACCGGCCGGCGCTGTTCTTGGAGAAGAACCTGTAAACATTTTTTTATATAATAATTTAATAATCAATTTCTGATGCCAGATGTCTGGATAGGGGTCGGAAGGCCTAAGACAACTATTATATAGGGAACCGTTCATTCGCCAAAACAGACCAACGCTCATGGATGTTGGACTGGGGTGAACGATCATGGAAGAGTCTCTTTGCAATGTTGAATTCCTCAAAGACAACAACAACTTCGTTGCGCGGGTGCAAAGCGAACTCGGGGGCCTCCGGGAATACCAGAGCAGCAGCCTGGAAGAGGTCCTTGAGCAGGTCATAATCGATCTGCAAGAGGAATTCGAGAACGCGATGTGATCGCTTCCGTTTTTTTCACTTTCTGAGGTCCAGCACAGCCGCCTTAGCGGCCTGCCATGAGCGTGCGAGGAGGGTTGCGCGTGCAACAGAGCGAGAAAGAGCCGACATTATCCTCATATTACGGTGATGAGGAGGTCACCGCGATCATTACCCTCAAGGTCGATACCAAGGACGCCGATGCTGTATGCGAGAACGTTTCCTCGCTCCAGCCGGCGGTGGACGTGTTCCTGGTCACCGGGGACACCGACATCGTCGTCAAGGCGAAGTTCAATAACTATACCCAGCTCAAGAGGTTCCTGGTGGAGGAGCTGTCCGCCGTGAACGGGGTCAAGGACACCAAGACCCTTATGGTGGTGGCGGCCTTCAAGGAGAAGGGCGAACTGAGGTCCGTCCCGGCCTAAGGAACCCATCCAGATCGAACAGGAAGTGATTGCATGGAATATGATGCGAAAACGAAACTCAAACAGATCATAGATGTCTTGGACCAGCTCTCGGAGGACACCTCCGTGCCCCGCAACATCAGGCGCGGCGCCACCGAGGCCAAGGGCAGGCTGAACCAGGACGGCGAGGCCCTGGACGTCAGGGTCGCCGGGGCCATAGGAAAATTGGACGATCTGGCCAACGACCCCAACATCCCGATGCACGGAAGGACGGTCATCTACCGCATAATTTCCGAGCTGGAGAACCTGCTGAAGACCGTCAGCAAGTGAAAACCTTTAAACGAGAACTTGTAATCTAGTAGCTCAAAGCGGACATAGTCTAGTGGTCAGGACTGGAGCTTCCCAAGCTTCGAACCCGGGTTCGAATCCCGGTGTCCGCACCTTCTTCAATTTTCATCTTTCTTTTTTCGGACCTTGGATTCATAGGGAATTAAAAAAAGAGGAAGGGGATGGAATGCTAAAAGTGGCCTGACGCCTATCGTTAGTTTAGGACAAAAACGGAGGCGATCAGACCATGAGATACGTAGGACTGGACGTCCATAAAGAATAAGGGAGTGGCCGGTCAGGCCACTTTTACATAGAGGTTTGACCGCCCGGCTCAAGGCAGCTTGATCTTCCTGGCGTAGACCAGGACGAACAGGACCAGTGCCAACGCCCCCATGACCAGTCCGGCCGCGCCCAGCAGGAGGGGCAGCCAGTCCTCCTGGAGTTCGTCAACATCGGATTGCAGCGATACCAGATGGTCTTCGGCCGAGGACAGGTCCGCTATTGCTGCGTTCAGCGCCGCCTCCAACGCTGCCGCCTGCTCGCCGGTGAGGTTCAGTGAGTCCCTAAGATCGATCAGGGACCCTCGCATGGTGGAGACCTGCTCCAGAAGGGAATCGACCTCCGCTTCGGTAAGATTGAGGTCTCCATAACATTCGGCCAGCTGAGCCTCCACGGCGCTCAGCCATTCCCGGGTCTGGTCGAGCACGACGAGAGTGCCGTTGAGGTCGGTCCCCAGAGCGGTTATGTTCTCCATCGCGGCGTCCAGGCCCTGCATGGCCTCGTCCAGCGACTCGGTCAGGTCGTCCACCCGCTGGTCCATGCCGTCCATGCGATCTTCCATCTCTTCCAGCCTGTTCTTCAGTTCATCCAGCTCAGCGCGCAGATCGTTCACGTAGGTGACGTTCACATAGCCACTGACCTCGCCAAGGGGGTTCAGGGATCGTACCTCGACCCGATTCAACCCTTCGATCAGGCTCAGCGAGTGGGAGAAGGAGCCGTCCGTCTCCACGCGGACCAGTGCGCCGTTGATGCAGAGGGGATAGTCGGGATCGGCCGTACCGCTCACTATCACCGTCGAGTCATTGACAACCTCTCCCTCAATAGGATTCAGGATGATGACCGGGGAAGTTGTTGCTATCGGCAGCAGGTCTTGATGGGAGCCACCATCGATGAGATAGGCGATGTCAACATAGCCGTCACCATTGGCATCCGGACCGATCCAGTCGCCCCACTGATTGCCCAGCGTGGACGAGTTCCAACGATTCGCCCCATCGTCATACCCTTGCACCTTTGAGGCGTTGAATTCTGCCGTTGCCCCCCGGTTCTCACGGATCACGTTCCCAAATATCTCGTTCCCAGCGCAGGACATTATCGATATGCCATAACCCAGATTTTCTGCGACCAGGTTGCCTACGACGGAGTTGAGGGTGCATGAGCTGGAGACCCGGATCCCGGCGTTGGAGTTGTTGGCGCAGGTGTTGTTCGCCAGCACGTTCGAGTTGCAGTCGCCGGTCAGGCATATCCCATAGCGGCCGTTTTGAAGGCAGAGATTGTCATCGACCACGACCATGGAAGAGGTTTCGACATGAATGCCGTCGGTCCCGCCGGAGACGCATTCGTTGCCGGTTATGAAGTTGCCGCTGGAGTAGTACAGACCTATTCCATGCAGATTGTCATTGCAGAGGTTGTCCCTGACCGTGACATTGGTGGACTGGTATAATGCCAGACCTCGGCCGTTTCCGGTGCAGACGTTCTGCTCCAGGACCACGTTCATAGAATTGTAGATGGTGGCGCCACAGTTGCCATTGGCCGGGAGGGCGCCCAGAGCATAGGAGGTGTTGTGAAGAAAGCATCCCCTGATGATCAGGTGCTGTACCGTGTTCCCGATGAAGATGGCGTTCGCCGCACCATGGGCATCTATGTCCAAATCCTCGACCACATAGGGGTTCCCTGCCGTCCCGTTGCCGCTCCACCCGTTGGCGGTGATGAACTCCGATAACTGGGTGTCGTTATTGATCGAGATCGTGGGATGAGATGTGATCGAGAGCGCTTCCATGGAGGTGACCAGCGGTCTCGCGCTGGTCGTCGCCAAGGGCATTGCTGACAAAAGAACAAGGATGACTAATACGGCCATGGTCTTAAGCTTTTGATCGTTCAGAGGATTCCCCCCCCAGTATCCATTGCGATAATAATGTTTTATTAAATATATAATAAGTGAAGGATGGAAAACTTCACGGGCCGGACGGATCAGTTACGAAACGTTGCGATAATGACATTGTACTACAGCCGGCCCCACTTGTCCTCATCGCCCGCCATAGCTTCCGGAGCGGTAGCGTTCTCCTTAGGCTTGCGCTTCTTGGGCTTCTCGTGCGCCTCCTCATTCTCGCCAGCCTCAAAGCTTGGAGGGCCGATGTCCCAGCCGGGGTCGGTCCTCCTCACCGGCGCCGCGGCCGGGCGTTCCGGCACCGGGTCATCGAAGTCCCAGCCGGGGTCGGGGCGGGCGGCGGGAGCGTTGAAGCTGGGCTGGAAGGGCTTTTGCTTCTTGCGGGGGGCACGGCGCTTGACCGGCCTGGCACCGATGTTGAAGGCCGGGGTGCGGGTCAGCCTGTGCACGCTGCGCGACATGCTCATGACTATCAGGAAGTAGATGAACAGGACAACTACCGAGGAGGCCCACCAGAAGGCGAAGAGGGCCGCAAGCGACAGGATGGTCACCAGGCTCAGGCTTACGAACCCGGAAATGAAACGGCTGATGTGCCCCGGGTCCCGGGTGACCACTCCAAGGTTGTCATAATTGACGGTGCGCACGATGGAGTACATGTCGCTCTCCAGGGTGGCGTAGATGATCATGACGATTAGGCCGCCCAGAACGAAGGCCAGGATGCTGTAGGGGAAAGGCAGCACCATTATGCAGACCAGGTCCACGAAGTAGATGATCACCAGCGCCTCCAGGCGGCGGGTCCTCTCGAACAGCTTGATTGTAGATGGCAGGATGATCTTGCTCATGGTGCGGTTGATTAGCGAACCACCGTAGATGAGGAACTTGGGAACTACCTTGGTGAGGGAACGGGTAAGCCCTCCGCTGTGCTTCATGAGTGAGGGGGCGACCATGCTCATGATGAAGCAGAACGCCCCGGCGAATGGATTCAGCTCGGTCCCCTTGGACATCGCGGGGGAATTGCTTCCCACGCTTGCGTACATGATCGCTTCCGAGGAGCGGCCGGTCATGGCCGTTCCTATGAACGTCGCCGCCCTGGAGGTGAATCCCAGGAGATAGGAGATCGAACTGAGCATTATGACCTCATAGAACAAGGTCACTGGAACGGCTATCAGAAGTATTGGCACGATGGAGTACAGCATGCTGAGGTCGATCATCATGCCGAAGGTGATGAAGAACACCGCCACCAGGGCGTCCCGGAAGGGGGTGATGCGGTCCTCGATGCGCTCGGCGAGCTTGGTCTCCGCGAAGACCATGCCCAGGAAGAAGGCGCCGATGATCGCCGGCACCCCGGCGACCTCGGCCAGGGCGGCGGAGAGGAACACCAGCCCGAGGGCGAACAGCACGAAGAGCTCGTTGCTCTTGATGCTCTCGAAGTGCTTGACCACCCTGGGGACGACGACTATGGCCAGGAAAATGAAGAACGCGTAGAATGCCAGGATGCCGATGATAAGGCGGGTCATGTTCATTCCGCCCGCGTCGGACTTGAACATCAGGCCGCCGACGATGGTCAGCAGGACCATGGACAGGAAGCTCTCCACTATGACCGTCCCGAGCAGATACTCCGTCTCCGGACTGGATGAGCGTTCCATCTCCTCCAGGGCCTTGCCGGTGATGGCCACCGAGCTCATTGAGATGACCCCGGCCAGAAACACGGTGTCCACTATAGGCCAGCCCAGGGCGAAGCCGATCAGAATGCCCAGGAACATCCCGAGGCCGACGTCCATCAGGGCCAGGATTATCGCCGGGGCCCTGGTCTTCTTGAGCTTGGTCATGGAGAATCCCAGGCCGACGAAGAACATCAGCAGGGTAAGTCCCATGCTTGACAGCATCTCGATGAAACCGGTGTCGTGCACCAGCCCGTCGTACGTGTAGCCGAAAAGCTCCACGGAAATGTAGGGCCCGATGAGCATCCCGGCCAGAATGTATCCGAGGATGACGCTCTGTCTGGCTTTCGAGGCCACTGCTGCGCCGATGAAGGCTATCAGCATAATGATCCCGACCTCGAACATCAGACCGTCAGTTGCTATCATCTCGCCTGCCTGCGCAGATGTCACTGTGTGCTGGAAGCGTTCGCCCTTTGCCGTCAGACCTTCCAGTCATCGAGGGGCCCGCCTGTTGAGCGTTGACCCTAGTGCATCCCGCCAGGTTATAGTATTACACCTTATTTATAATTGTCCGAATCTGGCCTTCCTCCACATCATCAGAAAAACTCAGCGCTGGTTATAATAAATCACAAGGGTGTTGCCATCCGGGTCTGATATGTCCACTGAGTTCCATGCCATGAGCGGGGAGGAGGCCTTGAAGGCCCTGGGCAGCACCGGGCGGGGGCTGACCTCGGCGGAGGCCGCGGAACGGCTGGCCCGCTACGGTCCCAACGAGCTGAACGAGGGACGGAAGATATCGCCGCTGATGATCTTCATCGACCAGTTCAGGGACTACATGGTGATCATCCTCATCATCGCCGCCCTGATCTCGGCCGGGATCGGGGTCTGGAAGGATTCCACGGAGGAATACCTGGACGCCGGGATAATCATGGTGATCGTTCTGGTGAACGCCGTACTGGGCTTCGTGCAGAACTACCGGGCGGAGAAGACCATGCAGGCCCTGCGGGACATGGCGGCCCCCAAGGCCAATGTGGTCAGGGACGGAGAAGAGATGAGCGTCCCTTCCTGCGATCTGGTGCCTGGGGACGTGATCGTCCTGGCCACCGGGGATCGGATATCCGCCGACGCCCGCCTCCTGGAGGCGGCCAACCTCAAGACCAATGAGGCCTCCCTGACCGGGGAGTCGCTGCCGGTGGGCAAGAACGCTGCGGATGTGCTCCCGTCCGATACGCTGCTCTCGGACCGAGACAACATGGTGTTCTCAGGATGCACCGTGGACCACGGGCGCGGCCGGGCGGTGGTCACCTCCACCGGCATGCTGACCCAGCTGGGCAACATCGCCAGGATGGTGCAGTCCGATGACGAAGACACGCCCCTGCAGAAGAAGCTTGACCGCCTGGGCAAGCAGCTGGGGTTAATGGTCCTCGGGGTATGCATATTCATCTTCGCCGTGGGTTACCTGAGAGGAGTGGCGGCGGAGGAGATGTTCCTGACCTCCGTGAGTCTGGCGGTGGCGGCGATACCGGAAGGGCTTCCGGCGGTGGTGACCATCTCCCTGGCCCTGGGACTGCAGCGCATGGCCAAGCGCAGGGCGGTGATGCGAAAGCTCCCCGCGGTGGAATCATTGGGCAGCGCCACTGTGATATGCACCGACAAGACCGGAACGCTGACCAAGGGCGAGATGAACATCCGGGAGATCTTCATGGAGGAGACCATGAACGTCTCCGGCGAGGGTTTCGAGCCCCAGGGCAAGTTCCTCCTGCAGGGGGAAACGATCGACATGGCCAAGCGCGAGGACCTGGCCATGCTGCTGGTGGCCGGGGCGCTGTGCAACGATTCCTCGCTCTACCAGGAGGATGGCAAGTGGAGGGTGCGCGGGGACCCCACGGAAGGGACGCTCATTGTCACCGCCCGCAAGGCCGGAATCGATGAGGGCGAGCTGCTGAAGCATTCCCCCCGGATATTCGAACTAGCCTTCGATTCGGTGAAGAAACGGATGACCACCGTCCACGAGGTGGACGGAAGGAAGATGGCCTTCATGAAGGGGGCGGCGGAGAGCGTCGTCCCCCTGTGCAGCAGACGCCGGGCGAGGGAGAAGGATCTGGACCTCGACCGGGAGGCGGCGGATTCGCTGCTGGCCAAGAACAACGAGATGGCCGGCCGGGCCCTGCGGGTCCTGGCGATCGCTGTACGCGACGTCACGGACGTCCCGCTGGAGGAGACCGCCCTGGAAAGGGAGTTCACATTCCTCGGCCTGGTCGGAATGATCGACGCCCCGCGAAAGGAGGCTGTGGATGCGGTCAGGAGATGCCGCACCGCCGGGATTCGGGTGATCATGATAACCGGCGACCATGAGCTGACCGCGCGCGCCATCGCCATGGAGATGGGGATAGCCGAGCCCGGCCATGACAAGGTCATCAACGGCCAGGTGTTGGAGACCGCCTCCGACGGTGAGCTTGCGGAGCTGCTGAAGGACGTGAGCGTGTTCGCCCGCGTGGCGCCCGAGCACAAGGTGCGCATAGTCGACGCCCTGCAGGCCCGCGGGGAGATCGTGGCCATGACCGGGGATGGGGTGAACGACGCCCCGGCCCTGAAGAAGGCAGACATCGGCGTGGCCATGGGCATCACCGGAACGGACGTCTCCAAGGAGGCGTCCCAGATGGTGCTCATGGACGACAACTTCGCCTCCATCGTCAACGCCGTGGAGGAGGGACGCGGCGTCTATGACAACATCCGCAAGTTCGTGGCCTTCCTGCTGTCATGCAACTCCGGCGAGGTCATCGCCATGTTCGTCGCCAGCCTGATATTCGTGGACCCGGAGTTCATACCGTTCCTGCTGCCGGTGCACCTGCTCTGGATGAACCTGGTCACGGACGGGCTGCCGGCCCTGGCATTGGGCGTCGAGCCAATTGAGCCGAACATAATGGAGCGCCCGCCGAACGACCCGAAGGAGCCGCCGGTGACCAGGCGCACCGCCGTCCGGGTGCTGTCCATCGGCGGCGCCTTCGCCCTCTCCGCACTGCTGGCTTTCATGCTGGTGGACGTCCTTGGGCTGCCGGACGGAGGGGATGAGGTGCGCCACGCCAGGACCGTGGCGTTCTGCACCATGGTGTTCTCGCAGCTGTTCTTCGCCTTCTCCGCCCGGTCCCAGACGCTTACCATAGGAAGGCTCGGGCTTTTCACCAACCGCAAGATGATCGCCGCGGTGATGGTCTCGGCGCTGTTGCAGCTGGCCGTGGTCTATTTGCCCGGACTGAGCGACGCCTTCCGCACCGCGCAGCTGGGCTGGGAGGAGTGGGCGCTGGTCCTGCCTCTCAGCATGATCGCCCTGGTCCTGAACGAGGCATGGAAGGTGGCCGCACGCCATTCCGGGAAGGTTCGATGATCGAGCTGGACGGTTCAGAGGGGGAGGGAGGGGGGCAGACCGTGCGCACCGCCCTGTCGTTGTCCGCCCTCACCGGCCAGCCGTTCCACATCACCGGAATCCGGGCCGGACGGCCCGACCCGGGTCTTAAGCCGCAGCACCTGGCCGGGGTCCGGTTGATGAAGCGACTGTGCGCGGCGCGGGTGGAAGGGGATGCCGCCGGATCGGCAGAGCTGACCTTCGTTCCTGGAAAGGTCGCCGGTGGAGCCTACGAGTATGATGTGGGCACCGCGGGAAGCCTCACCCTGCTCATGCAGTCCGCGCTCCCCGTCCTGGTCGCTTCGCCGGTGGAGACAGAGCTGCGCCTCAAGGGCGGCACAGACGTCCGCTGGTCCCCGCCAGCGGACCACTATCAGCTGGTGCTGTTCCCCCTGCTGAGAAGGATGGGGGCCGACCTGGAGATGACCGTGGAGAGGCGTGGCTTCCATCCCAAGGGCGGAGGCGTGGTGAGGCTGAGGGTCAGGGGCGGTCCGCTCTCACCGCTGCGCCTGGAGGAACGTGGAGAGCTGGTCGCAGTGCACGGGCGGGCCTGCGTGCAGAACCTGCCGGAGAAGGTGGCCGAACGCATGGTCGCCTCAGCCAGGGAGGTGTTCCCTGGGCTGATGGCTGAGAGGTCGGTCACCGAGGGACCGAGCCCTGGGGCCGGGCTGACACTGGCCGCGGAATACGCGAACACGATCCTAGGATGGAGCGCCCTGGGGGAGAGGGGCGTGCCGGCTGAGAAGGTGGGCATGGAGGCGGCAGGCTGCCTGAGGCAGGTCATGGACCTGGGGGGAACCCTCGACCCCCGCACCGCCGATCAGCTGATAACCTACATGGCATTGGCCGGTGGGGGATCATGCTTCACCGTGGGGAAGGTCAGCGGGCATCTGGCCTCGCAGATGCACCTTCTCCCCAGCTTCCTGCCGGTGCGGTTCCGGGCGGGGGATGGGTCGCCGCACCGCATCGAGGTGCTCAGCCGTACATGATGGAGCGCTTCTTGGCCAGCTCCTCGCTCTCCCCGGTCTTCTTCTTGATCTCCTTCAACGCCTCTTCGATCAGGGCGGCCTCCTCCAGTAGCGGCTGGGTGTCCAGCTGGGTGTGCAAGAGCAGTTTGTCGATGGCCTCGGTGGCCGCCGCGGCCGCCCTGGCGTCGGGATAGTCGGAATGCGCCTCGGACAGGATGGACACGACATCGAAGCCGCGGTTCACCCCCTCGTTGAGAAGAACTCCCGCCAGCCCGACAACCACGCCGTTCTCGAATATGGGGATGTCGTTCTTGATGAGCAGCTGCCTGGCCCTGGGCGTGGAGGCCACGGCGTACACCTTGAACTCCGCATCCTCCTTCTCCTCCGGCTCCTCGGCCTCCTCGCCTGCCTTGTTGGCGAGGCCTTCCGGCGAGATGACCATCTTGCAGCCCTTGTCCTCCACCCAGTCCATGATGGTCCAGGCCAGGGGCTTGAGTATCTCCTGCGGGGGCTCGAACTCGGATACGATGACCACGATCTTGTCGCTGCCCTTCTCCCCGATCACGCCGGAGTAGACCCGGACGGGGGAGTAGGGAACGCCGTCCCTGACGATGGAGACGGAAGGAAGGTACGGGGAATCGATTATGGCCACCAGGTCCAGGTCCAGCAGGTTGACCAGGTAGTTGGCGGTGATGGAACCGACCAGGCCTATGCTGGAGAAGCCCTCGATGACCGTGGCGCCGCGCAGGTTGGACCTCTTCAGCTCGATTATGTCGAAATCGTTCATCGCCGCGGATATCAGTTTAGGGCTATTAATCAACCTTCCCATCACCCTTATGATGACCTACGGGAATGCACCGTCCATGAGGCCCAGGGTGATCGTGAACTGCGCCATGTCCCCGGACGGGAAGATCGCCGGGTCGGAGCGAAGGCAGCTGCGCATCTCCTCCCCGGAGGACATGGACCGGGTGAAGCGGCTGCGGACGGAATGCCAGGCGATCCTTGTGGGTGCCGGGACCATCCTTGCGGACGACCCCCACCTGACGGTGAAAGGCCTCCCTAAGGAGCGTCAGGCCCTGAGGGTGGTCCTGGACCCCCGGGGGAAGGTTCCGGAGAACGCCCTGGTCCTGGACGGCCGCGCCCCGACCCTGATCGCCACCCTGGAGGACTGCTCCAGGCAGTACCCGGGAGCGGAGACGGCCCGATTGGGCAAGGGCACGATCGACCTGCCGGCGCTGCTCGAGCTGCTAGGGACCAGGGGAGTGTCCACCCTCCTTGTGGAGGGCGGAGGGGAGACCATCTACTCCTTCTTCCGGGCGGGACTGGTGGATGTCTTCTCGGTGTTCGTGGGCGATTTCATCATCGGCGGCAGGGGGTCCCCCACGCCGGTTGACGGGGACGGCTTCCGGCTGGGCGAGCATGTCCCGCTGCGACTGGTGTCCTGCGAACTGCTGGGCTCCGGCGTGCACCTCACCTACGAGGTCAGGCGGGATGGCTGAGCCGTCCTTCCTCCTGGACGGGATGCTGGGGTCCCTGGCCCGCTGGCTGAGGATCATGGGATATGACTCATCATATCTGAAGGATGAAAAGGACTCCGAACTGCTGGCGCTCCTTGGCGAAAGATACCTTCTGACCAGGGACAGGCAGCTGGCGCAGCGTGCAGGGGCCAGGGGGTTCTATCTGGAGAGCGGCGATCTCGACGCCCAGCTGTCCGCGGTGGTGGAAAGGTTCGGACTGAGCTTCGATCCGAAGAGGACTCGCTGCACGGCCTGCAACGGTCCGCTCGAGACGGTCCCCAAGGGGCGATTGGAGGGCAGGGTCCCGGAAGGCACATGGGGCGGATATCAGGAGTTCTGGGTGTGCCGCGAATGCGGAAAGGTGTACTGGCACGGAGCCCACTGGAAGAACATCCAGAGACGCCTGGACGGCCTCAGCTGATGTCCCGGAAATAGTCCTCGCTGAGCACCTTGCCGGTGCTGGCGTTGAGTATCATGACCCCTTTGGTGCCTTCCACGCACCATATCGGGACGTAATAGATGCCGAGCGACCTCACTGACCCCAGGTCCAGGCGGGGATGCACCGCCACCCTCTCGGTCATGGTCACCTGCCCGTTCTCCCTGACCATGTCCCTCTCGTAGGTGTGCTCCCTCTCCACGTTCGAACGGGCCAGGGCGGAGGCCTCGTCCTCCTCTAGTATGGGCTCTAGGCGCTTGTGCCCCTGGTCCAGGCTGGCCACGGTCTCCGGGACCTGGTCCCAGGACTGCACGTCCTTGGTCAGGGCGTTCACGGCCACGGTCCCCTCGCGGCCGCCGATCTTCCCCTCCCCCACGTACAGAGGCACCTGGTAGCTGAAAAGGTAATGCGGCACCAGCTCCAGGCGATGGCTGAAACCTCCCACGGTCTTGGAGGACAGCTCCACCACGTCCTGCAACGACATGTGGAGGGGCACGATACGCTCCTCCTCCCCCATCTCCGGGGCATCCTCAAGGACCGGCACGTCATCGGCGTAGAGGTCGTCGATCAGACCATGGTCCTCCTCGCCCACAAGCTTCTCGATGCGGGTTCGTCCGATCTCGTGCTCCACCGCCTCGCGGTCCCATACGACCACCCCCGGCGGCAGGGCGGCCAAGGTCGATTCGGCCAACGGGACGAGCGCGGCCAGGACCACCTTCCCCCTGACGGTCGGGGCTGCCTTGGTCAGCTCCTCCATGGCCGCGGGAGAATGCCTCGCGTACGGGAAGAGATGAAGCTCTATGCTGTCGCGGCGCCCGCGCACGAAGGGCCCGGACTGGTCCACCAGGAAGCCCCTCGATTCCAATATCTCCTTGAGCACCGCGTTCAGAGTGGTCATGCTGGGAACAGGGATCGCCGCCTGCGGATTAATATCTTATCGGAGGCCCTCCCATAGGTCGCGCCCGGCGCAGGCCTCCGTACCGAGAAGCCCCATGAACTCCTCGGGGTATGGTTCGAACAGCGCCTGCTGCAGCAGATATTCCTCCCCGCGCCTCAAGGCCCAGGAACGTACCATCAGCAGCGGCGCGCTCAGCGGCACCTTCCCCTGGGCGTGCCACTCCAGGGAGCGCAGGAAGTGCTGCCTCTCCTTGGCGTCCAGCTCCTCCGAGAAATACCCCATGGCGTGCATCAGCACGTTGTTCCAGGACCGGCAGTTGGGCGGCCGGCGCAGGGCGCCGTTCAGCTCGGCGGAGTATTCCAGCATCCGCTCCTCGACCGGCACGGCGGAGGAGGCTATGCGGCCCAGTCGGCGCATGGCCGCCTGGTTGTAGCCCATGAGCAGCAGCTTGTGCCTGGCGTGGAAGTCCATGAGCGCCTTGGAGGTCCCCTTTTCCATGCAGCCTCGGAAGCGGGCGGATGTGAATATGCGGGTGAGGAAGTGGTCGGCGATCCGCCCGTTCAGAAGGCGGGCCTCGTCCTCCATGGCCAGCTGGGGGAAGGCCGCCGCTGCCTCCCGGGCGAAGATCCCGGCCGACCTTCCGGTCAGCACCGCCTTCCCCTCCCCCGGCGGATACACCCTCACGTCCTTGATGCCGCAGGAGGGGGAGCGGTTCTTGAGCAGGAACCCGTCCACGTCCCTGAGGTTGGCCAGGTGCTCCCGGGTGAAGCGCAGGGCCGCCTCCGTCACGTCCCTTCCGGTGCTGGGCTGCAGGAGGCGGTCCTCCCCCTCAACGCGCACGATGCGGACCGGGTCCCGGGGAACGCCCAGGCCCATGTCGGCCTCCATGCATACCGGGAGGAACTCCACGTACGGCATGAGCCGAAGCACGAGTTCGCTGTTGATCATCGCCCCGTTGTACCGGCACGCCTCGAACTCGATGCAGCGGCTGATGACCACCCGGGGCTTTGGATCGATCATGATGTCATCAAGCACGGGCAAGTAAAAAATGGTATGGAACCATGATGATCCGTGAGAAGGGAATCGGTTTGGGCCCTGGCATTGGCGCTCCTGCTGTCCTCCATTGCCCTGGGATGGATGGCCTGGGACAGAGGGGAGATCGAGTTCTGCCTCTTCCTGATTTTTCCGGTGCTGAAGGCAGAGGGGGCTTTCGGGGCGGCGTCCCTGATTCTCGCCTTCGCGGCCGTGGTGGTCATCTTCCTGTCGTTCTTCACCCTTGCCCCCGAACAGGCCGGAGGACGTCAGGAACGGCCGTCTGTAGGCGGGGTGGTGTTGATCGGACCGATACCGATAGCGCTGGGCAGCGACCGCAGGACCGCCCTCATGGCATTGGTCATTGCCGCGGTCGTCCTGATGATCATCATCCTACTGCTGTTCCAATAATGCCTTCGCCGCCTTCCAGAGGTCCATCTTTTCCTTTCTGGCGACCTCCCTCGCGGCCTCCATGATGTCCAGGTAATCCTGGTACTGCAGCCCCGCCCGGCGCACCTCGCGGCCGACCGCTGTCTCCAGCGAGTCGTCCCGGCGCCGCTTGTCCAGGGCGTCCGATAGCGGTTTTTTTAGCTCTTCCCTCAGCGGTGCCATTCCTCCACCGCCCTGAGGAAGTTGCGGAAAATTTCCATCCCGTGCTCGGTGTTCTCCACCTCTGGATGGAACTGCACGGCGTACAGCGGACGCTCCAGGGAGCGCATCGCCTCTACATGGCAGGTGTCCGAGTGCGCCAACACCTCGAACCCCTCCGGAACCACCTTGACCTCATCGTTGTGCGATTCCCAGACGTCGAACTCCTTGGGAATGCCGCGGAACAGCTGGTCCTCCGAGTCCACATAGAGGCGGGTGCGGCCGAACTCGGCCCGGACCGCCGGACCGGTGCTGCCGCCGAAGTGGGTGGCCATGAACTGCATACCAGCACAGATGCCCAGTATTGGAAAATCGGCCTTGTCGATGTACTCGCCGTTGTTGCCCATGCGCCCGGCCTCGGAGGCCACGTCCGGCGCCCCTCCTGAGAGAACCAGGGCATCCACCTGGCCTATCTGGTCGAACGGAGTGGTGTTGGGGATTATCTTGGTCTCCACCTTGAGATACTTCAGGACGCGCCATTCCCGGTGCGTCCACTGCCCCCCGTTGTCCACCACGTAGACCCGCATCGGGGCCGAATCACCGATTTGCGGTATAAAACGATTGGTCGGACCCCCGGAAGCGTTCCGGGAAATGATTATGTCTGGCCTCTGCATTAGGAAAGGCCATGAAGGCCGTGATATTCGATCTGGGCCACACCCTGATCGACTACTACCACGACTGGGCCGGGCCGGAGGAGCGGATAGTCAGCCGCCTTTACCGTCTGGCCGCGGATACCGGGGGGCGGACGCAGGAGCCGGAGTTCCGCCGGTCGGTGCTGGCCACCCTGCAGGGCAACCGGGACCGCAAGCTCCAGGATATGCTCGAGATACCGCTGGAACATGTGCTGGACCGCATATTCGGCGCCGCCGGCTGCCGGGTGGACGAAGGGCTAATCCAGGATGGCATGGAGATCTTCTACGAGGCGCTGAAGGAGGACCGCAGCCTGGTGCCTGGGACGCTGGAGATGCTGCAGAGGGTGCGCGACCGCGGCTGCTCCATCGGCCTCATCTCCGATGTGGCCTGGGGATTGCCTTCGGAATATCCGCTGCGGGACATGAAGCACTTCGGCCTGGAGAAGTTCTTCGATGATATGATATTCTCAAGCGACGTCGGTCTGCGGAAGCCGAACCCGCGCATGTTCAAGATGGCCATGTTCAATCTTGGCGCCGACAGGGGCGACTCCATTTACATCGGCAATTCGCTGCAGGCGGACGTCAGGGGCGCCAGATCGGTCGGGATGAAGGCCGTGTTGAAGAAAAGCGGCTACTTCCAGCCGGACGATTCGATCGTCCCCGACCATACCGTCGACGACTGGAAGGAGCTGGACGAGCTGCTGTGATCACTCCCACTCAATGGTGGCCGGCGGCTTGTGCGTGACATCGTACACCACGCGGTTCACGTTGGCCTTCATCTCGTTGGTGAGGCGCAGGGATATGCGCTCCAGCACGTCGTACGGGATCTTGGAGAAGGAGGCGGTCATGGCGTCAACCGACTCCACGGAGCGGATGGCTATCGTCCGTCCGTAGGCCCGCCGGTCCCCCTGAACCCCCACGGACTGCACAGGCAGCAGCACGGCGAAGTACTGCCAGGGGCGGACCATGCTTCCCTTGGCCGCGGCCGCCTCCAGCTCCTCCTCCACGATGGCGCATGCCTCCCGGACAACGCTAACCGACTCCGGGTTGACCTCTCCGATGACCCTGATTGCCAGGGCCGGGCCGGGGAAGGGCTGCCGCTCGGATACCTCCACGCCGAGGAAGCGCGCGACGGCCCTCACCTCGTCCTTGTACAGGTCCCACAGCGGCTCCACCAGCTTCAGGGTCATGTCCTTCGGTAGCCCGCCGACGTTGTGATGGCTTTTGATGGTGTCCCGGACGCCGTCGCCGCTCTCGATCCAGTCAGGGGCGATGGTCCCCTGGACGAGATGGTCGGCACCGAACGCCAGGGCCTCCCGCTCGAACACCCGGATGAACTTCTCCCCGATCACCTTGCGCTTCGCCTCCGGGTCTATCTGGCCTTTGAGAGCGGCAAAGAACTCCTCCTTGGCGTCGACGAGACGGTAGTGCACGTTCAGATTGTCGAACATGCGCCTCACGTCCTCGGTCTCCCCCTTGCGCATCAGGCCGGTGTCCACATAGACGGTGAGCAGCCTGTCGCCGATCGCCCGGTCAACCAGGACCGCGGCGACCGTGCTGTCCACTCCGCCCGAGCAGGCGATGATGGCCTTGCCGGTTATCTTGGTCCTCAGTTCCTCGATCTTCTCCTTCACGAACTCTTGGGGGTCGAACATCAGGCCTGCACCTCCTTGGAATCGCTCTCCACCTTGTCCGCCATCTCCCGGCGATAGGAGGAGAGCGCCTGGGCCAATCCCTGGTCCCCGATGGAGAGCATGGAGACCGCCAGAAGCGCCGCGTTGTCCCCTCGGTCCAGGCCCACGCAGGCCACCGGGATGCCGGGGGGCATCTGCACTATGGAAAGGATGGAATCCAGGCCCAGCTTGCCGGACACCGGGACCCCGATCACGGGCCTGCTGGTGAACGACGCCACCGCCCCGGGGAGAGCGGCGGCGAGACCGGCTATGGCTATGAATACGTCCGCCCCGCTCTGCTCCACCATGAGCTTCACCCGGTCAGGGGTGCGGTGGGCCGAGGCCACTATCATTTCCGCCTCCACACCGAAGCGCTTCAGAACGTCCAGGGCCTTGCGGCCCACCTCCGCGTCGCTCTTGCTCCCGAGAATGATCAGAACCGAAGCCATTGGGTCACTGACAGAGTTCAAATAAAAAAGGATTTGCCTCCGGAGGAGGCAAAGGAAGGGAAGTTAAGGGTTTTCAGCTCTTCATGATGGCCAGCAGGAACGCGCCGACCGCCACCAGGGCGCCGATCAGAGCGGCCAGGATGTTGACGACGGCCACCCATATCACTTCGGATATGTCGACCTCGACTCCAGCCATGTCAGCGTATCCGAGGTATCCCCAGACTACGCCCACGATCAAACCGATAACCAACAAGACGACACCTATCATCCTGCTCTTGCCGCTTCCGAAGTAGGCCGTGAAGGCTCCAGCCAGTATCATTACCAGGCTGAAGGTCAGCAGGAGCACCGTGAGGAATTCCATCAGATCCATTCTTGATCACCTTTCGTTGATATTCATCCTTGGATCGGTGTCGATGACCAGTTGGCGGCGTTCCCGACCCATGGCCTAGCTTGGCGAGGCCTGAAGGGACGGAGCGCACCCTGCGCCATTCGTTCACCTAGGGCGTCCTACAGGTTTTTTCACTTATTATAATTTTCCTCCGATCGCCCGCATCACCGGGGGATGTCCAGATGCCCCTATCGCAGCAGAGACCTCGCCCTTTCCTCCACCATGCCCCAGTCGGGTATTCGCGTCAGGGAACCCTGCGAGGAGACGGCGAACGAAGCGGCTGAGCAGCCCAAGACCCCGCATTCCATCCATCCCTTCCCACGATACAGCCCGGCATAGAAGCCGGCCCGGAAGGCATCCCCGGCCCCCGTGGGGTCCACCGTTTCGACCTTGTACGCCGGAATGTCGAGGACCTCGTTCCTGCTGAATATCTTGGCCCCCTGTCCGCCCAGCGTGTTGACCACCACCTGCATGCTCCGGTAGGTGTCCAGCAGCTCCCCCGCGTCATTCTTTCCCGCGTACCTCAGCGCGGTGGCCAGCTCGTTCCGGTTGCAGAACAGCATGTCCGTGTATCCCAGCGCCCTGTTGAAACGCTCCGCATCCCAGACGTGGTGGATCTCCTGCGCCGGGTCCAGCGCCCGCCTCTTGCGCAGCAGGGAATGCTGGGCCAGCAGCTTCAGGTAATAATCCGGGGAGCCGGTCATGAGGTGTATCGCCAGCGCCTCCTTGGCCCCCTTCATCATGAGGGGATAGGAGGCCATATCGGCCATGGCCCCCTGGTAGACGTACGCCACCTGGTCCTCCCTCTCGTCCGTGGCTATCCACACCGTAGGGGTCTCCTTCCCCTCCACCTCCACCAGCTCGTCCAGTATCACCCCTTTGGACTCCATCAGCCCCCGGAATTCCGGGGGGAGGTCCTTTCCCACGTAGGACACCAGTGCGGTGGGGACGCCCAGGGCGGAGGCCATGGTCGCCACGTTCGCTCCTGTGCCCCCGAAGAACAGCTTCTTCTGGAGGACGTTGGAGGAGGTGTTCCGCTCCGGAAGCTCCTTGAGCGTGAGCAGGTGGTCTATGTTGGTGTGCCCGTACACGCACAGGAAGGGCCTCACTGCGTGCCCTCCTTCCAGTCGCTGAGGTACTTGACCTGCTCCGCGGTGAGCGAATCGATCGCCAGGCCCATGGTGCGCAGCTTGATGCGCGCGACCAGGTCATCCATCTCCGGGGGGACCGGATACACGTTACCCTCCATGTTGGAGTGGTTGCGGACCAGGTGCTCCAAGGCCAGCGCTTGTATGGAGAAGCTCATGTCCATGATCTCCACCGGATGGCCCTGCCCGGCGGCCAGGTTCATCAGGCGGCCTTCGCCCACCAGATACAGCTTCCGCCCGTCCCTGAGGTCGTAGCGGTCCACATGCTCCCTCACCCTCTCCTTACGGGAGGACATGGCCTCCAAGGCCTTCTTGGACACCTCGTTGTCGAAGTGGCCTGAGTTCCCGAGAACGCAGCCGTCCTTCATGGCCAACAGATGCTCTTCACGCACCGCGTCCTTGCAGCCGGTGACCGTTATCACAATGTCCGCCTGGCGAGCGGCCTCGGCCATGGGCATGACCTGGAAACCGTCCAGGCGGGCCTCGATCGCCCGTATCGGGTCCACCTCGGTGACTATGACGATGGCACCCATGCCCTTTGCGCGCATGGCCACCCCGCGCCCGCACCAGCCGTAGCCGGCGACGACCAGGGTCTTGCCGGCGATGAGCAGGTTGGTGGCGTTCATGAACCCGTCGAAGGTGCTCTGCCCCGTGCCGTAGCGGTTGTCGAACAGGTACTTCATCCTGGCATCGTTCACCGCCATGACCGGGAAGTTGAGCCTTCCCTCGGCGGCCATGGCCTTCAGTCGGATCACCCCGGTGGTGGTCTCCTCATTGCCCCCCTTTACCTCATCGAGCTGCTCCCGCCGGGAGGTGTGCAGCATGGTTATGAGGTCCGCCCCGTCGTCAATGACGAAATCTGGCCTCATGTCCAGCACTGCGTTCAGATTCTCATAGTACTCGCTGTTGCTCTCCCCCTTCTTGGCGAAGACCTCTATCCCCCTTTCCTTTTTCAAGGCCAGAGCGACCGAGTCGTCGGTGGACAGGGGGTTGCAGCTTGCCAACCGTACCTTCGCCCCGGCCCTGGCCAGGGTTACCGCCAGCATTCCGGTCTTGGCTTCCACGTGCAGGGCCATGCCCACCTTCGTTCCTTTCAGGGAGCCTTCCTGACGCATCCTCTCCCCGACCTCCCTTATCACAGACATGTGCGCCTCCGCCCATCCCAGGCGGCGCGAGCCCTTCAACAGCAGTTCATCTTCCATGTTCATCGCTCCGATCGATCAGCGGCACCATTCTCCAATCCCTGGCATATGCGTCTTTTGACGGCGGCCAGGTTCTCCACGTTCCGGAATGCCGACAGGACGGCCCTCGCCTCCTGCGGCTCTTTAATGAGCTCGTTCGCCCACCTTACCATGTTCGGCACGGCCCGGGTGATCTCGTCCACCACCGCCACCTCCGCGGCCAGGGTGGTGCGCGACAATGGATTCAGGTCTATCGATATGACCTTCTTCCCGGCCTTGGCCATGGCCTCCGCCCGGTCCCCGTCCTCCAGCGGGATGAGGACCACGTCGGCGGCGAGAATGCCTTGGCCGGTGCAACGCGCCCGGTCGGAGGCTATGCCTTCCAGCATCGCGTCCTGCTCCCTTCCCAGCACCTTCATTTCCATCTCCCTCTCGACGAAATCGCACACTTTCTGCAGGCGTTCCTCGCTGCGGTGGAACAGATTGACCTCCACCAAAGCGCCGGTCGCCTTGGCCAGTTCGCCAAGCTCCCTGGCGGCCAAAGCGGCGGCGTTGCCGTTGATGGTGATGACCGGATGCCTGGCCTGCAAGAGCAGCGCGGCGGCGGCCTTCTCCGCCAGGTCCGCCTCGGGAACGGTGATCTCCCCCAAAAGGTAATCGAAGGCCTCGCCCCGCCCGTGGGCGATGAGGCCGGTGGAGGACACGATGCCCTGCTCCACCATGGCCGCCATTCGCTCCCTGGTGACCAACGAGCGGTACCGGGGGTGGTCCTTGGATATCTTCACGCGCCGTAGAGAGCTTGCTCCGACATAAACTGTGCGCCATGGTTCCAGCACATGATGAAAAGCCGTCAATGATAGGGTTAAATATCATCAGAGACGGGAAAATCTAGGAAAGATTAAATGCCTTGAGCTGTCTTATTAATATACCTTTGCGTAATGTTCAAATACTTAATTTCTTATCCTCTTCCTCAACACCGGTTAACATCGGCGTATAGGGTTCATCATGCAATTTCTTGGGAACGTGCAGGAAGTGACCGTGGACGGTAAACTGGTGGTGCGCGCCGCCTTCACACCCAAGCTGAAAGATGCTGTGTTCGACAACCGCAAGAGGCCTCTGGGCAGGATCGTGAGGATCTTCGGTCCGGTGGACTCCCCCTATGTGACCGTCGAACCGACCGGAGACACCAGCCTGCTGTCCGTGACTGGAAAGCAGGTCTATATCGATGGGGTCGAAAACCATGGCAAACAAAAAGGAATCGGCAGAGGAAATAACCCGGTGCCCGGAGTGTAACAGCGGGCACCTGGTCAGGGACTATGAGCGGGGCGAGCTGATCTGCGAGGAGTGCGGATTGGTGATCGACGACCAGTTCATAGATCTCGGCCCGGAGTGGAGGGCCTTCGACGTGGAGCAGGGCGAAAAGCGCGCCAGGACCGGCGCGCCGATGACCTACACCATCCACGACAAGGGGCTGTCCACCGAGATCTCCTGGAAGAACAAGGACTCTTATGGAAAGAGCATTCCCACCAGGAACCGCGCCCAGCTCTACCGCCTCCGGAAGTGGCAGCGGAGGATACGCGTCTCCAACGCCACCGAGAGGAACCTGGCCTTCGCCTTGAGCGAACTGGACCGCATGGCCTCGGCCATGGGTCTGCCCCGTAACGTGCGCGAGACGGCCGCCATGGTCTACCGCAAGGCCGTCAACAAGAACCTGATACGCGGAAGGAGCATAGAGGGCGTCGTAGCCGCGTCGCTGTACGCCGCCTGCCGGCAGTGCAATGTCCCCCGTACTCTGGACGAGGTTGCCAGCTCCAGCCGCGTCGGCCGCAAGGAGATCGGCCGCACCTACCGTTTCATGACCAGGGAGCTTTCCCTCAAGCTGATGCCCACCAAGCCCCAGGACTATGTGCAGAGGTTCTGCTCCGAGCTCAAGCTGAGCGGTGACGTCCAGGCCAAGGCGGCGGACATCCTGAAGGACGCCAACAAGAAGGAGCTGACCTCCGGGCGCGGCCCAACCGGCGTCGCCGCGGCGGCCATCTATATCGCCAGCATCCTGTGCAACGAGAGGCGTACCCAGCGGGAGGTGGCCGACATAGCCGGCGTAACCGAGGTCACCATCCGCAACCGCTACAAGGAGCTGACCGACAAGTTGGGCATAGAGATACAGCTCTGACCCGCAAACCTCTTATTTTCTTAACCTTTTAAAGGAGTGCGCTCCGGCGCCCGCGAGAGGTGTTTGCATTGAAGGTGAAGAAGCCCGTTCTGTTGTTGCCGGCCATAGGCCTGATCTTCGCTGGACTCATCCTGATCCTGTCCCCGGCCACGGCCATATTCCTCTTCAGGTCCGTGAGCACCGTCTTCGGGATAATCCTGATGCTGCTGTTCACCGTGGTGGGGATCTGGGAGATATCCATGTCCCGCACCATCGCCACCACCCAGGTTGGCGAGTGGCCGGGCGTAGTGAAGGCCCTGTCTGTCGCCCTGGTCATGAGGCTCATAGCCCTTTACCTGACCGAAGACCTGGTGCAGCTGCTCAACCTGGTGGCCATGGGGATCGAGGGGCTCGCCCTGGCATTGGTATATGTTTACAAGCCCTACTTCATGCCCAGCAAGGAAGAGGTGGCGGCCGCCCTGAAGCGCTTCTCCTCGGTGACGGTGAAGGCTGGCGCCCAATGCCCCAAGTGCAAGGCGGTCGTCGAATCGGAGTGGACCCTGTGCCCCGACTGCGGAGCCCGCCTTCCCAAGTTCTGCGGCAAGTGCGGGACCAAGGTCAAGGAGAACGAGAGCTGCTGCGGCAAGTGCGGGACCCAGATCGAGGTCCCTGCCTCATTGGTCCTGATGGTAGAGACCCTCAGGAAGACCGCCGAGCTCGATGCGGCGCCTGAAACGCGATCCGCCCGTTACGCCCGGCTCGGTGACGGATTGCTCAAGATAGGCCAGCTGGATGAGGCGGTGGAGGCGTTCAAGACCGCCATCCACTACACCAACTTCGACCGCAAGCGCACCAACTTCATGGTCAAGATGGCGGTGGTCATGGCCAACAAGGGCAGCATCGCCGAGGCGGACCAGCTTCTGGATGCCGCTCTGAAGCTCGACCCCCAGGACGTCTCCGGAGCGAAAAAGGTCATGGAGGAGCTGCACAAGGTCCCTGAGACCAAGGCCTGCCCGGCCTAAGGCCGCACCCGGGTCAACTTCACGTAGCTGAGCTGTTCGCCGGAGCTGGCGAACAGTATCTCCTTTTTCACCCCATGGGCAAGACGCACCGCCCGGGATATTTCGGCCCAGACCGTGGAATAATCGTCCGGGACCACATGCACCAGGTATCGGGAGTGATGTTTTGAGGGGTTCCCCTCGTACACCCGGAAGTGGGTACCGTACTTGAAGCCGGTCTTGACCACCATCCCGCGGGAGCGCAGGTCCTGGTATGCTTTCATGCGCATATCGAAATCGGGCTGGGACCTTCTGGCGTTGGTCAGGAAACCCTTGTCGCCCATCTTCTGGCCGGAGCGGATGGAACGCACCTCCAGGCGGCCTTTCTCCATGAGGTACGCCGTCTCCAGCAATGACAGCTGAAGCATCGGCCCTATCTTCTTGCCGTAGAAGCCGTTCTCATACAGCCGGTCGGCATCCTCGCCCAGCACGATCACCGAATCGTCAAGCAGCGAGCCCTCGGCCTTGGTCGGGGCCTCCTCCGTCAGACCGCGCGGCTCAGCCCCCTCCACCGTGTAATAGGTGATGTCGCCCTCCTCGTCCACCACCCCTAGCAGGAGGTCCTTGCGGGTGCGCTGCGATGTCTCGCTCTTTTCGAGCAGCGCCGCGATGTTGAACACATCCCTCTCCGAGATCGCCAGCACCCAGTTCTTGGCCTGGGAGTTGTGAGGGGACGAGCCCCTCTGGTACACCCGGAAATGGAAGTCCCCCTGGTCCAGCTTGACTATGTATCCGCGCTGCCTCAGGTCCCGATAGACGATGTAGCGGGACTGGAGATCATCGACGGACCGGGCGGCGCGCCGGTACAGCGAGGCGTGGTCCATCGGCCTGCCGTTCTGAACGACCTGCAGCTTGTCGCATTCCACCAGGAAAAGCGCTTCCAGCAGGTCGAGGTCCAATCCGCCGCCAGGCCGGGGATAGCCGTAATAGCCCTTGTTGTAGACCTGACTGCCCTCGGCCATGTCAGATATGACAACCCCCTCTCCCAGCAGTTCGCCCGCCATGCCACTTGAACGATGTCCGTTAGTTAAAGATTCCCTGCCTGCGAATTAATTAAATACTAATAGTTCACAAATAATAGATGTTAACCTATAGTTCAATAGTTGGTGGAACATGGACGAGCTTGACGTGCTGCTATCGGTCATCGAGAACCCCACCCGCCGGAGGATACTGGAGGCCCTGGTGCGCGAACCGCACTATCCTTTGCAGCTCTCCCGGGAGCTGGGATTGAGCCAGCAGGGGATAATGAAGCACCTGAGGATGCTGGAGGAGCTGGACCTGGTGCGGTCCTTCCTGGAGGATAGCGATCAAGGCGGGCCTTCCAGACGGAGATATTTCCCCACCACGGGTTTCACCATGGTGGTGGACATCGGCCCCGGCCTGTTCAACACCGAGGTGGCCACCCGGCCCTTTGAGGAGCAGACCTCGGAGAGGGGGGGCGAGGGAAGGAAGCTGTTGGACCTGCGGAAGGAGCTGCGGGAGATAGACCAGGAGCTGGAGCGCATAAAGGAACGGCGCGCCGAGCTCATAACGGAGAAGGAAAGGATTTTGGAAGAGGCGGGGCGGGCGGTGGACGCCTCGTTCCCTGACTATCACAGCCGCAGGATCGCCTATGAGTACATCCAGCATCCGCACATGGACGCCAGGCAGCTGGCCCGCGGACTGGGGCTCAGGGACGATGCGGTGGAGGACGTGATTGGTTCGATGGAGGATGAGACGGATGACGAGCGAGCTTGAGCGATACCTGAAAGAGGTGCGCAGGGTTGGAGAGGACCTGGAAAAGGCCATGCGTGCGGCGGCCCGCGACCTGGACCGCCTGGGACGGGATGTCCTGGACGACACGATGGTCAACGCCAAGAAGGGCGGCAAGGAGGCCGAGGACGCGCTGCTGAGACTGGAGAAGGACCTGCAGAAGGGCGCGCCAGATCTGCGCCGGGAAATGGACCTGCTGTGGAAAAGATTCAATGAAGCTGCGGCCAGGGTGGAGAGCGAACTCAACCGCTTGGAGAAATAAGTATATATAGAAGCACTAACACTAATGTAATCTACTGAGAGTATACAACTCTCGGTTAATATGTACAGAGGTGAACGAGATGACAGGAACCGAAAGGGAACCGGCGGAACTTGCTCCCCGGATCTGGACCTGGAGCCCCGTCTCCCTGTTCGAGGAGATGGAGAGGATCATGAACGACATGCGCATGGGTCTCGTCCTGCCTGGAAATGAATTTTACCGCAGGGAGGGCGCCCGGATGCCCAACGTGGACCTGAGGGAGGAGGACGACCGCTACCTGGTGCAGGCCGAGCTCCCGGGGATGGCCAAGGAGGATGTGACCATCGAGACCGATGGGGACCTGCTCAGGATGACCGCCCAAAGGGACCAGGAGAGCGAGGAGAGGAGGGAGGGATACCTCCGCCGGGAGAGGGGGAGCCTGCGCTTCCACCGCCAGATCCGCCTTCCCGAGAACGTGGACCGGGAGAGGATCAGGGCGAAGCTGGAGAACGGAGTGCTGGAGATCTCCCTGCCCAAGATGACCGCGGAAGCGGAGAACAGGAAAAGGATCGAGGTGGAGTGATCTCCGCCCCGCTATCTGGGAGTGAAAAGAGATGAGCGCATCTGATAAGGTATTGAAGGTGTCCGAGGCCAAATCCAAGGACGCTGGACGAGGGATAGCCAGAGTGGACCCGGCGGTGATGGAGGCATTGGGACTGAATGCCGGCGACGTGGTCCAGATCGAGGGGAAGAAGAAGACCGTGGCCCTGGTCTGGCCCGGTTACAACGAGGATGCCAATCGGGGCGTCATAAGAATAGACGGGACCCTGAGGCGCAACGCCCAGACCAGCATCGACGAGAAGGTGGCTATACGCAAGGTGTCGGTGAAGCCGGCCCAGAAGATAGCGTTCGCGCCTACGGAGGAGTTGCGCATCATGGGAGGGGAGGAGTATCTCGCCCAGATGATGGAGGGGCGGGTGTTCTCCCGCGGCGACATAGTGGAGCTGAACGTCATGGGCAGGCGCATAGACCTGGTGGTCATGTCCCATTCCCCCAGCACCGATGCGGTCCTTCTCACCGGCGACACGGAGATCAAGCTGAGCGAAAAGCCGGTCAAGGAGGCTCCGTCCGGCATTCCCAAGGTCACCTACGAGGACATAGGCGGTCTCGGCGACGAGGTGAAGAAGGTCAGGGAGATGATCGAGCTGCCGCTGCGCCATCCGGAGCTTTTCGAACGGCTGGGCGTGGAGGCGCCGAAGGGCGTTCTGCTGCACGGGCCGCCTGGAACCGGCAAGACGCTGCTGGCGAAGGCGGTGGCCGGGGAGACGAGCGCCAACTTCGTGTCCATCGGCGGGCCAGAGATCATGAGCAAGTTCTACGGCGAGAGCGAGGAACGGCTGAGGGAGATATTCAAGCAGGCCGAGGAGAACGCCCCGTCCATCATATTCATCGACGAGATCGATTCCATCGCCCCCAAGAGGGACGAGGTGTCCGGGGAGATGGAAAGGCGCATCGTGGCCCAGCTGCTGGCCCTAATGGACGGGCTGGAGAGCCGCGGCAAGGTGGTGGTCATCGGCGCCACGAACCGCCCGAACGCCCTCGATCCGGCGCTGCGCCGCCCGGGACGCTTTGACCGCGAGATAGAGATCAACATACCCAATCGGGGAGGGCGTCTGGACATCTTGCAGATCCACACCCGGGGCATGCCGCTGTCGGAAGACGTGGACCTGGAGCGCTTGGCCGATCTCACGCACGGCTACGCCGGGGCGGACCTGGCCGCGCTGAGCAAGGAGGCGGCCATGCATTCCCTGCGGCGCATACTGCCGGACCTGGACCTGGAGGCGGACACCATCCCCATGGAGGTGCTGAACCGCATAAACGTGCAGAAGGACGACTTCTTCGCGGCGCTCCGGGAGATGTCCCCGTCCAGCATGCGCGAGGTGCTCATAGAATCGCCCAACCTGCACTGGGACGACATAGGGGGCCTGGAGAGCGTCAAGGCCGAGCTCAAGGAGGCCGTGGAATGGCCTCTGAAGTACGCGGGGCTGTTCGAGCACATGAGCGCCGAACCGCCGAAGGGTGTGCTGCTCTACGGCCCCCCGGGCACCGGGAAGACCATGCTGGCCAAGGCGGTGGCGACCGAGTCGGAAAGCAACTTCATAAGCATCAAGGGGCCGGAGTTCCTGAGCAAATGGGTGGGCGAGAGCGAGAAGGCGGTCCGGGAGACGTTCCGCAAGGCGAGGCAGGCCGCGCCGTGCATCATCTTCATGGACGAGATCGATTCCATAGCGCCCACGCGGGGCGGGGATTCCGACTCCCATGTGACGGAGCGGGTGATCTCCCAACTGCTCACGGAGCTGGACGGGCTGGAATCATTGCACAACGTGGTGGTGATCGCCGCCACCAACCGCCCGGACATAATCGATCCGGCACTGCTGCGGCCCGGCCGTTTCGACCGGATGATACAGGTGGGCGCTCCGGACCTGGAGACCAGGAAGGCCATCCTGCGGGTACACTTCAAGCGTAAGCCGCTGGCGGACGACGTGGACCTGGACCAGGCGGCCCTGAAGACCGACGGTTACACCGGGGCGGATCTGGCGGCCATAGCCAACGAGGCGGTCATGACCGCCATACGCGAGGCGGTGGCCTCCGGCAAGGGGGAGGACCCCGAGGCGATGAAGGACACGAAGGTGAACATGAAGCACGTGATGGACGCGGTGGAGAGGCACCGCCCCATCTCCCTTCAGGAGCTGGACAGGTTCCAGAAGATAGCCAAGGATTTCGAGTACGTGAGGTGATGGCATGAGGAGAGCGAGGCGTGACGATGATTGGAACAACATGTTCCGTTCCTTTGACGAGGAGTTCGACGTGATGAGGGAGCGCATGGACCGATTGATGGAGGCGGCCATGCGCGGGACCGGCGGCGACCCGCTGGTGTACGGTTTCTCCATGCGCGCCGGTCCGGACGGGCGCCCGGTGGTGCAGGAGTTCGGGAACGTGCCCAGGAGCGGCCCTCCCGATAGCAGCTGCCGGGAGCCTCTGACCGATGTGACGGAGGAGGGCGACAGGGTCAAGGTGATCGTCGAGCTGCCTGGCGTGGACAGGCAGGATATCGACCTGCGTTCCGAGGGGCGCGAGCTGACCATATCCGTGGACACGGAGCGCAAGCGGTTCTGCAAAAGCATGGAACTGCCCTGCGACGTCCGTCCGGACAGCGCATCGGCCGAATACCGCAACGGAGTGCTCACGGTGCTCATGGACAAGGCGGACCGACCGAGGGGGAAAAGGATAGAGATAAACTGAACCGGGGGCCTGGCCCCCGTGCTTTTTTACCAATCCTTATATAGAAGCTGTAGCGAATTACAGGCCGTGCAGCGCGACGAGCTGATACGGTCGGTGCGGGAGCTTCTGCTCCGCTCGGGCTTTCATGCCTCCATGCCCTTGAAGCTGAGGAGCATAGCCTTCGACATCGTCGCCCGCAGGGACCGCAGCCTGCTTCTGGTGAAGGTGCTCACCAACATCGACGCCTTCTCCAAGGAGAACGCCGAGGAGCTCAAGGTCCTGGCCGAGGCCCTGGGCGGTTCGGTGATGCTCATCGGGGAGCGATCCGGATCGGGGGACCTGGAGCAGGGCATCGTTTACTCGCGCTTCGACATCCCGATCATCGCCCATTCCACGATGAAGGACCTCCTCGTCGATGATGAGCCGCCCTTCATCTTCGCCGCCCCCGGCGGCCTGTATGTCCGGCTGGACAGCGACCTGCTGCACCGGCTGAGGGAGGAGAGGAGCGTCAGCCTCGGGACGCTGGCGGAGGTGGCCGGGGTCTCCCGCCGCACCATCCAGATGTACGAGGCGGGCATGGGGGCCATGATAGACGCCGCGCTCCGCCTCGAGGAGTACCTGGGCAAGCAGATAGTGGTCCCGGTGGACCCCCTGGGCTATCATCCGCCGGCGCAGGAGACCAGGCCTCTGGACATGGACAGGCAGGACGAGTTCTCCCGTAACATATACACCATGCTCACCGAGATGGGGCTGGTGGTCAAGCCGACGGAGAAGTGCCCGTTCGAGGCGCTGACGGTCGACAGGGACCTGCTGATCCTGACCGGCCTGGGAAGGGACGAGACGAGGCTGGCGGACAAGGCCAAGGTGGTGGCCGACGTGTCGCGGATCACCGGAAAGGAATCGGTTATATTCATCGAGCGTTTACGCACCAGGCACAGCATCGAGGGCACGGCGCTCATCGGAAGGGACGAGCTGCAGAAGATAAAGGAATCGGAGCGCCTGCGCAAGATGGTGAACGCCCGGAGCGAAGTGGATGCAAGAGATTGAGCTGAACGGTTCGCAGGTCTTCGTTCTCCCGGTCATCAAGGGACCGGTCAGCGACGGGGAGAAGGTTCGAACGGCGATAATGGACATCAGGCCGGACGCGGTGGGCATTTCCATATCCAAGGAGGAGCTGGAAGGACTGCGCGCCTATCAGGGGGAGGAGATCGAGCTCAGCGACCTGGAGGAGGCGTACAAGGCCGGGCTGTCGGAGTTCGGGGAGGTGCAGCTGCCCCCGCCCTGCTACCTGGAAGCGCTCAAGGCCTGCGACGAGCTGGGCGTTCCGATCATTCCCATCGATATGAATGAAGATCTCTTCTCCGATAGGTATTGCGAGCTTGTCGGAGGGTTCGAGCTGATGAAGGAATCGTTCTTCTCGCATCGGATCGCCCGGAAGCGGTTCAATCTGGAGAGCGCCGAAGCCTTCGTTCTGGATTACGACCGCAAGGTGAACGGGGGGAGGGGGCTGTCCGCCCTGAACGCCGAACGGGAGGCGCACATGGCCAGGACGGCCGAGGAGATGGCCGGGGGACGTTCGAGGGTGTTGCTGCTCCTGGAACTGGAGCGGGCTGACGGCGTCAAGGCGCTGTTGACCGAGGGCCGGGGAAGATAGGCAATATATAGCCTGGAAGAGTTCTATCGGGCATGGAGGGGGAGGGCGGGCCTTGGGATGTGTTCCAGAGCAAGGTCGACGCTCTGGCCGCTTTTCTGGAGCGGGACCGCCTCAACCTTTGGCAGACGTTCGCATATGTTCTTTTGATCGCCCTGGCCCGCGACCTCTCCGAATACTACCTTCTTGACCAGGCATTCGTGGGCACCGCTCATCCCTGGGCGTTCAGCATCGCCCACCATGTCGCCT
Organism: Methanomassiliicoccales archaeon; assembly: GCA_036677555.1. Taxonomy (GTDB): domain Archaea; phylum Thermoplasmatota; class Thermoplasmata; order Methanomassiliicoccales; family UBA472; genus UBA472. Next base: position 25,007 of record JAVBWG010000008.1, on the reverse strand, counting down.
TCTTCATCCTGACCTACCTCGGCCTTGTGCTGCTGTTGAAGGTGTTCTCCGGCACCGGTCTGAAGAAATGCATGAACTACACGAACTGGTACTACTGGATCGTGCTCATCCCGCCCTGGGTGGACCACTTCCTTTTCGGTCTGGACCACAACTACGCCTACTTCTCCTGGACGGAATTCTTGGCGGCCTTCTTCCAGATGCAGGGCCGGGCCTTCAACCCGGGCCAGGGAGCGGAGGTGGTGATCGTGCTCTTCGCCCTCTTCGCCTATGTGTTCTGGAAGCACCGGGGCGATATTGCGGACCTGCAGGGAAGGCTGTTCCTGGCCGCCAGGATGGGGCTGATGGCCTTCTTCGTCGTCCTCTTCATGTTCATCCTTGGCACCCCTGGCGCCTACCTTCCCGTCGGTTCCTCGGGCGGCGTGCCCGTCTTTCCCAACTACGATGACACCAGATATGTCCAGTATCACCTCTTCATCTTCGCATACTACTATCTGGCAGGTGCCGTGATAGTGCTCGTAATGAGCCTCCTAGCCCTCCGACGCAGGTTCTGGATGGAGCTTGCCGCGCTGCGACCGTGCCAGACCGCCTTCTTCTCCGCCATCGTCCTGGCGGGCGCAGCCCTCTCCTGGAGGGCGGACGGAGGGACTGAGCTGGTGATGAAGATACTCGACCGTCCCTACTGGGTGAACCTCGCGTATCTGCTGCCCGCGGTCACCTCCGCCGTTCTCGCCTGGCAGGCCAGCGTGATCTGGAACGATCTGAGCGACCGGGAGTGGGATTCCCCGGGAAAAAGGGGAAGGGTGCTGCCGTCCGGTATCGTCCCCGTCTCCGCGCTGAAGGAGGCCTCGATCGTGCTGGCCTGCACCTCGCTCGCCGCATCGCTTCTGCTCAGCGTGCAGATGTTCGCGGTGATGGCCGCCATCCTGGCCATGTCCCTGGTATATTCGTTCCCCCCGCTGCGCTTCAAGAACGCCCTGCTCAGCCCGCTGCTGATGGGCGCAGGGACGTTCCTGGCTTTCATATATGGAGCCCTGACGCCATACGCCGTCATTGGATATGCCGGGACCATCCCCTACCTTACCGGAGAGACCGCCCTCATATCCATCGGTCCCGAGGTGCTGTTAGTCGGGGCCTGCATGTTCGCAGGCCTGGCGGTCGGCTCGATGGTCACAGACGTCGAGGGACGCGACGAGGACCTGGCCGGAGGCGTCCGGACCATATACACCGTCCTGGGCATGGAGAGGGGCGTGCTGGTGGCCGCCGGGCTCATTTTCCTGGCGGCCCTCACCCCGCTGACCCTCTTCCATTCGGCCTCCGACCTCCTCGTGTTCCCGGCCTTGGGCGCCCTGGCCGCATGGCGCTTCCATACCAGCGGCTCGTCCAGGACGGTCATGTCGCTGGCCATGATAGGCCTCATCTACGCGGCGCTCCGCTTCTTCTCCCTCATCTAGACCAGGGAGCGGAAGAACAGGCGGTGGAAGCGCGGTATGGTCATCATGAGCAGCCGCTGCCAGGTCTCCTGTCCCAGGGCCATCCTGGTCCAGGCATCCACATACTGGGTTTCCTGGCGGACGGTGCGGAAGAAGGCTTTGGTGTCCACCACCCCCAGGAGCCAGTGCAGGACCGGGGATATCGCTGTGGCCGCCCTTATGTCCCTGACAACGGTGTCCTTCACCCGCCTCTCATAGCCGCGCAGGGCGCCGGCATCTCCGTTCATAAAAGCCGTGGCCGAATCGCTGGCCAGTATGGCGCTGGCCAGCCCGTGCGATAGGCCCTCGCCGCTCATCGGGGAGACAAGCCCGGCAGCGTCGCCCACCAGCATCGTTCTGGACGTGGAGAGCCGGTCACGGGGAAGAATGGGGATGGGGTGCGCGGAAGGTCTTCCCCTCTCCGCGGCCTTGGCCAGGCTTGTATCCCAGACCTCCTCCATTCCGGCCAGCAGCCGGGCCTTTCCATAACCGTGGCCGCCGACGCCGAAGTTCGCCCGGCCGCGATAGGGGAACATCCAGCCCATCAGCGGGAACATGGGGTACCTCTCCAGGCGCTTGGTCGGCGTGTCCAGCAGGAAGACCTCTATCTCGTCCCCGGGGTCCTCGGCGGTGATGTCCACCGAACGCAGCCCCATGGCCATCCCGCCGCGGGGAGGCGGACCGAACAGGCGCCTGGCGTTCCGGCTCCCCACCCCCTCGGCGATGACCGCACACTTGGCGGTGATCGTTTCCTGGCAGGTGCTGAGTTCGACCGTCCCCGATCCCTTGACAGAGTCGACGGAACGGCCGCATCTAATCTCCGCGCCCGCCTTCTCGGCCATTCTCAGCAGGTGCATGTCGAAGCCGGTCCGGTCCACGGTGTATGTGAGGCAGCGATCGAAGCGGAACCTCTCCCGAAAGTCGCTTCCCACCACATGGAAGCCCTTCACCTCCTTCTCCACGATGGAATCGGGGATGGGGAAGTCCAGACGGGCCGCCGCACGCATCAGCACCCCGCCGGCGCAAGTCTTGGTCCAGGGAGGGAGCTGACGCTCCAGCAGGACCGTGGACAGGCCGGCCTGGGCGCAGCGGTAGGCGCAGTAGGACCCTGCGGGCCCCCCGCCGGAGATGGCCACATCGTACAACGTCAGCCCGCCGTCACTCCCTCTTACGCCGTGTGCGGCTCATCCATCCCTCCACGGCCACCAGGCCCAGCACTCCCAGCAGGGGATACAGTATGGTCAGGTCCACGTTCCCCGCCTGAACGTTGATGGCCGATTCGCCGGCCGCCAGGGCGTTCAGCACCTGCTCACCCCATTGCCCCACGGAGGGGTCGTTGCGGTATAGCCATATCGTCGGGGCAGTGCCACCACTTTGACCAGGGGCGTATCCGATGACCACGGCCAGGTCCTTGTATCCGTCGCCGTTGAAGTCCCCTACGGTTATGGCCTGGGTGTTGTACAGTGTGTTGCCGCTCCCCACCGCAGCCGAGAGACCGGCAGTGGTTATGGCCTGCGGGGCGCTGAAGGAATTGCCATTGCCGTATGACAGCAGCAGGGTGTGGGACACGGACCCGCTGCCTACGTACGATGTCCCGACGATTATGTCGGGATAGTTGTCCGGCAGGTTGTTCAGCGAGGAGCCGACATCGGCCACGGCCAGGGCCGTTATGTATTCGCCATTGTTCTGCATGGTGAAGCTGACGGTCCGGAGGTCGGATGATGGCCAGTGCACTGTCGGGGATATGTGCCTGATCCCTATGAGGTCCACATACATGGTGTCGTTGATCATGTCGCTCGTCGACGAGTCCGCGGCGATGATCTTGATGAAGTACTCCGAGTTGGTGGTGTGGGGCAGCTGGATCTGCTTCAGCGTCTTGACGGTCTCGTTGAATGAGAACGCATCGTACCAGATGGTCCCATCGGTGGAGTACTGCACCTTGAAGGTCTCTCCGGTTGTGTAGGCGGAAACCCCCAGCTGGTGCGTCAGCTGCGTAGGCAGGTTTGGAACCTCATATTGCCATTCCATCCAACGGCTCTCTGCGAACTTTACCTCCAGGCGTATGTAGTCGAACTGCACAGTGCCGTCAAGACCGTTGTGAACGAACAGCACCCTCAGGTTCTGCAACTCCGCCCAGGTATCAATGCCCGCGGCCAAGAGGTCGAATGTTCCGTTTACCCCCAGGGTTGAGCCGGTCGGCAGGAAGGTGGTGTTCACGAAATTCGTGCCGTCCAGTGAATACTGGAGGTATCTGTTGCCGTTGTAGTTCGCCGTGGAGGAGTAATCGACATGCAGAAGCACCTGTGTCAGGGGCTTGCTCGAGTATGTATTGTCCATGGCGAAGCTCCGCACATGCATGGTCTGCAAAGAGCCGATGTTGTACGTCACTCCATCATCGTACTTCAGATTGTTCAGGTCCTGTCCGGTGTCGTCGATGTTCGGCAGAGACACCTGCTTCTGGTCTGGAATGCCCAGGATGACCCCGGTGTTCTTGTAGACCTCGGTCAGCGTCTCGAACGTCCCATCGTTGGCCACCAGATTGGCCATCGAACCGGTGATCTGCGCGCTGGTCTCGGCCGCAGGACTGTATTCCGCGCTGGGCGACCTCAGCAGGTCGGTCGGGGTGGAGGACATGGTCCTTATCACCGTGACCGTCCTGGAGCTGCCCGAGACGGTGGAACTGGTCCTGATTATGTCTGGATAGCCATTGAGATCAACGTCGGCGATGACGACTGACGGGCTCCTTTGAGCATGGTCCCAGGGATTTGTCCCGGTGACCGATGGCACGTTCCCCGGCGGCACCAGGGAGCCGGAGCCAAAGGCGTCCACCTTGGGGTTGGATGAAATACCAATAACCTGCTTCCACTGGTTCATCCAGATCTTTGTCACTCCCGTTTCGTACACTGCAACGATATCATCAACACCATCCTGGTTCAGGTCTGCGACGGCAATGTCTAGAGCTGCAGGGTTGTTATCCTGATTGGTATAGGTGCTGGTGTCGTATAACTGGGTCTTTGTCCAGCTACCGTCGTTCCAGAATATGTAAATCCCACGGTTGAAGAACATCCCTTGGGTATTTGATGGGTTGGCATTTGAATCCGAAGTGGCTGTGGTGAAAACAACGGTGTGCATGAATGCGGCGACCACATCCAGATCTCCATCTCCATCGAAATCACCGGACTTGATAGCACCTACCAGTTCGTTCGGCGACACATAACTGTTCCCGTCGTAAGAAGTGATAAACTCTGGATCTCGAGCCCAATTGTCCACATTCGACCATACCGATACGTCTTCATTGGCTGTTCCTTTGTTGTTTCCTCCTGCGGCCTGTGTATTGGCCAATGCATCAAACGCTGGAGAAATGATGTACGGCAGAGTGGACCATGTGCTACCATCTATCTTCTGGTTACGATACCAGGCGATGGACACTGTGGAATCCTGGAAGCCTACGATGAGGTCCTTGTAGCCATCATTGTCCAGGTCAGCCAGCTCCATGCCTATCGGACCATCGTAGGTATCGTCGTCGATGATCGTGGCGTCCCACTGGTCGAACCTCTCTCCGTTCTTGTACCACACCAGCTTGTTGTCCTCCCATGCGGCGCCGGAGGCGCTCCAGGTGAAGGACCCGGAACCTATGCTGGCCACCAGGTCGGTGGTGCTCCGGGGCGCGGTCACGTTGAACTGGTAGTTCATGTTGTAGTATGTTTCGCCGGTCCCGTAGCTTCCGGAATCGGTCAGGACCGGGATGTACAGGGTGTAGGAGTTCTTCCCAGGCAACCACCAGCCGTAGTTCGGCCTGAGCAGATCGATCTGGACCGTGTAGGCGGCGTTGAGCACCACGTTGTCGTACACGCGGTTCGGGCTGGTGCCTGTCTTTGACGTCTTATATATCTGGGATAACGGTGCGTTCTTGGTCAGGGCCGGCTGTGTCCCAGAGGTCCACGTCGTCGGCGCGGGCATGGTCTGTTTCACGACATACTTGCCCGAATAGTCGTTGATCTGCATGTCGTTGATCACCACGGTGGTGATCGCCGAATCCACATCCTTGGTGAACACCTTTAGGTAGACCGTGTCGGTGTGGTTGAAGGAGTTGCACAGCTCCAGCTGGCTGGTGGCGCTGTTGAGCTTGTACGTCTTGATGATCGGATAGTTGGCCCCGACGACCGATATGCTATCGGCGATGTTGACCACCGTACCGGTGTTGTCCCTGAGGGATATCTGCAGGGGGAAGTACAATGGCTGAGAGGGGGCCGTCAGGTTGATGTAATAACGATGGAAGGTGGCGTATATCCCCCCGTACTGGAACGCGTTCACCAGCTTGGTGGGGGGCGTCAGCAGGCTTCCGGTGGTGGGGTTGAACAGGGAGAAGGAGTTCTCCAGAGCCAGGTTGGTCAGCTTGTTGCTGTATATCTCGACATACAGCGCCTCGCCGGGCTCGAACAACCTGGTGATGTTCTTGTCGGAAGCCCTCCGGATGAAGTAGAAGGTCGTTCCCTGGGTGTTCCCGCTCTGTCCTCCGCTGGCGTTGGGAGGGTAGGTGCCGTTCACGAGATAGCTCTCGAACCCCGTGAAGGGGCCGATGTTGGTCTCGTTGGACCCGCCTCCGCCCGTCAGGTCCTGCTGGGCGATGAGGGTGAACCTGGAAGATGCTGCCTTGTTGGTGAGGTCCTTGGCCTTGACCATGACCTCCTTGTTGTCGAAGTCCTTGCTTCCGGTGAGCTGGTTGCTTATGTAAACACCGTCGCCGTCGGTGTCAGTGAGCTGCACAAGGGCCGGCGTTATCCCCAGGGATGTGGCATCGACATAGACGCTGCTGGTGTCTAGGTCGCCATTGAAATCTGAGACGCTGGCATAGAAGCGGAACGGGGAACCGTCGATGATGATGGACGGCATGGTGCCGCGGGTGGTTATCACCGGCGCGTAATCGCCGGTGACCTGCCCGCCGACCATTTCGGCCTCCCAGACCTTGGTGTCGTACCTGGTGTCAATAATCGTCACGCTGAGCGGGGTGTCGCCGCTTACGCCGTCCAGCTTGTACTGCCATACTTCACCGGGACTCCACTTCTCCTTGTCCTGTCCGGTGAGGGTGCCGTCCTTGAGCTTGAGGGAAATGAGCTCGCTGCCGTACTTGAAGATGTAGATGTTGGTGCTGCCGTTGATCAGTTCCTGCCCGCCCTTATGGGTCAGATATATCCATCGGGAACCGTCCACCACATCGCCCAGGTCGTACGTGACCTCCGCATAGGTCTGCTCCTCCGGGGATGGGATGGTGGCCACATAGAACATGATGCTGGAGAACAACGTCACCGTGATCGCCAGGATGAGCAGGTTGCCGATTATGTCGGACACTGCCCTGCGGCATCTCCTGAGCTGCTTCTTGAATCGGACCATGTCACTTCCCTCGCTAAAGCTACCGCTCTAGAACATAATCTATGCAACAGGATGCTATTTAATGTTTGCCTGGATTATATAATAGGGGTCAATATTCAATGCCTTTTCTCGCATTGAGCCCCCCATCGTATGGGTGCTTCTCCAGGGTCATGACCGTCACTAGGTCGGCCTCCTCCTTCAGCTCCTCGGGGGCGTTGCGGCCGGTGCATATGACCTCCACCCCTGGAGCCCTGCACCTGAGCGCCTCCAGAACATCATGGCATCGGACGAGGTCGAAGGAGACGGCCACGTTCACCTCGTCCAGGATGACGACGTCGAACTCCCCCGAGGCCATGATCGAACGGGATAGGTCCAAGGCACGAGCGGCGCAGTCCAGGTCGTCCTGGCAATGCCTTCCCTTGACGATCAGCTTGCCGGAGCCGAACTGGAAGACCTCCACCCCCATCTTCCTCAGCGCCTTGACCTCCCCGTAGTCCTCGCCCCGCTTCATGAACTGGATGACGCATATCCTCAGACCGTGCCCCCATGCCCGAAGGGCCAGCCCGAGGGCGGCAGTGGTCTTGCCCTTGCCTTCGCCCGTATATATGTGCAACAGACCCAGATCGTTCCCGGCCATATCGATCGGTTCAACAATCGGTTCCAGGAATTTATATATTGCATCGTTCAGTAGCGAATTCCATGATCGAGCTGGAGGTTAAGGCGCCCTGTCCGGACCTCGCTGCCCTGGAGGACCGCCTCCGCGGCCTGGGGGCGAGACATGTGGAGGAGCTGGAGCAGGCGGACGTCTACTTTTCCCACCCGTCCAGGGACTTCGGCCTCACCGACGAGGCCCTGCGTCTGAGGCGAGAGAACGGCCGTTCCCGCATGACCTACAAGGGGCCGAAGCTCGACCTGGAGACGAAGATGCGGGAGGAGATCGAGCTGGAGGTGCAGGACCTGGAGCTGATGTCGAATCTGCTGAAGCGCGTGGGCTTCCAGCCATTCCTGACGGTCACCAAGCGCCGGACGGTCTACGAGATGGGAAGCGTGCACGTCTGCCTTGACCGGGTGGAGGGGCTGGGGGGCTATGTGGAGCTTGAGTACCAGGGGGCGGACCTGGAGGAGGGGAAGGCCCTGGTGATGGGGCTCAAGAAAGAGCTAGGGCTGACAGGGAACGAGCGGCGCTCCTATCTGGAGCTGCTCGTGGAAAAAAGGTGAGGGATCACATCGAGCGGATCTTGTCGATCACGAAGTCCTTTATCTTGGGGTCGTCCGGTATCGTCACGGACTTCTTGAACCGCTCGGTGCCGTCCGGAAGGTAATAGCCCCGGGACAGGGAGATGAACTCGTTCTCCCCCTCCTTGGTGATGGCCTTCTTCCGCGCCACCTCGATGAAGTTGTTGCGGCCGAAAGGTATCTTCTCGGCGCTCAGTGTCACAAAATCCACGTTCTTTCCCGGCGCATCGTCATCCATTGCGGTTGCCTCCCTTTTAGTGGGTATGCAACAATCGGTAAAATTATAAAGGTTTGCCTTATGGATATATGATGCTGGCACTTTTATCCATATGTCCGAATTGATGGTATCGGTGACGCTTTCAGGCACCAACATCGACAGTTAAAAATAGAAAGGCCGGGATGAAAGGCAGCATGGACGGAGAGGCTCCGAAGCGTGTCTGCCCGCGATGCGCGGCCGAAGTGCTTGGAGACGCCGCTTTCTGCTCAAGATGCGGCCTTCCCCTGAACGCGACGGACGATGTGGCGCGTCAGTACGCATTCTACGCCCCCCCTCCCCGCCCGGTGAGGCAGAAGAGCAGCCTGCAGTCGGCCCGCGAGATGCTGCGGGGGATCGGGGCCTACATGACGCTTGTGGTCCTGGTCCTGGTCACTATAAACGTGGGGATCATGGTCTGGGGCATGCAGTTTGTGATACCCGAGGCCTGGGAGTCGGGAACGGCTCTGTTCGTGGTCCTTCCCTGGATAGTCAAGATCGTGGGACTGCCGGGGGCGTGGTTCGTCGGCTACTACATACTGCTGGTCGCGGCCGTCCTGCTCTCCTACGCGGTGATGGTCTGCCTGAGTGGGAAGCGCATCCTGAAGGAGCTGACGTTCAAACAGACCGAGCACTCCCCCCTCTATGCCGTTTCGACCATATTCCTGGCCGTCCTGGCCATGAACGCCGCCTACTATCTTCTCCTCGGCTTCTTTGGCATCGACCCCTCCTCCGGCGGTTCGACCGGAGAGCTTTGGGAGAAGCTGTGGTCGCTGCTGCGGGCCTCGGTCTGGGAGGAGGTCATCTGCCGCATCCTCTACATAGGGCTGCCCCTGGGAGCGGTGTATCTGCTCAAGGGAGAGGGGGCGCCGTACCGCCGTTACATTTTCGGAGGGCACTTCCAGTTCGGTTTCTGGGAAAAGTTCTTCCTGGTGTTCTCGTCCGCCATATTCTCCTTGGCGCATGTGTTCAGCTGGGACCTTTACAAGGTGCCGCCGACCTTCCTGGCCGGGCTGGCCTTGGGCTACCTGTTCCTGAAGTACGGCGTTTACGCAAGCGTCATGCTGCACTTCTTCATAGACTACCTCAGCTTCCCCATGGACGTCTGGCCTGGCGACGGGACGGACATGGTCATGGGACTGCTGCTTCTGGCCTTCATGGCCATGGGGGCGGTGTATCTGGTGTACTACGCCATCCGGGCCTTGGAGCTGTTCAGCGGCAGGCAGGTCCTGAGATGGGGCGACGCCCGCCCGGTGAGCGCGTACTACCGGCCGCTCTCCCCCCGGGCCGAGTACGTGCCCTACGGCGCCCCGTCGGCCGCGCCCACCTTCGGGTTTGTATGTAGACATTGCGCAGGAACGGAGGCGAGGTTCGTAGATGGGAAGTTCATCTGCTCCCGCTGCGGAAAGGAGAACTGATCACTCGAAGGCGGCCAATATTCCCCGCAGCCTATCACGGGACAGCAGCGACGCCTCCAGCTCGCGGGCCTCGATGACGTACCTGCCCCGGTAGGGCCGGAACGCCTCCAGCCATCTGCGGAAGTCAATGTTGCCCTCCCCGATGACCATGTGCCGGTCCCGGTCGCCGATGTTGTCGTGAACGTGCATGTTGATGAAGCGGCCCCTTATCGCAAGAAAATCCGGAATGTTTCCGACGGTGTTGGCATGGCCGATATCGAAGCACACGCCCATCTCCGTCCCCTCCATGAACTCCAGGAGCTCCTCGGGGGTCTTGGCCATGGAGGCGGGCATCTCCGGCATGTTCTCCAGAGCGACGCGTACGCCCAGGTCCCTGGCACGGGCGTTGATGACCTTCAGCGATCTCTTCGTGGCTTCCACTGCGGTGCCCCGGTCCAGGACCGCCAGGGGGGACATGAAGCCCGGATGTACCGTGATCAGGTCGATGTTCATGCGGTGCGCCAGCTCGATAGCCTCCAGCACCTCGTTCAGGGCGGCCTCCCTCATCCTCGGGTTGATGGCCCCGATGTTCACATCGCTCAGAGGCGCGTGGACGGAAAATTCGAGATCGTAGGACGGGGCGAGCTTGAGAAAATCATCACATATGTCCCTCAGAAGGTGCTTCCCCTCGGCCACTATCTCCCATGCCTGGTAATGCTCGGCGACCCTCTCCAGAGCGTAAGGGAAGTCCCAGCGCGAGAGGTGCGGGGAGGAGATGGCGATCAAGGTATCTCCCCGTCCACGGTGCGGGGCGCGACATCGTCGATGAGCGCCTCCAGGTCGTCGCCCCTGATGACCACCTCGATATGCCCCAGGGGCGCGTTCCCCTCGGCGAAGGAGATCTTCCCGACGAAGGCTGCCTGCTTGTTGAGATCGAACGATATGCGATCGCCGGACATGCCGCGGAGCATGACCGCCCGGGTGCTGTCCAGGATCCGGTGGTTGCGGATCAGTTCTTTGAACCGCGACAGGCCTTGGACGGTGGCCGTGACCGTTCCATCCCTTTCCGTCAGGTCTGCCTCCGGGAAGATGTTCAGGAGGCAGCGGCGCACCCTCTCGGCGTCCTCGGTGGGGTACGACCTGGCATTGGCTGTGACCTCGACCATCGGGAATGGATAATTTAAGAAACTATTTAAAATGGGGGCGGCATGGCAAGGTCGGATGCGCAGCAAGGTCGTGGAGGCCCTGGCCAACGACGGTTTTCTTCTTGACCAGGAGGCCGAGGAGTTCATTCTGTCCCAGCCGTCGCCGCTGCAGTTCGCCCGCCAGATCATCCCCCAGATACCTTACCAGCCGCTGGTGGTGACCCTGCGCGACCTGAGGACGGTGGTGCGCGTGGAAGGACCGCGCCTGGAGACGACCGTGCGGCCGGAACCCGCTGCGGTGAGGAGGATGGGCGAGGTTCAGGTTCTGAAGGACATCACCGCCCAGTCGGATTGCCTGGCGTCAGTGGAAGGCTTCGCCCGATACTTCCAGGACCGCTTCGCCAGCCTGAAGGCGCTGCTGCTCCGCCGGAGGGACATGATGGGCGCCATATCCATCCAGCGGGCGATGGATCCTAACAAGCTACAGGCCGACGAGGTCAAGGTCATCGGGATGGTCAATGAGGTGCGGGAGACCCGGTCGGGGGAGAAGATCATCGAGCTGGAGGATGACACCGGCAAGATGACCATCATGGTGCCCAAGGATAACAAGGCGGCGAAGGATTCCGTCCTGCAGGACGAGGTGATCGGGGTGGTGGGCAAGATGTCCCGCCGGGACCGCAAGATGATACTGAAGGACCTCATCCGCCCTGACGTGCCGTTCAGCTCCGGCATGGAGGTGAGCGATTCGACGGCTCAGGTGGCCTTCATGTCCGACGTGCATGTGGGGAGCAACACCTTCCTTGAAGAACGCTGGAAGAACATGATCGAGTGGCTGAAGGACGAGGCCAAGGACCTGGACATCCGTTACATAGTCATCCCGGGCGATTGCGTCGACGGCGTGGGCGTCTTCCCGGGGCAGGAGGAAGAGCTGGTCATCGAGGACATCCTGGACCAGTACAAGGCCATGGCCGAGCACCTGAAGGACGTGCCGGACGGGATACGCATCGTCATGCAGCCCGGCAACCATGACATGGTCCGCCCGGCCGAGCCGCAGCCGGCCCTGAGCGAGGAGGTGGCCAGGATGTTCGATTCCAGCGTGCTGCAGATAGGGAATCCCGCCTACCTGCGCATCGAGGGCAGGACCATCCTGTCCTATCATGGCAAGAGCTTCGACGATATGGTCAACGGAATTAAGGGGCTGTCGTACTCCCAGCCCCTGAAGGCCATGGAGGAGATGCTGAAGAGGAGACATCTCGCCCCGGCCTATGGAGGAAAGACCCCGTTCGCGCCGGAGAGGAAGGACTATTTGGTCATAGACGAGGTCCCGGACATCTTCGTCACCGGTCATGTGCACGGCGCCGGCGTCTCCTTCTACAACGGCATAAGGCTGATCAACGCATCGACCTGGCAGGACCAGACATCCTTCCAGAAGATGCACAACTTCGTCCCCGACCCGGCAAAGCTGATACTGGTGAACCTGGGGACCGGGAAGCCGGCCATTGCCGACTTCTGAGGAAACATTGAAATAGCGGTCCTTGGGCTAAGGGGGCAATGTACACCACCCCGCCCAAGGACGAGGATGGCGCCGATGTTTTTATCAAGAACGTCCTGAAAGGCAACCGGACCTGGATGGAAAGGTATGTCCAGCCGCCTGTGAACGGTTCGGCCAAGGCGGTCGTGCTCACCTGCATGGACTCCCGAATACCGCCCCTGGAGATGCTGGGGCTGTCACCAGGGGAGGTCTTCATCATCAGGAACGCCGGGAACTCCATAACCCACGATTCGCTGCGCTCCCTGCTGATCTGCCTGACGGTCATGGAGTGCCGCAACGTGCTGGTGGTCGGCCACAGCAGCTGCGGGATGCGTTCCGCCGGAGGGTTGGACGAACGGGTGGCCGGCGTGGTGGATGTTGAGGCGCTCTCCGATGCCCTTGGCGAGGACATCGAGGACGCCAGATCGTGGCTCGGCTTCTATGAACCGCACGAGCGGGAATGGGCGGTCGGGCAGGCAGCGTCACTGCGCGTCCTGCTGGGCAGGGTCATGCCCGGCGTCCCAGTGAAGGTGAGGTCCGCCCTGTATCACCTCGAGGACGGTCGCCTGGAGATGCTGGATCAGCCGTCCCAGAACATCACTATGAGGACGTAGCCCAAGGCGAGCATTAAAAGAGAAATGAGCCAGGCATACCTGACCAGCCTGGCCCTTTTTTCCGGGGTGTCGAAGAGTTTTTCGAGCATCAGACCTTGGCTTCCGCCTTCTGCTTGACGCGCTTGAGCCGGAAGGTGTTCTCCCTCTCCATCTCCTCCAGGCGGAGGCGGATGAAGGCTTCGGACTCCTGCAGCTCCGGGATCACCTTGAACTCCAGGGCGTTGACGCGGCGCTTGGTCTTCTCCACCTCTTCCAAAAGCTTCTTCATGGTGGTCTCGATCTCCGCGGCCTCGATTATCGTCCCGACCAGGTTCTCGAAGGCCTTGGCGGCCTCGTCGATGTAGACGGAGGTGCCGATGACGCCGTAACCGCGCTGGTCCATCGGCGTGCGTATCGAGTTGGCCTCGATCTCCGGAACCACGATGCCCATTATGTTCTTGGAGCGCAGCGAAAGCTCGGGATGGGTCTTCAGGGCGAAGGCGGCGCTCTGCACCGCTATCGCTCCGTCCACCGCCTTGGCGACGGCGATGCAGCGCATCGCTTCATCGTAATCGCGGTTGACCTTGTCCCGGATGTCCTTGGCCTGCTCGAGGATCTTGAAGAACTCCAGGATCAGACCGTCCCGCTTCATCTTGAGGATCTTGTAGCCGGACTTGGTCAGCTTGATCTTCTTCTTGATCTCCAGCAGTTCGGAGCGGGTCGGTTTGACGTCGGCGGTAGGCATCTCAATCCTTCTTGCGGTACTTCGGGTGGTACTTCTCGATGTACTTGCGGTCGATCCTGGTCAGCTGCCTCTCGTCCAGCGAGGCGAGTATGTCCCACATCTGGTCGAGGGTTCCCTCGATGGTGCGGTCCTCCTCGCGGCCCTGCTGCACGATGTGCTTCTCGAAGTCGTCGGCGAACTCCAGGAACTTGCGGTCCCTCTCGGACAACGCCTCCTTTCCGACGATGGCGACGAGACCGCGCAGGTCGCGTCCTTCCGCGTATGCGGCGTAGCACTGGTCGGAGACGGCCTTGTGGTCCTCCCTGGTGCGTCCCTTTCCGATACCCTCGTTCATCAGCCGGGACAGGGACGAGCCTACGTCAATGGGCGGGTATATGCCTGCCCTGAGCAGCTCCCTCTTGGCCACGATCTGGCCTTCGGTGATGTATCCGGTAAGGTCCGGGATGGGGTGGGTGATATCGTCACCGGGCATGGACAGGATGGGGATCTGGGTGATGCTTCCCTTCTTGCCCTTGATCCTCCCGGCGCGCTCGTAGATACCGGCCAGGTCGGTGTACATGTACCCCGGGTAGCCGCGTCGGCCCGGAACTTCCTCACGGGCGGCGCCGATCTGCCTGAGAGCCTCGCAGTAGTTGGTCAGGTCGGTCAGGATGACCAGGACATGCATGTCCAGGGTGAAGGCCAGATACTCGGCGGTGGTCAGGGCCAGCTTCGGGGTGATGATCCTCTCAATGGCCGGGTCGTCCGCCAGGTTCAAGAACACCACGGCGCGCTTCAGGGCGCCGGTCCTCTCGAAGTCCTTCATGAAGTACTGCGCCTCCTCGTTCGTGATGCCCATGGCGGCGAACACCACGGCGAAGTCCTCGGAGCCTCCGAGCACCTTGGCCTGACGAGCGATCTGCAGGGCGATCTCGTTGTGCGGGAGACCGGAACCGGAGAAGATCGGCAGCTTCTGGCCGCGAACGAGCGTGTTCATGCCGTCGATGGTCGATATGCCGGTCTGAATGAACTCGGACGGGTTGTCCCGCGCCCACGGGTTGATGGCGGCGCCGATGATCTCCAGGCGGTCCTCGGGAACGATGGCCGGTCCGCCATCCAGGGGCTTGCCGCTTCCGGAGAGTATCCTTCCGAGCATGTCCTTGGACACGGGCATCTTCATCGTTTCGCCCAAGAAGCGCGCGCCGGCGGTCTTGGGGATGCCGGTGGTGCCTTCGAACATCTGGATGACCACAACCTCGTCCGAGGAGTCCAGAACCTGGCCCATCCTCTCGCTGCCGTCCGGCAGGGTCACTATGGCCAGCTCGTTGTATCCTACGGGCTCGGTCTTCTCGACGAACACGAGCGGCCCGGCGATCTGGGTGATGGAACGGTATTCCTTGGATGTCATTTACTTACCTCCCAGGGCTTCGAACTCCTTGTCCATGGTCGCGCCGATCTCCTTCAGGATGTCCTCGATGTTGTCCTCGAACTTGGACTTGGCGAGCTTGTTGCGCAGGTCCATGTTGGCGATGGCCTCCACAGACACCTCGTTCTCCACAGCCTTTGCCGCGGCGATGGAGAAGCGGTTGATGAGGCGCAGGTAGGTGTACTGCCTGCTCATCGGCGAGTAGGTGTCGACGGGGTGGTAGGCGTTCTGCTGCAGGAATATCTCGCGGATCATCCTGCTGATCTCAAGGGTGAGCTTCTGTTCGTCCGGCAATGCATCGGAACCGACCAGCTGCACGATCTCCTGCAGCTCGGCCTCCTTCTGGAGAAGTCCGATGGCCCAGTTGCGCAGCTCGGGGAAGTCCTCGGCGACGTTCTTCTTGTACCAGCCGTCCAGCTGACCGGAGTACAGCGAGTAGGACGTAAGCCAGTTGATGGCCGGGAAGTGCCTCCTCTCCCTCAACTTGGTGTCCAGGGCCCAGAAGACACGCACGATGCGCAGGGTGTTCTGCGTGACCGGCTCGGACAGGTCACCGCCGGGCGGCGAAACAGCGCCCACGACGGAGATGGAGCCTAATCCTCCGGAGAGGGCTACCACACGACCGGCCCTCTCGTAGAACTCGGACAGCCTGGCGGACAGGTACGCGGGGTAACCTTCCTCGCCGGGCATCTCTTCAAGTCTGGAGGAAATTTCCCTCATGGCCTCGGCCCATCTGGAGGACGAGTCGGCCATCAGGGAGACGTTCAACCCCATGTCACGGAAGTACTCGGCGATGGTCATGCCGGTGTACACGGACGCCTCACGGGCGGCCACGGGCATGTTGGAGGTGTTGGCGATGAGAACGGTCCTGTTCATCAGCGGTTTTCCGGACTTGGGATCGGTCAGCTCCGGGAAGGAGGTGAGAACCTCGGTCATCTCGTTGCCGCGCTCTCCGCAGCCGATGTAGACCACGATCTCCGCATCGGACCACTTGGCCAGCTGCTGCTGGGTAACCGTCTTTCCGGTACCGAAACCGCCGGGGATGGCGCCAGTGCCGCCCTTGGTCAGCGGGAACAGGGTGTCAAGCACCCGCTGCCCGGTGATGAGCGGCTCCTCGGGAGCCATCTTCTTGGCGAAGGGCCGGCCGCGCCGGACGGGCCACTTCTGCATCATCTTGACTTCCTTGCCGTCGATGACGGCCACGATCTCGTCCACGGTGAACTCGCCGGACTTGATCATGTCCACCCTTCCGGATATTCCAGGGGGCACCATGACCTTGTGGGTGATGGCCCGTTCCGGAACGGTACCGATGACCTGGCCCTCGGCGACGGTGTCGCCCTGCTTCACCACGGGGGTGAACGGCCATTTCAGGTTGTGGTCGAGGCCGGGAGCGGTCACTCCCCTCTCGATGAAGTTGCCCATCTTGTCCATCAGGACCGGCAACGGCCTCTGTATTCCGTCATAAACGCTAGACAACAGGCCGGGTCCCAGCTCGGCCACGAGGGGCTGTCCGGTATCGACGACCTTCTCTCCCGGTCGCACGCCTGAGGTATCCTCGTACACCTGAATGACGGTCTTCTCGCCCACGATCTTGATGACCTCTCCCATGAGCTGCTCCTTGCCCACCAGGATAACGTCGTACATCCTAGGCGAAATGCCGACCGCCGTAACGACAGGCCCTGCAACTCTATAGATCACGCCTTCCTTTCCCATGTCAAACCCCTCAATTAGTTTTGTACAGATCAACACCGATGGCCCGCTTGACCTTCTCCCTGAGGTCGCTCTCGGCCTTGCCCACCATCACCACGACGGGGGCGATGCTTTCAGTTACCTTCCTCCTCGCGTTGGGGCTCAGAAGCTCCAGGTCGGAGGAATCGATCGCTAGCACGCCAATGCTGCTGTCAGCTATGAGCTCCAGCGCCTTGGCCTCGTAATCCTTGGGTTTGGCGGTGTAAATTCGCTTCACTCCGCCCAGCCGGAAACCCAACACGAACTCGTCGCTGCCTAATACCGCAATGTCCATCACATCACCAACAGCTTCTTTATCTGGTCCGGTCCCAGATTGCTCTCCTTGCATCTCGCGATTATCCTTATGTTGTCCACTTCCTGCTTCTTCCTGAGCATGTAGTCCATGATCGGCAGGACCGACAGCGGATATATGTGCGAGAACTTCTCGGAGCTCCTCAGGAGCTGACGCTGCATGGCCAGGCTAACCGCGCTCAGCGAGCCGGTCTGCTTGAACTCCTCCAGCGCCTCCTTGGTCTCCGCGTAATATGAATACTTGGCCAGCTCGCTGACCACCTGGTCCATGGACTCCGCCTTGCTGAGCGCGACCAAGGTCTTGACATCCAGTTCCTCTCCACCCTCGATGAAGTATTTCTCCGGTTTGTCCGGCGAAAGCCCTTCCTTCTTCAATTTTAGCAGGGTCATGAGGTTGGTTATGTCGACCTCCTTGCGCAGGAACTGCTTGAACAGGCGCTCGGCCTTGTTCCGGCACTTCACGCAATCCAGGACATCGTCGTAGTACAGCCGGTCAAGGTAGTCCTCCAAGGGGGCCAATGTCTTTGTCTCGTTGTATTCCGCGACGATCTCGTCAGGAATTACCAGCCCCTCCTTGCTCCTCAGCTCCTTCAACACGTCCTCGACGGTCTCCAGCGAGATCAGGACATTTATGTACTCCTCACTGAACTTACCGGCGGCCACAATATCTTCCTGGATATCCTCGGTGGAAGCTCCATAGTACTTTCCGCGAAGGACGGTCTTTATGTTCCACATGTCCCAGCGCATGAGATACCTTTCCAGCATCTCCCGCAGGTCGCCCTTGCTGTACTCCAGAATATCAGTGAAGATCCTGGCCAGGTTCTTGCTGGTGCCGAGCTCGATGAGATTGACGCCGTCGTACTTGGTGGCCAGTTCGGTCATCTCGACCTTGTACTGGGTCTCACCAAGGAAACGACCGATCTCGTTGAGGTCCATCAACAGTAGCTTGGGGTAGTTGTCCTTGGAGATCAGCAGGCTCTTCTTCGCTTTGACCCTGGCTGTTACGTAGGAATAATTCCCTTTGCTACCCCAGATTGACAACATCCTTTCACCCGAACAATATGTTTGAGACGTTCTTCAGTTCCTTATCCCAAACACTTTCCAATAGGACCCGGAAGCGATAGTCCAACCGAACGATTCCCGAGGCGTCCTCCAGGATTACCCCGGTCTCCATGTCGGTCTCGATCACGCCTCCCAACCCGCTGACACCGCTGATCAACTTGGACTCTCCCCGAGGGCAATATACCTTGGGAGCCTGGATGACGGTCTTGCCGCCCTCCAGTATCTTGCGGTACATGCGACCCCGGTTCCCTTCGTCCATGTTGAGCAGTGAGTCTAAGGCCACCTGGAACGACTTATCCAGGACGTCCTTCTTGGCGTTGAGGATGACCCTCTTAGCTTCAAGCTCGGCACTGGATATTTCTTGTTGTTTCAGGCGCTTCAGGGCGACCTCCAGCTCCTTCTGCTGGGCCAGCCTCTTAGCGGCGACCTTGTCGTCAGCCTGTTTGAGGATGGCGGCGCGCTCCTTCTCCGCCTCGGCGGAAAGCTCCCGGGCCTTGGCCTGGGCTCCTTCCGATATATTGTTGATTACTTCATCCAATGCCATGCGTCGGCCTCTTTACCTTTGTACGTTCCCGTGCGTTCCGCACTGTTCACATGTTGAGCCAGAGCAGAATCGCGACGACCATACCGAAGATGACGATGGTTTCCGGGATAACGGTCAGGATAAGACCCTTACCGAAGAGCTTCTCGTTCTCGGCCATGGCGCCAATGGCGGCGGAACCGATCTCCTTCTCCGCGAAGGCGGAGGCCAAACCGGTCAGTCCGACTGCGATTCCAGCACCGATTGCTATCAAACCTGCATCTGCCATTTTACTCACTCACTCCGTTCTTATCTCTCGTATACTTACGAATCACTTTTAAGGGTTTGAACTCCACACCGCCGCCCTCGTAGAACTTCATGAAGAACTCTACGTAGTGCAACCTGAGGCTGTGCAAGCCGGCCGATATGATGGCCAGCACGAATATTGTCAGGTGCCCTATCAGGAATATTGCCAATGCGGCGATGAGCATTATCGTGTCTCCGCTGTTCGAGCCCAGGACGTGGAAGTCGTGACCCCACATGACCTCGAAAGCGATGGTGTTGAAGGCCAAGGCCAGACCAGCCTTGGACATCCCTATGGCTGCCAGACGAGTGTAGGATATGATGTTGCCCATCAGTCCTGGAAGCTCCAAGATGGCCCCGGAACCCTCGCCCTTGTAGGCCATCAATACCCCGACCAGCAGCAGCGGCAGGGCGATGAGCATCCTGTTATCTGTCAGCTCGACGGTCAGGCCGCGGATCATGGCGTCGACCAGGAAGAGCAGGAGCAGCGCACCGCCGGTCAGGATCATCATCCAGCTGACCTTCTCGATGACCGCGTGCTTGAAACCATACCTGATGGCCTTGTTGTAGAAGCCGATCATGAACCCGATGAATATGTGGGCGATACCGATCCACAGGGTCATGTACAGTATCTCCTTGACATTGTGGAGCTTGCTGTATATGCCGATGGGTATCTCGAACCCGCCTATGGCTATCTCGTGCGGGATATGAACGCCCAGCAGCGAGGACCAGCTCATGTCGTGCGCCTGCTCTGCGAAATGAAGCCCGTACGCCTCTCCGAACATGAACAGCCCGAAGATGGTGGCCCATATGCCGCCAAAGAACAAGAGGGTGGAAATGGTCCTCCACTCATCGGAAACGCATTTCTTGAGCCCTATCAGGCCCAGGATCATGAATGGGATGCCATAACCGATGTCCCCGACCATGAGACCGAAGAATATGGGTATGGTGATCATCATGGTTATCGCCGGGTCTATCTCCCGGTACTTGGGAGTGGATAGCATGCGGGCCATGAACTCGAACTTGCGGACGGTCTTACCATTCTCGGTCTTGGAGGGTATCTCCTCGACCTTGGCCTGGTGGTGCTCCTCCTCGTGATGGCCATGCGCCTCACGGCGGGACATGACCTCCAATGACTCGATGTGAACCTTGCCGCTTAGCTTTTCAGATATGGCCTTCTCCACCGCCGGCATTTCCGAAGTGGGCACCCAGGCGTCCATGGCAAAGGTGTATCCGGTAGTTCCGACGCGCAGAGGCGTCTCGGCCTTGGCGACAATGATGCTGAGGTGCTCATCGGCGGCCTTGACGAAGATGGCGTGCTTGTCCTTGAGCTCCTCCAGCTTCTTCACCGCCTCGTCCAGGCTCGATCTCAGGGTGGTAAGTTCCTCGTCGGCCCTGGCCACCAGCTGCTGCGGGGAACCGGTTCCTGCAGGAGCAGGTACCTCGCTGAACCCGAACTGGACCATGGCCTTCTGCGCCTCATCCGCTTGGGCCTTGGTGACGAACGCGGCGACGAAGTCGCCATTATCAGAAATGAATACCTCGCTCTGAGGCGCGGCGGCCTTTATCGCGGCGCTGGGGTCTCCGCGGACCCTGCCGGTGAAGACCTTTAAAGAATCGTAATCGCGGTAAAGCTCCAGGTTCAAAGGTAGCGCCTGGAAGTTCTGCAGGACGGCCTTCTCGGCCTCCAGCTCGTTGATGCGGACGGATATCCGGTTCTTGGACTCGGTGGCGCCGGTGATCTCCGCCTCAAGATTGGCGATGGTCGGGGCCAGGTCCTTCTCGATGTCGGCCAGGTCCATCTGGCCTGTGACCTCCATGTCATCGAGTCCCATGTCCTTCTCCAGGGACCTCAGCTTGAGCAGCTTCTGGGAGGCCTCGGATGATTCAGGCAGGGGGGCACCGAGCGAGAAACCTTCCTCCTCCGCGCTGAAATCAATAAGGTGTGCTGCCTCGAGCTGGTACAGGACCTCGATGGTGTCCTTCAATGCGCCTCGGGACCCTACGATGAGGACCCTAGTCATTTGTTTTGGCAGCAACATCTAAAGTCCTCTCGAAGCTCTTCATCAGATGAGTGATCACGTTCGGGACCTTGACCTCGGCCTTGGCTTTGATGGCCGCGGCCTCCTCCTTTCCCTTGTTCAGGTAGGACTGCTTCTCGGAGGCGATGCTCTCGCGCTCCTTGGCGAACCTGGAGTCGTACTCGGCCCTAAGCTTCTCGTCGGCTTCGTTCACGCGGGTGGCGGCCTCTCTTCGGGCAGCGGTCACGGTGGACCTCTGCTTTTCCTCCGCCTCCTTGACGATCTGTTGCGCCTTGGACTCGGCGTCCTTTACTTGAAGAAGAATGTCAGATCTGTTCACAGGTGTCTCCCCGGAAGGTTGTTCTGGGAATTTAATCAAAGTATATAAACAATTTGATGAACGCAGCCCGATTGGCTGATAAATTAAGCTTCGGAGATGGAAAATTTCGATTCTCTAGAGGAATAACAAGTACTGATCCAGAATATGAGTGATAAAAATTAACATAGGAATCGACCGCGCATTTTATGATGCTTAGAAAATTATAAATTTATCAATTATAATAATGGTCTCTCGTATCGCCTAACCTTGATGCCCGCCTCTTCCAACATCTGCTTGGAGAGCTCGTCCACATACGCATCTAGATAGACTATCTCCTCGATGCCGGCGTTAAGCAGTATCTTGGAGCAGAGCACGCAAGGGAAATTGGTGGTGTAAACGGTCGCCCCTTTTATGCTGACCCCGAAGTACGCCCCTTGGATGACCGCGTTCTGTTCAGCGTGAACCCCGCGGCACAGCTCATGCCTGGTTCCAGACTCGACATTGTTCTGCTGGCGGACGCAGCCGACCTCCTCGCAATGGCGGAGCCCGCGCGGAGCGCCGTTGTACCCCGTCGTCAGGACGCGCTTCTCCTTGACGATGACCGCTCCGACCTGGCGGCGCAGGCAGGTGGAGCGCGTGGCCACCAGTTCGGCCATGCGCATGAAGTACGTATCGTTGTCGGGCCTGTCGCTCATCGCTCCCGCATGCCGCCGTATGATATTAATCCCTTGTTCGGCACCCTTAACTACAGGTAAGTGGGTAAAGTGCTCCGTTGTCCGACATGTCCGGTAAGCTGATGGGTGTGCTGAAGCAGTACAAGGTGCTGGTCGGCGGGCTTCTGACGATCGCCCTCCTGCTGTTGGCGGTGTTCATCTACGCTGGGATGTGGCCTCCGGTCTACGTCGTCGAGTCGGCGAGCATGCAGCACAGCGACGACCGGAGCTTCATAGGGACCATAGACACCGGGGACCTGGTCATCGTTCAGCGGTCGGACGGCTCTGGTGTACGGACATATGTGGAAAGCTATGCGGACGGCCACCGCACGTTCGGCGATTACGGCGATGTGATCGTCTACGAACGATATGGGTGGTCGGACCACACCCCCATAATCCATCGAGCCATGATGCGCCTGGTGTACAACGCCACCTCCATGAGCTTCGATGTTCCCTCCCTGGCCGCCCTGCCGGCGGAAAAGTGGGGGAACGGCGCAGCGGAGGATGGTCGCTGGTGGAACCTCACCGGCGTGGTGGAAATCTATGACGTTGGTTACCGTTCCGCGATACTCAGCGTCGATCTTCATTCCCTCCTCGACCACTACGAGGACCGCCACCTTGACCACGATGGCATAATAACCATGGGCGATCACAACGTGGAGCTCAGGGGCGGCCAATATGTGGGCGTCTATGACCAGTCGACCTTCTCCATCTGCCGAGAGCCGGTGATGGATGAATGGATCGTGGGAGAGGCGAAGGCCGAGCTTCCCTGGCTCGGCCTTGTCAAGCTGTGGGTGAACGGAGACATGCCGGCGAACACGCCGGAGAACAGCAAGACCGGTCTGCTGGTCGTCCTCGCCCTGATCATCGTTGTGCCTCTGGCAATGGACCTGACCGGCCTGATGCTCCAGAAGCGCGGGATCGATGTCTGGGCGAGGCTGAGGGCCCGGCTCCGCCGGAAGGGATGATCACATCAGCGTGGTCTGGTTCTTCTGCTTGTAGTGCTTGAGGCCGGCGAACACCTCGTCCTCCTCCAGCACCTTCTTGGTCTCCGCCAGAGGCACGCCGAGGTCTATCTCCTTGGTGCGGCCCCCGCGACCGAAGGAGCGCACCCGGGCGTGGATTATCCCCATCATGTCCAGCTCGGAGATGAGGTCGGTGATCCTTCTCTGCGTCAGCGGACCCATCCCCAGGATACGTGAGGTCTCCTTGTAGGTCTCGTACACATCGCCGGTGGTGAGCTTCTCAGTCCCCCGCTCCACGTTGGTGACGATGCACATCAGCACCAGCTTGGACTGCGTCGGCAATGTCCGTATGGCCTCGCTCACGCAGTCCAGCTCCATCTTGTTCTTCGCCTTGAGAACGTGAAGCTCCTGCACCTTCTCCGCATTGTCCCTCTCGGCGATCTCCCCGGCGATGCGCAGCAGGTCCAAGGCGCGGCGGGCGTCGCCGTGCTCCTGAGCGGCCAGGGCGGCGCATAACGGTATCACCGCCTCCTCCAGGACGCCCTCATCGAAGGCCAGCTGGGAGCGCTGCCTGAGAATGTCCTTCAGCTGGTCAGCGTTGTACGGCGGGAACACCATCTTCTCCCCCTCCATGCGGGAGCGCACCCGGGGGTCGAGCATCTCGGTGAACAGCAGATCGTTAGATATGCCTATCACCGAAACGCGGGCGTTCTTCAGGTCGTCGTTTATCTTGGAGAGATGATAGAGCACGTCGTCCCCGCTCTTGTACACCAGCTTGTCTATCTCGTCCAAAGCGATTATGATGACGTGGTTCTGCTCGTCCAGCTTGTCCCTGAGCATATTGTAGACCTGCATTATGCTGAGACCGGTGAACGGTATGCGCTGATCGAAGTCCTTGACGAACTGGTTGCCTATGTTCTGCAGAACGCCGTACGAGGTGTCCACCACCTCGCAGTTCATGTAGATGAAGGTGACCTTCCCCTCGTCTCCTCCGGCCTTCTTGATCTCATTGCCGATGAACTTGACGCAGGCGGTCTTTCCCGTTCCCGTTTTTCCGAAGATGAGGATGTTGCTTGGCCGTTCACCCTTCAATGCGGTCACCAGCACCGAGGCCAGGGAGTTGATCTCTTCCTGGCGGTGCGGCAGGACGTCCGGGATATAGGAGGGGCGCAGGATCTCCCGGTTGTTCTTCTTGAAGATCTGCCTGCGGTCCATGTGCTGCGTGAATATGTTGGATTCCATGATGCCCCTCTTGAAAGGATGAAGGCCCTTCCGCGTAAGGACAAGGACATTGCGCTTCTATTTACTAGAACCTTACTTTTATCCCCGGCCGGGGAAGTAAGCAAGGGCGCCCCTTCCGTTCCAGTAAACACCCCCACCCCTTGATTTCCTATGGAACGCGCTTAGGCGTCTGTTACCAAATAAGGTAAATGATGAGGAGGGGATTGAGGGGGGAGGGTCGCTTGAATTGAAGAAGGGGGCGCTGATAAGCCTGGACCGGGACACGGCGGAGATTGAGGAGCTCTGCCGTTCGGCGGACGTCGAAATTCTGTATGTGGTGATGCAGCGGCGCTCCCGGCCGGATCAGACGTATTATCTCGGCCGAGGAAGGTTCAATGAGCTCAAGGACCTGCTGGCGGAAAGGCCGGTGGATGTGGTGGTCATAAACGGCGAGCTGAAGCCTTCGCAGCATTTCAATCTGGAGAATGGATTGAAGACAGAGTGCCTGGACAGGATCGCCGTGGTCCTTGACATATTTACCAGCCGGGCGGAGGGGAGGGAGTCTAAACTACAGGTCGAGCTTGCGCGACTGCGTTATCAGGTGCCCCTGATGCGGGAATGGGTCCACAGCGCCAAGGCCGGTGAGCATCCCGGT
Source organism: Methanomassiliicoccales archaeon (assembly GCA_036677555.1). Taxonomy (GTDB): domain Archaea; phylum Thermoplasmatota; class Thermoplasmata; order Methanomassiliicoccales; family UBA472; genus UBA472. The sequence goes on along the minus strand of JAVBWG010000008.1, from coordinate 44 downwards.
TTCCTTGGGGGCGGAGAGTACCAGGTTGACGTTTATTACAATTA
>JAVBWG010000007.1:0-148866 GCA_036677555.1 Methanomassiliicoccales archaeon | reverse complement strand
GTTCCGGGCTTCCCGTGGGCTCGCGCACCACAGTAACACAGGGAACGCGGGCGGGCTTAGCTTCTGGGATCGGACGAGACCAGGCGTATCCCCGCCGCGATGGCCGTCAAACCATCCTTAGGCCCAGTGAAAATGAACATCATATATAACTGTTTCCCAGGTTCTCAGGAGAGCTGCCCCGGCCTCTCGATGGCGCAGGTCTCCCTCTCCAGGAACGCCATCTCCTGATATGTGAAGCCGGAGGGATCGGCGAAGAGGAGGAGCAGCCCGTGGTTCACGCAGGCCTCCTCGTACAGCCTGCCGATGAACCCGGTGAGCTCTTTGAAAGAGCCGCTGCGCTTTAAGGCCTGCAGGTCGGTGATCACCACCGCCTTGCGCTCCCCCTCCTGCAGATGCGAAATGAGCGTTCTCAGAAGGTATAGAAGATCGCCGGTAGCCAGCTCTGGTTCCTCCCTCTCCGGCTCCAGCACCTCGATATCCGCATCGGAAGGGGGAATGGAGCCTTCCAGGCAGATGAGCAGGGGGTCGAACTCCAGTCTGACGAGTTCCCGCAGGTAATCCGAGGGGGCGAAAGGGCCGCCCTTTAATACCATATACGCTCCGAAGGCTCTCTCAGCTGCCGACTGGACCCCCCGGAGAAAATAGGTGGCTGGACATTATTAATTGTTTGTTCAGATGAGGATCAGCAACGCTATCGCCGCACCGAGGGCCATGGAGGTTATGTTGTTCCACAGCTTGGTCACCCAGCCCTTGGTCTCCAGCGTGGCGCCTATGACGCTGTCGATGAAGCAGCCGAGGACGCCCATGGCCACTGGTACGAGAATCAGGACCGAGGGCATGCTTCCCATTATGACCAGCCATCCGACCAGGGCGGCGAAGGCCGAGGCGGCGACCGCCCATCCCGTTCCGTATAGGGACACGCCGCCGTCCACCCCCGGCGGCACGCGCCTTAAGGTGGTTATCATGTAGGTCCGGTCGGAAAGGACGCCAAGCTCGCTCGCGGTGGTGTCGGCGGCGGCGACGCACACCGCGCTCATGTAGATGAGGGCGGGAAGCTCCCCCTCCCACCCCGCGAGGAAGGTGAGGACCGCGATGGCCATGGGCACCGCTCCGTTGGCCAGGACGTTGCGGTAGTTGCGCTCGCCCTTCCTCCCCTCCTGCACCCCTTTCCTGATCTTCAGCTCCATCTTGTACTTGGTGACCAGGAAGCCGATGAAGGCGAAGAGGACCAGGAGAAGTAGCCATCCGATGCCGCCAAAAAGGCCGAGGACCATGCCCACGCCGAACGAGGCCAAGCTGCCGTCGGCGGTGAGCAGTCCCAGCTTCCACGATAATGCGGAGAGGGCCGCGCAGAGCACGAGCACTATGACCGCCTGCACAATGGTGATCATTCCGCCCACCCTAGAATTACGAGATATTTAAACCGAATCGTCCTCCCCTTCCTTGCGCTTCAGGCGTTCCAGGGGATTGGCGCGCGAGAACATCGGCTTCGTCTCGTCCCTGATCCCGCGCACCTTCTCCAGATCGCCGTCCCACTCCCTCAGCACCCCGGCGTATCCGTCCTCGATGCTGTCCAGGACCTTGAGCATGCGCTGCGCGGCGTTCCCGGCCCGCTTGCCGCTGAGCACCACGGCCATGAAGAAGTCGTCCTTGCGCTCCACCAGCAATTTCCTTTCTCCGAAGTCCATGCGCCTCAGCACCGTCGAGCTCTCGTCCTTGAACGAGTCCCGCACGAAGTTCTGCAGGGCTATGAGCATCCCGCCCAGTATCTCGTCGTCCATGCCCGGCTTCAGGCGTCTGGTCTGGTGCGCCAGCAGCGTTCCGTCGTGGTACATGACGAACACCTCGTCCACTATCGGCCGGGACAGGAACAGGTAGAGTATGATGACCAGGAAGGCGATCAGCAAAGCCAGTGAGGAATAGAGGAAGAGCGAGGGGTCCTCATACTCCAGCGCAAGGGTGAACTGCTCGGTGGTCGCTTCGTGGCCGGCGTCGTCCCGGGCGATGATGCGGTACTGTAGTTCCATCGTGCTGTTCTGCGCCGGTATCTGGGCGAAGTATATCCCGCCGCCCTCATGGGTCATGGCCACCGAGCGGGTCACGTTGCCGATGGTATATTCCAGAACGACCGATCCGATGCCCACCAGGTCGGTGACGTTCACCCGGATGAGGGTGGGCTCGCCGACGGTCGCCTTCAGCACTGGGTCGTCCATGGAGATGACCGGCGGACGCAGGTCTATGGTCACGGTGTCGGTCAAGACCACCGCCGAGCTATGATCGTCCCTGACCTCCAGGCGGACGGAGTAGATGCCGTCCTCGCCGTAGGTGTGTACGGCCATGTATGAATGGGACCAGTCGGTCTGCTGTCCGTCCCCGAAGAACCACCGGTAGCGAAGCCAGGGCTGATCGTTGTCGGTGTCCCGCGTCTCTGCCGCCGAGAAGCTGACCGTACGATTCAACGCGTTGGCGGCCATGGTGAATTCCGGTACCGGCGGCGGATCGGTTATGGTGATCTGAATATAGGTCTCGGAACAGCTGTCGCTGTCCCAGACCCGGACCGCGACGCGATACGTCCCGGAGGAATTGTAGCGGTGGCCGGTGGAGTTGAAATCGGTCTCCGCGGCGGCCTGGAAGGCAAGCGTTTCAAAGCTCCACTGATAACGGACGATGCCGTCCCATCGCTCCAGGGCCTGCACCCTGAAGACGATCTCCTCCCATTCCTCGAAGGAGCTCCCGCCGCCGACGATGTTCAGTCCGGAAATGGATGGGCTGGTGTCCCTGACCGTCACGGTCATCACGGATACGTTGGCATCGCCGTCCGCATCGGTCACCGTGAGCGTCACGCGGTAGGTTCCGTTGTCCGCATAGGTGTGCTGCACCTTCCCATCGCCGGGCCGGTCCGCCTGAGTCCAGTTGACCCAGGTCCCATCGCCCAGGTCCCATGACCATCTGATGATCGGATTGATCTCGATGGAGCTGGTATCGTTGAACGACAGCAGTTCCCCCTCCAGGGGCGAGACCGTCGATGAAGCGAACCCGGCCAAGGGAACGGAGTTGCGGACCACCAGTTGCCTGGATGCGACGGACTCGTCGCCGTCCACATCCCTTACTATGAGCACTATCTGATAGTTGCCGCTGGTCTCGTACGTATGCTGCACCGGACCGCTGGTGCTCATGTTCACAAAGGTCCCGTCGCCCAGGTCCCAGGACCAGCTCACTATCTGATTGACAGGAAAGCTGCTGGTGTCGGTGAAAGTGATCTCCTCTCCCTCCCGCGGCGAGGCGATGGAGGTCGAGAATCCGGCCAACGGGACCGAGTTCTGAACCATGATCTGTCTGGTCGCCGAGTCCTCGCTGCCGTCGATATCGCGGACCCTCAGGGTGACCTGGTAGGTTCCGTTTACCGCATAGGTGTGCTGGACCTTCCCATCGCCGGGCCGGTCCGCCTGAGTCCAGTTGACCCAGGTCCCGTCGCCCAGGTCCCAGGACCAGCTGACTATCTGATCGGCAGTGAACCCGGTCAGGTCGGTCAGGATGACCATCTGTCCTTCGATGGGCGAGTAGGTGGAGGCGGAAAGGTCCGCGGACGGATGGGAATCCGACAGGGTGATGTTCATGGCCACGGAATCCTGGCTCCCGTCATCGTCGATCACGGTCAAGGTGACGGTATAGGTGCCATTGCGGTCGTAGACATGCTGCACCGCCGCTCCGCTGGTCCGGTTGGACCATTCTCCGTCGCCGAAGTTCCATATCCAGCTGACGATCCCGTCTGCCGGGGATGTGCTCAGGTCAGTGAACTGTATCTCGCTCCCTTCCACGAGAGTTCCGAAGCGGCTGAACCCGGCGACGGGGGTCTGATCGCCGATGTTCACGACCAGGTAGGCGCTACTGGAAGCCCCCGACCGATCGGTGACGTTAAGGATGACATCATAGGTGCCATTGTCCAGGTACACGTGGCCGGTGCGGTTCCCGCTGCCGAACGCGCCGTCCCCGAAATCCCATTCATATATCAGGGAATCCCGGTCGGCCAAGCTGTCGGTGCTGCCGTCTGCGTTGAACCAGACCTCTTGGCCCTCCAGATGTCCAGCGCCCTCCAGGTTCGCCTTTGCGGAGGGTGCGAAGTTGTTCTGATAGTACATCGATGTCGAACGGGAGGCGAAAGAATGGACGGCCAGGTCGTCCTTTCCATCCCCATTGAGATCAGCGATCATCAGCGATCCCGGGGCGGCTCCCGCGGTCTGCATAGTCAAGGGAACGAAGCTGGTATGAACGGCATCGTAAGCGAATGCCGTCACGGTGGAGTTCTCGCTGAGCATCACCAGTTCCACGATGCCCAGATCATCCACGTTCCCGATCGCCAGGTCGTCGATGCCCTCTCCTGGCATCATCTTCATCGGGAATTCCGGCGCTCCGAAGAAACCTCCCGGATACTGTAGGAACATGAACAGGGTGTCATTGGAATGGGTGACCAGGTCCGGCCGGCCGTCTCCGTTGAGGTCTCCGCAGACCAGGTCATCGGCGTTCGGCACCACGGTCAGGAGCATTCGTGAGGCCACGGTGAACTCGGGGGAGGACGATCTCTGGTAATAGATCTCCACCCGGTTCGCCGAAGCATTGAGCACGGCTATGTCCGCCAGAACGTCCCCGTCCCCGGAGAAAAGTCCGGTCCGGACGGCCCTTGCATCGCTTCCTGGCAAGGTGAGAATGAACCGATCGTCGATGCCATATGGCGAAGCGGAACCGTCGTTCCAATACACCTCCAGGCCGCCCAGGCAACCGATGATCATATCTCGATCGCCGTCCCCGTCAAGGTCCCCGAAACCGATGGAACGGGGAGTCATGCTGGCCGCCATCGTGCTTGAGGTCGCGGAGGTGAAGAAGGTGCTCGATCCCCACCAGATGGTCACCGATGTCGCGTTGACCAGGACCAGTTCGTCCTTTCCATCCCCGTTGAGGTCCTCGGCCTCCAGGCTCACCGCTCCCGCCAGGGCAGGCAGGTCAGAGAACCGCGAGTGCGTGATGTTGTAGAAGACGATGCGATGGGACGTCGCGTCATAGAAAGCGAGCTCCTGCGACCCATCCCCGTTCAGGTCGCCGACGGCGGCGATGTCCAGGTCGGCCTCGGTCACAACCAGATTGTCATTGGCATTGGAGATGCCCGTTCCGGAGTGGTAGTAGATGGTCAAGGTGCCGGCCTTTGCGGAGGAATTGCAGAGCACCACCAGGTCGCTCCATCCGTCCGCGTTCATGTCCGAGGACAGGACTGATATCGGTTCGGCAGGTGTGGGGGAGGAGATGGAATCGGAATATCTCCACATCGGATTGATCGCCGGGGTGTTGAATATAGTAAGGTTGTGCAGATGGACGGATGTCCTTGCCAGGTCCATTCTGCCATCGATGCTGTTCATGACCACGGCCAAGCCTGTGACCTGAGATTGGTCAGGTATCTCGTCGACGAGGTCGCTGACCGAGGCGGTAGCATTCGTGTATCGGAGCACCCGTATGACCGGTTCCATGGTGTTGGGGGGGTTAGATGCCAAGGCCATGAACAGCTCCTCACGGCCATCTCCGGCGACCTGCTCCGCCAATAACGTTGTGGCGATCACATTGTTGATCGGTGCGATACGGGTCCAAGTGGTCGCCGTGGCGGCGTCATTGCGGTAACAGACGACCATTTTGGCGGTTCGATCGCCAAAGACCAGGTCCTGCCTGCCATCTCCATTGAGGTCGCCCATCACCATCTGGTCAGGGAAGTGCATGTCCATGAGGGTGACCGCGGTAAAGGCATAGGTGCTGGGACCGATGGAGCGATACACAAAAAAACCGGCCGTCACCATGGAATCGTCCATGGAATTCAGGGCGACGATGTCCAGCAGTCCATCCCCGTTCAGGTCGCTCACCAATACGCCCTTCTGTTTGTTGGACCCGTCAAGATATTTCGCCAGAGGCTCGACCGGAGAGAAGCCGTTCTTCTGATAACAAATGGCGATGTTCTTCGGACCATCATAGTCCAGGCTGATTACAAGGTCCATCTCCCCGTCTTTGTCCATGTCCCCTGCGGTGATCCCTGTGGGCTGCCATAGGAACGTTACGGTCTGCGACGGAGTTGAAGTGAAGTTATTCGAGGCATCGGCAAGAAAGATGTCCATGATGGCCGAATCATGATAGATGACGGCCAGATCGTTCTTGCTGTCATTGTCAAGATCGGCCACCACATGCTTCAGGGGGTCTGGTCTCAGCACGATCGTCCGAGCGAACAGATCGAAATTCCCGCCGTTCTGGTCCAACCCGGGATTGAACATCAGGGGAGCTTCGGTCGATGTCGTGTCGGGAACGGCCAGGGTCAGGGGGACAGCCGGGCTGAGAAGAAGAACGAACAACAGCACGGCTAGCGCTACGCCTCTCATACCCACCCCTTTAAAATGAGATATTCATCTATGCGGATAAATAATTTGGCCATGGCTGGACTGGCGTTCAGTTCTGACAATCCTTCTGAAGCGATGGGCGATATCACTCCGGCACCAACATCCCGAAGACGTCCTCCGCCAGCTCCTTGGCCTTCCGCTTGTCGTTCAGGGGATGCACCAGCACCCTCCCGCTGCCGTATATGGTGATGTCCAGGGGTCCTATCTTGGTGACCAGGTATAACTCGTGGGATTGCACCTCGTATCCCTTGGACCTCAATGAATCGCAGGACCGGGCGAGATCGAAACGCACCTTGTCCAGTGGTATGGCGGACATGGAGTCGCTTCGGCATATCCGTTCGACGCGGAACTTCATCCCTTCAGCTCCCTGAGCATGGCGAAGGCTTCCCTCCGGAAGCTTTCCAGGTTCCCTTCGTTGACGATCAGGGCGTCGGCCAGCGCTATCGTGTCGCCCAACCCCCAGCCCAGCTCCCGCTTGTCCCGCTCATCGAACTCCTGGCGGGTCCGGGGCGCGTCCGAACGGGCCCTGCTGACCAGCCTCGGGAATCTGGTGGACGGCGCGCTGTGCACCGCGACGATCTTGACGTGCTCTCCAAAAGCGTTGCGGAATACGTCAACCTCGGACATCCCGCGGCAGCCATCTATGAGCGTATCGCCTTCGCCCACCAAAGGAACTATCCTCTTGGCCCAGACATCATATCCGTGACGCTGGCGTTCATCATGCGCGAACTTGCCGACGTCCTGCGGAAGAACGCCGTTCCTGGATGCTTCCGCCCTCACCACGTCGCCCATCCGGCGCACCTGGTATCCCAGCTCCAAAGCCACCGATACCAGCTCCTCCTTGCCCGCCCCGGGCATTCCTGTCAGGATGAGAACGCCCATATCAGAGCAGATTCCCGGCAATGTCGTCCAGCTGGCGGTCGCAGTACACGCAGCGCAGCACCGGCGGGTTCTTCGACTCCACGATGAACTCAGGCTCCACCGGCTCGCTCTGGTTGGTTATGCAGTTGGGGTTGCTGCATTTCGCTTTTCCCACGACCCGCACAGGCATCCGCACGCTGTACTTCTCAGCCACGTTGAAGTCGCGGATGATGTTGATGGTGGCCTTCGGGGCTATGAGCGCTATCTTGTCAACCTCCCTGGGGTCCAGCTCCCTGTCCTCCACCTTCACCACGTCCTTCCATCCCTCCTTCTTCGAGGGAACGTGCATGAGAACGCTTACGGGGGATTGGACCTGCCCGCCATCGGTCATGCCGATGATCCTCAGGACCTTGAGGGCCATCCCGCAGTCGATGTGGTCGATGACCGTCCCGTTGCGTATCGGGGTCACCTTGAACTCCTTCATCAAAGCTCGCCTCCCAGGACCAGGTTGAGGAGGGCCATGCGCACCGGCACTCCGTTGAAGGCCTGCTCGAAGTACTTGGCATGCGGCGTGTCGTCCACCTCCGGGTCTATCTCGTCCACCCTGGGCAACGGATGCATCACTATGAGGTCGCTCTTGGCCTCGCGCAGAAGATCGCGGTCCACCCGGTACATGCCGGCCACCTTCTGGTACTCCGCCAGGTCCGGGAACCTCTCCTTCTGTATGCGCGTGACGTAAAGGACGTCGGCATCAGCTATGGTCTCCTCGAGATGATTGGTCAGCTTCGGTTTTCCGCCGGCCTTCTCCACCTGCTTCACCGTCTCCTTAGGCATCTGCAGAGCGGTCGGCGCCACGAATGTGAGGTCGACGCCGAAGGAGCTCAGCGCCTCCGCCAGGGAATGCACGGTGCGGCCGTACTTCAGGTCGCCCACCATGACCACCTTGAGCTTGCTGAAGTCCTTCTTGATTCGTTTGATGGTGAACAGGTCCAGCAGGGTCTGCGTCGGGTGCTGGCCCGCTCCGTCCCCCGCGTTGATCACGGGCTTGGATGAGAACCTCGCCGCCAACCGGGCGGCACCTTCCCGCGGATGCCTGATGACGATGATGTCCGAATAGACCTCCACCATGCGTATGGTGTCGGCCAGGGACTCGCCCTTGGATATGGAGCTCATGGAGGGGACGCCCAGGTCGGTTATCCTTCCGCCGAGGCGCATCATGGCGCTCTCGAAGGACATCCTGGTGCGCGTGGAGGGCTCGAAGAACAGGGTGGCCAGGATCTTGCCGTCCAAGGCCTTGGAGCCCATTTCCCCCCGAGCATATGGTATCATTCTCTCGGAACGTTCCAAAACCTGCTCGATCTGCTCTCTTGACAGATCGCGGATCGACACGATGTCCATTCCTTCGAAGCTCATGCTCTCAGAGTTGAATCCTCAAGACCGTATTTGACTCTTGGCATGGCATGGCATCAGGCGTTCTCAGGATGAGGGGCGGGCATGACGAGGGGGAAGGGAAAGCTCAATCCGCTTCATTGGGGCCGAACTGTTCCAGGGCTTCCTGCATCCGGCGGTACCAGCTCTCCACGCAGCTCTCCAGCTTCTCCCGCAGCTCCTTGCGTCCTATAGCCCGGTAGACATGAAAATATCCCCCGCGGGGGATGCTGCGGGTCTCCCGCAGAACCATCCCGCAGGTCAGCATCTTCTGCAGCGCCCGATAGACGGTGGAGCGGTCCTTGCCCATCTGATCCGCAAGGTCGTTAGCGTTCACCGGCCCGGTCTCCAGCAGTCTTTCGTAAACCTCGACCTCGAACCCGTTGAGGCTATATGCGCACTGGACCAGGTCCTGGCAACTGTTGATGTCCTTTATGGACTCCGGCATCGTCTCCCGCTCCTCGCCTAAGAAAAGCTTATAAACTAACAGTTATATATAATTGTTGCACAACCGTGCAAAACCGTTATGGTGATCATTATGGACAAGAACGATACACTTGACGCCAAGGGCCTGATGTGCCCTATGCCCATCGTTAAGCTGGCCAAGAAGATGAAGGAAATGAAGGTCGGTCAGGTCCTGGAGCTGATCGCGGACGATGTCGGCTCCAAGGAGGACGTGCCTGCATGGTGCAAGAGGACCGGGAACGAACTGGTCGGTCAGAAGGAAGAGGGCGGGGCGTTCTACTTCTACATCAAGAAGGTCCAGTGAGGACCAGGGTCAATGAGGTGAATCAAATGGCAGAGACGAAGAAGTTCGCGATGGTGGTGTCGGAGGGCAGCTTCGACAAGGCCATGATGGCCATGATGATGGCCAACACGGCCGCGAGCATGGGGATCGAGACGCACATATTCTACACATTCTTCGGATTGAACCTGATCAAGAAGGGGGCGAAGCCGAAGATGCCGGGCATGATGCGCCTGTTCACCGGGATGATGATCAAGAAGATGAAAGGTATCGGCATAGACGGATACCAGGAGCAGCTGGACATGGCCAAGGAGCTGGGCGTGAAGATCTACGCCTGCAACACCTCCATGGAGATGATGGGGATCAAGAAGGAGGACCTCATCGACGGCATAACCGTTCTCGGGGCCGCGGCGTTCCTGGACATCGGTACCGATTCGGACATGCAGCTGTTCATCGGCTGAAGGTGATCCTGTGAAATCGAAGTTGTTCATCACGTTGAAGTCGCCGCACGAGTTCGGAGGGCTGGAGCTCGTGCGGGAGTCTGCAGAGGGCGCGAAGAGCGCCCTGCTCCTCTTCGAGGACGCGGTGATATTCGCCGCCAGTGCCAAAAAGGGAAGGGAGCTCCTGTCCGCGGTGCAGGACGTCTACGTCATCAAGGACGACTGGGAGGCCCGCGGTCTGCCGCTGGCCGTTCCGGAGTTCAAGGTCATCGACTACCCGGAAGCGGTGGAGATGATCATGGAGAGGTATGAGCAGACCATCACGGTGTGAGGTGTTGAAGATGAAGACAATGGTCATTCAAGTAAGGACCGGCACCATGATGAACATGGATACGAACATAGCCGTGAAGCTGGCCCAGGCCGCGTTGGACAAAGGGTACGGGGTCCGGATGTTCGGATACGGCGAGGCGGTCACCATCATCAAGGAGGGCCAGGACCCCAAGCGCTTCCCGAACGTCGGAAAGGAGACCAAGGAGCTGGTCGGGAAGGGCCTGGAGGTGGTCGTCTGCGAAACGTGCTGCAAGGCCCGCGGGATCAAAAGAGGGGAAGAGATCGAAGGCACCAAGATCGGCAGCCTGACCAACGACATGTCCCGGTTCGTTGCCGAGGGCGACCGCATGGTGACCATAGCGAGGTGAAATGCATGGCAGAAAGTCTGTTGATACTGGTCACCAAGGCTCCGTACGGCTTCGAAGAGGCCTTCGCCGGGCTCCGGGCAGGACTGGGGATGCTGGCGTCCGGGCAGGTGCCCGTTTCCAACGCCCTGCTGGTCGGCGAGGGAACGCTCAACGCCGTGGCGGCCCAGAGGCCGGAAGCGGTGCGCATGCCGTCCAACGCGGAAGCGATAAACGACCTGCTCGACTTCGAGGCGAAGGTGTACGTGGTCAGGGAGGACCTCCTGCGCCTGGTGGGAGACGTTCCGCTCCTGGAAGGGGTGGAGGTCATCGATTGGGAGAAGGCGCGGCAGGTCATCGACGAGCACGACATGGTAACCACCTTCTGAAACCCCTTCCGACCATTCTTTTTTAATAGGGATGCCAATAACCGTTCATGTTGGAACTGCTGGCCAGATCGGGGACCGCCCGCCGCTGCCTCTGGTCCCTGGAAGGGGCAAAGGCCGAGACCCCCGGATCGTTCGTCGTGGATGGGGGAGCTGCCGGCCTCGCTCTGGTCATGGACGGTGACACTTCAGTCCTGCAGATGGACGGGCACGCCGTCCTGGAGATGAAAGGAAACGGTCTTCTTGCGCCGTTGAAGGCCCGCAGCGGGATGAAGGAAAGCTGCCTTCCTCCTGCGGCCGAATCGCAGGAGATCGCTGTTCTCGACGGCGCCTTCGAGCTTCGCCGGGACGCCCGGTCGTTCGTAGGGGCGCTCGTGGAACTGCGGACGAAGATAGGCAGGTCCAAGCTGATATACGCCCCCGGAATGGCCGAGCCGTCCAACGTCGCGATCCTGGCTTACCTGGGGGTCGATCTCTTCGACACCTCGCTGGTGGACCACCGGGCGGCCATGGGCCAGCTTTCGCTCGTCGAAGGCGCCATGGACGCCTCCAAGGCCAGCTGGATCCCGGAGGGCTCCGACCTCCAAACGCTCAACCGGGATGCCATGTTCAGGGAGCTGGCCCTGGTCCGCAGCATGATATCGTCCGGAAGGATGAGGGAGTTCGCCGAGCTGCGCTGCCATTCCACGCCCTGGAACGTGGCCGCGCTCCGCATCTTCGATGATGAGCACTACGCTCACCAGGAGATAGATTTCTCCGTGACCGGTCCCCGGTTCTATTGCAATGCCAAGCAATCCCTTGTCCGGCCTGACGTCAGGCGGTTCCGGGAAATGATGAAAACGCGATTCCGCCGGCCGGAGCATCGGAAGATATTGCTCCTCATCCCCTGCTCGGCCAAGAAGCCTTATTACACCTCAAAGAGCCACCAGCTGTTCCGGCAGGTGCTCTGGGAGGTTCCCAACTCACAGGTGGTGCAGGAGATGATCGTCACTTCACCGTTAGGTACGGTGCCCAGGGAGCTGGAGCTGTTCTACCCTGCAGCGCAGTACGACATCCCGGTCACCGGTCATTGGGACCGCGAGGAGGAGGCGATGGTCAAGGACATGGTCCTCTCCATGGCCTCGCAGGGGTATGAACACATTGTCATGCACCTGGGCGACGAGGCCCCCATCATCCAGGAGGTTCTGGATGGAACGGTGACCTCCAACGGCTCGCCTACATCCAATGAATCACTGGGCCAGCTCAAGGAGACCCTTAAGGACCTGTGCTCCAGGTACAAACCGGTCGAACCCTCGCTGGACCGTTGGGCGGCCATGTCTTCCGTGGCCGGTTACCAGTTCGGTCCCGGCGGAGAGGCGCTGCTGGAGGAAGCGTACATTCTTGGCAACTATCCTTTCATGAAGATCATGGCCCGCAAGGAGCAGCTTGGAATGCTGAACCCCGAGCGGGGGATGATCTCCCTGACCGTGGAGGGTGCCGAGGCCATCCTTCCGTTGATCCCGAAGGTCACCATGGGCGATTTCGATCTGAAAGGCAGCCTGTTCGCCGTGGGGGTGATGGACGCAGATCCCTCCATCCGAGCCGGTGAGGAGGTGGCCATCATGCGCAACGGCAAGATTGCGGGTGTGGGCGTCGCGGCCATGGGCGGACGGGAGATGGTGGAGATGCGGCGCGGCGAGGCGGTGAAGGTCCGGCATAAAAGAAAGTGACCATCAGACCGTGAGCATCTAGGTATTGATGAGGGCGGAAAGGGTCCGCGCCGGATCAGGACCCGTGATCCCCTGACCATTCCTGGCAACGTCGCAACCGCGGAGCGGGATCGTAGCCGAACTCCTTCCCCATCTCCGAGAGCATGGTGCAAGGGAAATCATTGCAGAGGCCGCAATGGTCATGCCCCCTGCCCTCGCAGCAGGATTTCACCTGGCACACCCCTCCCCAGAAAGGCGCAGCCATGTTCGTGCACCCGTCGCATCCGACCTTTTCCCTCCTTTCACAGACCGCGCAATCAACGCCGCACCTGGATCGCAATGTGTTGATCCCAACCACCTTCTGTCCGATACCGTAAGTAATGGTCCCCCTATCAAGGATTGTCCCTCTCTGCACACATGAGATCCCCGGTGATCCATTGCTGCATCCTGCCGATCCGATCGCATTAGAACAAAACCCGCGGTATCTTCGAATGCACGGAAATGCATATGGTCACTTTCAATGGCATATTGGTGTGGCCAGCCGGTCTTTTCAGATTCGGTGGTTCGGTCACCCCTCCCCTTCCTGGCTTTAATACCCGCAGGGCGTACCATGGATTGCAGGCAAGAAAGCCTATCACGATGAATACCATCCCAAGGTGAGGGAGGCAACAAGGCCCCGCCTCCCCGCCTTACCATTTTTCTACCTCAAACCTTCGGCGATACCTCAAAAAGTTGCAGAATGATCATCTGGCATGCGGACCAGGGCCCTGAAGACCCGCGAAAGGAACGGTCTTTCCCCTCCCCCGTATTTCGACAAACAGCGGACTATCCGTCCATTATTGCTTATATTCCTCTTGGGTTACAGAATCAGAGGCGATATCATTTCGAACTATTCCATTCAAAACGTCGTGGCTTCCGCCAACCTAGGCATCGAGCTCGACCTCACCGAGCTCGCGTTGAACCTGAACGGCGCTGAATACGAACCGGAGACCTTCCCCGGGCTCATCTTCCGGCTGAAGGAGCCGAAGACGGCCACCCTGCTCTTCCGCAGCGGGAAGCTGGTCTGTACTGGGGCGACCAACCTGGACCAGGTGAACAAGGCGGTGAAGACCGTCGTGGCCAGCATCCGGAAGGCCGGCGTCAAGGTGGATGCGGTCCCGCCGGTGCAGGTGCAGAACATCGTCGCCTCCGCGGACCTGGGGCAGCCTGTTAACCTTTCATCGGTGGTCATCACGCTCGGCCTGGACCGCGTGGAGTACGAGCCGGAGGTGTTCCCCGGGCTGGTCTACAGGCTCACGGAACCGAAGGTGGTCATACTTCTCTTCGGGTCCGGAAAGCTCGTCTGCACCGGGGCGAAGGTCCCGGAGGACGTGGAGGCCGCGGTGAACAACATCAGGAACGAGCTTCGGGCGGAGAACCTGTTGCTCTGAACCGGCAGGTCATCGTCTACGGGCCGTCCGGTCCGCCTCGATGCACGTTCGGACGATGGCCTTTCGTTGATTGGGATGAAGGGCTGGGTCATGAACACGGCGACGGGGGGCGGCACCGCCCATCATCCCTTCGCCAATTTATTGATCCAAAGATGCTCTTCGTGCTTCTCCACTGGGGCGAGGGCATCATAGAGGCGGTTGGACGGCGCCGGTTCCTCAGCTGATCCGATGAAGGCGTATCTCACGCCGCTCCTACGCAATCTGTGGAAACACTCAGATATGCACGCCCTGGCCAATCCCTGGCGTTGGAAGTCGGGGTGGGTGCCTATGGGATCGATCTCCGCATAGCCTCTCTTCCAGTCGATGCGGGCGTCGCAGAAGCTGGCGCAGCGACCCTCCGGTGAAACCATGAGTATGTTCCATTCGTCAGAGTAGCCGGGGGAGCTTATCTTCGAACGGAACCAATCCATGTTCAGGATCGTGTGTCCGAATGCACCCCTCACCGCCTCGACATACCCCTCAGGGGAACCGTACTCGGCCATGGTCATCGGACGGAAACCGTCCCTTGACTGAACCGGTCCTATCGATAGGTGCAGGTCGTACTTACGGATGAATCCGGCGCTTCCTCCCTTCTCATAGCCTCTTTCAAGAAGTAACCTCTGGCGCCACATGTCCGTGCCGAACGCTGTGGTGTTCAGGGGATTCCTATCCTTCCCCCAGGTCTTTTCCGCCCACAGCAGCATCTCCGGCTCAAGGTCCCGGTGGTCCGGATGGACCTGCAGGCTGAATTCCTTCCCCCGCTCCGAGATCACGAACGCGACCGGTTTCCCGTTCCTCCTCCAAATATGAAGATTTCGCTGGAAGAACACCGGATCATCCGCGTGAACCACGGCATTGCCTCCCAATCTCCAGTCCCAGATGCGATTGAGGGACCAGTTCTGCAGATTGTGGTAGTGGGAGAATGATTCGCCCAGCATCTCGGCCAGCTGGGCAAGCTCTTCGCGGCTGCCATCGTGGTCGTCGTGCACATAGCTGCTCAACAGGGACACCACTTCAGATACCGCCCTATCGGTAATAATTAGGTGGGATGGAGTGCAGGTGTCGGGATTCGACTCTGAAGATAGCCAGTATGTCAATTATTTTATTCAATCAAAGGGTTTCTGACTTCAAACCATTTCTCCCTTTTTTTATTCAATATCGACCTTGTTACAATATCACAGTAACCAGGCAACCCGGTCATTGTTGTTCTACAACAAGGCCAGAAAAAATTAACGAACTTATAAATACTTAAAAAAAAGATGATAATTCGCTCGGTCAGTAATGATCGGGTAGTTAGTGGGGGAGTGATTGATCAATGAACAAATTGTGTAATCTGATAGTTGCACTGCTCATTGTGACATTAATGGTTACAACGAATGTAATTGCATTATCAGTATCGCCTAATGTTCAAAATGAAGAAAATGATGATGAAATAAATATTATTTCAAATATTCCGCTCATTATTCTTGGAAGTGGAAATTATTATGATATAATAATCAATAAAATGATAGAAGTCTCATCAGATATCACTTTAACCTCTCTTGACGATCTACCAATGAAAGTCTTGAGTAATGAGGCGGTCATTTTGGTGGATGCAACATGGGTAAAAACGCAAGATTCATCCGAAGTTAGTAATGCATTAAAGGTATTACTTGATAAGGGGGCGCCTCTCCTATGTATAGGAGAAATGTCTGATATCATTAAACAAACTGGCTACTCAATGGATTATGTTGGTGGATGTGACCTCATAGTACAAGGTATAAAGGTCTTCGATGGTGGACAAACAGCTGTTTACACCGGAGCTGGGAATATAGATGATGTTGATGAGATGGGGGAGGCACTGTCCGCCGCATATTCATGGGCATTGAAATGGATATCGAATACTATACCTGACTGTAGAGTATCTAGTTCAACAGGACCTTTATCGAATCCTTGCTTGTTATCTGGGGCGTATTGGGGATGGGTACATGATTGGGAATTTAATTCTCTCGATTCACTAAAACCGTATGGAAGAACAAACATACAAAATGAATATGTATATTTATATAATGATAATACAGATGTATACGATTGGTACTCTATACACTTTTGTCAGGAAGCAGTACCAGGCAAGGTCGCTTATGATAGAGGATACTATACAATGCACATGCACACGTTCATAGATGCTGATTATGGCCCTCATGCTTCCGATGAGTTGGTAAAAAGGGGCCCGACAACAACATCGGGAACGACAACGGCGACTGTTAATATTGGAGTAACTCTGAATCAACAAGGGGCAGGAGTCACTTGTGGATATGGCTGGTCATATACAATCAGTGATGTGGCCGTCGAGGAAACAGGAGATCTAAGTTTAGAAACAGGAAACTGGAAACACGAGATAGAAAACGGTTGTGCCGCGTCAAGATGTACGTTAGATGTCTATCCAGGGGCTTCAATAAGAGTTAATCAGGGAGGGTCCATTCAACCATATGAATCTTATGCCAATGCATTTGGTTACCATGGATTATGGGGCTGGTATGTGAAGAGTGAACAAACCTACATCCATATACCTTTTATATTGGCTTGACCATTTTAATTCATCCCCCCTCTAATTCGGGGGATATGATCTTTTTTACCGGTCCTTTTTACATAATTCAACCTTGAGCATCTTATCAACCTCTTGATATTATAATTACGAACCTTACTATCAATACTAATTCCTCCCAATAGCCTGGTCATCTAGGACCTAGTGAACGTCATTTTTAGGAACATTTAACCTAACTTCGACAGTTGATTTGGTCGAAATTTAGATGAGTTCAATAATGCTTCGATGCTGAACGCTACGGTATCCAGCATTAATTGACCATTCATTTTTCTTGAATAATCTTGCCGACTGTCGAACTCACCTTTGTTAAAAGGGTTCCTCGCGTTTCCGTCATGCCGTTATTGATACATCATGATTTCTCCGACCTCCATATTCTCGCCTGAAGCACCATTCCGATCGTGACGATCAGACAACCACCTTTCCACGCTCGCTGGCGTATGATGACACGTCCGTCGTCCTCTCTCACCGACCTGCCACGATCAGGATAACGCGCTCCGGGGCGGATGAGTTCGCCGGTGGTCGACGTCAGTGAGCGTGATACGTTTCCTTACGATACAGCATGAAGTAGACCGCCTCCAGCATCTTCCTGGCGGTGGCCACCATGACCTTGTTCTCGCCCAACGGCCCCTTCTTCCTTTCGTAGAAGTCCTTGATCTTCGTATCGTCTTGTGATGCACGTGCGACAGCGTAGCTTCGATCAGCACATGCTTGATGCGGTCGTTGCCATGCCCGGTCGGTCCGAACCATTCTTTCTCCCCGGACTGTGACCGGGACGGCGTCAGTCAGGCATAGGTCGCCAGGTTCCCGAAGGACTGGAACCTGCCGATATCACCGATCTCACCCTTCAGCACCGAAGCGGTGACGATGCCTATGCCAGGCATCGTCATCATCAGTTCGACCTCGTCGTCCTTGCCATAACGTTCCTCTATCACGGCCTCGACGTTCTTCAGCTTCTCGATCGTCGTAACGAGAAGGTCGAGCTTCTCGTTGATGATGAAAACGTCCAACTTCCGAACGTGCTCATTGAACTTGTTCGAGAAGTTCGTCTTGAACTCCGCCGGGACCTTGATACCGTGCTGATCCAATGATCCGATGATCTCGCGCTTCAGGTCACCCATCTTGCGCACCAACGACTCTCGGTGCCTGGTCAGGTCTCTCAATTCCCTTACATCCTTGGAGGGAACGTATATTCCTTCCAAACCGCCCAGCTGAAGCAGCTGGGCGAGCATGAAAGCGTCGTTCCTGTCGGTCTTGGACCTTGCTTTCATCAGTGCTTTCGCCCGGTTCGGATGCACGACCTTGACCTGATGACCCCGCCCTGCGATGACGTCATATATCCAGAAATAGAAGCCAGTGGCCTCGATGACGACCGAGAGGTCGTCATCGTTCATCCGTTCTATCTTCTCAAAGAAATGACCGATGTCCACGACATCGGTCCTTATCCGTTCCCCGTGAACGAACTTTCCCTTCTCGTTCAGAACGGAGGCCTGAGTGTCCTTCTTATGTATGTCCATTCCTATATAGTACATGGTTCTCCCGCCTTGGGCCATTATGCAATTACCCAGATCGGCGGGGAACCTCTTTTAACATGTCAGGTATGGCGTTGAGACGAAGAAGTTCGGCCAGCATCTCTGCGTCGTTCTTATCGGTCTTGGCGCGGCCAGCGGTCAACGCCTTCACCTTCAAAGGATGAGCGACCTTGATCTGGTGACCTCGGCCCGCAATGATATCGTAGATCGGGACACAGAATCCGGTCGACCCGATCACGAAGGAGGCCGGCGGACCGGCCTCCTCGAGCCTATCGATGAAGGAGTTAAGAACCTTAGGTTTTGATGGGAATCTTCCAGTAAACAGGATTTTCCCAGCCTCGTTCTTCATACATGCCTGGGTGTTCTTTTTATGTATATCCAGTCCAATATAGTACATGGTTCTCCCGCCCTGGGCGTTGTTTGCAAATACCCATATCGGCGGGGAGCCGCTTTTTAGCATGCCATCAACATCTAAAACCAGTGAAATTTCGTTTGATCAAGTGTTAAAGTCGGGATAAAAATAAAAAAGTAATCGTTGCATTCTGGCATTGTGATTTTTTAAGTCTATTCCGTCTGAGTCCACGAGACTGTCGAGATTGATGAATTTTCTTAGTCTTCAGTCAGTCAATGAATAAGTCTTTTCCGCAAGCTCACGAGGGACTGTAAAGGCTCATGCGAATGCCAAACATAATGACTATAGGGAAAGAGTTGGGGACTCCAACAATCAGCATCAGTAAGAAGACTCAGAATATCCAGGAGGATGTCGTGTTCTTGAATGAAGTCGGATTTCTCAAGATCGATGGCGGGATTCTCTCTTTCATCTTTCCAAACCGCGATTCGAAAGCGTTGAGCAGGATTAATAATTAGAATTAATCGCTTACCTCACAAGGCGTTTCCTTCCTATTGTTATCATCAGCGATATCCAGCGTTCTCGCCGCAGAAAGATAAACACTCAGTGCTTCAACGAGAGATTCCCGATCGACCCTCCCTCCGGACAAGCGCCTAAGAGATGATATCAAACCCCCATCCATCGCCCTCCGCATGGCCTCGGGAGAATCCGCTATGAAGCTAGCTAAGTTATCGCGCTGATTCTTTGTCAAGTTAATACCGTATGCCTCCAGTACGCCTTCCATGATTCCCTGAACGACCGCTATTGAGATTGTCTGACCATATGTGGAATTGACCAATTGTGGACCAAACCCTTTCAGGAGGTGTTCAGTCGTCTTCCTAGCTTTATTTCCATCGCTTATGGGCAGGAAATAATGGGGTGTATCCCGCATCCCGGGGCTTCTTGGCGGTCTAACGACCATCGTCTCCAATAGCCCCCGACTGAACAAGTCCTGGCACGCCGCAGAGACTGTGGGATTGGTCGGTTCGACTGGCACAGCCTCATCCCTAATTGATTCGGTGAACTTCGATATTCCCTGCTCTTTTAACTTGGTGGTGATTCTGGACACGTTAAGCGCTTGATTGTCATTTTTAAGAAAGACGAGCAGGATAGCTAACCTCGCGGCGTTGTCGGTATCCCTCGTCATCGATCGACCATATGGTTGAGGTTCATTAAATCTAACGGAACGCGGAATAATTAACCCTGCTTAATTTTTCACTTTACTGGCGTCTAAAATATCCTACTCCCATGGGGATAATAGGTGAGATAATTGGTATCTCGAAGAATTGGAAAAATTCTCACGGAGCTTGGACAAGAACTCATCGAGGCAGGGCTGAGCGAAGAGCAAGCCACCTCGATAGTCGACGGTCTGGAAGACAGCCTAGACGACCTCGGTGTCATAGAAACAGAATCGTCTGAACTGAGCGACGACTACGATGAGGGCGAGAGTGATTCAAGCACTGAAGAGGAATGAGGTTCAAACCCTTTAATTTTATTTTTATAATTAATATTCAAACAATTGCTAGACGGGGTATCGGAATGGGAGCAAAAAGCAGATCGGCAATTCACTCATACGAGAGAAGCCAGTCTGCTAAAAAGTTAAGTAAGAGACAGCTCTCTTTCTTCTCCGAGGGAATAAATGCTACGCACAGACGTAGCGGCAGAAAACCCTCCGTGGAAAGTTCGGTGCAATATAAGCGGGGTCGCAAGAGGGGGTCGAGGTCGATGGGCCGGTATCCCTTCCTGAACGCCGCCAACCAGTATCTCAAGGCGATGAGAGGGTTACTGGCCGAAACAACTTGGGCGGAATATGAAAGACGGTTGAGACGAATGGACAAAGATTTCAGGACACTGGTTGATTCAAAGGTCATCGATAACTATAATCCCTGGAAGATGACCGATAAGGAAATACTAGCATACTTGAAATTGCTGAAGGCCAAAGGTATGAAGCCATCTGGAATCAGCCATAACGTGGACCTGTTGAACAGTATGCTACGTTTCATCGGCAACGGTTCAATGGACATGACGCGAATGCGATTTGCCCAAAATTTCCCGAAGCGCGTGTTCCAGAGGCACGACCCCATCCCCGACAAGGACAGGGAAAAAATCATTCATTTCGCCAACAGCGTGGACGATTCAGATTGGCAGCTAATGCTAGGTTATGGAATAACCATAATCGGAATCTGTACTGGGCTTAGACCGAAAGAGCTGAGGTTGGCGAACATTGGAGATCTTGACCCGGATAGGGGAATCATTCATGCAGAGCATGTCAAGGGCGAGGGCAAATACGGTGAACCAAGAGACACCGGGATTCACCCAGATGGCATTCCGTTCCTGAAGCGGTACATTAAGGCCAGGGCCGTAAAGATATCGAAGGAAGCTCCGACGTGCGAAGCGCTCTTCCCTGCCATACAAGACATAAAAAAAGGTGGTGACGGGTACTTCTCGCAGAACAGCCTGACCGTGCTCAGGGCGAAAGTAATAGCGCAGACCGGGGTTCGATACGACAGCCGCGCTTGTCGCCGCACATTCGGTCAAAAGAACGTCGATATGGGCGTTCCGATCGATTCCGTGTCCCGTATGATGGGGCACTCTACCACGAAGACCACGGAGAAATATTACTGCCGGAAAACGACCGAATCGGCTATCTCGGAAGCACAGAAAGTGTGGGGCAATGCACCGAAGCCCGACGAGGTAGCCAGTTCAATGAAAGTCAAAAACCCTCTGATTGATGAAAAATTTTCGATTACTGGATATGGTTAATGGTGCAGGTGTCGGGATTCGAACCCGAGTGTTTAGCTTGGAAGGCTAAAATCCTGACCGCTAGATTACACCTGCGCGGTGCCGTCATAATAGAGATTCAATATTTTAACCCTTCCATCAGGCAAGAATGGCTGGCGTCAGGGGAGAAAAATAAAAGGTAGAGGCTAGTGGAAAGTGTAAGGGGGGGGGGACTCTCCACTAGAGTCGTTCTTGGAACGCATGAACCTAACGGCTCATGATCTTCAGGTCATTGATGAGGTCCCACAGCTCCAAGGTCTCCTGTCCCTGCTGGTCCAATTCAAAGGCCATCAGCTTCAGGTCCTTGATGGTGTGGGTCTTCATCCACTCAACAGCGTGACCGTCCAACATCTGTTCCGAGAGCGAACCCTCATTTCGCCTCATTTTGCATCCCATCCGTCCGACTTTCGTCGGACAAATAATGTTATTGTGTCACAGGGTATATATAACTTGCCTTCACAGTATCCAGCATCGAAATGTACTGCCGTTTGCGACGGTTTTTCAGAAAGTACATTGGTCAGACAAATAGCAAATAAATGTATGACATCAAGTAAACGGAAACCTCGACAAACATATTAATTGTCTGGGCTCCATTCAAGTCAGGATAGGTGGGCAGATGGGACTGTTGAACAGCTTGTTGGATGCGGAGACGAGGGCCGTTAAGAAGGCAGTGAGATCATTGGATGCGGCCGACAAGCACATTCAGTCGAAGGAGACGGACCGGGCGGTCGCTGAAGCGGACAAGGCCCGGGGCGCCCTGGAAGGACTTGACCCCAAGACCGTCACCAACCTGAACGACTATCGGGCCGCCCTATCCCGCCTGTCAAACGCGTACATCGAACTAGGGATAACAGCGGTCGGACTGGGCGTTCTGGACCGCTTCATCAAGGCAATGCCGAAGGACGCGCCGGGAGTCAAGCTAAAGGTCGCCGCCCTCCGCAAGCTGGGAAGGCCCGAGGAGGCCCTGGTCATGCTGGATGCTCTGGTGGCATCCTATCCCAACGACCGGGACTCCCATCTGCAAAGAAAGGACATATTGCTGAAGCTGGAAAGGCCGGCGGAGGCCATGCAGGCCCTTCTGAAGGCCCTGGACGCCGATCCGCTCAACGAGGATACCTACGATCAGATACTGGCCATGACGGATGATAAACCGCTTTGGCTGGGCAGGAAGGCTTCGGCGCTCATTCACAAAGAAAAGTACGAATCGGCGCTGTATGAACTGGACACCGCCTTGAAGATGGCCCCCCGGGACCTGACCCTCATGATGATCAAGGTGGAGGCCCTGGAGCATCTGGGTAAGCAGGAGGAGGCCGACGACCTGCTGGAGGAGGTGCTGCAGCGCGATCCACTGAACCATGCGGCCAATCTTGCCCTGGCCAGGAAGGCCAGGTCCGCTGGTAAGGGGACCGAGGCGGTCGCCTTGTACAAGAACGTGCTCAGGGCCGATCCGGAGAGTGTAACCGCGTGGTCCGAGGTGGCCTCGCTGCTAATGGAGCTGGGGAGGTACGAGGAGAGCCTCCGCTCCTACGATAGGCTGAAGGAGATAATGCCCGACGACCTGCCGGCACTGAGGGGCCGCATGGGCGTGTTGGCGGCCATGAAGGACCTGGCAGGCCTCGATCAGGCGGCGCAGGAGGTGCTGGCGTTCGCTCCCAGCGATCCGGCCGCCCATCTGTCGGTAATCGACACATTCCTCTCGCTGGAAGCGGAGAACGAGGCCGAGCCCTACATGGAAAAGGCATTGGCCGCCTTCCCGAAGGACCTGAACGTCCTGGACCGCCGCAGGGCTCTGCTGGCCAGGCGGAAGAGGTTCCTGGAGGTCATCGCACTGAGCGAGTCCCAGCTGGCCATAAAGGCTGACCATCTTCCCGCCCTACGGGACCTGGCACAATCCCATTTCGGGCTGGGCAATGTCGCCGAGGCCATCAAGGGCTTCGAGCGCGGACTGAAGATGTTCCCTGACGACCCGGTCATGCTGGAGTCCCTCCGGGAATGCTACAAGAGGGCGGCTAGGGACAAGGACGTGGTGGATGCCAGTGAACGTTTGCTCCGCGTCAGGCCCAACGACAAGGCCGCCCTTTTCGACAAGGCGGTGGCCGTGGACCGCATGGGCCGCAAGGATGAGGCGATATCCCTTTACGGCCAGGTCCTGGCGCTGGACCACAATGACGTTGACGCATCAATGGGGGTGTCGGTGGCCCTGTTCTCCCTGGAGAAGTACGACGAGGCGCTGGCCAGGGCGGCCCAGGGGGCCCTGCACGATCCTGACAAGCTGGTCTTCTGGCGCATACAGGCCGATTCGCTGTTCATGCTCAAGCGCTTCGAGGAGGCGGTGAAGGCGTACGACCGGGCGATAGCCCTGTCCCCGCAGGAGCAGAAGCTGTTCTACCAGAAGGGGCTGTGCCTGGAGAGCCTGAGGCGCTTCGAGGAGGCCATAGTATGCTACGACCAGGCCATCGCCCTTGACCCCAAGGACAAGAACGTCTGGATCAGCAAAGGCATATCCCTCGAATGGCTGGAGAGGTACGAGGAGGCCCTGGCCTGCTACGACCAGGCGCTCTCCCTGGACAAGGAGGGCCGGTTCGTGCACGCCAGGCGCGGCCAGGTGCTGGCCAAGCTTTCCCGGCATGAGGATGCCGTCCTCTCCTTCGACAAGGCCCTGGAGATGGGGCCAAAGGACATGGAGGTGCTGGCTGCCAAGAAGAACAGCCTGAAGGCCCTGGGCCGTTACGAGGACATCGTGAAGGTCTGCGACCGCATGGTCAAGCTGGACCCCAAGAACAAGCTCGCCTGGGTCGACCGCGGCATGGCCCAGTTCCGCCTGGGCAACTACCCGGAGGCCGTGCGTTCCTACGACCGGGCGCTGGAGGTTGAGCCGGGGGACATGGCCGTGCTGCAGATGAAGCGTACGGCGGTGGCCGCCAAGGGGGATCCCTCGGAACTGCTTATTGCATGCGAGGAGATACTGCGCATCGATCCCCGCAACAAGTCCGCCCTTACCGACAAGGCCCTCTCACTGGAGAAGCTGGGAAGGCTGGAGGAGGCGCTGGCCGCCTTCGGCGCCACCCTCATGCTCGACGAGTCCGACGCGCTGATGCACAAGGGACGGGGGCGGGTGCTCACATCGCTAGGCAAGTACGGGGAGGCGGCCGAGGCATACGATTCGGCTTTCCAGTTGTCGCATGACGTGGATGCCCTGTCTCAGAAGGGCCGGGCCCTGCTCATGATGCGAAATTACGAGCTGGCATTGAACATCTTTGACCAATGCATCTCCATGGACAGCACCGTGTCCCGCTACCACAGCGACCGGGGGCGGACACTGGCTTCCCTTGGCCATCTGGAGGAGGCGGTCGCCGCCTTCGACAAGGCGCTGGCCCTGGACCGCAACGATGCCCAGACCTGGAAGTACAAGGCCAACGCCCTGTTCCGCCTGGGCGAGATGGAGAACGCCATGATCTGCCTCAACCGGGCCTTGGACCTGGGGGCGGACGAGTTCTCCATCTACAAGATGCGCGGACGGGTGATGGAGGAGCTCGGCCGGCTGGACGATGCGTACGATTCATACGAGAAGGCGCTGGTCAAGGAGCCCAACGAGCCTTCCGTGCTGGAGGGCATGGCTCTCATAAAGAACAAGCAGGGGGACCTGGCCATGGCCCTGGAGCTCATCGACCGCTCCCTGGGCGCGGACCCCCGGAACCGCCATGGATGGATGGAGCGGGCGGACATCGCCGAGAAGCTCAAGAGGGACGAGGAGGTGCTGAAGAGCTATGACAACGCCATAGGCCTCGACCCGAGCGACCCGGCGGCCTGGAACGGGAAGGGGTTCGCCCTGATGCGCCTGGGCCGCTTCGACCAGGCCCGGCGCGGCTTCGAGAAGGCCTTGGAGCTCAGCCCGAACATGACCTCGGCCGGCGAAGGGCTGCGCATGGCCGATGCGAAGCAGAGGGAGAGGCAGGTGGCGGAGATGGCCGGCAAGGTGCTGGAGTTCCAGTATCGCAACGGAAGGCGCATGAGCAAGGAGGAGGTGTTCCGGGAGGCGAACGTCCCCTATCAGATGCTCGACGAGGTCTTTGCCTTCCTGGAACAGCGCGAGTACGTCGACCCGGCTCAGCTCTCGGAGGGGGAGTTCGCCTCGCTGGAGATGCAGTCCCGGACCGCCCTGCTTATGTATTACCGGTCCGCCCGCAGCGGACAGGGCGGCATGACCCTTTCCGACGTGTACTCGTCCCTGCCGGAGCGGGACATCGCCCAGGCCCGGCGTGTCCTCGGCTACATCGAGGGGGTCAACGACATCGATTTCACCTATGTCATGCCGGACCAGGAGACGGAGAAGCTTCTGCGCACCGCCCTCAACATGCCGGAGGAGAAGCGCAACCTGTTCTCCCTGATGGAAGGGCTGAACATAGGCGTATACAAGGCCCGCAACATCCTGGCGATCATCGGTTCGCTCAAGGCTGGGGAGCGTCCGGCGCCGATGCCGCGTTCCAAGGGCCAGCGGACGCCGCCGGCGCAGCGCCCAACCGACGATCTTTTCGTGGAGCAGCCGCGCAAGAAGAAGCCGGAGAAGGGGCCGGATGCGGTGATGCTCCCCGGTCCCAACGACCGTTACGAAAGGGATGGCGTGCGCCTGTTCGGCCAGGAGGAGCGGGAGCTTTACGATTCCATCTATCCGCCGAAGGAGAAGCCCAAGAAGCCGGAGAAGCTGGACGACATGCAGGGGCGCAAATGCCTGTTCCACGGCGGCCTCGCCGTCTCCACCTGTCCGAACTGCGGCAGCCTGTTATGCAAGGAATGCCAGAACGGCGGAAAATGCCCGCGCTGCAATTTCGTTCTGGGCGGAAAGGTGCAGAGGCCGGAGGATGCCGCCCCGGAAGCGTCCGAGCCGGAGGAGCGGGACTGGAGCAGGCTGTAATCAGTAGTCCGCGATGTCCGACTTCATGAGCTCGCGTAGGAGGACCGTGGCGTAGCAGCCCTTCCCCAGGAAGAACGAGGCGGTGTACTCATCCTCGCCCACGTCCAGGCGGAGGTCGCGGTACTCGCAGACCAGTTCGCGCCGCGAGCCGCGCGAGGAGCAGTGGGGGACCGAAGGCACCAGGAAATCCCTGGCCGAGAGGCCCTCCTTGGCGATGGCGGCGCGCTCGATCTCCCCCATCTCCCCCTCCGCCAGCACCGACTCGGAGCCGAAGAGTGTAGCGGAAACGAAGGCCCGGCGGTCCCGAACCTGGCGCTCCACCAGGTCAAGGTTGGCACGGGTGACCGGCACCTGCTTGTCATGGTCCGGGTTGCCGTCCTTGTCTGCCGGCAGAACTATATCGCCGACTGTCGGCGCGTTGAGCGGTATGCCGCGGCGCATGCGTTCGGAAAGGATCAGATTGAAAAGGTATGACTGGTAGGCATGAACGAACATCATCTGCAGGTTCGGCGGCAGAACGCAGATCGCTCCGGCGAAGTCCCCCGGGTTGCGGTCCAGGAAGCCGATGACCATGCGCTCGAAGGTCAGCTTCCAAGGGAAATCCCGCAAAGCCGCGGCGTAGTCCCTGTCACGCTGCAAAGCCTCGCGGGCCGCCCGGGACTGTTCGTCCTCCTCATCGCTCGGATTGCCGATGTAGAGCAGCACGGCCTGCTCCAGGTCGCCTTTCACTATCGCCCGGCCGACGAGGTGCGTGACCGGCCGCACCGTCCCGAAGCGCTGCACTCCGAAGTAGTTCGGGAAACCGCCAAGCCCCTTGAGGGCCGACTCCGTACCGTTCAAAGAGGAACGTAGCTCTTCGCCCTTCAGCGCGGTGTCCCTGACGCGTATCCTGAAGTTGTTGCCGACCAGGTCGCCGATGGTCATGCCGCGTTTGGCCATGTAGCCCCCTTCGACCGTGACCTGGGAGAGGCGCAGGGCCATCACGTCCGCCACCGGCGCCTCGAAGGACATCAGCTGGCTGGTGACGGCACGCTTGTCCTTGGTGCCGGCGAACCCTATGCGGTTCCGCGATATCCCCAGTGATTTGGACATGTGGCGGACCAGACGGTTCGTCTCCCAGTTGGTGGCGGTGACGCGAGCGACGCAGACCTTCCCGTCAGGCTTCTCCGGCGGATACTTGGACACCTCGTCCACGACGAAGTCCTCCGCCTCCGCCTTGAGCTTTCCGCCGCTGCCGGCGGTGTCGGTAAAAAATACCTCCAGCCCTATCTCTCGTTCCCGTTGAGCGCTGGGCTGCACCATGAAAATTACTTCAGGTCCTTCTGCAAAGCGTCCCTGGCCTCCTTGAACTCGTTGGTCAGGGCCTTCGCCGTCTTCTTCAAGGCCGACTGGGGCTTGCCGGTCTTGACCCGGATGTAGAGGGTGGGGTCTTCCATCTGGGCGTGGCCGATGGTGTACTTGACCTCGGCCACGTCCTTGTCCTCCAGCAATCCCTGCACCAGGGGGGTGATCAGCGTCATGTCCGCTCCTTTGATGCGGACCTTGATGGAGTCCTTTTCCTTCTCTAAGAGCTCGATCTCCATGAAATGGACCAATATGGGAGGGGGCTATAAACCTTTTGACATCACTCCACCCGCTTGAGCTGCGCCTGGTACATGGACAGCAGCTCCTGGCTGGTGGTGGCCTCCCTTCCCTCCTTGTCGTCCCGGAACTTGCCGGTGAAGCGGGGGAACCGTATGGCCAGCCCCGAGTCCGGACGGACGGAACCGAAGGAGCAGGTATGGATGGGCGATAGCGTTATCTCCGCTCCGCGAACCTCGAGCACCAGGCGAGGCTGGAACCAGAAATCCGCCTCCATCTTCGATTCCACCAGGTGATGCTTCTCCGGCAGCCGGTCGGCGGAAAGCATCTCCAGGAGCTTGGCGAGATTGGCATCGTCGAAGCCGGATCCCAGCTTGGACACCGTCTCGAAGCGGTCGGCCGACGGGTCGTAGGTGGCCATGAGCAGCGCCCCGTAGAAGCCCTTCCTCTTGCCGCGTCCGGCGAAGGCGCCGACGACCGCCAGGTCGACAGTGTCGTTCATCTCCGAGCGGTACTCCTTCTTGTACTTGATCCACAGAAAGCCGCGGTTTCCCGCTCGGTACACGGAACCGTCGGCTATCGATTTGGCCATCAGCCCCTCGCACCCGTCCTTTATGGCCTCCTGAAAGAATTCCTGGGCTTCCTCCGCCGATGAGAGCACCCTTATTTCCGACATGGTCACGGAGTCGTCCGGCTCCACGATGGAAGAGAGCGCCTCACGGCGCTGCAGGAAAGGCCGGTCGGTCAGGTCCTCCCCGTTCTTGAGGATGCAGTCAAAGAGGCAGAGCTTGACCGGATAGTCCTCGATGGCCTCCTCCACACCGTACTTGCGGCCCCGGCGGTGCGAGACCTCCTGGAACGGGAGGAACTCGCCCGTGTTGGTGTCCACGGGAACGCATTCCCCTTCCACGATGGCGCTCTCCGCCCTTATCGTGCGTTTGAGGCCGGCCACCACGTCCGGGAACTGGGATGTCAGCTCATCCAGCTTGCGGGAGAAAAGTCTCACCGCTCCGTTCCGGATGTGCGCCTGCAGCCTGACGCCGTCGTACTTGTACTCGAAGGCGCAGGTCCCGCCCATCTTTTCCAGTATCTCCTCGGGCGAGGACATGCGCTCGGCCAGCATGGCCCTCAACGGGCGGTCCACCTGAACATGGATGGTCCTCATTCCGTCCAATCCGTGCAGGGCCATCTCCTCCGCCACCAATCCCAGGTCGGAGGAGACGTTGAACGCCCTCTCCACAGCATCCCTGTCTTCCTTGGTGGCAAAGGCCACGGCCAAAGCGTCCAGGACGGTCATCGATGACACGCCCAGACGCATCCGTCCGGTGATGACCCGGGAAAGGAACTTCGCTTCGGACGAAGAGGCGTCGCTCAGCAGCTTGGACATCAGCTTGATCTTCATGTCCTGGGAACCGCCTCCCTCGGAACGGGCGATGGCCTCCAGCGTCTCATACGCCCTTTTCAACGTCAGCGGTTCCGAGAACAGGGTGGTCTGCTTCCTGTTCTGGAAGGCCTTCTGCGCCACGATGCCCGGGTCCCCCTCCTTCAGCATCAGGTCCTGGACGAACGGTTCGCCGGCCCCGGAGGCGAAGGCTATGGCCTTCAGGATCATCTTGTCGGCCATTCCCAGCTTGAGCGGGTTGAAATCGGGGTACAGCTGCCCCTGGGTGAGGTACACCGCCATCCTGATCTCCGAGGGGTCGAACCTGCGGAACGCCTCGGCCAGGATGTCGGTCATCTCCAACCGCGACGAAGTGGCCTCCAACCTCTCGTAGGTGTCGGCCAGTTCCCGGAACAGCATGCTAATGCGAACGGTTTGCGATTATTTAACTGCTCAGAACCCGTCCAGGGTCTTCTGCGCCTTCGGCTTGGTCACCATGGTTCCGCCCAGCTCGCCCTTCATCGTCTCCAGCCGGCGGCGCATGGACTTCTCCTTGTTGAGCGATGAGTAATAGTATGCTTCATCCCTGGTCCCCCTGGTAATGAATATGACCACGTTCCCGGCGCGAGATCGACCGGTCCGGCCGCGCCTCTGGATGCTTCGTATCTCGGACGGAACTGGTTCGTAGAAGATCACCAGGTCGGTGCTGGCCACGTCCAGGCCCTCCTCTCCGACGGACGTCGCCACTAGGACATTGAACTCCCCGTCCCGGAATCGCTGCAGGACGCCCACCTGCTCCTTCTGCCGCAATCCCTTCTCGCCCTTGCGGTCCGACTGGCCGACCAGCTTGGCCACTTTGGCTCCCTCCACCTTGCCCAGCTTGGTGGCCACCAGGTCGCAGGTGTCCCGGTAGTGGGTAAATACCAATATTCGTGACTGCGGATGGTCGGCGAGCTGCCTAGCGACCACGCCCATCACCCGGGAGAGCTTGGGATGCTCGGCCTTGACCGCCTGCGCCTCGTCAAAGATCCGCTGAAAATGCTCCGAGGAGACGATGTCCCTGGACGCTTTCGATCCGGCGTCCGAGGCCGCCTCGTCCTTCAGCCGCTGCAGGTACGAGCGCAGGGCGGACATGCCCTGGGTCTCCACCAGGTCCAGGGCGTGCTCCACCTTCACCGCCTTGGCCTGGGCACTGATTGCCTTGTAAAGCGTCCGAGTCTTCTCCCCTCCTCGTATACGAGCCTGCCAAGTGGCGGCCATCTCCAGGAGGTAACGCTTGTTAAGCACCCGGTCCTTGTCCACCACCTGCAAGTCCACCAGCTCCCGGATGTACTGCTCGTAGAGTGTTTGTATGGAACGGGAGAGTGCCTTCATCTCCGGAGGCAGCTCCACTTCCACCCAGTCTATGTTTATCGACTGGACATACTTGGCCACGTCCGGGTCCCTTTCCGTCCGCACCTCGATGTCCTGGATGCTGAGATTGGTGCAAACCTCCTGGATCTTGGCCTTGTCGCTGCCCGGGGAGGCGGTCATTCCTAGGACCAGGCCGTCGTATTCCTGGTAGGCCTTGGCCACGTCCACGTAGGCGTAGTTGCCCACGGACCGGTGCGCCTCGTCGAATATGATGAGCCTGACGTCCTTCAGGTCCAGGCGGCCGTTCTTGAGGTCGTTCGACACCACCTGCGGCGTCGAGGTGATGATATCGTTCTCTAGGAAGGTCAGTTCCCTTTCCAACGGGTCCACCTCCCCGGTCATCATTCCGATGCGCTTCCCCTCGATCATGTTCTGCAGCGATCTGAAGTGCTGCTCCACCAGCGGCCTGGTCGGAGCCAGAAATAATACCTTTCCTCCTTTGGAATGCAGCACCTGGGCGATGACCATAGCCGCCACCACCGTCTTCCCCAATCCCGTTGGCAGCACCAGCAGCGTGCTGGAGCGGGAGGCGCGCCTGGCCAGCTCAACCTGGTAGTCGCGCTGCTGCACGCACTGCCGCTTGATCAGGGGGTGCTCAAAATACACGATGGGTAATCGTATTGGCAATAATAAAGGAAAAGGGATTTGTGAAGGGTTTAGTGGCAGCCGCCGCCGCAGGACCCGCATCCGCCGGAGGCGTTGGGGTTGTTGACGACCAGGCCGGAGCCGTAGGGGGTCTCCACGAAGTCCACGGTGCAGGCGTCCAGGACCTCCTTGGTCTCCTCATCGTAGTAAACGGAGAATCCGTCCAGCTTCTCCTCGATGTCTCCTTCCTTGGCATCCTTCTGGAAGGACATGCCGAACTGGGCACCGGAGCAGCCCATGCCGGCCAGATAGATCCTGATGCCGAAGCCGGACTTGTTGTTCTTGGCGATCAGGTCCACGATGTACTTGCTAGCTTCGTCGGTAACAGTGACCATGTATACCTTTCTCCTGAGGGTTTCAAAACAACAGCACCTATTTAAACAATTGTATGGAAGCCTCGCGCTGGAGCATGATATCAGGCGCATGGCCTAGCCCGGTTCCCGAGCGTTCCGCAAATGAAGAACGAGGTTCTCCATCATCCTTTTTCTAGGGGTTCGCCATATGCACCCGATGCGCTGCCGCTGCATGCAGAGGTCCGACCTTCCCGAGCTGGTCTCCATGAGCCGGGAGAACATGGCCTCCATCATCCTGGCCTCCTGGGGCGAGGAGTGGAAGGACGAGCAGCTGCTGGACCTACTGCTGGACCAGAGGGTGGAGACCGTGGTCCTAGAAGGGGATCAGGGCATCGAGGCCTATTTTTGCGTGGAGGACATTGATGAATACGTGTTCATATCGTCCTTCCAGGTGCGGCGGGGCTGTCAGGGGAAGGGTTTGGGCGCCCGGATGCTGGGAATGATAGAGGAAAGGGCCAGAAGGGACGGCATGGCCGAGGTGGAGCTTTGCGTTCAATCCACCAATGAGAGGGCCAAGGAGTTCTACTACTACCACGGATACGACCTGATGTACCGCAACGGCAACAACCTGGTCATGAGGAAGAAGCTGGACCGATGACAACTTTTTAATCGTTCCGCCCATATCATCCGATGGGTAATATGATGTCCGTCCGCTCCCTCGCCGCAATGGCAATGACGATCGTGATCGCCTCGCTCTGCATCGCCCCCTCCGCCTTGGCCGCCGAGGCGCCGACCGGACTGCAGGTTACCGCAGGCGTAGGCCACGTCGACCTGAACTGGCAGACGGCCCCGGGGGCGGACGCCTACTGCGTCTATCGCGGTGACGGGGGGACGATGATGCCAGTGGCCAATGTTACCGCGCCGATCACCTCCTATCATGACACGGACGTGGACCAGGAGACCAATTATTTCTACTACGTTACGGCCTGGGAAAACGGCACCCAGAGCGCGGTCAGCAACAGCGTCTCCGTCACCGTTCCAGCGGAAGAGGAGGAAAGCATCGTCCTGCCGGTCCTGGCGATAGTGCTGTCGGTCATCGCCATACAGGTGTGCATCGTGATGCTGCTCTACTTCTCCAAGCAGAAGATGCAGCTGAAGTGATCAGCTCACCCTTTCAAGCAGGTGGTCCAGGAACAGCTCGCCGCTTCCCGTCGGAATGCGGGCGCCGGCAGCCTTGGGGTGCCCGCCGCCGTCCACCCCGTTCTCGCTGGTGAAGTCCTCCACGAAGCGGCCGAGGTCGACGCTGTCCTGGGCGATGCCCCGCACGGAGACGGACGAATACTTCCCGCGGGGGTTTATCATCACTGCGTAACCGCAGCCGCGTCGATGGGCTACCTCCACCAGTGCCCGGGTGCCGAAGCCGAACAGCGTCCGGTTCCGGTCCATGTCGTCCATTATGCCCAGTGGGCCGCGCACCTTGAGGCAGCTATCCACCTTGGCCAGGGCGCGGGGCCATCTCTTCTCGTTCACCACCTGGATGTACCGCCTCTTGACCGAATCCACCTGGCTCGGCCACACGCCCTGGGCGAGGGACCTGGCCGCAGCGTAACGGAAACGGTCATCGTCGATTATCAGGCGCCAGGCGAAGTCCAGTACTCGCGATTCCTGATCGACCCGCTGCCTGCCGTAGCGTCGCATCTCCTCGTCCAGAAGCGGAGTGGGCATGTACTCGACCAGGTCGGCCACGGCCACCAGCTTCCGCAATCTCATCTCGGGGCGGAGATGATGGAACAGCACGTTCGCAGCGCTCACCCCCTCCTTGACCAGGGTGGTGCATTCCATGGCCAGCGATGTAGGGTGGTGGTCCACCAGCGTAAGCGACTGGCAGGGCCTCCTGGCCCGCGCCGCCTCCACCAGGTCGGGCACCGGGGCGATGTCCACGAGGTATATCTGGTCCGAGGAGGTGTCCAGGGAAAGGACCTTGGCCCCGGCGGCCGGCGAGGTGACGAAGGTGACCTTTGCGGAAGGGAACCTGTTGAGAAAAATGGCGGCAGATACGATGCCGTCGACGTTGCCTCTGGTTATGATATGCTTGTCGCGGTCATCCCTTGAAAAGCAACCTTGTCCCATCCGGTGAGCATAATGGAACTCCAGACTAGATAAATCTATTGTAATTTATCTAATTGGATATATCGATGCAGGCCAGTTTTATTATTCAAGCGATGGCATACCTGGAAATGCGTAGCCTGCATCTACTCTCACCGGTTAAATGACGAACAGGCGACTCGGTGCTCAGGTGAAAAAGTGACGGACATATCATACTGGGGAAATGGCCAGATGAACGGCCATGAGAGCGAACTGCAGAGGTGCTTCGCCCGGGTGGGCGCTGAGCATGGCTTCACCGATGTCAACGCCAACTGGGAGCGGTTCAAGGAGTTCAAGGCCACATGGAAAAAATGCTCGACGAGCGCGGAGCTGTCGATAACCGATTACATGAAGGGGTCTGGCGAGGACCTGATAACCGATCTGGCCAAGGGTATATTCGGCCGCATGGGCCGGGGCGGTGCCAGAGAGATCTACTCCGAACGATTGAAGCAGCACTTCCTGAGCCCGGAGTTCATACTCAGGAACCAGCCTCTGTACTTGCGGAGGAGCAGGAACCTGGCCTATGCCCAGCAGGGTCGGGTGCACGACCTCCGTTCCCTGGAGCAGGACCTCCATGACCTCGGTCTGGTCAAAAGTATGCCGCACTCGTACGTCACATGGACCAAGGGGGACAACCGGCAGCGCATCGGATACTGCAGCGTGATCATGAGGGTGGTGGCCATATCCCGAGTGCTGGATCGCAAGGAGATCCCATCCTTCGTCCCCAGCTACGTCCTGTATCACGAACTGATCCATCTGGAGAACGGGCTGCGCTTCGGTTCGTATCACGATCGCGAGTTCCGGGAGAGGGAACGGATCCATCCTCACCACGAGGAGGCGGAGCGGTGGCTGCGGCGGGTGGTCTCTGACCCGCAGTTTCGGTGATGGGGGCAGAATTCTTTTAAGGGCGCAACGCCAAACCAGGTGTGATCAAGATGAGGAAGACTATCAGGATCAACGAGCTGAAGTCCGGCGGGACCGTGGACGATCTGTTCGCCGTCCGATTCAAGAAGCCGGTGATGGCCTACAAGAACGGGTTCAGCTTTCAGCTGTGGGTGTCGGATTCCGGCGGGGACCTTGCCGTAAAATACTGGGGGGAGAAGGACGAGAAGAAGGTGAAGGCGCTCTTCGACACCATCGCCAAGGGGTCCGTGGTCCACGTCAGCGGAAAGGTCACCGAGTACAACAATGCCCTGGAGATCCACGTGAATCCCGCATCGGGCGATCTGGTGGAGGCGCTGGAGATGGGGGAGTTCGAGGTCTCCGACTTCGTGGCCAGCACCCCTGAGGATGTGGAGCAGATGCGTTCACAGCTCTTCACCTCCATCAGGAAGGTGAAGGAACCTAATCTCAAGCAGCTCCTGGAATCGTTCTTCGGGGACGAGGATTTCGTAAGGCAGTTCTGCTTCTGCCCCGCTGCCATAACCCATCACTCGAACTACATCGGGGGATTGCTGGAGCACACGCTGCGTGTGGCCAGGACCTGCGAGCACTACTCACAGCTCTACCCGGACCTGGACCGCGACCTGCTGATCACCGGGGCCATCCTTCACGACATCGGCAAGCTGCGCGAATACACGGTCAGCAGCATCATAGGGGCTACGGACGAAGGCCGCCTGGTCGGTCATCTGGTCATCGGGGCTGGCATGGTGAACGACGCCGTCAGGCTGCTGGGCGACTTCCCAGCCGAGCTTAACAGCAAGGTCCAGCATCTGGTCCTCTCAAGCCACGGAAGGACCGAGTTCGGCTCTCCCAAGGAACCATTGTTCCCGGAGGCGGTGGCCCTGGCCATGGCGGACCTGTCGACCACCAGGATCGAGGACATGATTCTGGTGAAGAAGACCGCCATCACCGAGGACGACTGGGTGCAGGACAAGAACGTCGGATCGGTGTATCTCAGGTGATGAGGCGTGTTGGCCGATCGTTTAAGGATATTATAAATTTGATAATATTCAAATTGCGTAACATTTATAAGACATGGGCTTTAGTATTGTCATAAAATCGATGCGGATGACACTTTCGCACTGGTAATGTTGTCTAGGCTTTAGGGATGCTCGGTCATCAAAGTCGCCAACATCCCATGCGATAGTCGGTGTCAACCCCGGATCATCGATATTCGCCGCGGAGGTGAAAGATGACCAAGGAGTTCAGCTGGCACGACGTCGAGATAACCGAAGTTTTCGAAAGATTGAATTCTTCCCTGGAAGGATTGAGCGAACCAGAAGCTAAAAAGAGGCTTCAGGAGTATGGAAGAAATGAATTGGACGAGGGTAAAGGGATCAACCTCTGGCACATGCTGTTGGAGCAGCTGAAAAACCCTCTCAACTTCGTTCTGCTGGCCGCCGCGTTGATCTCCTTCTTCGCCGGCAAGACCCTGGACACCATGGTCATCGCCATCATCATAGTCTTCAACACGGCCACCGGATTCATCCAGGAGTTCAGGGCGGAGAAGGCCCTGCAGGCCCTAAGGTCCATGGTCACTCCGGAAGCGGAGGTGCTCCGGCCCTGCGGGGCGGTGAAGGGCGAATGTATGGAGATCAGGGTCAAGGCCGAGCATCTGGTGCCTGGAGACGTCATATTATTGGAGGCCGGGGACAAAGTCCCTGCCGATGCCCGCCTTTTTGA
This sequence comes from Methanomassiliicoccales archaeon, assembly GCA_036677555.1. Classification (GTDB taxonomy): domain Archaea; phylum Thermoplasmatota; class Thermoplasmata; order Methanomassiliicoccales; family UBA472; genus UBA472. The sequence goes on along the minus strand of JAVBWG010000007.1, from coordinate 112,473 downwards.
GGCGGCCAACCTGGAGGTGGACGAATCCATGCTCACCGGGGAGTCCACAACCGTGCGCAAGGGCATCGAGTTGATGTCATCCAGTTCGGCGGTGGCCGACCGGAAGAACCTGGTTTATTCCGGCACCATAGTGACCCAGGGGCGGGCCAGGGCGGTCGTGATTTCCACCGGGATGAGGACAGAGATCGGAAAGATCGCCCAACTGATCGGGAGCACCAAAAGGGCAGAGACCCCCATCCAACGAAGGACCAAGGACCTCAGCAAGAAGCTGGGGGCCTTCGCGTTATTGACCAGCGCGATCACCCTTACGTTAGGTTTCTACAAAGGGTTCGAGTTCACCGAGATCCTGCTTTTCGCCCTGGCATCTGCCGTATCGGCCATTCCGGAGGGTCTGCTGGTGGTCATGACCATCACCCTGGCCATCGGAGGGCACCGCATGATCCGGCGCAACGCGCTGATACGCAAGCTGCAGGCGGTGGAGACGCTTGGTTCGGTCACCACTATCTGTTCGGACAAGACCGGTACCTTGACCACCAACCAGATGACCGCCCGCCGGGTATTCGTGGGCGGGAAGGAGATCCACATATCTGGTGCTGGGTATGTACCAGAGGGTGAGTTCGTCTCAGGAAGGGAAAGGGTCGATCCCAAGGAAGAGGACCTTGCGACCTTGCTCAGGGCGGGCTTGCTCTGCAATGATTCCCGATTGCGCCTGCACGAGATCGATGGGGGCTCCCGATGGGAGATCGCCGGGGATCCCACCGAGGGAGCCCTGGTGGTGGCTGCCCGCAAGGCCGGGCTTTCCCAGGAGGAGGAGAGCAGAACGTATCCGCGGCTGGATGAAGTGCCCTTTGACTCCAAGCGCCGGTTCATGGCCACCTTCCACCCTTTCCAGGGTAAGGTCCTGGTACAGGTCAAGGGCGCACCCGAAACCATCCTGAGCATGTGCGATCTCATCCAGGAGGGAGGTGCGGTCAGAAGCCTGACCGCTGAGGACCGCCGAACGATAATGGACCAGAGCGGATCGATGGCCGAGGACGCCCTGAGAGTGCTGGGCGTAGCCTCCAGAACCATCGAGGAGGGCGAATTGGGATCGATCAAGCAGGATATGATGGAATCCGGGGAGAGGCTGACCTTCCTGGGTCTGATAGGATTGATCGATCCGCCCCGGCCAGAAGCGAAGGCGGCGGTCAACCTATGCCACAAGGCCGGGATCAAGGTCATGATGTGCACCGGGGACCACAAGAAGACCGCTGAGGCCATCGCCCGGGAGCTGGGGATATTGAAGGGCGACCAGAAGGTGGTGGAGGGCGAGGAGCTGGACAAGATGGACCAGGAAGCCATCGACGACATGATACTGGACGTGGCGGTCTTCGCCCGAGTATCTCCCAGGAACAAGCACTCCATCGTCGAGTCGCTGAGGCGTAAGGGTCAGATAGTCGCCATGACCGGGGACGGGGTTAACGACGCCCCGGCGCTCAAGGCGTCCAATGTCGGCATATCCATGGGCATAACGGGGACCGACGTCACCAAGGAGACCGCGGACATGGTGCTGACCGACGACAACTTCGCCACCATCGTCAGCGCGGTGGAGGAGGGCAGGGTGGTGTTCGAGAACATCCGGAAGGTGGTGAAGTACCTGATCACCACCAACACCGGGGAGATATTGACCATAATGGGCTTCCTGCTGCTAATGGTCGGGACCGACGGGATAGACTTCCTGATACTGACTCCCATAATGATCCTCTACATCAATCTGGTGACCGATGGGCTGTTGGACAAGACGCTGGCCACCGAGCCGGGCGAGCCCCACATCATGGAGGCCCCGCCCCGGCATCCCGATGCCAAGATAATCGATCTGGAGATGATCAGGAACATCTTCGTGCTGGGCGTCACCATGGCCATCGGGACCTTGTTCGTGTTCGACCGGGCTTTCCAGAGCTTGGCGGACCCTCAGGAAGCCAAGTCCAAGGCCATGACCATGGCCTTCGTCACAATGGCCGCGTTCCAGATATGGAACTCCATGAACTGCCGCTCCCGGACCCGGTCCGTCTTCAGGATGAAGCTGACCGGCAACCGCTACCTGCTGATGGGAATGGTGGCCTCGGCCACCCTGCTGTACCTGGCCACCGAGCTTTCCTTCTTCCAGGCGGGACTGGGCACCGTATCGCTTACTGCATGGGACTGGGCCGCGGTGATCATGGTCTCCAGCACCATCCTGCTGGTGGAAGAGGTCAGGAAGTTCCTGCAGGCCAGGGTGCGGAAGTCCGGCGCTTAGGCCGCAAACCATTTATCAAAACCCTTTGACCGCATTACCACGGCAGTGTGTGCCCCCCGCCCTAACAGATCGGTTCACGGCCGCGGCGGACCGCGCTCCCCGCACTGACCCGGGCAGGGGGTTCGTTGTCGTGCCCCGGGGTTGTCCTCCAGTCATGACGCGATGTCGCATCGCAGTTCCTGCAGGGACCTATCGGCGCACTGTGCACCGCCAGACTATTGTAGGGATCACGGTCACCCTCATTTTTACTGGCGGCATCGCACATCACGCAACTCGGGCATATCAATGTTGCGGGTTCGACCGCAAAGGATATGACCGCCCCCCAGCCATTCCGTCTCCAGATGCGAGAGCTTTTCGAGCCGGCAAGCGTGGCGGTCATCGGCGCCTCCGCCGAGAGTAACAAGGTTGGCAACATCATCCTCGGGAACATCATTGAATCCGGTTTCCAGGGGCCGCTGTACCCAGTCAATCCCCGCTACGAGGAGGTGCTGGGATTGAGGTGCTATCCCCGCATCACCGACGTCCCCGGCCCGGTTGAGATGGCAGTCGTGGTCGTCCCGGCCAAGTTCGTCCTGCAGGTCATGGAGGAGTGCGGCCAGAAGGGTGTGAGGGCGGCGATCGTCATCAGCGCCGGGTTCAAGGAGGTCGGCCTCGAAGGGGCCAAGCTGGAGAAGCAGCTTGGCGAGATCGCGCATCGTTACGGCATGCGGGTGCTCGGACCTAACTGCCTGGGCCTGGTGAACACTCATCATCACATGAACGCCACCTTCGCCCAGGAGGGGCCGAGGGAGGGCAACATAGCCATCTCGTCGCAGTCAGGGGCGATCTGTGTGGTGGTCCTGGACTGGGCGGCGAACATCAACATCGGCTTCTCCAAGTTCATCAGTGTCGGCAACAAGCTGGACGTGGACGAGGGGCATCTTCTCGAGTATCTCCGCGAGGACCCCCGGACCAAGGTCATCGGCATGTACATAGAAGGCACGGACAGGGGGCGCGAGTTCCTCAGGCAGGCCGAGCTCACCACCCGGACCAAGCCGGTCATCGCCCTGAAGGCTGGACGGACCAGCAGCGGTGCGAAGGCAGCATCGTCGCATACTGGCGCCATGTCCGGCAGCGACAAGGTATACGACGCGGCGATGCGCCAGGCCGGCGTGGTAAGGGTGAGGAACATCGAGGAGATGTTCGACCTACTGCAGGCGTTCTCCACGATGCCGTTGCCGGAGGGGGAGGGGGTGGCCATAGTCACCAACGCCGGCGGTCTCGGCGTCATGGCCGCCGACGCCTGTTCCGACAACGGGCTCACCTTGGCATCCTTCGAGGCATCCACCATCGAGAAGCTCAAGCAGGGGCTGCCGGCCGCAGCCAGCCTTTACAATCCCATCGACGTGGTCGGCGATGCGGACGCCGCCCGATACGATCATGCCATACGAACGGTGATGGAGGACCCCAACGTGGCCTGTGTCCTGGCGCTCCTGGCGCCCACCGACCTGGTGGACATATCATCGGTGGCCGGAACGCTGACGGCCTACGCAGGGTCCTCGCCCAAGCCAATAGTCACCTCCTTCGTCGGGGGGAAGGAGATGATGGCCCCCATCGACATGCTGAAGGCGGCTGGCATCCCCAACTATCCTTCGCCGGAGCGGGGCATACGCGCGCTGGCGGCCATGGTGGAGCACCGGCGCAGCCTGGACCGCAAGGAATCGCACGCCATGCGGCCTTTCGAGGCCGACCGTGAGGCGGTGGACGACGTCATATCCACCGTGCGTTCGGAAGGGCGCCTGCAGCTCAGCGAGAACGAAGGGAAACGGATATTGAAAGCATACGGCATCGCCACCCCGCGGGAAGGCATCGCCCACGATCTGGCCTCGGCGCTGAAGCTCGCCGATGATATAGGATACCCGGTGGTGATGAAGGTCGAGTCCCCGGACATCGCGCATAAGACCGACGTGGGAGGCGTCGTCCTGGACATAGACGACGGACCGGAGCTGGAACGGTCCTACCAGGTCATGCTGAGCAAGGTTCGTGAGAAGCTGCCCAAGGCCAGGGTCACCGGGGTTTCCATACAGAAGATGGTCAAGGGCCGGGAGGTCATCGTTGGCATGGTTCGGGACGACCAGTTCGGTCCGGTCATCACCTTCGGCCTGGGCGGCATATTCGTGGAGATAATGCGGGACGTCACGCAGGGCATAGCGCCCTTGGACCGCGACGACGTGGAGCGCATGGTGCGTTCCATACGCGCCTATCCGATGCTGGCCGGTGCACGCGGCAAGCGCCCCGGGGACATACCGGCCCTGGTGGAGGTCATCCTCAAGATATCCCAGATGGCCATGGAGTTCCCCCAGCTCGAGGAGCTGGAGATGAACCCGGTCATGGTGGGCGACGAGGGAACGGGCGTCATAGCGGTGGACGCTTTGGTAACGATCAAGGGGGAGCAACAATGAGATCTCTGTATCTAGGTTCGGTGGTAGAGAAGTCAGGCAAGTCCATGGTCACTCTCGGGCTGGCCAAGAACTTCCAGGGCCAGGTGGGCTTCTTCAAGCCCTTCAAGGAACGCCTCATGCGGGACGGCGACCGGGTCATCGACCAGGATGCCTACCTCATGCGCCACGTGCTGAACCTGGATAAGCCGGAGGAGGTGCTCTGCCCCTTCACCTATGACGTGTTCCGCTCTTCGCGGATGGATGAGGTGAAGGAAGCTTACCGGAAGGCCGCCTGCGACTGCGATATGATGCTGATCGAAGGGACCAGGGAGGTGACCACCGGATACCTGAACGACGTTTCCGGATTGGCCATAGCTGAGGCCACCGGTTCCGACCTGGTGTTGATATCCACGCCGGAGGCGGCCGCCCTGGACAAGATCGCCATGCTCTACAAGCTGAGCGGCAACTACAAGATAAACGTCAAGGGCGTCATACTCAACAAGACTGACGACCTCTCCGTGGCGAACTTCCTGGAGAGCAAGGGTATCAAGGTGCTGGGCTGCATCCCGCACATTCCGGAGATGACCTACTTCACGGTGAAGGAGGTGGCCGAGGCGCTGTCCGCCAACGTCCTCGTCGGCGAAGGGCACATGGACCGGGTGGTGGAAGGCGTGTTCATCGGGGCCATGACCATGGAGACCGCCCTTAAGTACATGCGCCGCCACCGGAGGAAGGCCATCATAACCGGCGGCGACCGCTCGGACATCCAATTGGCCGCATTGTCCACAGACACCTCCTGCCTCATCCTCACCGGCGGCATGTACCCGGCCAACCAGGTGGTGTCCAAGGCGTACGAGAGGGGGATACCGATACTCGTCACCAGGTACGACACCCTTGCAACGTCCGAAATGGTGGAGCATCTCATCGCCCGCATCGAGCCGCAGGATTCGGAGAAGGTCAGGCTGGTCGAGAAGGCGATCGCCGAGAACGTGGACCTCGAGGCGGTCTTCCGCTAGTGGCGACAGTAAAATTAATAGCGTTCCCGGCGATGCGCGAGGCATGGTAAAAGAAGTAAGGGCAGCTCACATACTGGTGGCCAAGGAGGACAAGGCCAAGGAACTCCTCCAGATGATCAAGAACGGCACCAGCTTCGCCGATCTGGCCAAGCAGTACTCATCGTGCCCCTCCGGCAGGAAGGGCGGGGACCTCGGCTGGTTCGGGAAGGGCATGATGGTGAAGGAGTTCGAGGACGCCGCCTTCAACCACGCCAAGGGCGAGGTGGTCGGACCGGTAAAGACCCAGTTCGGCTGGCACCTCATCCACGTCGTGGACCAGAAGTAAACCTAATCCTCCAGCACCGCGGTGCTGGAGCCATCTTCTTTTTCTTGAACTCTCAGAACAGCGCTGACGTTGTCCTTGACGTCGTCTATGTGCGTTATCAGCAGTATCTGCCGGAACTGCTTCTGCAGCTGTCCCAGGGTTTCCAGTATGCTGCGCTTCCGCGACTGGTCCTGCGAACCGAATATCTCGTCGAGCACCAGGAAATTCATCTGGTTGCCGGAACGCTCCATGATCATGCGGGATATCGCCAGGCGCAGGCAGAGATTGGCCAGGTCCACCTCGCCGCCGGAGAACCGCTCCAATCGGAACTCCTCACCCTGGTCGTAGAGCCACATCTGATAGTTCTCGTCAAGGCGCATGCCGCCGTACTTGCCATCGGTCAGCTGGGACAGCAGGTCGGAGGAGACGTCGGACAGCGTGGGCACGATGCGGGATATGACGTTCTCCTTGAACCCCCTCATCACCTGGCTCAGGCGGTTCAGGGCCTCCAGCTCCCTGGTGAGGGCGGAATGCTTGGAACGCAGGGCCTCCAGCTCCTCGGCCCTCTTGCGCAGCGACCCTATCTCGTACGTGAGGCGGCGCTGTTCGCTCTCCGCCCGGACAATCTCCTGGGCCAGGCGTTCCTCGTCGGTCCGGGCGTCCTCGTGCTCCCTCTTCCTTAGCGACAGCGTCCTCATGTCAAAGCCCAGGGCCCGGCGCTCCTGGGACGCGATGCGCAGCGTCTCCTCCTCGTGGCCGACGGCCGTCGCCACCCTCTCCTTCTCCTCCAGGGCCAGGGGGAGGCGCTCCATCTTGGCCAAGGTCCGGCTGAGGGCGAGGTGGGAGGTCTCCAGATCGGCCGCCCGGCGCCTGGCGGCCTCGTGCGCCTGGACGTCGTACTCCACAGGCTCCAGGAGATCAAGCTGCCTCTGGATCCTCTCCGTCATTTCCAGCGTGGAGGCCAGGGTCGCCTGCGCCTTGCGCATCCTTTCCTCCAGGGAGGCCTTCAGCCGGGATTGGGACAGGAGCTTGGACCTCCTCGCCTCCAGGGCATCCCGGCGCTGCTCGCTGCGCGACCGCTGCTCCATCAGCGCTTTCCGGATGCCGTCCTGATGCGACGCGCCCTCTTCCAGCGCCCTCCGCTCCTCCTGATATCGTCGCAGGAGGTCGGTGTACTGCGCGCCCATACGCCTCAGGCAGGTCGGGCAGTTGCTGTCCTCGCCCAGCTGGGCGATCTCCTCCGAACGCTGCTCCAAGGCCTTCAGCTCGCTTCGCGACCTGGCAGCCTCCGCCTCGGCCAGCCTGGCCTGGGCGGAAATGGATGATATGAGCTCCCTGGTCTCGTCGAGGTTGGCCTCCACCGTGGCCAGGCTGGCCTCGATGTCCGGCAGGGCGGCCAGCTCCTTGGCCGCCTGCCCCCTTTCCTCCTCGAGGGACGCCGCCTCCCTCTTCTTCGCGGCCAGGTCCTCCTCCGTCCTCTGGCGTTTCAGGTGCCGTTCGCGAAGAACCGCGTGCGACTCGGCAGCGGCCTTGGCCTCCTGGTATTCCATCTCCCTCGCTTCCAGCTCCGGGAGCGTTCCGCGCAGGACCTGGAGGTCCTGGACCTCCCTCTCCAATTTCCCCAGGGTCTCGTGCATGGCCTGCAGTCCGGCCCGGGCGGCGGTCTGCCTTCTCTCCAGGGCCACGTCCTGGCGGTAGCGCTCCTCCTCGCCCTCCCAGGCCGCTTTGGTCGCCTGGCTCCTATCGCCGGCCGCCTTCCGGTCGGCCTGAAGCCTGGAGCTTCCCTCCACGATCCTCCTCAACGAATCGGCGGCGATCCGCTCCTCCTCCATGATGAGCGCGGACCGGTCATTTCCGTTGCCGTCCCTGAGCAATGATGAAACCCCTTCGGCCTCCCGCTTGGCGTTGTTGGCGTCGGCGTCTATGGACCTGATCACCTTGTCCAGGACGTCCACCCGCAGCATGCGCAGCACCAGGGTCTTCCGCTCCGCGGGCTTGAGGTTTGCCAGGGCGTTGAGGTCCTTCTGCTTGGTGAACACGGACACGAAGAATGCCTGATGGTCCATTCCCAGCCTGGCCACCATGGCCCTGGTGACCTCGGTGTCCCCGGTGGCCAGCAGCCTGCCGTTGACCTCCAGGGAGGCGTCGGTCTTCAGGCTCCTGACCTTCATGCTCCGGGCCAGGCGATACGCGTCCTCCCCGAGGTCGAACTCCAATACCACTGAGCACTCCTCGCCCGGGGCCGCGCCGAAGCTGACCACCCCCTCCTTGTTGTCCCTCACCACCGAGGAGGCGTTCCCGAACAGGGCCCAGGTGACCGCCTCGAGTATGGTGGTCTTGCCCGCGCCGTTGTCACCCACTATGGCCACCACGCCGTCGGGGAACTCTATGCGGGCCTGACGGAACTTGCGGTAATTGCGCAGCTCCATGTAGCGCAGCCTCATTCCGCGTCCTCCCTCTCCAGGTATTCGAGGCCGCGGCGGCGCAGCTCTTCCTTGTCCACGCCCTCCACCGGAACCTGCGAAAGGTACGCTTGGAACTCCTGGTCCATGGAGCCGAAGGACGCCGACCGCGATTGCACGGCGTCCGCGCCTTGCACTATCTCGAACTTCAGCTCCAGATGCACGGCCTTGTCGGCCAACGCCCGGAGGGCGTTCAGGTCCAGGCTGCGGTAGAGCGCCGCAGGCACATCGTCCACCACCAGCCGGACCATGCTCCCTTCCGTGCGCACCGAAGCGAGGGCGGCCTCCAGCTCGTCCTGCAGCGCGGTCGCCTCCTTGCCTTTGGCCTTGAACGGGCCGAGGGAATGCATGGGTCTCGAAGGCAGCTTGATAAAGTCCTTGCTCCCCCTCTCCAGGTCCACCATCATGTATCCCTTGTCCTGGCCGGCCTCGGCGAAGGACAGGCGTTCCAGCGAGCCGCAGTACCACGCGTTCTCGGTTATCTGCTCCCGGTCATGGAAATGGCCGAGGGCGATGTAGTCGGCCTCCAGGTTGAGGAGCGAGGAGGGCAGGTTCAGTTCGTTGGCCTCGCCCATGCTGTAACGGGTCAATCCCTGTATGCCGGCATGCAGCATGCCCACCTCGTAACGGCTACGGCCTCGTTTCCAGCCCTGCAGCGCTTCCACCGTGGTCTCCTTGTCCTGATGGGGGAATGCCGTTACGGTCAGATCGCCCAGCTCGAGGCGGTGCATTCCCGGTGCGTAGAAGGCATGAACCCCCTTTATGTGTTCGAACAGACGGAACACGCTCCCGGTCTCCTTAAGCCGGGGTGTGGAATGATTCCCGGCGATGAGCACCACCGGTATGTTCTCGTCAGACAATCTCAGAAGCTGCTCCAGCACCACCGACAAAGCCCGGTTGGACGGCCGCACGGAATCGAACAGGTCTCCCGAATGGAGCACGGCGTCCGGCCGCCTGGATATGATGGAATCGACCAGGCGCTCGAATGCCAGGTAGATGTCCACCTCCCGCTGGTTCATCCCCGTTTCAGGGTCCGAGCGGCGGTAGGCGGAGAATCCGACATGGGTGTCGGCGATGTGGGCGATCCTCATCCGGCAGGGATTAGAGGACGGAACTTAAATAACCATTCGCTGGGCACATTGAAAATGTTCACTCCTCGTGCAGCCTGTCGGTCAGGATGTGGCACATGCGGTCGTAGGCGCTCTTGTTGGCGTCCCAGAGCAGATAGGCGATCACCAGTCCGACCGCGATGCCGAAGACCAGCAGCACCGGGAACCCCTCCACCTGCGGCGCTATCGGTATGAACAGGAAGAAGAGGACGATGCCCACGATCGATATCACCAGGTCGACGAAGGACCGGAACAGCCGTCCCTCGGCGCCGGACTCGAAGTGCCCTGCCTCCATCACTCCCCGGATGAGCATCAGGCCGACCACCCGCACCCGGCTCAGGATGTTGATGAGCGGAGGGAGCATCATCCCGATGAAGGCGGCAATGGCCACCATGTAGGTTATGGCGCCCACTCCGTCCGGGTCGACTCCGAACAGCCCCACGATGTCGTAGAAGGTCACGGCAATCACCTGCAGCAGGAAGATGATGATGACATCGATGAATATCCAGAAGACCTGCCTCTGCACCTCCCGGCGCCTATCGGCGTGGGCGTTCATCCAGACGGTCATGTCCGTGCGAAGGTGGTCCACCCGGCGCAGGGATTCGCGCACCGAGCCGGGAAGCGCCCGGCCGATTGTGGTGACGGTCTCCGGCGCCCGGCGGAAGGATGCGGGAAGGTACAGCATGGTTATCAGCGACGCTCCGATGACCGAGGAATAGAACAACTGGTCCACCGCCCCCAGGTCGAAGGCGGTCTTGGCGATGACGAAGGAGAACTCCCCCATGGCCACCATCCCCAGCCCGGTCATGGCCGAGGTGCGGGCGTCCTTGTTGCTGAGGAACGTCCCGAGGGTGACGCTGAATATCTTGCCCACTATGAAAACCGCGGCGATGGCCACCGCCACCATGATGTTGTCCAGGATGAGCCAGGGCTCGATCATCAGCCCTATGGAGATGAAGAACAGGGCCATGAACATCTCCTTGATCGGGGTTATCCGCTCCACCACCTTCTCGTGCACCATGGACTGGGATATGATGATGCCCATCAGGAACGCCCCGATGGCCACCGACAGCCCGAAGAACTGGGCCACGATGGCCATGCCGAAGCACAGTCCCAGGGACACGATGAGGAGCGTCTCCGGGGTGGCAGTGGGGTACATGCGGTCCATGAGCCTGGGCAGAACCGCCAGCCCCATGACCAGCAGAATGAGCATGAACACCCCGATGTAGGCGATCTGCAGGACTATGCTCGCTATCGTCACCCCATCCCCGGCAGCGAGGGGGGATGAGAGCGTCAGGATGATGACCGCCGCAATGTCCTCGATGATAAGAATTCCCACGATGGCCTCGGCGAACTCCCTCTTCATCATCCCCGCGTCGGAAAGCACCTTTATTATCACCGCCGTGGAGCTGATGCTCATCACCGCGCCGAGGAATATGGACTGGATGGTTGACCATCCCAGAGCCATGCCCAGGCCGTAGCCCAGGGTTATCATGAGCACGATCTCCACGCTCCCGGCCAGGACCGCGAACAGCCCGACCTTCTTCAGCCTGCGCAGGTTGAACTCCAGTCCCAGGGTGAACATGAGGAGTACGATGCCGGCGTTGGCCAGCGCATCGATGGTGTCCAGATCGGAGACGAAGGAGGGTTCGAAAAGGTTCGGTCCCAGGATTATCCCGGCGGCCAGATATCCGATCACCGCCGGAAGGCGCAGCTTGGAGAATATGACGGATATCGCCCCGGCGGTGACCATTATTATGGCCATCTCCAGCAGGAACGTGGTCTCCGAAACCATCGGTGCGCCTCAGAAGAACGTCCGACCCACATCCTTCTTTATGGTATTCTTTCTTTCGCCCGCCCTTACGTTCGATTCTTCCACGTACTCCTCGTAAAGATGGACCTTGCACGGCACAGCGAACGGGGTGAAGGGGGAGGCGATGAGGGCCTCGCCGGGCATGAGCATCTGTATCTCATTGTCCAGCATGGAGATGTCCTGCTTTGCCGAATTGCGCAGGATGTCGCGGTCCCTCTTGTCCGCCAGGCCCAATATGAACAGGGTGTTGAACTGGGAGATTATCTCCTCGTTGATCAGCTTGGGCTGCTGAGACACGGCGCACAGGCCGACCTTGAACTTACGCCCTTCGCGGGCTATCTGGGCGAAGACCGTGCCCTTGGACTGGGACAGCACACGCTGGGCCTCCTCCATGGCGATCAGCACCGGCGGCGCCTTCTCGAACCTGGGCTTGTCCGAATACATGGCCTTGTTATGCTCGAATATCGCCCGGGTGAGAACGGTGGAGACCAGAAGCTCCTCGGCCTCGAACATGTTGGAGGTGTCCACCAGGACCGTCTTGCCGCCCTGCAGCGCAGAGATGACCGCTTTGGTCATGCTCAGGTTTCGGTCGGTGGTCACGAGATCGAACTGGAATATCGAGTCCAGGCGGCGCTTGATCACGTTCACGCTGCCTTCATGGAACCGCCCGTTCAGGTCGCTGACTATGGTGGCCACGCTTCTATCGCGGAGCTCGTCCAGCCACCGCTCCCCGTACTTCCATTGCGAGGCCTGCAGGCATTCCAGCTGCGGTCCCGAGAACTCGTATAGGTTGGCCAGGTCCGGGATCTCTATCTCCGAGCTGGATACGTGGATGGAGCTGTGCGGTCCATCCAGTCTTCGGGAGGAATAGACGTCCAAGGCCTCCGGGGCCAGCTTGGACTGCGACAGTCCCTTCTTCCCCCGCTCGCCTCCGTCGAAGTACTCGCCGTGCGGGTCCAGGATGAGGAAGCCGCAGCGGCGGGATTCCATGCAGGAAAGCGCCAGGGATTTCATCAGGTTGCTCTTCCCCATTCCTGTGGTGGCGAATATGCCCACGTGATGCGGGAAGCCGCGGGAGTCGATGCCGACGCGGAAATCCAGCACCCGGTCGCCGGAGCGAAGGCGGCCGACCTCCACATCCCCCATCATCGGCCGCAGGAAATCGTAGTCGCCCTGGTCCGCCCTGCGCACGCGGGAGAAGTGGCCTGGTATGGACTTGGCCTTCCGGTAAACGTTGTCCCTGAGGCATCCAAGGGGGGTGCACACCCCCACCTTGTAAAGGTCGCCCCTTATGCGCTCGTAGTCGAAACCCTCCCTCAGCGCCGCCCCGGCCTGCCACTCAAGAAAATCATCGTCATCGGAGTCGGCTCCGAAAAGCACGTCCATCGTGCGGACCAGGAACTTGACGCCCTCCCCTTCCACGACCAGCAGCTCTCCCACCTGGAGGTCCTCCGACTCGTTCGTGCGGAAGCGCAGCTCCATTACCCGGTTGCCGAAGATCCTGCCAATGTCCGTCATGATGGCCGCGCATGTCTTCCTGGGGGTAAAGAAATTTCTGCCGGTGCGGTGAAAATGCCATATCCGAGGAATGTGTTAATGAGATTGTGCGACCAGACATAATCGAGCTCCCGCCCTGCTCCGACCAACCCCGACCGGAGGTGCTGGTCGTCGGCGTGGGCGGCGCGGGGAGGCACATGGCCGCGCAGATGCCCGGAAGCAAGCTCGCCGTCTGCCTGGAGGGTGACGCCGGAATACCCGGGCACCGGCAGATGCTGCTGCGGAAGGGCGAGGTGACCGTCGCCCGCACCAGCTCCTCCACCGCCCTGCATGTTTCCGATCTTCCTTGGAAGAACCGGCTGGTGGAGGCGGTGGGAAGGCCGGACGTGCTCTTCCTGTTCAGCGGATTGGGCGGAGAGACCGGCAGCTACGTCGCCCCGCTGATCGCCGAGCTCACGCATCACACCACCATGACCTTCACCAGCGTCTGCCTTCCCTTCTCCGTCGAAGGAACCAACCGCAGAGCCATGGCCAAGGAGGGCCTCGTGCGCCTGAGGGCGGCCTCGCACATGGTGGCGGTGTACGCCAACGATCCCCTGATCAAGCTCGCACCGAACCTTCCCCTGGGAAAGGCGTTCGGGGTGATGGACCAGATCATGCTCTCCCTTCCGTCGGACCTCTGCCAGTGCCTGACCGCCGAAGCGATACCGATCCTTAAGGAGGGGCTTGGCCGGCGGGAGCTGCGGGCAGGCATAGGCTACGGCATGGGGCTGGAGAAGGAACGCCTGGCCGTGGAGGACGCCCTGACCTCCCCCTGGTTCCCGTCCGGCGAGTTCCAGCCGGACTCCGCCCTGATGCTGGTGTGCGCCGGCCAGGAGGACCGGATCGGCTTCGAGGACTGCGTGCGAGAGATGTCCGAACGGCTGAAGGTCAGGAAGCTGCTGGTTTCCTCGCGCGTCGACCCCTCCATCGGCCGGCGGATCAAGGTATCCCTGCTTCTCGGCTATAGGTTCTGATCGTCCGCGATCTCCTCAGGGGCGCCGGCGAACCGGACCAATGCATATGCCTCTATGAAATGCAGCTTTCCCGGGACCACCACGGCATGCAGCGGCGGTCCCATGTCCTCTTCGAGCATTTTCGACGGATATCCCGCCGAGACCTTCTCGGTGCGGGAGCCGACCCGGGCGACAGCGCATATGATCGTGCTTTCCTTGATCATCCCCAGGCCCTTGGCCTTCTCGGCGTCGATGAGCCACCGCACCGCCTGGTCCGCGGTCATGTAGCGATTCTCCTCCTCCCGGATGTCCAGGAGGACCAGGGTATGGAGCCCTCGGGACCAGTTCTCATATATGTTCTCATACGGGGAAAGCGGCGTATAGCCAGGCTCCGGGAACGGGATGGTGACCGCCCGGCCGAACTTGTAGGGCTGCAGTCCAAGCGCCGAAGCGCAGGCGGTGAATATCGAGACGCCGTAGATGACCGTGGTCGGGATCCCCTCCTCCATGGCCCGGATCTTGAGGTCCACGTGCGTGGTGGCCGCCATGGTGTCGCCGGCGGTGACGAAGGCGACCCTGGCCTTCCTGGCGGCATCGATCACCGTCTCCTCCTCTTCCACCTCCCGGCGCTTGAGGCGGACGATGCTCCTGCCGATCGCCCTCTCCAGGTCATCCGGCGTGGAATCGATGAGCTTGGAGGTGTAGAACTCGCCGAACACCTGGTCGCAATCCTGGAGCGCCTGGATCGCTCTGGCGCTCAGATCGTCCACGCCGCCCAGCCCTAAACCAACAAATATCAATTCTCCCATGGCAACACCGTGCGTTCCCTTTGCGTCAGGGTCCGAAAGGGGGAAGGAGAGTCCCTCCGTAAAAAGCTTTTAGAGGACGGTCTGCTGGACCAGACGCTCCACGTCGGGAGGGACGCCGACTTCCTCTACCTGCCGGTGCTGGCTCCTCCGGAGGGACTTCCGACGGAGGAGCGCGATCTCAAGGAGCGCGAACGCGAGGAACGCGACTACAAGACACTGGCCAAGGTGCCCGAGGCGCTGCGCCCGCTGCTGCCTACGGCCTTCGACACTCTCGGCGACATCTCCATCGTGAGGCTGCCAGACGAGCTCCTCCCCTACGCCAAGGAGGTCGGGGACGCGCTCCGTTCGGCCTTCCCCCGCCTGCGCTCGGTGTTCCTGGACCACGGGGTGGTCGGGGAGTTCCGGGTCCTGGACCTGGAGGTCATCTCCGGAGAGGATGTCAGCGAGACGGTGCATACTGAATACGGTCTGCGTTTCAAGGTCGACCCCCGGAAGGCCTACTTCAATCCCCGCCTCTCGAACGAGCGAAGGAGGATAGCGTCGCTGGTGCGCGACGGCGAGACGGTCGTGGACATGTTCTCCGGCGTCGGGCCGTTCGCCATCATGATCGCCAAGCTCTCCCGTCCCGATGTCGTCTACGCAGTCGACCTCAACCCGGAGGCGGTGAGGCTGATGCGGGAGAACGTGGAGCTGAACAGGGTGAGGGGGGTGGTGCCTCTGGAGGGCGACGCCCGGCAATGGGTGTTCGACCTCCCCTGCGCCGACCGGGTGATCATGAACCTCCCACATTCGGCCATCGACTTCTTCGCCGATGCCCTGACGCGCCTGAAGATGGGAGGGGTGATGCACCTGTACCACATCTGCGACCGGAACGATCTCCCGCAGGTCATGGAGGATCTGAAGCAAAAGGCGTTCGGGATGAGCGTCAGGCTCGAGGTTCTCAGATGCGAGGAGCTGAAGACGTATTCCCCCTCGGCGTCCGTCTATTCGGCCGATCTACTTCTGGCCGGATGGCTTTAAGGTTATCCCCTTCTGCCCCTGGTAGTTTCCGCTTCGCTTGGCGTAGGTGCGCTCCACCGGCGAGCGCATGTGCTCCAGGACCATCTGCACCATGCGGCTGCCGATAGGCAGTTCGACCGGGAGGGATGAGGCGTTGAGGCCGCTGAAGGTGAGCGTTCCATGGAAGCCGGCGTCTATCTTGCCCAGACCCATGAGCAGCCCCTTGCGAAGCCATGAGGTCCTGGTCCACAGCTGCGCGGCCAGGTCGTCCGGCAGCTCCACCCTCTCCACCGTAGAGACGAAGAACAGCTTACCCGGGGGGATGATGAAGACTCCGGAACTGACGCTATCCCCGCCTTCCAGGCGCGCTTCGGCCACCCGCAGGTCGTATCCGTTTGGCGTCAGCCCCTCCGGCGAAAAATCCGTGATGACCAGCGATCCGTCCTTCAATCGCGATTCAATCTCATGGTCGGGGACCAGGCACATGCTCCACCCTATCTCATAGCAGCTGTTAGAATTTGCGATTACCTGAAGAAAATATTAACGATAGTATCGCATCATCCGCCCAGTGGTAGGTTCATACGGTCTCAACAAAGGCGATATCGTTCCGTGTTCCAGGCCTGCCATCGTCATGTCGCCGGGTGAGAGGGCCGCCCTGTTCTATCACCGCCTGGACGAGGCATGCGGCGTGGCGGCCGAGGTCCTCAAGGACGGCATAAGGCAGGGAGAGATGTGCAGGTTCATGTTCCGTGTCCCGCAGGACGTGATGATGGAGCGCATGAGGGCCCACGGCCTGGACCTGAATGCCCAGCCCTCGGTCGAGACGGTCCCGCTGTTCCATGCGCTAACCGATGGCCTTTCCGGTCCCAGCGCCGGTGAGCAGTTGCGGTCTTTCGTCCAGAGGTCCAGGGGATCGGGATTTGCCGGGGCCCGGCTGGTGCTGAACGTTCCGGAACCGCTGGCTGCGCAGGAGGCGTCAAAGAGCGAGTGGCAGGAGATGGAGGAGGTGCGCGAGGAGCTGGGCGTGACCATGGTCTGCCTTTACGACATGACGTCGCTGTCGCCAGGCTTCCTCCTCCGCTCCCTGGCCTCCTACCCTCAGGTCATAATCGACGGCGTCCTGTGCCGCAACTTCTACTACGTCCCAAGCCTGGAATACCCGCAGAGGGACGCTTATCGCGATCTCTGTGATCAGTTGGAGAGCATCAGGGAGGCGAAGGCGCTGCAGGAGAGCGAGGGGAAGGAACGCTCCCATCTGATTGACCTCAACCGCGAGCTGCAGGAGGAGATGATGCATCGGCGGATGGTGGAGTTCGCGCTTCTGCGGGCGGAGAACAACCTGCGGGCCATGCTTGACGCCATGCCCGAACCGGTCTTCATGGTCGACCGCGACCTGCGGGTGACCCTGGGGAACCTGATGTTCGTCAGGCACCTGGAGGATGCTGGAGTGGGCGCCGCCTACGAAGGAAGGTACGTCTACGACCTGTTACCCGGCGCTCCCACCGGCGGCCGCAGTCTCTTCGAGGAGGTGTTCCGCTACGGCCATCCCGCCCTGGTCGAGGGGTCAATGACCACCGACCTAGGCCGTCTGGACACCGAGGTAAGGCTGGTGCCGGTGATGATGGGCGACAAGGTGGACCGCGTGGTGGCCATCGTCCGCCCCAAACGCGCCAGCGTCCGCGGGATGAGGGAGATGTGGGACAGGTCCGATGCCCTTAGGCAGGAGCTGCTGGACCCCGCAGGGCCCGCCGCCGGTTCCATGGAGCGGTGTCCCCATCCGGTGCTGGTGACCGACCGCGGGGGAAGATTGATCCGTTTCAACCAGGCGCTAGTCCGGGAGATCGGCGGCACGTCCGATAATGTCGCAGGCATCGGCAGCGCGTACGGCTTCCTGTCCCCCCAAAGGAGCGCGGACGGGTCGGTCCGGCGCATCAGCATCGATGGCCGGATATCCATCCCCAGCGTCCTGACCCGCAGGGACGGCTCGAAACGGGAGGTGATGTGCTACGTGGTATACATCGGCGAAGGCGATGGCGCCATGATCCTCACCGTCATCGCGCCGGCCGAATGAGGCGGACAGGAAATCTGTTTTATCCTCCTGGAGCTATCAGGGTCCGATATGGACCACATCGTTTACCTGGACAAACCCGCTGGAGCATTGGATGCAATGCGCCAGGGCCGGAAGACCATGGTCGGCCGGGCCTACAACGGCCGCCGCTCTCCATACGGCAAGGTCAAGGTGGGCGATATGCTGTACTTCACGGAGAACGACGGCCAGCAGATTATATACGGGCGGGGCAGGGTGACTTCGGTGTACGATTCGCCCAAGCTCGGCCACGAGGAGAGCTTTTCCCTTCTGGAAGAGCACCGCCGCGCCCTGTGGCTATCGGATGCGCAGTTCCTCAGGATGGCCGGAAAGCGATACCTGGTGCTGGTCACGGTGGACGGGTTCCACGAGCTGCCCCGTTTCCGCTTCACCCGCCGGGACTTCCACACCCTCGACGACTGGATACCGGTGGGGGACGTAGAGACGGCGCGCAAGGATGGCCCGGTGGAAGAGTTGAAATAATCCGCTCAGGAATGCTGATCGGATGGACCTTCTGGCCGCCCTCAGCGTTTTCCTCGGGGCCTTCTCCGCCCTTATGCTTCTGTCCATGCGGGCTCTGCCCGGCAGATGGGCCAGGATGTTCGCCGACGCCGGCCGTGAGAACGGGCGGCCGCTCTGGGCCCGGGCATGTATCTTTCTCTCGTTCATCGGCATCGCCCTGTTCTGGTATCTGCATTTCACCGGTGGTGCATACCTCTCGCTGGCCATGGCCGTGCTGGGCACGTTCCTCCTGGGTCGGGTCGCCCAGTCGCTCATCGCCAGGAAAGGCCTGCGCGACAACGTTCAGCTGATGGCCCGGGGAAAGGCGGGGATGACGTTCCTGCCGTACACCGTCGCCAGCTTAGCCCTGGTCGTGCTCGGCCTGCTCTAGAACATGTCCAGGGACCCGCGCTTGAGGGCCATCCTCTCGAATTGGATGAACAGCGCGTAGGCCAGGAAGAAAAGGAACGTCCCCAGGCCGATCATGAACGCCACCGGGACCATCACCTCGGACAGCCCAGCCCCGGCCGCCACGTCGCGCACCGCCTCTACTCCATAGGTGAGCGGGAACGCATACGACACCGGCCGCAGCCATTCCGGCAGGTAAGAGATGGGGAAGTTGACCCCGCAGAGCAGCAGCCCCAGATAGAGGACGATCGACCCCAGGACCATGGAGGAACGAAGGTACACGCCCACGCTCCCTATCACCATTCCAAAGCCGACCATGGCGAAGCAGGTGGCCAGCAGGACGATCGCCAGCGCGACCAGGTCCGCCCCCGACAGGTCAACCCCGAAGAACAGGGAGGCGAAGGCCAGAGAGACGGTGACGGTGAAGAGGCCTATCAGTGACTGGTAGGCGCCCTTGCCAAGGAACACGTAGAACATCCGGGTCGGGGTGGACATGATTGTGGCCATGGTCCCTATATGCTTCTCGGCACCGGCGGACATGGTGACGCCGTAGACCGCGGAATAGGTCAGCGATGAGACGGCGTTTCCCAGCGCCACGTAGGCTGGGGTCGCTCCCGGGTCCCCGGCGAAATCGCTGACCAGCACGAAGAACCACATCTGGAAAAGGGCTGTGGACAGTATCTGGACCAGCCAAAGCCCCGGACCGACAACCGCGAACTGGGAACGCAACGCCACCAAGGCGGATGCCTTGACCCCCCGCGCATCCCTCAGCATGTCAGTACCTCACCAGCGTCCCGTTCACTTTCGCCCTGCCTTCCAGGTAGGTGAACAGCCAAAGGGAGATCAGCAGGAAGGCGACGGTCGTCACCGCGGTCAATGCCAATGCCCCGTAGTATCCGATGCCCAGCGAGTCGTAGCCGGTGAGGGTGGAGATCTTGAGGGCCTCGGCGCCCCAGGTTGCCGGTATCACGTACGAGATGGGCCGGGACCATTCCGGAAGAATGATCAGCGGGAACACCGCTCCCGAAAGCACGTAGATCGGGAACTCCAGTATCTGGAAGAAGGCCGACGACGCCCGGGTCACCACGTAGAACGCCCCGAAGACCATTCCCAGGACGGACAGCGACAGGAGCGTGGCCGCCAGGGCGACAACGAAACCGGCCGGGTCCTGGATGGCGACGTCTATGCCGAAGGCGAACCGGGCGACAAGGAACACCGCCAGGGCGTTCAGCAACCCCAGGAACGAGTTCCACAGGCAGCGGCCGAAGACGACCGACGACAAGGGCGCCGGGGTCACCATGATGGCCTCCAGCGTTCCGTTCATCCTATCGTAGCCGATGGACCAGCTGCTGCTGTGTATGGTGTTCCCCCACATGCCCAGCACGCCGCCCCCCAGTACGGCGTACAAAAGCAGGTCCCCGCCGGCGTGCCGGAAGAGGAACAGGGTGACCGTGGTGAAGATGAACGGGGCGATGATGCTCGGTATCACCCACTGCGGGTCCACGAAGAAGTGTATCGATTGCTGCTTCAGGGCGGCCTTCATGGCCCGCAGGTCGATCATCTCCCGTTCACCATCTTGATGTAGGCATCCTCCAGCGTGGGCTGGTCGACCCTGATGCTTATGACCTTTCTGTTCTCCAGCATAGCAGCCACGGCAGGGATGAGCGTCGGGGCGTCGTCCACCACTATTCGGGCGAGCTGCCTGCCCTCCAGGATCTCCACTGACACCGCGGAGACCCCGGGAAGTCCGGCCAATTCCTTGCGCTGCGCCTCTCCCAGATCGCGCGCCTCGATCTCGATGATGGAGTCGTTGCGCACCGACTCCTTCATGGAGAACGGCGAGCCCATGGCTCGGATGCGTCCGTCGGAGATTATGGCCAGACGATCGCAGAGCTCGTCCGCTTCGAACATGTAATGGGTGGTGAGCATGATGGTCATGCCCTTTTCCGAAAGGCGCCGGATGAGCGCCCTTGTCTCCCGCGATATCTCGGGATCGAGGCCCAGCGTAGGCTCGTCCAGGAAGAGCACCTCCGGGTCGTTGACCAGTCCGCGCGCCAGATGCAGTCGCTGCTTCATGCCCCGGGAGTATTCCTCCACCCTGATGTCCGCCGCTTCCGCAAGGCCGACCAGTTCCAGCAGGTCCTCGGTCTTTTTCCTCTTGACCTCCCTCGGCACCCTGTACATGTCCGAGAAAAAATCCAGGTTCTGCCTTCCGGTCAGGCGGAAGTAAAGCCCGCGCTCCCCTCCGGAGACCAGGTTTATGCGCGGCCTGAGCTTGATGGATTCCTTGACCGCGTCCAGGCCGAGCACGGTGGCGCTGCCGGAGGTGGGGACGAGTAGCGTGGTGAGCATCTTGATGGTGGTGGTCTTTCCCGCCCCGTTCGGACCCAGCAGTCCGAATATCTCGCCCCGGTGGACGTCAAAGGATACATGGTCCACGGCCAGCTTCTCCCTCCCGCCGTCGCCGAACAGCCTGGCCGCTGCCGGGTAGACCTTGGTGAGGTCCTTCACCTCGATGACCGTCTCACCGCCGTTCATGACGCTGCGGCAACGACCTGGGGATTATAATGAGGTTACGCCGTCAGCTTTCTAAGCACGGTCTGGAGTATCCCGCCGTTGCGGTAGTAGTCCACTTCCACCAGGGTGTCCAATCGGGCGATCGCTTTGAACGCGGTGGCCTTGCCGTCCTTGCGGGCCACGACCATGACCGGGGCGCGGGGCCGCATCTCCAGCAGCTCGATGTCATACTCCTCGCTTCCGTCAAGGCCTAAGGACGACGCGCTCAGTCCGGGCTCGAACTGCAGCGGAAGCACTCCCATGCCCACCAGGTTGCTGCGATGGATCCGCTCGAAGGATTCGGCGATGACCGCCTTAACGCCAAGCAGGTGGGGGCCTTTGGCCGCCCAGTCCCGGGAACTGCCGGTGCCGTACTCCTTTCCGGCCAGGACGATCAGCGGAACGCCTTTCATGGCGTACTCCTGAGCGGCCGAATAGATGTCCGTCACGGCGCCGCCGGGATGGACCATCGTGAACCCGCCCTCCCTGCCTTGGGCCATGAGGTTCTTCAAACGGATGTTGGCGAAGGTGCCGCGCATCATCACCTCGTGGTTGCCGCGCCGGGAGCCGTAGGAGTTGAAGTCCTTCTCATCCACACCCAGGGAGATCAGGTATTGGCCGGCGACGCTCTTCGCCGGGAACTCGCCGGCCGGGGATATGTGATCGGTGGTGATGCTGTCCCCCAGTACCGCCAGGGCCCGGGCGCACCTTATGCTCTGAGGTGTCGAAAACTCCCTGCTCATGCCGTCGAAGAACGGTGCCTTGCGGATGTAGGTGGAACTGGGATCCCAGACGAACGTCTCGCCCTTGGGAGCGGGGACGGAGTCCCACAGCGTGCTGCCCTGGAAGACGGTCGAGTAGGCCTTACGATACATGGCGGGGGTGACCTTTCTCAATGCCGACCTGAGCTCCTTGGCCGTCGGCCAGAGGTCCCTGAGGTACACCGGCTGACCGTTCGGGTCGGTGCCCAGCGGCTCGTTCTCCATATCCAGGTCCACCGTTCCGGCTATTGCGTAGGCCACGACCAGAGGGGGGGACGCCAGATAGTTCGCCTTTACGTAGGGCGAGATGCGCCCCTCGAAGTTACGGTTGCCGGAAAGCACGGCAGCCACGGTCAGATCGTTCTTGGTGATGTCCTCGGCCAGGTCCTCCCGGGCCGGTCCGCTGTTGCCTATGCATGTCAGGCATCCGTAACCGACGACATGGAAGCCCAGGGCCTCCAGGTAGGGCATCAGGCCGGCCTTCTCCAGGTAGGTCGTCACCGCCCGGCTTCCCGGGGCCAACGACGTCTTGACGTTGGGGTTCGGCCGCAATCCCCGCTCCACGGCCTTCTTGGCCAATAGCCCCGCTGCCATCATGACCGACGGATTCGATGTGTTGGTGCATGAGGTGATGGAGGCGATGAGCACATCCCCGTCCTTCATCAGCTCGCCTTTCCTCCTCCCTCCCTTCTTCTCCATCATCTTCCCGAACTCCGGCCGCATGTCAGCCAGCTCTATCCTGTCCTGCGGGCGCTTCGGGCCGGCCAGGGACGGCTTCACCTTCCTCAGGTCAAGCTCCATGATCTCGCTGTAGTCCGGTGTCTGGTCCTCATAGAACAGCCCCTGCTCCCTGGCGTACCTCTCCACCAGCTCGCAGAGCTTCTCCCGTCCGGTCAGCTTCAGGTAGGCGATGGTCACCTCGTCCACCGGGAAATAGCCAATGGTCGCCCCGTACTCGGGGGCCATGTTGGCCAGGGTGGCCCTGTCCGGAAGCGTCAGGTTCTTTATCCCAGGTCCGAAGAACTCCACGAACTTGCCGACCACGCCTTTCTTCCGGAGCATCTCCACCGCGGTGAGGACCATGTCCGTGGCCGTGACACCCGGCCTAAGCTTCCCGGTTATCCTGAACCCCACAACCTGCGGCAACGGCATGTAATATGGCTGGCCGAGCATGACCGCCTCCGCCTCGATTCCTCCCACGCCCCAGCCCAGCACTCCCAGGCCGTTGATCTGGGTGGTGTGCGAGTCGGTGCCGAAGACGGAATCCGGGAAGGCCACCCCGTTTCTGGTGGCCACTACGGTCGCCAGGCACTCCAGGTTGACCTGGTGGATTATCCCGTTCCCCGGCGGAACCACCCGGAAGTTGTTGAAGGAGCCCTGTGCCCACTTGAGCAGCGAATACCTTTCCAGGTTGCGCTCCATCTCCTTCCCTTCGTTGAGGTCCTGGGCGTAGCATGTTCCGTGATAATCCGTTTGAACGGAGTGATCGATGGTCAGGTCCACCGGGACCAGAGGGTTGATCCGGGAGGGGTTCCCGCCCATCTCCCGCACGGCGTCCCGCATGGCCGCCAGGTCCACGACGCACGGCACCCCGGTGAAGTCCTGCAGCACGACGCGGGCGGGTATGAAAGGTATGTCCACCTCATCGTTGCCAGCCGGTGTCCAGGCCAGCAGCTTCTGGACATCCTCCTTGGTCACGAGCGTTCCATCCTCCTGGCGAAGCAAGGACTCCAGGAGCACCTTGATAGAGAACGGGAATCGTTCGGTACCTGCATCCAGCTTCTTCAGCGAATAATAGCTCAGGGGTCCGTCCTTCAGCTCGAGGACGCTCTTGGTTTGGAAGGAGTCCGCCGTCGGTGCCATCTTTATCGGATGGAGGTAAACGAACACATCCTTAAAACATTGCAGGGCACGGGGGAAAGGATATTATGGCCTCAGGGAGTTGACCCGATTGGATGATTAATCCAACCGAGGGGTCCCGGGACGATTCGGAGGATAACTACGGCAGACACGCCGCCGTCCTCCTTTCCCAGGTGTCCAAGGGCGATATCGGCAGCAACACCGAGTGCGCCCACTATCCCTGCCATCATCCGGGTCAGAACTGCACCTTCTGCTTCTGCCCCCTGTATCCCTGCCTGGACCTGGAGCTCGGTGAGTACGTCACGTCCAAACGGACCGGCGGTCGGGTGTGGTCATGCCAGAACTGTCTCTGGATACACAGGGATGACGTCACCGGTTCCCTCTTGAAAATGATGCCGGAGGTGGGACCTCACGGCCTGGACGAAGGGACCAGGGCATCCCTCAAGGCGGATCTGGAGGGCAGGCATCGAAAGAAGGCCAAGGCGATCATGGTGCTGGGGGCCACCTCCGGGGCGGGCAAGTCCCTTATCGTCGCCGCCCTCTGTCGGGCCTTCCGCAACCGGGGTCTGAAGGTCGCCCCCTTCAAATCGCAGAACATGTCGTTGAACTCGATGGTCACCTCGGACGGCGATGAAATAGCCCGCATCCAGGACCTGCAGGCCCGCGCGGCCGGCACCCGTCCCCGGGGGGAGCTCAACCCCATACTGCTGAAGCCGAAGGGCGGGGTGACCTCTCAGGTGATCGTCGAGGGGAGGCCGTACAAGGACTGCACGGTTCAGGAATACTACTCCGATTTCGTCCCCAACGAGGCCCCGGAGATAATCTCCCGTAACCTGGAACGGATACTGCGCACCAACGACGTGGTGGTGATAGAAGGGGCGGGCTCGCCTGCCGAGATCAACCTGCGGGGGAGGGACGTGGCCAACATGTACGTGGCCAAGCTGGCCAAGGCTGACTGCCTTCTCGCCGTCAACATCGACTGGGGAGGGGCGTACGCCTATTCCGTGGGAACGCTGATGCTGCTGGAGGAAGAGGAGCGGAAGCTATTCAAGGGAGTACTCATCAACAACATGTGCCCCGGAGGCGGGTCCCTCGGCGGATCCCTGGACCTGGTGAGGGATCTCACGGGGGTGCCGGTGCTGGCGGTGCTTCCCCATGTTCCGTCCCTGTACCTGCCGGTGGAGGACTCCATGGACCTCGACCAACGCGATGACGGTGAGGGGACGACAGCGGTCGCGGTGGTCCGTTTGCCTATGATATCGAATTTCACCGACTTCGATGCATTATCCCTCGAGGAAGGTGTCAAGGTCATCTACGCAAGAACGCCGGAAGAGCTGGTATCGGCGGACGCCATCATTCTTCCGGGGACGAAGAACACGGTGCAGGACCTTCTCTGGCTCAGGCAGAGCGGCATGGCCGCGGCGATACTGGGGAAGGCCGGGACAGTTCCCATCCTGGGCATCTGCGGGGGCTACCAGATGCTCGGCCGTCGGATATTCGACGTTCACGGCCTGGAAGGCAGCGGCCCATCGGAGATGGAGGGCCTGGGACTGCTGGACGCGGTCACTCATTTCGATTCGTACGATAAAAGGACGGTGCAGGTGCAGGGCACTCTCGCCAATGGGGGCGAGGTGCGGGGCTACGAGATACACATGGGACGCACCGAGAGCGCCGAATCGCCGCTGTGCCATCTTCATCCGGATGGAAGGCAGGAAGGGTCCTGGAACCCCGGCAGGAAGGTCATGGGCACCTACATGCACGGGGTCTTCGACCTGCCGGCGTTCCGCGGCTTCTTCCTCGCGATGACCGAGAGGCGCGAGGGGATCCGCACCGGCGTCATGGACCACGATTCGGAGATCGACTCCTCCCTGGACCGGCTGGCTGCCATGGTGGAGGAGCATCTGGACCTGGACGCGCTGCTAAGGGGTGATGGCGATGGTGCGTAGATTGATGGTGCAGGGCGTGACGTCCGGGGCGGGAAAGACCACGCTCACCGCCGCCCTTTGCCGCCACTTCGCCGCCAAGGGGGTGGACGTCGTGCCTTTCAAGGCTCAGAACGTGTCGCTCAACTCCTTCGTCACCGCCGATGGCAAGGAGATGGCCATATCGCAGGCGTATCAGGCATGGGCCTGCGGGCTGGAGCCGTCGGCGGACATGAACCCCATCCTCGTCAAACCAAAGGGGAATGGCCAATGCCAGATCGTTCTTCGAGGAAGGCCTTGGAGGGACATCGGCCCCGGAGGGAGCGGTCCCGAGGTCATCGAGATGTTGAGGGAGCAGGTGCTGACCGCGTTCAACGATTGCTCCGTAGGAAGAGAACTGGTGGTCATCGAGGGCATGGGCTCCCCGGTGGAGATGAACCTGAAGGACAAGGACGTCAGCAACATGTGGCTGGCTAAGGCGACGCGATCTCCGGTGGTCATGGTGGGGGACATCGAGAAAGGAGGCGTCTTCGCTGGAATTTACGGGACGTATCTGTTGATGGACGAAGAGGAGAGGGACCTGCTGAAAGGATTCATTATCAACCGTTTCCGTGGCGACGCATCGATACTTGAGGAAGGGATCGAGGAGCTGGAGTCCCGCATGGAGGTGCCCTGCCTGGGCGTCCTGCCGTTCGTACGCTTCAGCGCCCCGGCCGAGGATTCAATGGATATCGGGAGGCCTTCCGGGAACGGTCCCGGTGCTGGGGACGTGAGGGAGCGTTGGATCCGCGAGCTTGACGGGGTGTTAGAAAAGTGGGAAGAGAATATAAATATCCAGAAAAATGTGAAGGTTTTGTCCCGTTGAATCAACCATTCCTCAGTCAAATCACAAGCTAAAACAATTTAAATTCTTCCGGATATAAAAATTTTCTATTGTTTCCGATATTATTAATCATCAATAATATTATAAATATTAAAATTACTTATTGGATTCAGGTGAATTGACTTTGAACTACAGCCAAGGAACCCAAGCACAATATTGCCAAAGTTGCGGGACCGCGATGGGGGTGGGAGCGGAATATTGTCCGAAATGTGGGGCGCGAGCATCTGCATCCACAGGATACCAGGTACCATCACAACAACCATATCCCCCTCAGCAACCATATCCCCCGGTTTACCAGGCGCCTCCTCCCCAAAAGAGCGCCGGATTGGCTGCTGTTCTTTCTCTTATCCTGCCCGGACTTGGGCAGATATACAATGGTGACATTGGTAAGGGCATCATCATGATAATAGTGTCCATTGTAATGTGGGCGTTGATCTGGCTCCTTATTCCAGGCATTGTGATTTTTATTCTATGGATATACGGTATCTACGATGCGTACAAGACTGCAGAAAGAAAAAATACTGAGGCACTGCGAGGGTATCAGCAACCATACAGGCCCTACTAATTTTTTCCCATCACTATGATGGGCCATTTCTTTTTTTCACACATGATATGAATATATACTTGGATGATATATCCAATTTAAGTTGGATAATACATCCAACTACAATTTCAAGAGTGTGCGACAATGGATCGAAAGATGATATTGGCAATCATCCTGGCCGTGGTGATCGTGGCGGCCGGGGCACTGGTGTTCTTCACCGGAGGGGACGACGGGGGGGACGAAGGGATTACGGTGACCGATGCTCAGGGGCGTAAAGTGACCACATCGGTCGCGCCTATGCGCATCGTCTCCTGTTCGCCCTCATTGACCGAGATAGTGTACTCGCTGGGTATGGGGGACCGTCTGGTGGCAGTCACTGATTTCTGCGATTGGCCCGCTGAGGTCGTCGAACGGAAGGGCAACAGCTCGCTGGTTTCCGTCGGAGCCTACTTCTACGGGGCCAACATCGATGTGATCATCGGGGCTGACGCCGACCTGGTCCTTCTTGACGGCGGGGTCTCTGCACAATTGACTCAGCTGGATCAGCTGGCGGACGCCAAGATCAACACCTTGGTCCTCCATCCCGGCACAAACTTCGATGAGGTATACAGCAACATAGACCTGATCGGCACTCTATGCTGGGCCGAGGAATCCTCCGACTCGCTCATCCAGTCCATGCAGGACCGCATCGGGGCGATACAGGATCGGATTGGGGAGGTCGACGAGATGCCCTCCGTGACCTTCGCGGTCTGGCTGGGGGAGAACAATGACGGACCGATCAGCGTGGCGGGCAACCTCACCTTCTCCCAGGATACAATAAGCTCCGCCATGGGCAGGAACACTTACGAGAACGAGACCGGCTGGCCCTCGATCAACCTGGAGTCGATCCTCACCGAGGACCCAGATTACATCCTGGTGTCCCTGATGTATGTGGAGGTGTCCACGGAACAGGTCCTTCACGATCTGCAGAACCATACTCTGTGGTCGAGCACCTCGGCTGTGCAGAACGGACGCGTATACGTCTTCACCGGACAGGCGGACAACGTGTTCTGTCGGCCAAGCCCGCGCTTGGTGGACGCCATCGAGCTGATGGCCAAGATCCTGCACTCCGGCGCGTTCAATGTGACCATGCCCAACACCATGGGCAACGATTACCAGGAATGGCTGTCGGAACCCGAGGAAGGCAGCGCCCCCATGGATACGCAGGGATTCCAAGCATACGGCCTCATCGCCGTGCCGGAAGGCGTTAATTTATTAATCGCCCCGGCATACCCAGAGGCGTTCGTCATCGAGCCGAACTGTTCATCCGATAGCTCGAGCGGACGACGATGAGGCATAGGGAACATGGTGACCAAGGCTGAGCGAACAAAGTACAAACTGGCCGTTATCATCGGCCTGGGGTCCATCAGCCTGGTCCTCCTCTTTTTCATCTCTTTGACGACCGGCACCATGGACATGTCCTTCTCGAAGGCCATGGACTCCCTGTGGAATGTCCTGAGCAACGGGGGGGAGGCGGTGACCAATCAGGAGAAGGTGCTATGGTATCTCAGGATGCCCAGGACCATAGCCGCCATCGCCGTGGGGGCCGGCCTGTCCGTGGCCGGGGTGGTCATGCAGGCTCTCATCCGGAACCCGTTGGTCGAGCCGTACATTACGGGAGTATCCGCGGGCGCATCGCTGGGAGCGACCGCCGCCGTCCTGGCAGGGGTTACATTGTTCGGGGCATCGACGTTCTCCCTCCCCATAATGGCCTTCATAGGGGCGGTGGGGGCGTTTTTATTCACCATGGTGCTCGCCGAGGCCGCCGGCGGAAGGCCGATAAGCTATGTGCTGTCCGGGGTCATCGTCGGCATCGCCATGCAGGCTGGCACCACTCTTCTCATGCATTTCAACGCCAACCGGGTGCACAGCGCGCTCTTCTGGCTGTTCGGCTCCTTCGCCCAGGTCGGCTGGGATTCCGCCAAGATAGTGGTGCTGGTGGTGGCGGCCATATGCGTGGTCATGCTCCTTTTCGCCAAGGAGTTCAACGTCGTTCTTCTGGGCGATGAGCAGGCCGGGCAGCTGGGCATGAACGTCCGGGGATTCAAGACATTCATGTTCGTCATGGTCTCCGCTCTGGCCGCAGTATGCGTGGCGTTCACGGGCGTGATCGGCTTCGTCGGCCTGATAGTTCCCCATCTGGTGCGAATGCTCATCGGAGGGGACCATCGGATACTCCTTCCCACCTCCATGATCCTGGGCGCAAACGTTCTATTGTTGGCGGACATTGTATGTAAGACAGTCATGGAGCCGGCGGAGCTTCCCATAGGCGCCATTATATCGATCATCGGTGCTCCGTTCTTCGGATACCTGATGATCAGGATGGGCAAGGAATATGTCATGTGACGACGAGCTGACGGTGAAGGTCGACAACATCTCCTTCAGCTACGGCGCCAAGAAGAACCTCTGCGCCAAGACGCTCAAGGGCATAACCATTGACGCCAAGAAGGGGCAGCTCATCGGGATCATGGGGCCGAACGGCTGTGGTAAAACGACCTTCATGCGCTGCATCAACAAGGTGCTGAAGCCGCAGGAGGGAGCGATTTACATAGACGGCAAGGACCTGGACCGCCTCAAGATGATGGAGGTGGCCAAGATCTGCGCCAACATTCCCGCCGACGTTCCGGACGACTTCCATCTCTCCGTGGAGGAGTTCGTGGCTCTGGGACGATATCCTTTCGTCACCGGCATCTGGTGGGAGGGGGAGAAGGACGAGCAACTGGTGCGTGACGCCATGAAGGCGTATCACGTCACCCACCTGAAGGACCGCAAGCTTGCGGAGCTGAGCAGCGGGGAGAAGGCGCGCGTGCTGCTTGCCAAGGGGGCGGTCCAGCAGCCGAAGATCCTGTTGGCCGATGAGCCGAGCGCCCATCTGGACCTCCGGTTCAAGCTGCAGGTCATGCAGGCCCTGAAGGACCTCTCCCGTCAGGGCGTCACGGTGATCACCGCCTCTCACGACATCAACCTGATCGCCAAGTACGCCGATCTGGTGATAGTCATAAGCGATGGCGGGATAATCAGCTACGGACCTCCGGCGGAGGTCATCAACGAGGAGATCATCCGCGCAGTGTACGGCGTGGAGGTCACGGTCGTCCGGGATAACGGCGAGATGTACGTCATCCCGCTCAGGCCGGCGGACCCGGAGAAGGGCGACGATGAAGATACAGGACCTCGTGAAAAGGGAATTGCTGCCGATTAAGCGGCCCGTGCATGGGGGTCAGGGCTGGAAGCTCCCCGGGGTGGAGGACTTCAGCCACAACCTCAATCCGTACGGGCCTCCAGCGGAGCTGCCGCAGCTGGTGGCCGAGGCGTCCGAGCATCTGGCGCACTATCCGGACGATACGGCGGAGGAGTTCCGAGAGGCCGTGGCAAAGCTGCACGGCGTATGGCCGGAGAACGTCATCGCCGGCGCCGGCTCGGCCGAGCTCATACGGCTGTTCCCGGAGGTGTTCCTTTCCCGCAAGGCCAGAGTGATTATCCCCCGGCCGACCTTCTCCGAGTACTCCCACGCCTGCCGCATGCAGGGGGCGAACATACTGGACGTGCCGCTGACGGAGGGCGAAGGGTTCCGCCTGGACATGAACGCCATGCGCGAGAAGCTGCCTCTGGCCCGGGCACTGTACATCTGCAATCCGAACAATCCCACCGGCACCGTGGAGACGAAAAGGCGCATCATGGAACTGGTGGACGAATGCGAATCGGCCGGCAAGCTGGTGTTCCTGGACGAGACGCTGCTGGAGCTGGTGGACGAGCACGACAGCGTGTCATGCATGTCCGAGGTGCAGAGCCACGAGAATCTCTTCATAATCTCCTCGCTTACGAAATCGTTCGCCATCCCAGGGATGCGCGTCGGCTACGGCGTGGGAAGCGTGGAGATCGTGGACATGATGGACCGCGCCCGGCTCTCCTGGAACCTGGGGGTGATCGAACAGTACGTCGGCGCCCGGCTGCTTCGCGACCATCAGGACCACGTGCGCAGGGCGGCGCGGATGATGGCCTCCGAGAGGGGCAGGATAAAAAAGGCCGTGGACGCCACCGGTCTCTTCTCCCCGCTCCCGGACCAGAGCTTCTTCTTCTTCACCCGGGTCAGCGACCCCAAGATGGCCGCCGAGGATGTCGTGGAGCATCTCCTGCCCCGCAAGGTGCTGGTGCGCGACTGCTCGACATTCGGGCGGCCGTTCGACAAGTTCGTCCGCTTCAGCGTGAAGACGCCGGAGAAGAACGACCTTCTGATTTCAGCCATGGAGGAGACGGCCAGGGAGATACGCAGCACGGCGTTCGGGGCGAGGATGCATGTTTGAGCTGCTCCCCTATGCGCTGCTGACCCTCCTGGTGGCCCTGCTGATAGACCGCTTCGTCGGAGAGCCTCCGAACGCGTTGCATCCGGTGGTCTGGATGGGCAAGATGATATCCTTCTTCGACAGGCGGATATCGCGTGGGCACCCCCGCCGGGAGCGCTTCCTCGGAGCCATGATGGCGCTGGCGGTCATGCTGCTGTTCTCGGCCGCGGTCCTGCTGCTAATGGCCCTGGCCCGCGACATCCTGGGGCCTCTGGCATGGGCCATCCTCGGCGGGATTATGCTGAAGACCATGTTCGCCATGTCGGCGATGGGGAAGCACACCGAGCCGGTGCGCAAGGCGTTGCTGGCCGGGGACCTGGAGCTCGGCCGGCAGAAGGCGGCCATGATGGTTTCGCGCGACGTGGGCGGGCTGGACAAGGAGCATGTGATCTCCTGCGCGGCGGAGAGCGCGGCTGAGAACACCGTGGACTCGATATTCTCCCCCCTGTTCTACTTCGGCCTGCTGGGGCTGCCGGCCGCCGTCGCTTATCGCGTATCGAACACCTTGGACGCCATGGTCGGCTATCTCAACGATAAATATCGCCACGTCGGATGGTTCTCGGCCAAGCTGGATGACTGTACGAACTTCATCATGGCCCGGGCGGCGGTGCCGTTCATCCTGTTGGCGCTGATGGTCCTGGGCAAGGACTGGAGGGCCGGCTGGAAAGCCTCCAGGAAGTATCACGATCAAACGTTGTCGCCGAACAAGGGATGGCACATGTCAACCTTCGCCGGCGGACTGGGGATCAGGTTCGAGAAGATAGGCTGGTACGTCATGGGCGACGGGCCGCTTCCCTCGGACCCGGATGTGCTCAGGGATACCATAAAGGTCATGACCACGGCATCGTATCTGTTCGTGCTCACGGTGGTCGTGCCGCTCTACATCCTGGTGGGTGTGGAGGCACAGGTGTTCCTGGAGGACCTGCTGCTGGGATTCATGGGTGTTTGAGATGAAACTGAGCGAAGTGCGGATCGAGAAGGGGAGCGTGGACGGACACAGGTACGTGGCCATAAGATTGCCGCGCCGCCTGCGCACCTTGGCGTCCACCATCCTGAACGGAGGGCTGGGGGAGACCGATTCAGTGCTGATGCTGCAGGTTTCCCTGCACTACGATCATGCCGATCCGATCGAACACATGCGTTCCATCCTGCCGCGCCTCAAGCTCCCCCCGGACACGGTCTGCTTCATGACCGCCGCCGAGCTGGACAAGGCGTTCTGCACCAAAGGCGTGGAGCAGAACGGCTCGGAGGCACTGGCCTTCGTCAGCGCCGGGATATCCAATGCCATCCGGGCGGGCGAGTCGTCGCGCGAAGGCAGCGTTCCCCATCGGCAGGTCGGGACCATCAACGTCATGGTGGTCACGGATGAACCTCTGGACGACTGCGCCCTCGCCAACGCGATAATGACCGTGACGGAGGCCAAGGCCGCTGCGCTGCAGGACCACCACATTCCCGGGACGGGCACAACCAGCGATGCGGTGCTGGTCATGTGTCCCTCCGACGGGAAGAGATGCCTCTGGTCCGGAAGCTCGTCCGATCACGGCATCGCCATGGCCGTGGCCGTGCGTTCCGCCCTGGGCGATTCCATTGCCAATTGGAAAGGGGCGAACGGGGACTCCGTCCATTTCCTCAGGCATCTGGCGATCCGGGGGATCACCTACGACGACATGTGGGAGGCGGTCAAGGGAATGAACGCTCTGGACCCCGCCTGGGACGAGGGCGAGGTGCGACAGAGGTTCGAGAGGAAGCTCGAGTCCCTGGCGCAGGACGTCAACATCAATGCGCTGCTCACCGCGGCCATCCTCCTGGAGGAGAAGGGGCGCTACGGTCAGCTGTACGGGCTTCCCGAGACCAAGTATCTGGAGGACCCCGTGCATCTCCTGGCAGACGAGCTGCTAGGCATAGCTCTCGCCGAATACATCGGCGGTACCAAGTGCCTGTTCGAGTACATCCGCTATGACAAGAAGAAGCCGGGCATACTGTCCAAGCTGGGGCCTTTCATGGATGACATCGTAGCCTCGCTGATAGGATCCGCCATGTCGGTGATCTACTCTGAGATACTGGAGGGAGAGGGACGGCTGTCCTAGGCGCGCTCAGGGCAGCGCTCACGTTGTTCACGGTCATCCCGGCCAAGGTGGACGGGAAGGACGTGGACGACCTTTCCCGGAGATTCCATCTCATAGTTCCCATCGGCGCTCTTTACGGTCTGCTGGCCTCATCCATCGTATATCTGGGTCAGGACCGCCTGTCCGCGGTAGTCCTGGCCGCCGTGCTCCTGGCCGCGTTCCACCTGCTGAACCGCTTCCTCCACCTGGACGGTCTGAGCGACTTCGGGGACGGGATGGTCTGCGGAGGGAACGCCGAGAGGCGTCTGGCGGCCATGAAGGATTCCAAGACCGGCGCCGGCGGTGTCGGTTATGCGCTGGTGTTCACCATGCTGAGCTTCGCCGCGCTGGCATCGCTGACCGGCAAGGCCGAGCTGCTGTTCTTCCCGCTCATCGCCGAGATCATGAACAAGAACGCCATGGTCTTCTGTGCCTTCGGCGGCAAGGCCCGGGAGGGGCTGGGCAATTCGTTCGTATCGAACACCGGGGGTAGGCAGGCGGCCGCCTCACTCATCCTGGCTGTCCTGCTGGCATTCGGATCGGTATGGGCGATAGGCCTGGCCGCCGCGCACTTCGCCATAGGGGATATCGCGCTCCTGACCGTCGGAGGGGGGCTGGCAAGCTCAGCGGTCGGCCTGCTGGTCAGCAAGGTGGCCATGAGGAACTTCGGGGCGGTGAACGGGGACGTGATGGGGGCGACGAACGAGATATGCCGGCCGGTGGTGCTCATCGCCATGCTGCTGCTGGTGACCATATGAGCATTGCCGCGCTCATCACCGCCGGAGGGCGGGGGACCAGGATCAGGGAGCTAGGCACCGAGAAACCGATGGTCCTGCTGCACGGGCGGCCCATGGTCGACCACGTGCTGGAGCAGCTGATGCTGGTGGACGGCATATCGTCCGTCTATGTGTCCGTAAGCGACAACGTGCCGCTGACCAGGCGTCATCTGGACGAGATGGGCGTAAGGCTTCTGGAGACCTCCGGGACGGAGTACTGCCATGACCTGATCCAGGCCGCGGAGGGCATCGCCGAGGACCACATATTCATCTGCCCGGCCGACCTGCCCCTGCTGAGGGCGGAGACGGTCGCTGACATAGTCGATGAGCATCTGAGAAGGGGGGAGCAGTCCCTCACCGTCGGGATTCCCCTGGAAAGGGCTCTGGAGTTCGGTGTCGACGTCACGTTCTACGAGACGGTCGGCGGCCGTCCGCTGATGCCCTGCGGGGTGAGCGTGGTGGACCGGAAAAGGATGCTGACCCGGGAATATCTCCCGGGCAGCTACTATATCGCCGACACCCCCGAGGTGGCCATCAACGTTAACACCGTAGCCGACCTCAGGAAGGCCGAGAGGGCGATGCACCAGCGGCTCACTTGCCCATGACCTTCATGAGCTGGACGTAATTCTCCTCGACCTTGGCCAGCATCTTATCCTTTCCGATGCCGCCCCGGGAGGCCAGGAAGGTCGCCACGGATACGCCCCCGGCGCCCACTCCCTCCTTCACCAGTCCTTTCTCGTAAACGTTGAGGCCGTCATGCCTGGACGGTCCGAAGTCCAGGTCGGCGGCCAGTATCGGCACCTTCCCTATCTGCCTCACGATGGAGCGGACGTCCGATGTGCGGTCGTTGACTATCCATTTGGTGGTTCCCAGCGCAACGTTGGACAGGGCTCCGGGGGCCAGGCCCTTGACGACGGCCATCACCGCGGCCATCTGGGTGCCTCCGGCCATTAACACCGGGATGCTCTCCGCCGCCCCGGTCACGACCCCTGCGGCGGCCGGCATCATCGGGTCGCCCACCGCCTGCACGGCCTTCAACGGATCGGCCTTCATCTCCGCCTTGCTGAATGGAGAGCTGGCGATCCCCTCCAAGGCGATCGTCTCCTTCAGGGAGTGGGGATTGTCGATCATGCTGCTGGATACCTTGCCATGCCCGTCGTATCCCATGGCCAGGAGGACCGCCAGGGCGGTGGTCGTTCCGCCTGCTATGCTCTCCCCGATGACCAGGTACTCGCTGCTCTTGGCCATCTCCCTGCCAAGGAGCAGCCCGTTCTCATAAACCCGCCGGGGATCCTTGAGGGCTTTGCCGGTGCGAATGTCCTCACCCGGAACGCCTTCCAGCTCGAAGTAGGGGGTATGCGGTCTGATGCGGACCCCCCCGTTGATGGCGAAGGTGGGCATGGGCACCAGCTGCAGGGCGCTCATGGTGACGATGCCGGGGGTCGGAACGCCGCTGGGCGTGACCGGTACACCGTCGATGCACTTGCAGCGGCCGTAATGCAGAAGCTCCACGTCGGCCGCCGGGGTGAAATCCGTGATCTGCGGCACAGCGCCGGCTGCGGACACGCCAGGTATCTTGGCCGTTTCCGTGTTCCCGATCACCACGGCATAGGTCGGGCGCTTGCCCCAGACCCTTTCCGCGAACTTCCTTCCAGCCTGCTCCTCCAACGCGTATATTATGTCCGCTTCGTACATGACAAGGACCTCTGGATTCGACGCAACGTTGAATTGGTTGTATCATCCAACTCAACGCGAAGAAGATATTTAACCTATTGCCGTGGCCGATGACCGGAATTTTCAGTCTTCGAGGATGGCGTCCAGCAGCGTCCCGAGCGGAGCGTTCTCCCCTCCGTTCTCATGGAAGCCGTCCTTTCCGTTCCCCTTCCAACGTCCGCCGCGCACGGCGTAGGGGACCTTCATGCGCATGTGCTCCCCGGTCACCGAGGAGGCGCCGTGGTCTATCAGCAGGGCCACCCGGCACTCCCAGAAGCGCTTCTCATAGCGCATCAGCTCCCGGTCGATCTCCTCTATCAGCTTCAGCTTGTTCTTGGGGTTGCATTTGTGGCTGATGTCGTCCGTCTCCTCTATGTGCAGGAAGACATCATCGGAGTCCAGGGCCTGGGCGGCCAGCTTTATCCCTTCCTTAAAACCAGGCACGCGAACGGTCTCCATGCCCAGGAACTTGCCCACGCCTAACGCGGAAGGGCTCTTGGATATGACGGTCAGGTCGGGGACCTGGGCTATCTCCCGGCGAATGTCCACGGCGACCTTCCCCA
Organism: Methanomassiliicoccales archaeon; assembly: GCA_036677555.1. GTDB lineage: Archaea > Thermoplasmatota > Thermoplasmata > Methanomassiliicoccales > UBA472 > UBA472. Next base: position 75,717 of record JAVBWG010000007.1, on the reverse strand, counting down.
GCCCTCCTCCCCAAGGCAGCAGCGCGATGCCTCCGGTGCTCTCGCGCACCCCTTTGGCGAAATCCAGGAACGGCCCCAGGTCCTCGGAGCTGATGCGGGCCGGTCCGGGCGGCTTCGGGAGGTCCATAATCTCATCGCCCTTTACGGTCAGTACCCCCTTTCCTCCATGATAGGCCAGGATCTTGGGGTCCATGCCCGATAGCTTGGAGCGGTTCTTGATTATCGCCCGCTGCAGGAACATCTCCTCGTCGCAGGTTATGTTGTAGTACCACTCCACATTGTGGTCGTGCACCTTGGCCGGGGTCATGCGGTACGCCACCCGGCCTTCTCCTATTGGAAGCTCAAGGCCATAGGCCTCTATCACTCCCCGGGGAATGTCGTAAGGCCTGCCGGTGAGAAGCTCCAAGAGGAACGTATGAGTGTAATCCTTACCGTCGGTGGTGCCGACCTTCCCTTCCCGGGCCACGCCGTCCATGAGGTCCTTGCGGGCCGCTTCCAGGGGGGTGCGGTTGTTGAATATCGATATGCGCTCGTCGGCCGCGCCGTCCAGCAGGATGATCAACGTTCTCATTTGACAGGCCTGACGCATCCGAATGGCCTTGGCCATATAATATCTGTTGGTCGTATCGTCCAATTGAAAAACTGTATATTCGCCACAAGTTGTCGGAACCTGTATGGGAGTCGGCAATGATGGTGGACTTGTGCACCGAAAAGGTCTGCCGCCGATGGTCGGCATCGCGCCCAGGGCTTTGATATTGGGCACGATCCCCAGCGTCATATCTGATCGGATGAAGCAATATTATGCGAATCCCATGAACGGTTTCTGGAAGATCATATACGGTGTCTGGGATGAAAGGCCGGATGCCGATTACTGCGCCAGAACGGCGTTCCTGACGGCTCATCGCCTGGCCCTTTGGGACGTTATCGGCGATTGCGATATCAAGGGGAGCGACGATGGGAGCATAGGAAACGTCGATCCCAACGATTTTAACGATTTCTTCCGGAAGAATCCGACGATAGGACATGTGTTCTTAAACGGCAAGAAGGCCAGCACACTCTACCGCGAGCTGATCGACAGGCGCCTGGACCCTGATCTGAGAGTTCCTTTTTCATGCCTTCCTTCCACATCGTCCGCGCATGCCATCAGTTTTGAGAGGAAGGTGGAGGCTTGGAGGGCCGTCAGGACATGCGTCGAGAGGGAATGGACCTCACGCCACCGTCCTGGCTAGAGCGACTGCGCACTGCCCGGTCGATATGCACCCGTCACCGTTCGGCGTAAGGTTGTGGCAGACGAATTCCAGGCCACGGGATTCGACCAGGTCCTTGGCCCAGGTGGATATGGCGCGGTTGTAGCTCACCCCGCCGCTGAGGCCGATGTGCCCAATGCCCTCGTCCTCCGCCCTTTCGACGGCGATCTCGGTCAGCCCGCGCACCATGGCGCAGACCATGCTTCCGGCCCGGTCGGCCTTGCTCCCGCGGGCGTCCATCATATGCCTGAACATGGTCGGGGTGTCGATCACGTCGCCATGGCGAACGGTCGGCACCAGGTCCAGCGAGCGCGCCTCGTTGAGCCATCTCTCCAGCTTCATGGCCGGCTCGCCATCGTAGCTGCGGTACTGGCAGATGTCCAGGTAAGCGGATATCCCGTCCAGCACTCTCCCGAATGAAGTGCTGGTCCCGGAACGGGACATCATCTTGCGGAACAGCTCCCTCTCTGCTTCCTCAAAATAATCCAGCCCGCCTCCGGTCATCTCAGCCAGGGCGAAGGCGATCCTGCGCACATCGTACACGGCCTTCTCCCCGCCCAGCAGCGGCACCTCCTTCAGATGCCCGACCCGCCGATACTCCTTCAGGTTTGATAGCAGCACCTCGCCACCCCAGGCAACCCCGTCGTCGCCGTATCCGGTGCCGTCGATGGTCATCACCACCATCTCCTCCAGCTTCGATTCGACCAGCAGAGCGGCGGCGTGCGCGTGGTGGTGCTGCACCTCCACCGGCTCGATCCCGCATTCCTCCGCCCACCTCTTCGCCAGGCGCCTCGTGGAATGACCGGGATGAAGGTCCATGCCGATGGCGTCCAGCCTTTCCGCTCCCAGCAGCCTTCGCAGATACTTCAGGCTCTCCTCCAGGAACTCCAGCACTCCCGGCGACGTGGCGTCTCCGATGTACTGCGTGGCGTAGAGGCGCTTTTCAAAGGACAGCGCTCCGGCCAGCCCCTCCTGGGCGCCGACGCCTATGGCCACGCCGTCCAATGGGAAATCGATATGCGAGGGGATATGCCCTCTCGATTTTCTGATGTAGTAGGTCCTGTCCTGGAACGATCGGACCACGGAATCATCGCAGCGGTTGACGATCTCCCGGTCATGCATCAGATACATGTCGGCGCCCAGGGTCAGGGCGTCCGACTCCCGAAGCACCATGGGTTCGCCGGGAACGTTGGCGGACGTCATCACCAGGGCGTCCTCCTTCAGGTGATGGAACAGGAGGTGCTGCATGGAGGTGTAGGGAAGGAACGCCCCGATGGTGTCCAGGCCGGGCGCCACCAGTTCCGTGACCTTGCCGTCGACCTTCGGTACAAGAACGATGGGCCGGTGGCAGGAGGTGAGCAGCTCCACGTCGTGCGCGGACGGCTTCCCGTATCGCTCAAGAGCATTCAGGTCGCGGACCATCATGGCGAACGGCTTTTCCTTGCGGCGATACCACTCCCGCATGTGCGGCAGGCGTTCAAGGGTGCAGACCAGATGCATCCCTCCCCAGCTCTTGGCCACGCCGATCCTGCCCTGGTGCAGGCCTGAGGCGAACTTGGCTATCGGCTCATCGTCGTAACGCCTTCCGTCGCGGTCCAGCAGGTAGTAGCGCGGGCCGCAGACCGGGCAGGTGACGGTCTGATGATGGAACCGCCGATCGTCCGGATCGCCGTACTCCCTCTCGCACTCAGGACAAAGCGGGAACGTGCGCATCGACGTCTTCTCGCGATCGTAGGGAAGGTCTTCAATGACGGTGAATCGGGCGCCGCAGTCGGTGCAGTTGGTGAAAGGATACAGATAACGCCTGTCTGAAGGGTCGAACATCTCCTTCAGGCAGCGGTCGCAGACGGCCGCGTCATTAGGTATCCCCACCCCTCTCACGCCCTGTTGGCTCGGGACTATCCTGAACCCCATGGCCCGAAGCTCGTCATCGGGAAGTCCGTTCGTTATCGCAATGTCGTCCAGACGGGCCAGCGGCGGCAGCGCCTGCCTCAATCGGCCGACGAACGCTTCCGCGTCCCCGTCGATCTCCACGACCACGTTGGAGCCGTTGTTCTGCACGTAACCGTGCAGGCCCATCGACATGGCCAAGCGGTGGACGGTCGGCCGGAAGCCGACCCCCTGGACCACCCCTCTCACGGTTATGCGCATGCCCCTTTCCATCCTGCCCCGGATATTTATTCCTTGTCAGGGTCTAGCTCACGAGGCATAAATAGCCGTAACCCGTTCCGAAGGGGGATAGCATGAGCGAGGTACCAGAGGGACTCCATTACACCAAGGACCACGAATGGGCTCGGGTGGACGGCGACGTGGCCACCGTGGGCATCACCGACCACGCCCAGGGCGAGCTCACCGAATTCGTTTACATACAGCTTCCCAAGAAGGGGGCGGTCCTGAAGAAGGGGGATGTGCTGGCGGTGGTGGAGAGCGTGAAGAACACCGCCGACGTCTACGCGGCCGTCTCCGGTGAGGTCATAGATGTCAACGCCCCTCTGGACGACGACCCGTCGCAGATCAACAAGTCCCCGTACGGCAACGGATGGATGGCCAGGATAAGGATGTCCGATTCCGGGGAGCTGTCCAAGCTCATGGACGCCTCAGCCTATCGGAAGCACATCGGCGAGTGATTCAGTAGTCCAGGAAAATGTTGTGGGTCTGGCACTCGGCCCGCAGGCGCTGCACGAAGGCGTCCTCGTCCGCCAGAAGCTCCTTCAACGCCGCCCAGGTCCGGCTGCAGTCCTTGTACTGCACCCCGGCCATGTCGTGGAGGATCATATCGACCCGTTTGCGGTTGTCGATGTCTATCTGCAGACCGGCCTTGGCGAACACATGCTCAAGATGCCGGAAGTAGCAGGTCATGGCAAATAGTATGTTCTTGATGAGAATAAAAATCTTTCATATGCGGCGGTGAAAAGGTAGTTATCCGCCCGGAGGTGATGCAACAAGCATGTCCGCCAAGCTCAGGGAGGGCGACACCGCCCCGGATTTCTCGTTGCCGGACCAGGATGGCAACATGGTCAGCTCGAACGACATCAAAGGGAAGAAAGCGCTGGTCCTATACTTCTATCCGGCCGACTTCACCAAGGTCTGCACCATGGAGGCGGTGTCCTTCCGTCAGATGCATGAGCGGTTCCAGGAGGCCGGGGCCGAGGTGATAGGCGTATCTTCCGACGACGTAAGGACGCATAAGGAGTTCGCTATGGACCACGAGCTCACGTTCACTCTCCTCAGCGACGGGAAGGAGGAGCTTAGGAAGGCGTTCGGAGCGTACGGCCTGGGCGGAACGCCTGCCCGCATCACCTACGTCATCGACCGGGACTGGAAGATCCGCATGGTCTACAATTCCCCGCTGCGCTCCAAGGAGCACGCGGAGGAGGCGATGAGGGCCGTCCAGGCCCTCTAGGCCCCCGCGTCAGCCAGAACGCTCCCGCAGGAGCACTTCTTCCGTTCCTCGGGTATCTTGGGGATGGCGGCCGAGAGCAGCCTGCGGATCTTGTCCATGTTCTCCGACATGGTCCTCAGGATGGTGGCGGTGTCCACGGGGTGGTCCGCCCAGACGTCGTAATCGGTTATCATGGCCAGGCTGGTATAGCACATCTCCATCTCCCTGGCCAGGGCGCATTCCGGCGCCAGCGTCATCCCGATGACGTCGGCGAACGCCCTGTACATCCTGCTCTCCGCCCTGGTCGAGAACCTCGGTCCTTCGATGCACACGTAGGTGCCTCCATCGTGCACCGGCACCTTGGCTTTCTTGGCCTCCTTGGCGAATAGGGCGTTCACCTCAGGGCAGAACGGGTCCGCCGCCCCGATGTGCACCGTCTTCGGCCCGTCGAAGAATGTGTACTTGCGCGACTTGGTGAAATCGATGAACTGGTCGACCAGCACGATCTCGCCGGGCTTGAACTCCTCCTGCAGCGAGCCGACCGCGCAGGGCGATATTATCCGTTCCACGCCGAGCTGCTTCAGCGCATATATGTTGGCGCGGTAGTTGATCATGTGCGGCGGTATGGAGTGCCCGCGTCCGTGACGGGGAAGGAAGGCCACGGGGACGCCCTTGAGCTCCCCCACCTGGATCTCGTCCGAGGCCGGTCCGTACGGGGTGTGCGGGCGTACCGTCTCCTTGAGCTCGAACATCTTGGGGTCGTAGACCCCGGTCCCACCGATTATGCCTATCCTTGCCTTCATGGTGCTCCTGCCGGATAGTCAACTGGTATGTTATAAAATGAACGCCGACGCCCGATCCGGCTGGATGTATTAACGGTGTAAATACTTCGTGACGGGCGAAACAAGCTACCAAACCTTATTTTACGTCCTCCAAAATCTCCGGAAGGGAGTTCACAATGGAGAAGAGCGAGGTCAATCCCATCTGGGCCTGCAGGGCGTTTCCGGCCTTCCCGGTAGTGCTGGCCACGGTCAGCGATGGGAACGGGAACCACAACATAATCACCGTCGCCCTGGTCCACATGTTCTCCTTCAACCCGCCTGTGCTGGGCATCGGGATATCCCCGGCCAGGCACAGCTACGAGATGCTGGAGGCCTCCGACGATTTCTCCATCAACATTCCGGGAAAGGAGCTGGTGGAGGAGGTCCTCTACTGCGGCCAGCGTTCCGGCCGCGATGTGAACAAGTTCGAGGACTGCGGCTTCGAGCCCCGCCCGGCCAAGAAGATACGGTCGGCGCTCATCGACGAGTGCTCGGTGAACCTGGAATGCATCAAGAGGCAGAGGATCGACGCCGGCGACCATATATGGTACCTGGGCGAGGTGGTGCACGCGGAGATGGCCAAGGACGCCGACCGCGAGAAGTCCCTCATGTACTGGTCCGGAGAGTTCCGCGTTCTCGGCGACGTCATCAGAAGGCGCTGAAAAGCTTTAATAGCGTACGGCTCCCGTTCTTATTCGGGTGTTATACTGGTAAGCATGGACGACAAGGTGGACCTGGACCACATGGGCGCGGTCATGTCGCTCCCGCCGGCGCCGGTGGTACTGGTGGGCGTGGCCAGCAAGGACGGCCATGAGAGCAACATCATAACGGTGGGAATGTTCAACGTATTTTCAGTACGCCCGCCGATCGTCGGGATAGCGGTGACGACCTCCCGGCACAGCTACAAGCTGCTGGAGGAGAATGACGAGTTCACCATCAACATCCCCGGAAAGGAATTGATGGACAAGGTCATCGCCTGCGGGGAGAAGAGCGGTTCGGACACGGACAAGTTCAAGCTGACCGGCCTCACCGCGGTCAGGGGAAAGCGGACCAAGGCGCCGCGGATCGCCGAATGCCTGATCAACATCGAGGTGAGGAAGACCCAGTCCTTCGAGGTCGGCGATCATACCTGGTATCTCGGGGAGATAAGGCACACGGACATCGTGGAGGGGTACAGAAGGAACGAGGCGCTGCTGTACTGGGACGGGGAGTTCTGGACCGCCGCCGCCAAGCCTCTTAAGGTCCTAAGGCCCGATTGATGGCTGGGCCGCCTTCATGAAGGATCCGAATATGCGGACGCAGGAGGCGCTCTCCCTGAGCACGGACAGCGCCTGAGCGACCTTCCCGTCCCGTTCGTCCCCGTCCAGGTCCAGGTAGAACACGTACTCCCAGGTCCGGCCGTGCCAGGGCCGCGACTCCAGCTTGGTTATGTTCACATCATGCTCGGCGAAGGCCTTCAGGCACTCGAAGAGCGCGCCCGGCCGGTTCTTCGTGGTGAAGGCCAGGGCGGTCTTGCTCCCCCGGTCCAGGGACGCCTCGCGGGAAAGCACGAAGAAGCGGGTGATGTTGTTCCTGACGCTCTGCACGTCCTCCATGAGCACCTTCATCCCGTAGGTCGAGGCGGCTCGCCGGGAGGCGATGGCCGCCTCCTCCCGGAGCCCGCGCTCCTTCACCATGCGGACGGAGCCGGCGGTGTCGAACGCCGGCACCTTCTGCCATTCCGGGTGCGAGTTGAGCAGGTCCCGGCACTGCGCCAAGGCCTGCGGGTGGCTGTACACCCTTCTCACGTCGCCTAGATCTGCGCCAGGATGTCCGATGAGGCAGTGGCGGATGTGCACCATGACCTCGCCGACCACCTTCAGGTCGCTCCGGAAGAGAAGGTCGTTGGCGGCGGTGACGCTGCCCTCTATGCTGTTCTCCACCGGGAGCATGCCGATGTCCGCCTGCCCCGAGCGGACGGCCTCGAAAAGGTCAACGAACTCCGGGCATTCCAAGGTGTCCGCGTCAGCGTCCCAGCTGAACACCGCGTCCTCGCTGTACGCGCCCTTGACGCCCTGGAACGCCACTTTCATGTCAGCACCCGAACAGCTCCTCGTGGACGGCCTTGGTGGCCTTCTCCAGGTCCGCCTCGTCCACGGTGAAGTGGTATGCGACCAGCGAAGCTCCGGCGGATATCAGCCCCACGTTCACGCCCTCCTTGGCCACCGCCTTGAAGACCCGGGATGCCAGCCCCTTGTGGTGGCCGAGACCTTCACCGACGATGCACATCAGGGCGAAATCGGTATGCGTCTCCACCCTGGCGGCGCCGGATTCGGCCAAGGCCTTCTGGGCCTTGGCCACGTCCTTCTTGTCCACCAGCAATGCGATACAGGTAAGCGAGGTCACCACGCTGTAGATGTTGATCTCCGCCTCCCTGAGTATGGACGCTACGTCTGCGAGTACGCCCAGCTTGTATCCGGTGCCCTCGCCGAAGACCTTCACCAGGGAGAGGTTCTTCATGCATGATATGGACTTGATGCTCTTGTCCACGTTCCCGGTGCCGCCTATGGCCGTTCCAGGCGCCTCCGGCCGGAAGACGTTCTTCACCCGGATCTCTATGTTGCCGGAGCGGGCCGGCTCCATGGTCATGGGGTGGACGACCTTGGCGCCGAAATATGCCAGCTCGGCCGCCTCGTCGTAGCTGAGGCGCGGTATGGGCCGGGCGGACGGAACGATCTTGGGGTCCACGCTCATGAACCCGTCCACATCCTTCCAGATCTCCAGCGACGAGGCCCCCATGGCGTTGGCCACCGCGGCGGCGCTGTAGTCGCTTCCGTTCCTTCCGAACACGGTGACGCTTCCCTCCGGGGCTCTCCCGAAGAAGCCGGTTATCACCGGCGTGACGTCCTCCTGCAGCATCTTCATGAGCTTCGGCCGGACATTGGAGCGGGTGGCCTCCATGTTGACGGTGGCCGTTCCGTACAGCCCGTCAGTGATGATCCCCAGCTCGTCCGCGTCCACCGGCCTGGCCTTGGAGCCCATCTCGTTGAGCAGGGCGGACAGCATGATCACCGACAACCGTTCTCCGAAGCACTGCACGTAGTCGCGGATGCGCGGGTTGACCTCCTCGATGTAGCAGGACCCGTACAGCATCCGCTCCAGCTTCACCAGCTTGGCCACGAGCTCCTCCATGGCCTTGGCCTGCCCCTTCTCCGTCCGCAGGGCGTCCCTCACCAGGTCGGTGTGCAGGCGCGTGATGTCCTTTATGAACGCGTCTACGTCCTCCTCGCTCCTGGTGCGGGAAATGAACTGCACCAGCATTTCCGTCACGCCCGTGACGGCGCTGAGCACCACCGCCTTCTTCTCCCTCTCGGCGACGATTATCTCCGCCACCTGGCGCATGCACTCCCCGGTCTTGAGCGACGAGCCGCCGAACTTCAGGACCTTCAGCTCCGCCACCTCCTCTTGATGATTGCTCTGGGGGTCTCTATCAGCGCCCGGTCGGCCTCCTCCCTGGTGAGCCCGGCCGCCAGGGCGATCTGCGTGGCCGTGGCCAGGTCTATCAGGTCTCCCGGAGCATGGGCGTCGGTGTTCACGACCATCAGCGCGCCGGACTGCTGGGCCATGCGCGCCACGTGGCCGTTGGTCTTGCAGTGCGACCCCCGGGAGGTTATCTCCAGGACCACGCCATTGTCGCGGGCCGCCTGGGCCTCCTCCAGGGTGATGAAGCCCGGATGGGCCAGAATGTCCACGTCCGGGTTCATGACCGCCGCATGGTTCGTCCCCTTCTCCACCGGTTCGCTTATGGTCTCCCCGTGAATGACGATCAGCTCGGCGCCAAGCTTCCTGGCCTTGGACACCACCTCGTCGATGCGCCGGGCCGGGACATGGGTTATCTCCACCCCCGCCAGGACCTTCATGCCCCATTCCTCGGCGAGCTCGGCGTCCCTCCGGCCTTCAGAGATGACCCGCTCCAGATTGCTCAGCGAGGCGTGGTCGGTGAACGCCAGGTGCTTCGTGCCCTTGACGAATGCGCGGCGAGCGAGCTCTATGGGGAGAAGCTCTCCGTCGCTCAATAAGGTGTGGGTGTGCAGTTCCGCCCTCATTTTCTCCTCTCCGCCAGCTTCCGGTAGACGTCCTCCCACCCGACCTCCATGCCCTCGACCGCCACCATCAGGTGGTAGATGAGGTCGGCGACCTCCCAGGACTGCTCCGCCGGCTTATGGTCCTTGGCGGCAAGCATTACCTCGCCGGCCTCCTCGACCACCTTCTTCAGGCGCTTGTTCTCGTCGGCGAAGAGCTTGCAGGTGTAGCTGCCCTCGACGGGATTCGCCTTGCGGTCCCTGATGACCCTCAGCAGCTGAGGCAGGACGGCCATGGTGCCCTCGATGTCCCCGTACACCACCTCGTCGAAGCAGGACATCCGCTCCAGGTGGCAGGCCACGCCGGTCTGCTTTACGCGGACCAGCAGCGTATCGTTATCGCAGTCCAGCTGCATGGACACGATCTCCTGAACATGCCCGGACGTCTCGCCCTTCTTCCACTGCTCCTTCCTTGAACGGGAGTAGAAATGGGTGAAGCCGGTCCTCAGCATGTCCCTGTACGCCTGTTCGTTGGCATAGGCCATCATCAGGACCTCGTTGGTCTCATGGTCCTGCACGATGACGGGGATCAGGCCATCCTCTCCGAACCTGGGGCTGCTCATCTCACCTCAACTCCATTCTCCCGCAGATACGTTTTCACATCCCTCACCGTCCACTGCCCATAGTGGAATATCGACGCCGCCAGGGCCGCCTCGGCCTTGGTGTCCCTGAGCACATCCAATATGTGCTTGGGCGAGCCGCATCCCCCGGAGGCGATGACCGGGATGTCCACGGCCTCCGCCACCGCCCTGGTCATGGCTATGTCGTAGCCGTCCTTGGTGCCGTCGGCGTCCATGCTGGTCAGGAGTATCTCGCCGGCGCCCAGCTCCTCCACCTTGCACGCCCACTCCACCATGTCCAACTTGGCGTCCTTCCGGCCGCCGTGAGTGTAAACGGTCCAGGAGCCGCCCTGGCGCTTGGCGTCGATCGCGACCACTACGCATTGCGACCCGAAGTCTTTGGCGCACTCGGAAATGATCTCCGGGCGCTGAACGGCCACGGTGTTCATGGACACCTTGTCCGCTCCGGCGTTGAGCGCGGCGCGCATGTCGTCCTTCTCCCTTATCCCGCCGCCGACGGTGAGCGGGACGAAAAGGCGCTTGGCGGTCTCCTCCACGATGCCCAGGAGCGTTTTGCGACCCTCGGCCGAAGCGGAGATGTCCAGGAAGACTATCTCGTCCGCCCCCTGCTTCTCATAAGCCTCCGCCAGCTCCGGCGGGTATCCCACGTCCTTCAGGTCCAGGAACTTGACGCCCTTCACAACCGCCCCGTTTTTGACATCCAGGCAGGGTATTATGCGCTTGGTCAGGCTCATCCCCTGCTCACCTTGGGCCTGTCCTTGGTGCTCAGCTCGCTCCGGCGCGGCCTCACCGCGGACCGGAGCGCCTTGCCCAGCGCTTTGAACGAGGCCTCCACGATGTGGTGCTGGTCGTAGCCTCGGATGACCATTATGTGCATGGTGATCCCGGAGGACATGGCGAAGCTGCGGAAGAAGTGGGCGTACAGGTCGTCGGGGCAGTCCACGTCCGCGTACGGCCGCTCGATTATGTCCACCGCCACCTGGACCAGGGCATCGTCCATGGGTATCAGGGAAAAGGCCGTCCGCTCTATGGGCGTCTCGCCCAGGCACTGCTTGAGCGTCTTGCCCAGCACGATGGCCACATCCTCCACCAGGTGGTGCACGTCGTCCCCCTTCGCCTCCAGGTCGAGGTCGAAATCCGCGTAGCGTCCCAACGTCTCGACCATGTGGCGCAGGAACTGCTCCTCGCACTCCACCCTCGTCACGCCTTCCCCGTCGATGTCCAGCTTCAGCCGGACCTCGGTCTCCCTGGTCTTGCGCACTACCTCGGTCTTGCGGTCCATGGCCTCATCTCCAGATCGCGTTATGATTCAGTTTTCCAGTATAAAGCGATAATCCCACCACCGCCTCCCGCACGCCCATGCGCTCCAGCGCTTCCACATCGCGTTCGTCCGTGACGCCCCCGGAGACTATGGTCAGATGCGGGCAACCGGAGACGAATGAGCGCACCGCCTCGGCGTCAATGCCCTTCGCTTGGCCTTCCACGTCCACATTGGTGAACAGCACTCCGGCCAGGGGCATCTCCGCAATGGAGGCGAAGACGCCGTCCAGGTCCAGGGGGGAATCCTCCTTCCAGCCGTGGGTCTGTATCTTCCCGCCCTTCATGTCCAGGGCCAGCACCATCTTCCCCGGGTACTTGGCGGACATGGCGCCCAGCCAGGCAGGGTCCTTCAGCCCCTTCGTTCCGGCGATGACCCGGTCGGCCCCGCAGTCCAGGTAGTACTCGGCGACCTCCGTGGAGCGTATTCCGCCGCCCACCTGGACCGGCACCTTCGCTTCCCCTATGATCCGCCGGATGACCTGGGCGTTGTGCCCCCTGCCCAGGGCCGAGTCGAGGTCTATGATGTGCAGGCGCCCTGCTCCCTTGGACTCCCAGCCGGCGGCCACGGAGAGCGGGTCGGGAAGCGTTATCTGCTCCGTCCCCGGGACGCCCCCGACCAGCTGCACGACGCGGTGGTCGAGTATGTCCACAGCGGGTATTATCCTCATTTCCTCTCCTCCGCGAAGCGCACGAAGTTGTTCAGGAAGGCCATTCCGGCCGAGGAGCTCTTCTCCGGGTGGAACTGGGTGCCGTAGGTGTTGGCCTTGTGGAACAGCGTCGGTATTCGCCCGTAGTAATCGGTGTGCCCCACGTCGGAACCGTCCTCGGGGCGGCCGTGGAATGAATGGGCGAAGTAGAAGTGGGGGTCGTCCACGCCGTTCATGATGTCGTCGTCCGTCTCCACGGTGTTCCAGCCCATGTGCGGGATGCGCGGCGCCTTCAATCGCACCACGCTGCCGTGCAGGAATCCCAGCCCCGGGCCGCGGCCCTCCGCGCTGTCCTGGAACATGATCTGCATGCCGATGCATATGCCCAGGCAGGGCACTCCCTCGTTCAGCCTGCGGACTATCTCCTCCCGGTGCGGGAGCAGGCGCTCCATGGTCCTGTCGAACGCTCCCACCCCGGGGAGCACGATGCATTCCGCCTCCTCCAGCAGGGACATGTCCTCCACGACGCTGACGGACGCGCCGCAGTTCTCCAGCGCCTTCCGGATGGAGTGCAGGTTGCCGACGCCGTAGTCGGCCAAGGCCACCTTCAGCGGCATTCCCTCAGCACCTCCCGCATCCTTTCCAGCAGGACGGTGTTCATCTCCCTGGTGCCGATCGTGGTCCGGATGCAGTTCTCCAGACGCCGTACTTTACCGAAGTCCCTGACCAGCACGCCCTTCTCCGCCAGCTTGGAAGTGATGACGTCGGACGGCGTGTCCGTGCGGAAAAGTATGAAGTTGGCCTCCGACGGGAAGACCTGGAGGCCCAGGTCCCTGAGCCCCTCGGACAGGAAGGGCCGCTCCTCGTTCACGGTCCGCACGCTCCGGTCCAGGAACTCCCGGTCCCTCAGGGCGGCCATGGCCACCCGCTCCCCTATCATATTCAGCGAGTAGGGTATCTTGACCTTCTGCATCGCCTCGGCCATTTCGAGGCCGGCGGCCATGTAGCCGATCCGCATTCCCGCCAGCCCGTACGCCTTGGAGAAGGTCCGGGTGACGATGAGATTATCGTACCTTTCCACCAGGGGCAGGAACGAGTTGCCGGTGTACTCGCCGTACGCCTCGTCGACCACCACCGGCCTGTCGGCGCCCTCGATGACCGCCCGGAGGTCGTCGCTCCGGAAGGTGTTGGCAGTGGGATTGTTGGGGGTGCAGAGCAGCACCAGCTTGCCTGGCGTGGAGTTTATCCTGTCCACGTCCAGCTGGAACTCGTCGTTCAGGTCGACCGTTACCGTGCGGCCGGCATTGATCTTGACGAAAAAGGAGTGCAGCACGTAGGCGGGGTGGGCGGTTATGACCGTCTCGCCAGGCTCCACGAAGGTCTTCATGATGATGTCCAGCACCTCGTCGGAACCGTTGCCGACCACGAAGTTGCCGGCCTTCAGACCATAGAGTTTAGCCAGCTCCTCCCGGAGGTTGTCGCCGTAGGTGTTCGGGTACTGCCCGACGTCCAGCTTGGTGCATTCCACCAGCTCCCGCTGCCCGGCGGGATTGGCCCCCAGGGCGTTGGTGCTGGTGTCCATGCGCAGTTTGTCCCCGACCTTGGGGTTATAGTACAGCTGCAGGTCCCGGCAGGTCGTCCGTATCCAGTCCTTGTTCATGTGGACACCTCAGGGGACCATGCGGTCGATCGGCGTGAGAAGGATCCCGGTGGCGCCCATGCGCTTGAGCTTGTTGATGGCGTCGAACGCCTCGGACTTTTCTATGACCACGTGCACCGCCACCACATCGTCGCGCCCGATGATGTTCATTATGGTCGGCCCAGCAATTCCCGGGAACGCTTTCTTGACCTCCTCCAGGGAGGCCTTGGGCACGTCGGCCATCAGGTACTTCTTGTTCTCCGCCTCGGTGACGCTCAGCATGGCGCTGATGATCTCCTGCACCTGCTGCTCGCAGCCCTCGTACGCCTTGCGGTTGGCGACGACGACCGCCTGGGATTCGGCGATCACGGCCAGCTCCCGCAGGTGGTTCATCTTCAGCGTCGAACCGCTGGAGACCAGGTCGACGATGATGTCCGCCACCCCCAGCAGGGGCGCTATCTCGGCCGCTCCGGCTATGGAGGTGATCTCCACTCTTTTGCCAAGCTTCTCGAAGTACTGCCTGGTGAGATTGGGGAAGGATGTGGCCACCACAAGGCCGTCCGGCAGGTCCTCCGGCCTCTTGACGTTCATGGAATCCGGAACGGCCACGGAAAGGCGGCAGCGCCCGAAGTTGAGGCGGTACGGAACGACCACGTCCAGACCAGATTCGAGGACCAGGTCGTAGCCGGTGATGCCCACGTCCACCGCTCCCTTGTGCACGAACTTGACGATGTCCTGGGCCCGGAGGAACATGACCGCCAGGTCTTGGCGTTTGACGTTGGCGTAGAGCCTGCGCTCGTCGCCGTTCTCTATCTCCAGTCCGGCTTGCTTGAGGATCTCGATGGACCTCTCGCTCAGCCTTCCTTTGTTGGGTATGGCCAGCCTGAGTGTCATGTGATAACCCTTGGCATTTCCCATCAATGGACAATTGCTACTTATAATTACTGACATTCTGGTCGTGCGCATGGGCGAGGGTGGAGCATAGTGCCGGACGGACGCCATCCGGGCGCCCCACCCGGGTAGAGTAATGCTCAGTAATATTTATTAAATATTCGTAACACTAATACCGCCCGATGCGTTCCGAGAGCGTTCTGGACTCCTCTTGGGAGAGCGCGAGGGCAATGTCCCCTTACTGCGCCTTCCAGGTGACCCCCGACAGGGCGGTGGAGCACTGGGACCGCCTCTCCCGGGCCTACGAATCCGGGATGGTGGAGCTGATCGATGAGCGCACCTGGGGCATACTTGAGGAGGAGGATCTCGTCCCGTCCGGCGGCTCAGTGCTGGACATTGGTTGCGGGACCGGGGCATTGACGGAAAGGTTCGCTCGTTCCGGGGCCTCGGTGACCGGTCTGGACATCTCTCCAGGCATGCTGTCCCTCGCTCGCCAGCGATGCTCCAGGCTGGAGAATGCGATGTTCGTCTGCGAAGATTGGAACGCATTCTCCGCCGTCCATGGGTATGACCTGGTCTTTTCCTCCTTTTGCCCAGGCGTGGACGGTCTGCGCTCCATCCTCAGGATGGAGGCCATGAGCAGGGGGAAATGCTGCCTGGTCTCGTTGGGCAACGGCTCCGGGGATCAGCTGACCTTCGACGCTTGGGCCGAACTCGGCCATCCGAACCTTTCTCTGCTGGCCTTCGATCCCCTCTTTCCCTACCATGCCCTGGTGGACATGGGGAGGCGCCCCGAGATAAGGGAGTTCTCCCTGGTGGAGGACGTCGAGGTGGCCAGGGAGGACATGGTGAACGCTCTGACATGCTACATGTCCATGTTCCAGGACCTCACCGGCCGCGAGGCCCAGGTCATCGAGCGCATCGTTTCCGAGCGTTCGAGGAACGGTTACCTGGCATGGAGGGAGGAGCGGACCGTGCGGGTCCTCTTTTGGTCTCCCGGGAGCGGTATCAGAAATGGATCCTGGTGATCCTGTCCTTGGGCACGTCGCACCTCACCAGGCGCGGAACCTCACCGCCCATGCCCAGCTTGCCGTTGATCATGACCAGGGCGCCTTTGACCCCCTTAATCGACAGCACCTCTCGGATGGAGCGGTCCATGAGGGTCATGTCGTCCTCGGTGATCAGGTTGCCTAGCTTGGTGGCGCAGGCGTCCGCCAGCGCCACGTCCTCCGATATCACCGTGGCCAGATCGGCCCGGCCCAAGGAAATGGACGGTCCGACCGTGCCCGACGAGGTGCATATGCCCAGCATCCGCTTGGTGGCCGGGACCTCCATGGCCAGGTAGTTCGGCGTGCATTCGCCGGCGTACAGTCCCACGTTGACCGTGCGGTTGGTGCGCATGGCGATATCCCCGCCATTGTCGACCAGGCAGTGCTTGCACCCCGCCTCGACCATGGCGTCGACCGCCGCCTGGGAGATGGCCCCGGCGACCGCCGCCATGGGCCCCACATCAGCCTTCTGGGCGGCGTTGCACATGTGCTTGATCACCTCGCCCATGTCCGAACGCACGGGATAGGGATCGAAGGTGGCCTTGAAGTAGGGGTCCTTGACGATGTAAGCCTCCACCTGCTCCCTGGCCTTGAGCAACGCCTCCTCGGCCAGGGACAGGTATTCCTCCTCCGCCTCGATGGTGGCGGCGGTCTCCTTGAACTGGAAATGCCTCCTCATATCCTGAACTTCATTGCTCCCGGAGGGCAGGCGTCGATGCACATCCCGCAGGCGATGCACTTCTCCGAATCGTAGCGGACCTTCCAGGCCGGGCGGTCCATGGTGAGCGCTTCGACAGGGCAGATGGAGATGCACATGCCGCAATGGGTGCAGCGCTCCTCGTTCTTCTCCACATAGGTGACCAGCTCCTGCACGTCCACCTTCGCCTCGTTGAGGTAGCGGGCAGCCTCCTTGATGTTGCCGGCCTTGCCCTCCACCTCCATCAGGAGGCGCCCTCCAAGCTCGCGCACCTCCGCGCGGAGGATGTTGATCTTGAGGTCGTAATCCTTCACCAGGCGATAGACGATCGCCTCGTTCACGATGTCCGGGCTGAAGCCCAGGAGAAACTTCTTCTTGGCCATCAGACCGCCTCCTCCTTGGAACGCACCTCAAGCGTCCCCGCGCCCTTCTCCGCCGGCAGAGGCGCCACAGGCTCGGTGAGCAGGAACTCGCCGCTCTCGATGCGTTCCGCCAGGGTCTCCGCGATCTGCCTGGCCTTGAGATAGCTGGAGAGCGAGGAGGTCCTGACCTCCTTGCCGAACAGCTCGACCCGCCCGGAGCGCAGCTCGGCGTAGGAGATGTGCTTTATCGGCTTACGGTTCCGGGATTGGACTGAATAGTCTATGAGGGGGGCGAACAGCTGCTCATCGCTTATCGCCGCAGCTTTCAGGACCTCCTCGTCAAGTATCGGTATCGGCACTCCGATCCCCAGGGCCAGGGAGACCCCGTAGCCTGGCAGGTTGAGCGCCCGCACGAACTCCGGGGACATCCCTCTCATGTCCCCGATGGTGGCCAGGTTACGGGCCCCGCCGATGGGCGCCCCGAACCTGGTCTCCACATTGGTCTTGAACTGGGTGCCTTCCCAGGCCACATAGCCGACACCGCCGCCGAGGAATATCCTGGTGCCTATGCCTATGGTGCGCAGCGTGGGGTCGTTCAGCAGCGGGGACAGCTGTCCGGCGCTGGAGTAGGTGATGTTACCGTAGCCAGGCAGAAGCTTGCCCATGTACGTGTACAGCGTCCGGTCGGACGAGTTCGTCCCGGCGGCATAGTTCTGATAGGCGTTGCGCGGGTTGAAGAGATAGGCCTGGTTGACGGTGTTGAGCGAGACGTAGGTATCGATGTCCCGGCGCGGATAGCAGTCCGTGCCGTCCGACGTGGCCTTGAGGCGAACCGGCCGTCCGGAAACGAGCTCCTCGATGACATGCGCCCCGCCGTACTCCCTGTGGTCGTCCGGCTTGAGCTCCGTGGCTCCAATGTAAGCGTCCACGGCGGCGATCCCCCCGTAGGCGGGGACGTCGTTGAGCGTCACCCTCTGCATGCGGATCGGCGGTTCGGAGTGCCCGAAGTTCAGGAAGGCCCCGGAGGAGCACATGGCCCCGAAGGTGCCCGTCGTGACGACGTCCACCTCCTTGGCGGCGCGCTCCACGCCCTCGCTCTGGACATAGGAGACGACCTCCTCGGCGGTCATGACCACCACGTCCCCGTCCCTTATCCTCTGGTTGATCTCCGCGACCGTCCGCTTCATCCGGCACCCCCCTCAGAGGAGCTTCCTGGCCACAGCCAGTTCCGCGTTCAGAACGGAGCCGCCTGCCCCGCCCCTCAGGGTGTTATGGGAAAGCAACCAGAACTTGATATATCCTTTGCTCTCTCGAACACGTCCCACGGAAACGGCCATCCCTCTGGCCCTGTCCGGTTCGCCGGCTAGCGCATCGGCCGCCGGCTGCGGGCGGTTCTCCTCCCTGCGGACGATGATCGGATGTACGGGGGCGGTGGGCAGCTTCAGCTTCTGCGGCTCCGGCATGAAGGCCTCCAGGGCTTTTATCACCGCGGCCGCGTCGGCGCTCTTGCCCAGCCTCAGCACGGCGGATTCCAGATGGCCGTCGATGACCGGCACCCGGGCGCAGCTGGCCACCATGTCGAACTCGGCGAACCTGATCTTCCCGCCCTCATAGGCGCCGAGCATCTTGTGGATCTCCTCCTCCATCTTCTCCTCCTCGTTCTTTATGAACGGGACCACGTTGCCCAGGATGTCCAGGGACGGGACGCCCGGGTAGCCGGCTCCGGAGACCGCCTGGTACGTGGAAACGTAGCAGGCCTTCAGGCCGAACTTCTGATAGATGGCCTGCAGCGGGACGGCCAGGCCGGTCGTCGAGCAGTTGGCGTTGGTGACTATGAAGCCGCCGCTGGCGAACGTCGGCTGCGCCTTGACCAGGTCCAGATGGTCGGGGTTGACCTCCGGGATGAGCAGCGGGACGTCCGGCTCCATGCGGTGCGAGGCGGCGTTGGAGAACACGGCCACGCCCTCCTTGGAGAGCGCGGTCTCGTAGTCACCGGCCACGTCCGACGGAAGCCCGGAGAAGGCCAGCCGGCAGCGCTTGGCGATGGCCTTCGGCTCCAGGGCCTCGATCTTCATGGCCAGCGTCTCGTCGTGGAAGGGGATCCCCTTCAGCTTCATTACCTCGCCGAGGGACTTGCCCTCCGAGCGCTCGGAGGCGTAGAGGCCGCCTATCTCGAAATAGGGGTGGTCCTCCAGCAGTTGCACGAACCTCTGACCGATCATTCCCGTGGCGCCTAGCACCGCCACCTGCAGCTTCTTCATTGCTTCACCTCGAAATACTTGCGACCTTCTTGCATCAATCTGATCATGTGCGACCGATCCTCGTCGGAACCGGCCTGCTGGACCTCGCGCAGGGCGTCGATCAGCTTCTCCAGCATCTCCCGGTTATGCGGATTCAGATGCTGGATCTCGTAGTAAAGGTTTGGGCTTTCCCTTGCGACATTTCCGCTGATGTTCATCTGCTTCTCGAAGGTTGTGGAAGCCACCTTCCTCAGCTCCTCGTGGCTGAACCCGCTCTCCTTGAGCGCCCCGAAGAATCCCAGGTTCAGTGCATGGCTCATTCCCAGCACCACCGAGATGATCCTGTCGTGGTCCTCCACCGGCATCTCTATCACGTTCGCCCCGGTGCCGTTCAGCAGGGGCATGAACTTGCTGACGGCTACATCGGAACCGCAGTTGCAAACTATCAGGTTCCGGGCGAAGATGAATGAGGCGCTGGGGCCGAACATGGGGTGTATGGAGCATACCAGCAGCCCCTGGTCGGCGCCCTCCTTCAGCACATCCACGATGGGCGATTTGACCGAGGCGATGTCGAACACCAGCCCTTTCGGTCTCAGCTGGAATATGCTCCGCAGAACGTCAGCGGTGGCCGATATGTGCGACGACACGGCGATAACGTCCGCCTCCTTCACGCCCTTCTCCAGCTTCACGTTCTGGAACTCGCCGCCGGGCAGCTCGTCATGGACCTTGACCTCGTGTCCCCGGGAGGCGAAGAAGCGGCAGAGCCATTGGCCCATGGCGCCGCCCCCGCCGACGACGAGCACCTTGCGCGGCCGCATCGGGCGGGGCAGTTTCGCCTGCGCCTCCACCGATTCCCGCACCAGCAGCGCCGAGAGCTCCATGGCCGCCGCGTCGCTGATCCCCACCTCCCTCGCCCTGGCCAGATAACGGTTCCGCACCTGCTCCTCCACGCGCAGGTCGCGCACGGGCATGGCCTTGTCCACCTTCTGGTGGCCCATGGCCACGGCGATGCTCATGCGCTTCTTGATCAGATCGAGTATCTCATTGTCGATCTCCTCGATCTTCCATCGTATGCCTTCCACGGAATCAGTCAACCGTACCACCTCTCATGCTCAGGTCCGCCAATACCAGCGCGGCGGCCGCCTCGACGACGGGGACCGCCCTGGGTGCGATGCACGGGTCATGACGTCCCTCTATCTTAAGCTCGGTCTGCCTACCGCTCCTCACGTTCAGCGACCGCTGCCCCTTGGCGATGGACGCCGTGGGCTTTATGGCCACCCGGAACACCACCGGCATTCCGTTCGTTATGCCGCCCAGGATCCCGCCGGCATCGTTCTTGGCCGTGCGCACCTTGCCGTCGACGAGAACGAACGGGTCATTGTGCTGCGAGCCGCGCATCCCGGCAGCGGCGAACCCCGCTCCGAACTCGATGCCCTTGACGCCAGGCACGGCGAACATCATCTTGGACAGCTCCCCCTCGACGGTGTCGAAGAACGGCTCCCCCAGTCCCATCGGCAATCCGTCGGCGATGCACTCGACCACTCCGCCGACGCTGTCCCCATCCTCCTTGGCGGAGATTATCTCCCTCCTCATGGCCTCGGCCAGTTCGTCAGTTGCCGCCCGCACGTCGTTCGAACGCGACAGCACGCCGGTCGTGACATCCCTCTCCTCCCTGTCGCGCACCCCGCCTATCTGCCGCACGAAGGCGGAAATGCGTATCCCGCGCTCCTCCAGCAGCATCTTGGCGATCGCCCCGGCGGCCACGAGCGCCACGGTCATCCGTCCGGAGAACTGGCCGCCGCCGCGCAGGTCCACGCAATCCGTGTATTTGGATCGGGCCGTCAGGTCGGCATGCCCCGGGCGCGGGACGTCCTTGAACCTCTCGTATCTCTTGGAATCGGTGTCCCGGTTCAGGACCATCAGGGCGATGGGCCCGCCGGTGCTCCTCCCCTCGGTGATGCCGGAGATGATCTCCACCCTGTCCTCCTCCTGCCTGGGCGTTCCGATCTCCGCCCTCGGCCGCCGTAGGTCGACCTCGCCCTGTACCCTTCCCGAGTCAATGATCATTCCGGGGGGCACCCCGTCCAGCACGGCGCCGACGCACGGTCCGTGGCTGGCTCCGAACAATGTCAGTCGCAGCTCGCTGCCGATGGTGTTCAAGGTATCATCTCCATCCTGGCGCCCAGGGACCTCATGTCGTTCACGAAGTCCGGGTATGATATGCGGTGGCAGTCGCCATCGCTGATGACGGTCTCTCCGCTCGCTCTCAATCCCGCCACCGCCGCGGCCATCAGGATGCGGTGGTCGTTGAAGGCGTTGACCTCCGCGCCATGCAGAGGGCGGCCGCCACGTATCACGCAGCCATCCTCCATCTCCTCGATGTCCGCTCCCATGCCCCTCAGGAACAGGGTGGTGGCGGCGATCCGGTCGCTCTCCTTCAGGCGGACGTGGGAAGCGTTGTAGATGCGGCTCCGCCCCTTGGCGTAGGCGCACATGACCGCGGCCATGGGGAACAGGTCCGGGGCGTCGCCCAGATCGATGTCCGCGCCGTCCAGCCCGGCCGAGGAGCAGGTCAGCGAGCCGCCTTTCCACTCGACCTCCGCCCCCAGGGTCCTCAGGATGTCCAGGAAGGCCCTGTCGCCCTGCGCGTCCTTGGGATCCAGGTTATCCACGGTGACCCTTCCGGTCAGGGCGCCGGCGGCCAGAGGGAAGGCGGCCGAGGAGAAATCCCCCGGCACGGTGTAATCCTGCGGTCTGTATCTCTGGCCGCCCTGGACCATGAACCCTTCCCCGGTGGCATGGCAGGAACCTCCGAACCGCGACATCATCTCCATGGTGATGTCCACGTAGGGCCTGGACTTCAGCGGGGTGGTCAGCACGATCTCGGTGTCCACCTCCTTAAGGGCCGAGGATATCAGCAGGGAGGAGATGAACTGGGAGCTGACGTCCCCGCGGATCTCTGTCCGGCTCCCCAGGTTCGGCCCTTTGACGATGAGCGGCGCCAGACCGTTTCCGCGGCTGCTCTCGCAGCGCACTCCCATCATTCCGAGGGCGTCTATCAATGGCTGCATCGGCCGTCTCCTCACGCTCTCGTCGCCGGTAAGCACCGTCGCGCAGGGGAGCAGCGAGGCCACCCCGGCCATGAGCCTTATGGTCGTGCCGGAGTTCTTGGCGTCGATGACGTTGTCCGGGCACCTGAGGCGGCCGCCGGCGATGAGCAGGGCATCATCCTTGACCACCCTTCCGCCGAAGGCCCTGACCGCCTCGAGGGTTGCCAGGGTGTCCTCTCCCATGAGCGGCCGGCGCAGGACGCTCTCCCCCTCTGCCAGCAGGGCCAGGGTCATCGCCCGGTGGGTGTAGCTTTTGGAAGGGGAAGAGAGGACTCTGCCCTCGGTGCTGGACGCCGTCACCCTCAGCCTCATCAGCGCACCCCCTGGTAGACGGCGACGGTCAATGCATCCCCGCCCATCGCCTCGGCCACCCTTTTCGCGCTATCCTCGTCAACGAAGGAGGCCACCGCCGGCCCGGTGCCGGAGATGCCGGAGGCTAGGGCTCCGGCGCCCAGCGCCCGGATCGGGAGTTCCTGGTCCAGTCCCAGGGCCGCGCCGTAGATCAGCGAGTTGAGGGTCATGGCCTTGGCGTACTCCCCCTTCCAGGCCAGGAGGAACGCTTCCTCCGCCAGGGGCCGGTACAGGGCCATGCGCTCCTTCGGCAGCCCGGACTTGCGTATCATGCGTTCCGGAACGGAGATGACCGCCCTGTCGCAGAGCTCGAAACGCTCCCGGCGGAGGAGAGTCCGGGCATGGTTGTCAGTGAAGATCGCTCCACCCAGGAGCGAGGCCGCGGCATCGTCCATGGCACCGGTCACAGAAACGCCGGCGGCGATCGAGACATCGGCGTTCATCCTCAGGACCTCCAGGACCGGCAGCTCCTCTCCCAGGGCGTCCAGGGTCGCCAGGATGACCGCGTTGGCCGCCGCGCTGCTGCTCTTCAGTCCCCGGGAGACGGGTATCCGGGAGCCGGTGCGGACGACTGCCCTCTTCTGAACGGAGAAGCGGTCCAGTACCGCCTCTGTGCAGAGCTCAGCGAGCCTAGCAGGTTCCTCAGGAAGCCCCTCCATGCGCACCTCCGCCCCCTTTCCGGGAAGAAGCTCCACCTCCGCCCAGGTGCGCAGGTCCACGCCGACGGCGCAGCCCTTCCCGGCGGCTATGGCGTTGACTATGGTGACCGCGCCCCGCGCCTCTCCCCGTCCTATCAAGGAAGCGCCTCCCGGAAGGCCTTCTCCATGACATCATACTCCACGGCCTTACCGGTCCACATCTCGAAGGAGGCCAGGGCCTGGTATATCAGCATGTCCTTGCCATTGACCGCTATGGCGTTCTTTCTCGACGCCTCCGCCAAAAGCGGCGTTACTGGCGGATTATAGACCGTATCCATCACGAACTGCCCCTCACGGAGCACGTGCGGGGAGACGGACATCTCCTGCGGGAAGCCCTTCATGCCCAGTGGCGTACAGTTCACGATGATGTCGTACTGCTTCTCCTCCGCCACCCTGGCGGCCACGGCCTCCACCCCGAACGCCTTGGCCAGCGATTCCGCTTTCCCCATGGTGCGGTTGGTTATGTCCACGTCCGCCCCCTTGGACGCCAGGTAGGATAGGACGGACCGGGAGGCGCCCCCCGCGCCCAGGACGAGGGCGGTCCTTCCCTTCACCTCCACGTTGTGCTTTTCAAAGGTCCTCTCCACTCCGATGACGTCGGTGTTCCTGCCGACCAGCGCGCCCTCCTCGTTGACCACGGTGTTCACGGCGCCGATGCGCTCGGCCACCGGGTCGATGCGGTCCAGCAGCGGAACGATGGATTCCTTGTGCGGGATGGTCACGTTGAAGCCCTTGATGCCCAGCGCGCCTACCACGTCCAAGAAATCCTCCAGCTCGTCCACCAGGGTGACCCATTTGAGATAGATTCCGCGCACCCCTGTGCTGCGGAAGGCGGCATTGTGCATGACCGGGGATAGCGAATGATCGAGAGGATATCCGACCATTCCGGTCACCACCGGCTCCTTGCCCAGCCATTTGGATGTCTCCAGGTCCAGCTGCCCCGGCGCGGTCTCCTTTCCCGGGGAGACGGAAGCGTACGAGAGCACGGACCCCATCTGATGCGCCAGGACCCTGGTGACCGTTCCCATCTCACCCATGCCTATCACGGTGAACCTCTCCCTGCTGAACCCGAACCAGTGCGTGGCCTCCACCAGCTGCGCCAGGTCGCGCATGGTGCGCACGGAGAAGGCGGCCTTGGCCATGTCTGCCCTCGCCGAGCACTCCACCAGCGATTCGATGACCTTCGCCACCTGGGGGGTCTTCTTGTGATCGTGATAGGAGACGATGACCTTGGCCGGCTTGAGCAGGTGGGCGCGGTTGACCAGCGGATGGCCCAGCTCCAGATCTATGTCGAAGCCGGCGCGGGCGGCCCGCCACAGGAACTCCCACTTCTTCTCGTTGGTCCCTTCCCACTCCCCGCCCTGCTCCCTCTCCCTCAAGGTGGCGATCCGCCGGACCTCCAGCTGCTGGAACGGCGTCAGGTCGTCCGGGAGGACCGGCATGCGGTCGAAACGGAACTCCAGGCATTCGGCGCCTTTAGCTATCGCTTCCCTCGCCACCGCCAATGCCGAGGCCGCGTCGGCCTCCGATATAGCCACGCAAATCCTGGTCATCTCTCCACTACGCTCTCCTTCACCGCATGACCGAAATGCCTTCCTCCCCTCTCCAGGCGCACCAGGACCTTGTCCCCCTCCTTGAGATCGGATATGGATATCGAACCGTCCTTGGTGCACAGCCTTATCGTTTCGGCGTTCTGCAGGATGGTGGTGTACATCACCCCATCAGCCTCCGCCTCCAGCAGGAGCAGCGGACGGACCTCCACCTTCGCCCGTCCGACCACCACCGGCCTGGTCTTTCCGCGGGAGTCCACGGCCAGCAGCTCCGTGCCGCCCTTGACCTCCGATAGGTACTTGGTTCGTCCGTCCGAGCCCAGCACGTAGGCGTGCACCGCCCCGGCGTTCACCCGGAACGGACGGGACGATACGTAATGCGAGTCCATGGACTCGCTCTGCACCAGGAAGAGGCAGGCGGACTGCGAACCGACCAGCATGCCTTCGCCTATGGCCAGGATGGAGCAGGTGTCCACGCAGACGCGGTCGCCGACGCTTACGGGGCGGACGGCCTTCACGGTCGCCTCTGCCAGCTCGACATCGGCCACGTCCGACCGGGCCAAGGCGGAGAACTGCCCCAGCTTGGACGGGTCGCCGATGGTTATGGCCAGGCCGTCCACGCCCGTTTCCAGCGTGGTGGCGAACAGCTTCGCCTCTTCCACGGAGGAGCAGGAGGCGATCACCTTGGTGCTGGTCCCCTGAAATTCGGCGATCAGGTTCTCCAGAGGGATGACCTTCCAGTCGTGCGATTCGACCAGCACGAACTCCTGCCTGCCCTTGAACCTCGAAGCCTTCTCGGCGTCCTTGTGGTCCCGTATCGTAAGCACCACGCCTATCTGCTTCCCGTCGGCGAACAGCTCATCGCCCTTGCGGACGATGGGATAGTAGCGGCCGACCTTCTGCAGGGCGGAATCCTCCTCCCGGAGAACGATATCGGCGTAACCGGCCTCCAGGGCGGAGGTGACCATGCGCTTCCGCTCAGCGGATGACTCCAGATGATCGGTCCTCACCCAGACTATCTTGCCCTTTCCGGACATACTCTCACTTCAGGAGCTGCATGGCCTCTTCTACTTCCATGTCCTCGAGCACGATTCCGCTGACGGCCTTGGTGATGCCGATCACGTTGCGGTGCTGGAATATGTTGCGCCCGATGGAAACGCCCTTGCCGCCGGCGTCTATCGAGTCGCGCACCATCTGCAGCAGCTTCTCGTCGGAGTCCATCTTCGGACCGCCAGCTATCACGACCGGCGCCTGAGCGCCCCGGACGACCTCCCGGAAGGTGTCGATGTCGCCGGTGTAGCTGGTCTTGATTATGTCCGCGCCCAGTTCCGTGCCGACACGTGCGCATACCTTCAGCGCGTCGGGGTCGTAGGCGTCCTTCATGTCCTTGCCCCGCGGGTATATCATGACCAGCAGCGGCATGCCCCATTCGTTGCAGCGGCGGGAGATGTCCCCGAAATCCTCCAGCATCTCGTTCTCGTAGTCATTGCCGATGTTGACGTGTATGGACACCGCGTCCGCGCCTATCTTGAGCGCCTCCTCGACCGTGGTCACCAGGATCTTCTGGTCGGTGCGCTTGCTGAACTTGGTGCTGGCCGAGAGGTGCACGATCAGACCGATGTCGCGCCCGAAGGACCGGTGGCTGTAGGGGATGATCCCCTTGTGCAGCACGATGGCGGTGGCCCCTCCCTGGGCCACCTTGTCGATGGTCGACCTCATGTCAACTAGTCCGTCGATGGGGCCCATGGTGATGCCGTGGTCCATGGGGACGATGACCGCCCTTCCGGTACCCCGGTCCATTATTCGCTCCATCCTAACGCTCTTGCCTAGCACTTTTTCACCTTCCTGCCGTGTCAATTAATAGCACGCATATAAGAGTTGCGTTCTATTACGATATGAAGGCCATCAGATATAAATCACTGGGCGCTCAGGACCTATCATATCCCCCGAGCCTGCTGACCAGGAAGCTGATCCCCACGCTGATGAAGGCCAGAGCGAGACCGATCTCCGGACCGCCAAGGTCGAAGGACGAATCGCCATGATGGTTCAGGTACCGGAAGGCGATCTCCAGACCGAAGAAGGCCATCCCGCCGAGCTGGGCGAGGGTCCCTGCGGGATTGCGCAGGTTGATCACGGTCCCTGTGATGAACAGGACAGCCCCCAGCACCAGCAACCAGGAGGACGTCATCAGGGCCAGGACCAGGTTCAGCCCGGTCCACCAGGGGACGATGGCCGATAAAAGACCGATGATCACTGACGTCCATATCAGGTCCTTGGCGTGAACCTTCTTCCGAATCCAGGACATGGATGGCGCAACAGCTTCGTCCAGGTCAAACCTTAAGGCATCCCCTTTAAGCCAAAGGTCCTCTTCCCTCTCCATGCCCGCTTCCCCCCGGGCAAGCAGGCCGTCTCCCAGCTCAATCCTTTCTTTGAATGCTGATCCGATAAACATGGGCACAAGATCGCATCATTGAACGGATCAGTGCATCAATGTTTTTTTATATCCGGCAGAACGGTGGGCTTTCCGATGTGGAAATCCCTCTCCAAGCATTTCGGCAAGTATCCCTCCCAGGCCAAGGTGGCGAAGCTGCTTCTCGTCCACGGGCTCAAGGTCCAGGAAGGCCGGGTGTACTGCGGGGATGTGGAGATCGCCGACATGGCCCTGGGCCGCGCCGCCGGAGTGGACCGCCGCATCGTGCGTTCGGCGATAGACACCATCCAGCAGAGCCCGGAGCTGAGCGCGGTATACTCGCGCCTCATGCCCACCGCTCTCCTTACGGACGTGGCGCCGGTCATGGGCTGGACCGCATTGGAGATAATTCCCACCGATGCGGCGACGCCAGGCATAGTGGCCGAGGTCACCGGATTGATCGCCCGGGAAGGAATATCCGTGCGCCAGGTGGTGGTGAGCGATCCCGATCTCTCGCCTGATCCTCGGCTGTTCATCATAACCGCCGGGGCGGTGCCCTCGGAGCTGCTGCCGCAGATACGCGCCTGCAAGGGCGTGCGTTCCGTGGTCATCCATTGATACCATGCCCGAGCAGCACCGTCTGGCCTATCCCGCGCTGTTCGTGGCCATACTGGCCGTCTCCTTCGCCTCCATCTTTGTCCGATGGAGCGATTCCGATCCGCTCGTCATCGCCGGCTACCGCATGCTGTTCGCCTCGCTCATACTGGCGCCGTTCGCCTTCCACGAACGCCAGGACGCCGTGCCCATGGACCGCCGGACGATCGGGTCCGTCGTTCTTACCGGGGTGGTGCTGGCCGTGCACTTCTTCGCCTTCATCTCCTCGCTAAGTTACACATCCGTAGCGTCCAGCACCCTGCTGGTGAACTTCCACCCCCTGATCGTCGGCGCCGCCTCCGTTCTCATTCTCAAGGAATCTTCGAAGAAGACCGTGGTCGGAGTCGCCATAGGCTTCGTCGGCGTGGCGGTCATCGCCCTGACCGGCCTGGGCACCGGGGAATCCTTCGGCAACGCCCTGGCGCTGCTGGGAGGGGTGATGGCAGCGCTTTACATCCTGGCCGGCAGGATGCTGCGCAGGACGCTGGGCATCTTCACCTATGCCTTCGCGGTCTACTTCACGGCGGCGGTGGCTCTTCTGGGGTCCGCGGTCATAAACGGCGTCCCCCTTTGGCCCTATCCCGCGGGGGAGATTCTGATATTCCTGGCCCTGGCTGTCGTCTGCACGATATTCGGTCACACCGTCTACAACTGGTCCCTGAAGTACCTGGCGGCCCCGGTCATCAGCACATCTCTGCTCGGGGAACCGATACTGGCCAGTTTGCTCGCCCTGGTGCTTCTGGGGGAGGCCCCAGCTTGGACCGTGGTTCTGGCTGCACCGCTGGTTATAGTTGGTATAGGCCTCACGGCTTTAGACCGGAAATGATGATAGTGAACGAGATCAAACCGATTCCAGAGATCACGTTTCCGATGACGACATGTGCTCTTTCCCCGATTCAGGGATCAAAACCCATTTTTCAAGGATCCTTTTTTCAAATCATGTTTAAAACATTGTAAAGAATATATGTCCAGAAAGCCAACAAAACGGTAAATCATACTTTAGGTTGATGTCGACCAGGGAAGAGCTGATCTCAGGTTACATCAATGATGCCATTGGCAGAGCCGAGGGCCGACAAGAACAGAAGGTGTTCGAACCCTCCGGAGAACGGCTGGCGCAAAGGGACGACCTGGTACGGATAATTTCGCTCATCGATGACTATCGAGCCGGGAGACGCCAGGTGCGATGGCTGGTCCTGCCCGGTCTCCGAGGGGTGGGCAAGACCACAATGCTGGTCCAGACATACGACCGCCTGAAGGGAATGGGCGTGCCGATGGAAGATATGCCTTATCTCAGTCTGGACGACCTCCAGCTCAGGCCCGGTGCATCCTCGAACGATGCCCAGATGTCATATGAGAGAATCATTGGCACCACCTTCGAATCTCTCAGATAGGATCAGTATTTCCTCATTGACGAGGCGCATTTCGATCCCTAGGCTTCAGGCGCAGATTTCGTAATAGCCATGGGGACGGTTCCAGGGTTGTCTTGGAGGTGGGGTTCGAAATAAAGGATACTATACAGGCCTTGTCGACCATGAAAGGTATAGAAGCGGTCCACGGACTTTCCGCAGGAAGGGGCTCCATCCGGTTCAACGACAAGGATAGGGTGGCCACGGTCCCCCGGGAATGGCTACTGCTCTACTGTTGAGGTCGTCAGACCATGCGGTCAGCAACAGAAAAACAGGGAGTAAGAGGTTTGGCCTACTTCTTGCGGAACACCAGCACGATGGCTACGCCAGCCACCAGCAGGCCCACGGCGCCTAACGCCGCCGCGATGATCGGCAGCGGCCCGGGCGGAGCGGTTCCGGTGATGACGGCCAGTGGCAGGCCCGAGACCGGCGAATCGGGGAAGGGTCCCTCGCCGGCAGCATTCACTGCGGTGACCCAGTAGTCGTACTCCACTCCAGCTTCAACCGAACCGTCCACGAAGGTGTCCGTTCCCGCCGGCACCGTGGCGATGAGCTGCCTGTCGCCCGTCTCTCCGCGCCGGTATATCTTGTACCCGGTGATGGCCGAACTGCCCTCATCGGGTGCGGACCAGCTCAGGATTATGCGCCCCTGTCCTTCGGCGGCATCAACGTCCACCTCCCCGGGAACGGCGAGCGGGACGAGGGACGCGCTGAGCACCCTGGACGTCTCGCTCTCGCCCCACTGGTTGAGGGCGGAGACCCAATAGTAATAGGTCGTTCCGTGAACGACCGCCACATCCACGTAGGCGGTGGTCCCCGCCGGAACGGTCACCAGAAGCTGCGCCGCCAGCGGGCTCGTTCCGCGGTAGATGCTGTAGCCGGTGAGCGGCCCGTCGCCCGTGTCGCTGGGAACGTTCCAGACCAACGTCACGCTGGTGTTGCCCCCGGTGGCCGAGCTCAGGTACGGGGCGAAAGGAACGTCCACGTTGGGCGAGGTTTGCTCGATGGTCCTCAGCACCACGGTATTGGACGGGGCGCCTTCGCCGAAGGCGTTGATGGCCGTGACCATGTAGGTGTAGTTCACCCCGGCCAACGGCGTGGTGTCCACGTATGCCCTGCCGGTCAGCGAGGCCAGGAGCACAGTCGTCCCGGCGCCCGGGGTCCGGTACAGCCGGTAGCCGATGATGGCCGAGCCGCCGTTCTCCGGAACGGACCAGCCCAGGGTGAGGCGGTCGACCGCCGCCTGTCCGCTGAGGGACGCCGCTTCCGGCACCGTTCCCGGCATAGCCTCCACGGAGGCGTTCACCCCTCTCGATGAGCCGATGAAGCATTGCACCCGGTAGGTGTACGTCATTCCGTTCATCAGTTCGCGATCCGTATATGACGGCTCCTGCTGGATGCTGAGCAGGGTGAAGTCGCCTCCCCCGCTCCGCATTATCCGGAAACCGGCCACATGGAAGGAGGACATGGGGTCCCAGTTCAGGGTGACCGTTCCATCGCCCACCGTGGCCAGCAGATACGAGGGGGCGGGAAGGCCGGGGACCGGGACCTCGCCCGGTGTCACGTTGACCCGCTGGGACGCTGCCCCGGCCCCCCAGGCGTTCAGGGCGACCACCCAATAAATGTGCGGGAGCCCGCTCACCACGCTGTGATCGCTGTACGTCAGCGAACCGACCATGGCCAGCAGCGTCACCGTCCCATTCAGGTCGCGGAACACGCGGTAGCCCAGTATGGCGAAGCCGCCATCATCGGCCGGGGACTCCCAGTTCAGGGTCACCATGCCCTCTCCCTCCGTCAGGGTGAGGTTCCTGGCCGCTCCAGGAACGGTACCCGGGGTGGCCATCACGGTCGTGGAGTTGCCGCTCTCCCCGCCATCGTTGAAGGCGGTCACCCGATAGGAGTATGGAACACCATTGAACACCGCGCCGTCAGCGTATACCGTTCCGGATGTCATGGCCAGCATGGAGTAACCGGTCCCATTGTCGCGGTAGACGTTGTATCCCACAGCTCCGTTGGAAGCGATCCAGCTCAGGATGACCATGGAATCGCCCGCTATGGCCGTCAGACCCTGCGGGGTCTCCGGCGGAATCACGATCCCCAGGGTGGCCTGGAACACTTCGCTCAATTCTCCCACCCCGTACTGGTTGGAAGAGCGCAGGGCGTAGAACGTTCCGGCCGTCCCGGTCACATCCAGATACTCCCTCCGGTCGCCGTCGATCGCCGCGATCAGCAGCAGCCCGTCAGGCGTAGCCCCGCGGTACAGCAGGAACTGGTCGGGAACGGTGGAGCTCTCCGGCAGATTCCAGATGAGCAGCACGCCATCATCTCCCTGTACTGCGGAATCTATGACCGGGGCCTCGGGCGAGACCAGCGGGAGGGTGATGACCGCCTCGTTGGAGGGGGCGCCCTCTCCCTTGAGGGTCACCGCGCTCACCCGGTAACGATAATCGACGCCAGGCGTCGCCGTCCCGTCCAGGTAGATCAGCGCGGACGACCCGGTATGGCCGATGTAGACGAAGCCTGAACCGCCATCGCGGTAGACCTTGAAGTCGATCACCGCCGAACCGCCGTCGTCCGCCGGGGCTGTCCAGTTCAGCAGGACCATGCCAGCCGAGTTCACGGCCACCAGCCCAGTCGGCTCCATAGGCAGTCCGGGCACGGTCTGCACCGTTTCCGAGAACGGTCCATCACCCGCCTTATTCACCGCGGTGACCCGGTACTTGTACAAGGTGCCGTCGTCCACCGTCGCGTCCTGATATGCCAAGGTCGAGACCGAGGCGATAATGGTCCAGGAGCTGGTGACGTCCCAACGGTAGACGCGATACGCGCTCGGGGCGTCCCCGCCGTCCTCGGAAGGGGTCTGCCAGCTGAGGGAGACCGTTCCCTGTCCGGGGACCGCCATCAAATCGCCGGGAGCGCCGGGCGCCGTCGCCGGCGTCTCGAACACCGACGAGGACCAGTCCCCGTCGCCAGCGGCATTGATCGCCCTTATCTGGATCTCGTAGGCCTCCCCGTTGAGGAGCCCGATCACCCGCCAGTGGCGATCGCCAGCTCCCGGATAGTAGTGGCTGTCCAAGCCCTCGCGGAGCAGCAATATCTCGTAACCGGTGACTGGTGTCCCGCCGTCGTCGGCCGGGGCTTCCCAGGTCACGGTGATGTTCCCGTCACCGAACTGGGTCCCCAGGTTCGCCGGCGCCCCTGGTGACCGGAACGTGGTGTTCCCGACCGTCGCCGAGGCGGCCCCGGCTCCGGCCTGGTTGACAGCTCTGACCGCGTAGTAATAGGTCGCCCCGTTCCCCAGCGTCCCATCGCCGTACTCCAGTATCGCAGACGGCACGGCCGTTAGGAAGGTCAGGGTGGATGGGCTGAACCCCCTCCAGATCTCATATTCGGTTATCTCCGCGCCGCCGTCCTCCGCCGGGGCCTGCCAGTTCAGGGTCAGGGTGCCCACGCCGGGGGTGACCGTCAATCCGGTCGGTGCGTCAGGGACGTCGCTGGGAGTGGCAGAGATGACCTCTCCCGGCGTGCCTATCTCCGTCAGCCAGTAGGCGGCGAGGCGATAGAGGTAGGTCGTCCCGATCTCCACGTCAGTATCGAGGAAATGGTCCGTTCCCACGGCGACCCTTCCTATATCCACATAATCCGAGCCGTCGTACCTGTACACAATGTAACCGGTCAGGCCATCGCTGAAGTCGAAGAGCAGGCCTTCCCAGGTGAGGTTGACGTATATCGGTCCTACCTGTGCTTCGCCACCGATCACCGGGCCGAAGAGCCTTGCCAGGGGGTAGAGGTCCGTACCCTGCCAGCCGATGTAAGGCAGGTCGACGATGCCGTCGACGGGGTCCGTGTCCGGGACTCTCCAATCATGATAATAGTTGCCCAGGCCCAGCACGGCGTCGTACCAGTAGTTGTCCCCGTCCTCGTCATATATCTGGGCCAGCTCCGAGTCGTAGGTCTCCCCGCTTCCGTGATTCCCTTCCAGGTAGTTGGCGAACATCAGGTTCTCGTAGCAGTTGCCCTCTCCCGCGTAGATCCCGAAGTCGAGGTTGTTCTCGAAAATGTTATTTCTGATGGTGTTCCAGTAGCAGTTGTTCATCAGCCACAGCCCGAATCCCCCATTGTCGGATACTTCGTTCCCGATGAACGAAGTGCTGATGCAATTGCCCATCACCACTCCGTTTTCGCATCCGGTCACCACGTTGTTGGAGATGGCACCCTGTGAGGTCCTGATGTTCATGCCCACCGAGAGATCGCTGAACGTGTTGTTCACCACGATGGCGTTCTGGCTGTATCCTATCCACAGGCCGGTGCCCTCCTCGTTACCGGAAACGGTGTTCCCGTCTATGATTATGCCATCGCATCCGTAGGCGTATATGGCGTCCACCCCGCCCGAGATATGGTTATCCAGGACGAGGGAGCCGCCGCAGCCGTCCAGCCGTATGCTCTGGCCCACGTTGATGAAGGTGTTGGACACTACCAGGCAGTCCGGTGAGGCCAAAAGGCAGGCGCCGATGCCGGACGGCATGTCCTCGAATATGTTGCCAGTGATGTTCGAGCCACCGGCCTCCCCCAGACATATCCCATAAGGCCCTGGTCCGCTGAAGCGGCAATCCGCCACCCAGATCCGAGATTCCTCGGCCCGTATGCCGTCGCCCATGAATGCCATGAAGGAACAGTTATCTATCAGGCCGTTGGGCGCGTTCACGAGCCAGATGCCGCAGGTCAGGGGCGATCCATCCACCATGCTGCCCTGGTAGAGGACGCAATCACGGATGACGTAGTGGACCGTAGTATCGGCTATCACGATGCAGGCGTCATGTTCGGCGCCATCGATGGTGTAACTCTCGATGATGTATGGGTCATCCGCGCTACCGTCTCCCTGCCAGCTCTCTGCGGCGGCCATATCCGCGAAGGCCTGGTCGCTTTGGATGAATATCCAGAACGGGTCGGCGGCGGGGAAGGGGTCGTAGAGAACCGAGATCACGTTCGATGGATCGCTCTCGAAGAGGTCCTCGTTCCAGGCCACCACCGTATAGTAGTAGGTCTGCCCGCTGATCAGGTCATGAACATGGTCGTAGCTGAGCTCTTCCGTGTCCATCATGAACCGCTGCATGTCCTGGAAGTCGGGCGAGTCACCGTAGTACACGTTATAGAAAAGGAATGTGGAGTTGCCCATGGTCAAAGGCGCCTCCCATTCCAGATGCACGTACCAATCGACGACCGTCCCGGTAAGGCCGAGGGGCGCCGAGGGCGCCTCGATCTTCATCCCGTAGGGTAGCGGAGCAGTATCGTAGATGAAGAAGCCGACCTGATACCACTCATCGACGTATCCGTCCTCATCGTGGTCGACGTTCCGCTGGTTGCTCCAGGCGTTGTGGTACCACTGGTCGATGCTCTCCGGGTCATTCGCCGGGTTATCGTCATGGGCTTGGGGCCAGTTATCCGCAGTCCCGGTGGTTCCCGCGTTGTCGATGAAGGTGTTCCCCTCAACGTCGGAATATTCCATACCGGTGAAGAAGACGCCCTCCCCTCCGTTGTTGGCCAGGTAGTTGCCGATGACGGTGCAGTGATCTCCGTTATCAAGCCTTATGCCGTACTGGGAATTGTTCTCCAGGGTACAATCACTGATCGTGACGTAGTAGGGGCTTCCGTAGTACGAGGTTATGCCGTTGAGGTTGTTGGAGAAGGTCGACCCGGTCACGGCGGTCTGTTCGCACATCGGTCCGATGCACAGGCCGTCATTGCCGTTGAAAGATGAGTTGACCCTATCTATGGTGATGGCGGCGCAATCGTAGATCTCTATGCCGTTGTAGGCGTGGAGATATTCCCCGCCGGTGACGGTGGCGTAGACGCAGCCGCTGAGGTACAGTCCATAGTCGTGGTCATGCCCAGAGCAGCTGTTGTTGGTCAGGACTACGCTGATACTGTTCAGGACCCGGAAGCCGTACTCATCGAAGTCCGGGCAATCGTTGCCCATGAGCACGGCGTATCCGGCATCCACCAGACCGATGCCGATGTTCGATGAGGTCACGGTGTTGTTGGCTACCGTGATATTGGTTTCAGATGAGCTACTGATGCCTGTGATGTCCATGCCAAATCCGGTGATGAGGCTGATTGCGTTCATACCGATGAAGGCGTCATAGACGCGGTCCGCGATCAGTCCGTTGTTAGTCCCGGTCACGATATTGCCGACCACCCGACAATCGCTTACCTGGTCCAGAGCTATGCCGTTCAGAACGTTACCGATGACGGAATTGTTTGAGAGGTCCAGGCCACGGACGGTTTGGACGAAGATCCCGGAAGCGTACTCGCTGGTCGGGGTGATGTCCAGCATGTTCTCGGAGATAACCATCTCCATCTGCTGTCCGTCACCCTGCGCCCAGATGCCATGGAGGTAGGTCCCGGTTATGGTGTTCTCCACGATGCGGATGGAACGGGTACTCCAGGCTATGATGGCCGACTGCGGTCCTTCCTCATCGTTGGTGATGTCGTTCTGGACCAGGCTGACGTTCGTGCAAGTATCGACCCAGAGGTTGCCATGGGAATGGAGGTCGTTGTCGAAGACCATCACATTGACGCAGGCATGCATCCACAACGAAACTTCCGAGTTCTGAACCAGGTTCCCGCTCACCTCCCCGTCGGCCATCGCCGCATAGATGGCGGCATCGCCGATGCCGGTGAACGAGTTTGAGACGACGGTGAGGTTGTCTCCCCGGACCTGCATCGCCTGGCCATTGAAGTTGACCAGGGTGTTGCGGGCGATCTCCCCGCGGCTGCAGAGGTCGGTGCTCACACCTCCGATCTGCCCGTTCAGGATGGAATTGTCGCTGACCGAGAGGTCCTGACAGTTCTCAAGGTATATTCCGGCTCCCTGGCAGGACGATATGGTGGACCAGGAGACCGTGAAATTGTTGCTGTTCTGGAAATAGATGCCGCTGTTGGAGGCCAACGTGACAGCGTCGATCCTAGTATCGTTCACCACCACGAACCGGGAGCCGGTGACGGTGATGCCGCCCCCGACCACGCCTATCGCGCTGTCGTTCATCGCGATGAACCGGGATTCCATGATGAATGCGAACCTGGAGGTGGGGGAGGCGGGGTTGAGCATCTCGTTCCCGGTCATCTCCACCCATTCCGATTGGGAGATCCAGAGGCCGATATCGGTCTCCACGGCGCATTCCGTGATGGTGACGTTGTCGGAATCGAGAACGCCGATGGATACGGGGGACTCGACGAACGAGCAACCCGTGATGGTGACGTTCGAGGCCTGGTCAAGCCGGATGGCCATGCCGTTCGCGCCCGCGCTGCCCAGGGTGAGGTTGGACATGCGGCATCCGCGGATGTCGATCGGGCCTGAGGTATCCTCCACCACCAGGGCGTTATGGCTGTCACAGGCGTCGATGTTCAAGCTGCTGATCTCAACGTTCGTGCAGTTCGTCAGGACCAGCCCGTCGATGCCGGCGCCGAGCACCGCGCAGTCAGATATGGACAGGAAATCGCAATCCACGGCCCTGATGGCGCTGATGGCGGATGCATTGAGGCAGGACCAGGAGATCGTGATATGATCGGAAGCGTGGATGGAAATGGCGCTCAGTTCAGCGGCGATCACGGCCTGGACCGAGCAGTTATCGGAGGATTCGATGATGATGCCGTATCTGGCGTTGGTGAAGGAGCAGTTGGCGATGCTGACGTTGGAGCAGTTGACCAGGGCCACTCCCACGCCCTCTTGCAGGTAGTCGACCGCGTAGGTTTCATTGAAGGTGCTGTTGACGATCAGAACATGCTTGGTGATGTTCTGGAACCATAGCCCATAGCTGTATCCCGCGCACTCGTACAGTTGGTTCTCGAACACATAGGGGTCCTCCGCGGTACCGCTGCCGGTGCAGTTACCATCCGCGACCGCCTGGATCAGGTCGTGGTCGTTCTCATAGAAGGCTGGATCGGCCGCCGAAGCATTCCCAGCGGACAGCGCCATGACCAACAGAAGCAATCCCAGCACGCCAAGCAGGCCCAAGGCTAAAGCTCTACATCTCGACAATCAGAAACCCCCCGATTTCTATGGACCAGGCCAAAGTCGTGCCAGGGATATCTACCTTTCCCGAACCGGTCGGGATCGGAAAATAATGTAGATGTTTCAGTGGTAGGAGGCGATGTCCCTGACCTCGAGGTCTCCCTGCCTGGTCCGTTTGATGGCGCAGACGGTGGCTTTGGCGCCATGCACGGTGGTCAGGAAGGGTATCTCAAGCTCCACGGCCAGACGCCTCATCATGTAGCCGTCCCGGCGGGAACCGGACGAATAGGTCGGGGTGTTGATGATGAGGTTGATCTCGCCGCGGCGCATGAGTCCCAGCGCATCAGGCGAGACGTTCTCCGCCACCTTGTAGACAGTGGTCACCGGAACGCCGTTGTTGCGCATGTAGGTGGACGTCCCCTTCGTCGCGTAGATGGTGAAGCCCATTTCATGCAGGTCCTTGACCAACGGGAGTATGTCCGATTTGTCAGCGTCCGAGACGGTGACATAAACGCCGCCCTTCACGGGCAGCCGGTTCCCGGCGGAGACCATGGCCTTGTACATCGCCGCGCCGTAGTTCTTGTCGATTCCCATTACTTCCCCGGTGCTCTTCATCTCCGGGCCGAGTATGGAGTCCACTCCCACCAGCTTTAGGAACGGGAAGACGGACGCCTTCACCGCGACGTGATCGAACCTGGCCACTCCCACGTGGCCGAGGTCCTTGAGCGTCTCGCCCAGCATGACCTTGGTGGCCACCTTCGCCAGCGGAACGCCGATGGCCTTGGATATGAACGGGACGGTACGGGAGGCGCGCGGGTTGGCCTCCAACATGAACACCTCATCGTCCTTCACCGCCAGCTGAAGGTTCATGCATCCCTTGACCTGCAGGGCCAAAGCCACCTGGTTGGTGATCTCGATGACCCTTTCCATGACCTTCGGCGATATGGTCTGGCAAGGAAGCACCATCGTGGCATCGCCCGAATGAACGCCCGCCTCCTCGATGTGCTCCATGATGCCGCCGATGAACACGTCCTTTCCGTCGCACACGACGTCGACATCCAGCTCCCTGGCGTGCGTCAGGTACTTATCGATGAGCACCGGGTGCTTCTTGGAGACCTTGACGGCGGTCGCCACGTACTGCTTCAGCTCATCCTCGGTGTATATTATCTCCATGCCCCGGCCGCCCAGCACGTAGGACGGACGAAGCAGCACAGGATAGCCGATGCGGTCGGCGTGGGCCTTGACCTCCTCATAGGAGTGCCCCGTCCCGGACTCCGGCTGGGCTATGTTCAGCTCCCTCATCAGGGCGGACCAGCGCTTGCGGTCTTCCGCGACGTCCATCATGTCCGGGGATGTTCCCAGCACCTTGCACTTATGGTTCTTCAGCGCCGCCTCAAGCGGTACGGCCAGGTTCACCGATGTCTGGCCGCCGAACTGGAGGATCACGCCGTCCGCGTCCTCCTTCTCGATCACGTTCAGAACGTCCTCCAAAGTGAGGGGCTCAAAGTAAAGGCGGTCCGAGATGTCGTAATCGGTGGAGACCGTTTCCGGATTGTTGTTTATCACCACCGCGTCCACGCCGGCGGCCTGGCAGGCCATGACGCCGTGCACGCAGCAATAGTCGAACTCGATCCCCTGCCCGATCCGTATGGGCCCGGCGCCGACTATGATGACCTTCCTGTTGGCGGACCTGGGAACTTCGCATTCCGTTCCGTAGGTGGAATAGAAGTAGGGGGTCTGGGCGGCGAACTCGGCGGCGCAGGTGTCGACCATCTTGTACGTTGGCAATATGCCATTCTCAAGCCTGGTCTGGCGTATCGACGCCTCCGTCTTCTTTGAGAACTTGGCGATGCTCTCGTCCTGGAATCCCATGCGCTTGGCGCGGCGGATAAGCTCCGGCGTCAGCGGACCGGCGGCCAGCTCCTTCTCCATCTTGACGATGTTGTTTATCTTTCGAACGAAGAACGCGTCCCACTTGGTGAGGCCGGCTATCCTTTCCAGGGTCCAGTCCCGGCGCAGAGCTTCCGCGATGGCGTACAGGCGCTTGTCGGAGGGGGCGATGAGCTCCGCCTCCAGCTCCTTGTCGTTCCACGCCTCCGGCTCAAGGTCGATACGGTCCGTTTCCAGCGAGCACACGGCCTTCATCAGGGACTCCTCGATGGTGCGGCCGATGGACATGACCTCCCCGGTGCTCTTCATCTGGGTGCCGATCTTCGTCTCGACCGTTCGGAACTTGTCGAACGGCCAGCGGGGGATCTTCGCCACCACGTAGTCTATGGTCGGCTCGAAGGCGGCGTACGTCTTGCCGGTGATCTTGTTGGGTATCTCGTCAAGCGTCTTGCCGATGGCTATCTTGGCGGCCACCCTGGCTATCGGATAGCCGGTCGCTTTCGACGCCAGAGCGGACGAGCGGGAGACCCGCGGGTTGACCTCGATGACCCGGTACTCCCTTGTTGCCGGGTTGTAGGCGAACTGCACGTTGCAGCCCCCCTCTATCCCGAGCGCACGAATGATCTTGATGGATGCGGTGCGCATCCTCTGATGGTCCTCATCGTTGATGGTCTGCAGCGGAGCGACCACGATGCTTTCCCCGGTATGAACGCCCATGGCGTCCAGGTTCTCCATAGTGCAGATGATGATGCAGTTGTCCTTCCTGTCCCGCATCACCTCGTACTCCAGCTCCTTCCAGCCCAGGACGCTCTCCTCGATGAGCACTTGGCGGATGCGCGAGTATATCAGCCCGCGGCCGGTGATCGGCACCAGTTCCTCCTCGTTGTAGGCTATGCCTCCGCCAGTGCCGCCCAGCGTGTACGCGGGACGGATGAGCGCCGGGTAGCCGCCGATCTGCTCCACGGCCTTCTTGGCGTCCTCGATGTTGGTGACGGTGACCGAGCGGGGGATCGGCTCTCCGATCTCGATCATGGTCTCCCGGAACAGCTCGCGGTCCTCGGAGAGCGCTATGGCCTTGGGCTGCGTCCCGAGCAAACGGCAGTTCAGCCTCTCCAGGTACCCTTTTTCAGCCAGCTCGGAGCACAGGTTCAGGGCGGTCTGCCCGCCCATTCCCGACAGCACGCCTTCCACCTTCTCCTTGCGGATGATCTCGGCGATGGTCTCCACATTGAGCGGTTCGATGTAAACGATGTCGGCCATCTCAAGGTCCGTCTGGATGGTGGCCGGGTTGGAATTGACGAGCACCGTGGTGTACCCTTCCTCGCGCAATGAGCGGCAGGCTTGCGAACCGGAGAAATCGAACTCCGCCGCCTGGCCGATGACGATCGGACCAGAGCCTATGACGAGGAGCTTGCCCTTGCTCATCTCCTCTCCTCCAGCAGCTTCGCGTAATCGTCGAAGAGGAATCGCGTATCGGCCGGTCCCGGGCGGGCTTCAGGGTGATACTGTACGGAGAATATGGGCAGCTCGTTGTGCCTCATGCCTTCCACCGTCCCGTCGTTGACGTTGACCTGCTCCACCTCCATCCCAGAGCCTTGGATGCTCTCCGGATCGACCGCATAGCCGTGGTTCTGGGAGGTGATGAACACCCGGTCCCTGTACTTCACCGGCTGGTTCGCCCCCCGGTGGCCGAACTTCATTTTATATGTGGTCCCGCCGAACACCTGGCACAGCAGCTGGTTGCCCATGCAGATGCCCATGATCGGATAGTCATCCCTGAGCTTCCGAACGGTGCTGATGACCGTGTCCTGCAGGGCCGGATGGGACGGATCGCCCGGACCGTTCGACAGGAACAAGCCGTCCACATCGTGGTCGCGGAAGAACTTGATAGGGGTATCGTAAGGCAGCTGGTACAGCTCGAAGCGCTTCTTCAGCTCGTTGATGATATTCCTCTTGGCCCCGCAGTCG
Source organism: Methanomassiliicoccales archaeon (assembly GCA_036677555.1). Lineage (GTDB taxonomy): Archaea > Thermoplasmatota > Thermoplasmata > Methanomassiliicoccales > UBA472 > UBA472. Next base: position 34,672 of record JAVBWG010000007.1, on the reverse strand, counting down.
AAGAGGGCGACCTTCTTCGCCCCTTCCTTCGGGAAATGTTGGATCTTCTTCGGGCTGACCTCCCCGACCAGGTTGCTCTCGGAGGGATAAGGCATCTTCCTTATGCGCTCAAGATGCTCCTCCACATCCTCGTCGTAGACGATGGCCCCTTTCATGGTCCCGGCGTTCCTGATCCTGATGATGAGGGAACGGGTGTCCACGCCCGCTATTCCCGGGATCCCGTTCTCCTTCAGGAACGAATCAAGGTCCTTCCCGCCGTAAACGTCCGTTGGGGAATCGCAAAGTTCCCGGACCACGAAACCATTGACCTGCACCTTCTCGGACTCCATGTCCTTTACGTTGACACCATAATTACCGATGAGGGGGTAGGACATCGTCAGAATTTGGCCGCGGAATGAAGGGTCGGTCAGGCCTTCCTGATAGCCGGTCATGCCAGTGCTGAAGACCACCTCTCCGGAGGTGTTCTCCATGGAACCAAATCCCGTGCCCTCCATGATAGTCCCGTCCTCGAGAACCAGGAAGCACTTCGCCATCAGAAATCCACGGTAGCATTGTAGGGTACTTAATGCTTACTGAGGATCCGAACCATGCTGGAACCCTTTTGTCTGGATGCCTACAGTCCGTCGGCAATTGGGTTACTTCCCTTCGAAATATGTCCGATTTCGGACGCTTTGGGACAACCATAAATGCCCGGTAGAGCATGACCTGGGCGATGAAGGTACTGCACCAGGACCGGTTCAAGGGGGAGATCAAGATGCAGGTGGAGGTGCCCGACGACCTGTGGCATCTCTACAACATCCTGACCCCTGGCGACCTGGTGTACGCTTCAACGTACCGCAGGGAAGAGGCCAAGTCCGACAAGATCAGGGCGGAGAGGGGCGAGAAGAAGCGCATGACCTTGGGGATACGCCTGGAGAAGGTGGAGTTCGGAGAGTTCGACAACCGGCTGCGCCTGCTGGGCGTCATAGAGGAGGGACCGCAGGACGTGGGTTCCTATCACACCCTCATAATGGAGGAGGGGGAGGTGCTCTCGGTGGTCAAGGAGCATTGGAGGCCGTCCCAGCTGGACCGGGTCCGGAGGGCGGTCGAGGACAGCAAGAAGCCGAGCGTCATGTTCATCTCCCTGGATGATGACGAGGCCACGGTGGCGGTCATGCGCCAGTTCGGGGTGCAGAAGCTGGCCGACATCTTCGCTGGCGGTCACGGCAAGATGTACGCCACCAAGGAGGAGGGCGATTACTACGGCGAGGTGATCGCCAAGGCCAAGCAAGGGCATTCTCCAGGAGTGCCGATCGTGGTCCTGGGCCCCGGCTTCGCCAAGGAGACCCTGATGGCCAAAGGAAAGGAGAGGGAGCCGGAGATGTTCTCCAAGGCCTGCCTCTATCATACCGGGCAATCGGGGATGACCGGCATCCAGGAGCTTATGAAAATGGGAATGTGCGCCGAGGTTCTGAAGGATTCCCGCGTGGCCGAGGAGACGGAGCTGGTGGAAAAGCTGCTGGAGGCGGTCGGTACGGACGGCTTCGCCACCTATGGTCCGAAGGAAGTGCGCGAGGCGGCCCTGGCCGGGGCGGTCGAGCAGCTCCTGATATTGGACTCCCTGGTCAGGGAGAGGGACGTGGAGGCGCTGATGCGCTCCGTGGAGGATGCGCGCGGGCGCATCACCATCGTCAGCGAGATGCACGAGGGCGGCAAGAAGCTGGAGGCGCTCGGGGGCATGGCCGCCCTTCTGCGTTACAAGGTTTGATGCGCCTTTCTCCGGCCTGTCGGCTTCAGACGGATCGCCCGCACCAGATGCCCGGCTTTTTTAACATTTGACTTTCGCCAGGATCGCACTATGGGCGGAAAAGCGATAGCTCAGCGCCGATCCCAGTCCGGTCCAGGCAATTGTGATAAGGGTCCGCTGCAATGGGCGATCATCGTATCTTGATCTCTCAGACGATAGCGCTTTATATGTCACTGGTGAATAATCGTTAAAACCAATTAAAAAAGAGCAACGTTTAATATCTGGATAGGGGGTCATCGACCGCCGATCTGCTGGGGGGAGGCTATCCGGTTCCACAGGCCCGCGAGGTACGTACAGTGAACGACGACAAGCTAGCATTGCTCGAAAGGGCCATTTTGGACATGGACAAGGATTTGTCTTATTCCATCGCTCATGAACTGGCAACCGAGTTCCCGGACGTTCTGCATATAGTCGAGGAGGGTCTGGTAAAGGCCATGAAGGAGGTGGCGGACAGCTATGACCGAAAGGAGATGTTCCTCCCCCAGGTGTTGGCCACGGTGAACGCCTTCTACGCCGCGCTAAGGGCCCTGCACCCTGCTGACGAGTCCGATGCGTCAAAGGGCGATCTGGTGCTCATCGGCGTTGTGGAAGGCGACATGCACGACATCGGCAAGAACCTGGTCAAGGTGATGCTGGACGCCAACGGTTACACCTGCCATGACCTGGGGAAGAACATACCGACCGAAAGGTTCCTGGAGAGCATCTCCGAGACCAGGCCAAAGTATCTGGCGCTGTCCACCCTGATGAGCACAACGATGATCGGAATGCAGGATGTGGTTAAGGGAATGGACCTCGCCCGTCCCAAGGAAAGGCCGCTGGTGATGATCGGCGGAGGGCCGGTGACGCAGGGCTTCGCCGAAAGCATAGGGGCCGACTTCTATGGCAAGGAGGCCAAGAGCGCGGTCGATTGGGTCAGGGGAAAGGAGGGCGGCGCTTGAGCGAAATGACAGCCCTGGAGAGGGTCGAGGCCACCCTTAAGGGGGAGATGCCCGACCGGGTCCCGGCAGTACTGTTCCTGCAGACCGGGCTTCAGCATTCCATGCTCAGGGATGATGTCACCTGGCAGGAGCTTCTCAACAGCCCTACTAAGCTTTGCCGGACCATCAGACATCAACATTTCAGCTATGGGGCGGACAACCTGTTCCTTCCGTTGGACTTCCGCAGCGGCGGCGAGGCCTTCGGAAGCCATAGTGATTATGTGATCAAGAACGGAAGCGGGATGCGCATTCCGGCCATAGCCCGCTTCGCCATTGACGACGCCACCAAGATCGACGGTCTGGAGGTGCCTGACGTGAACGCTGGGCGGGGAAAGGCCATCCTTCAGGCCATACGGATGCTGCATGGCGATTGTGGCCGCCAGGTGCCCATCGTCGGCTTCCTCAACTCCCCGGCGGACACCGCCACGGACATCATGGCCGGAGGCTATTCCTCCATACTCCCCATGATGGCCACGGACCGGCCGGCCCTGCACCGGCTTCTCGCAAAGATAACCGAATACAACATCGCCATGGGAAAGGCGATGCTGGATGCTGGGGCTGGCGCCCTGGCCACCATCAACGGGGGGTTCAACGACCTCACAGTGGGATCGAAGGAGTATCGCGAGTTCATCGCCCCCTATCACCGGGAGATCGCGAGATCGGTCGGCGCTCCCTACTGCATACACCAGTGCCAGGACGCCACTCCCTTCCTGGATGAGATGGCGGGCACGGGGTGCGCGGCGATATCCTTCCATGAGAAGGTGGACCTGGCCAAGGCCAAGGCCAAGTTCGGGAAGAGTGTGATTCTGGTGGGGAACCTGGGCGTTTCCGAGGCCGACGGCGTGCTGTGCTCCGGAACCCCCCGCCAAGTGGAGGAGGCCAGCCTCCACGCCATCGAGACGGCCGGAACGGACGGCCGATTCTGGTTGAGCGCGGGCTGCGAGGTGCATCACGCCGTGCCCGAGGGGAACATACTGGCATTGACCGGCGCACCCAGGAAGTACGCCATCGTGCGATCTGGACGGAGCGGTCGATGAACCTGTCCGAACTGAAGATACTGTCCGTGGACGACGAGTCCGGGCTGGTGGAGCTCTCCAAGGAGCTGCTGGAGACCTTCCACGGAATGAGCGTGGCCACCGCCACCTCGGCCCGGGAGGCGCTGAGGATGCTGAATGAGGGCTCCTTCGACGCCATAGTGTCCGATTATCAGATGCCGGAGATGGACGGGATACAGCTGCTCGCCGCCCTGCGCGCCTCCGGCAACCAGATACCGTTCGTCCTCTTCACCGGCAAAGGGCGCGAGGAGGTGGTGGTGCAGGCCATCGACGGAGGGGCGGACGCCTATGTGCAGAAGGGCACGGACATCAGGTCGGCGTTCGCGGAGCTATCCTTCAAGATCCGCAATTCCGTCACCAGGTACCGGGCGGAACGGGCCATGGAGGAAAGCGAGGCGCGCTATCGCTCCATGATCGACAGCTCCCCCATGGGAATATTCCTGGTGGACCTGAAGGGGGAGTGCACCTACAGCAACCCCCGTTGGCTGGAGATGATCGGGCTGGACCAGGAGGAGGCCAAGGGGGACGGATGGAGGTCTTCCGTGCACCCGGACGACCTGGTCATGGTGGCGGGCCTCTGGAACGAAGGCATAGCCCGCCGGGAGGAGACCTCGTTCGAATACCGGCTGAAGGGCAGCCATGGCGTCCGATATGCGCTGATGCATCTGGCGCCCATCGTCGAAAAGGGCAGGGTCACCGGGTTCCTCAGCACCAACCAGGACATAACCGACCGCAAGAGGGCGGAGGAGGCGGTGCTGGAGAGCGAGAAGGCCATCACCAAGGCCTCGGTGCTGGGCAACATCGGTCACTGGATGTGGAAGGCGGACGGCAAGAGGCTGGTGCTTTCCGAAGGGCTGTACCGCATCCTGGGCCTTACTCCCGGGACCCCCATGATGCATGATTCCTTCTTCGAGATGGTGCATCCGGACGACAGGGTGGCGGTCATCGAATCCCTCAACAAGGCCATGTCCGGGGAGGGGGAGGCGGTCATCGAGCACCGCATGGTGCGCCAGGACGGGAAGGTAATCTCCGTCCGAGACGCGGTGGAGGTCACCTTTTCCCGGGGCCGGCCCAGCTTCGTCATGGGCATGTTGCAGGACGTGACCGAGGCCGAGGGCGCCGCCAACCGGATGCGGGAGATGGAATCCTTCTACCAGGAGATCCTGAGCACCGTGGCGGAGGGCGTGATGGTCAGGGACAGCAAGGGAAGGATCATCTACGCCAATCCTCAGGCCAACCGGCTGCTGGGGGGCGCCAAGCACCGCCTGGAGGCAGGCGTGTCGGGCGATCCCCTGAACCTGGTCCGGATCGACAGCACGTCCATGGGCCTTGAGGAACTGCCCGCCATGACGGTCCTGCGCACCAAGACCGCCGTGTCCGGCTCGATATTCGGCATAAGGGGCGTGGAGAGCACCAGATGGTATTGCGTCAACGCCCGCCCCATCTTCGCCGCCGGGGAGGTCGATTCCGTCCTGGTCTCCTTCTCCGAGGTCACCGAGATGGTTGCGGTCATGGACAGGGAGCGGCAGGCGAAGGGCCTCTACGAGATGATAGTGAACAACATGGTGGATGTGATAAACGTCATCGGGCTCGATCTGCGCCACACCTTCGTCAGCCCATCCATAGTCAAGCTTCGCGGGTACACCGCCGAGGAATGCTTGAAGCACAGCCTGGAGGAGATCATGACCCCCGACTCCGTGGCACTGGTGCGTTCGGTCCTACAGGAGGAGATGGAGAGGGAGATGCGCGGGGAAGGCGACCCCAACCGCTCAAGGTATCTGGAGCTGGAGGAGTACCGCAAGGACGGGACCACGGTGTGGGTGGGGAACGCCATCAGGTTCCTGAGGGACGATCACGGCAAGCCCATCGGTTTCGTGGTGCAGGCCAGGGACATCACCGAGATGCGCAACAGCATCGAGGCGCTGCACGAGGCGAGCGGAAAGCTCGCCCTGCTGTCCCGGCTGACCAGGCACGACATTCGCAACCAGCTGCATACAGCCTACGGCTGGGTGGAGCTTCTCGATGTAAAGGGCGAGAAGGACCTGGAGTGCAAGGGGAGGGCCATCAAGGCTATAGAGAACGCCGAGCAGCTCATCGAGTTCTCCTCGCAGTATGAGGTGCTCAGCACCAAGAATCCCTACTATATGTCGGTCCGCGACGAGGTGGACCGGGTGGCCGATTCCATGAGCATGCCCGGCCTGCGTCTGGAGAACATGCTGGGGAGGGAGATCGTGCTGGCCGATCCGCTCCTGCACAAGGTCATATTCAACCTTCTGGAGAACACTGCCAGGCATGGAAGGGGGGCGACCTTCATCCGCTTCCGCTCCGAGGTGAAGGACGGGGATCTGCGCATAATCTGCGAGGACGACGGGGTCGGCATCCCCGCCGGGGAGAAGGATGACATCTTCCGGAGGGGGTTCGGCTCCAACACCGGGGACGGCCTGTTCTTCGTCCGCGAGATACTGTCGATCACCGGGATGCGCATAAGGGAGGAAGGGGTCCCTGGCGAAGGGGCCAAGTTCGTCATAGAGGTCCCAAGCGGGAACTGGCGCTGAGCCATCTGGCCATATTCCAGATTATTTTGCGCGTGCCTCATAGTCCAGGCCGCGTCCGTTCCCAAGGGAAGGGGGTCTTGTCTGCCAGGGGACCTCGAACGCGTCGTTCTGTCGGAATCCCGTCGCCTGGAAGATATATCGATGTCCGCATGGCCCTGAGGTCCGTCCTCTTCGGAGGCGGGCAGGAAAGAAGGTAGCGAGATGAGCGGCCGTTCCGATGTCCTTGCCAAGTTCGAGAAGAGCCCCCTGATCACCTGCGACACGACGCTGCGCGATGGCGAGCAGGCCGCCGGGATAGTCTTCGCCAATCTGGAGAAGCTGAGAATTGCCAAGCTGCTTGACGAGCTCGGTGTGCAGCAGATCGAGGCGGGAATACCTGCGATGGGAGGGGACGAGAAGATGGCGGTAAAGAAGATCGCCTCGCTCGGGCTGGACGCCTCCATACTGGGATGGAACCGGGCCAGCAAGGAGGACGTGGCGCATTCCATCGATTGCGATGTCGATTCGGTCGCCATATCCATGTCCTCCTCCGACATACACATCAAGAACAAGCTGATGAAGACGAGGGAGTGGGTCCTGGAGAAGGTGGTCGAGAGCGTGGAGTACGCCAAGGACCACGGCCTCTACATATCATGCAACGCCGAGGACGCGTCGCGTGCCGACCCGGCCTTCCTCATCGAGTTCGGCAGGGCGGCCAAGGAGGCCGGGGCCAATCGTCTGCGCTACTGCGACACCATAGGGCTTTTGGAGCCCCGTCGCGCCTACGACGAGATAAAGGCGCTGCGCGAGGCGGTCGGCATTGACATCGAGATGCACACCCACAACGACTTCGGGATGGCGACGGCCAACGCCGTGGCTGGCGTTCAGGCCGGGGCGAAGTTCGTCAGCACCACCGTGATGGGCATAGGCGAGCGCACCGGGAACACCCCCCTGGAGGAGATAATCATGTGCGCCAAGCACCTGCTGCATATGGATGTGAACTACCGCACGGATCGCTTCCGGGAGGTGGCGGAGTACGTGGCGAAGGCATCGGCCAGGGAGATACCCGGCTGGAAGCCGATTATCGGCACCAACTGCTTCGCGCACGAGGCCGGGATCCATACCGACGGCGTCATCAAGTACCTCAGCAACTACGAGCCATACACGCCGGAGGAGGTCGGGCTGACCCGGAAGATCGTCATCGGAAAGCATTCCGGACGGCACACCGTGAAGCAGATACTGGCCAACAAAGGCATCGAGGTGGACGACGAACTGGCGCAGAAGATACTGGACCAGGTTCGGGCGAACTCGATCGCCCTGAAGCGATCGCTCTCCGAGAACGAGCTGATATACATCTATCAGGACTTCCAGGTGGGTGACAACCAGGTGATGCGCTCGGGTTGAGCGCTCGCTCCTCGTCTTTTATTTCCTCGATGACCAGATCGCGACGACCATTCTATTTCTTTCCTTCTTCTACCGCAGCATTTCCTCACCTCATGTTAACCAATACATCTGGTAACCGGTGACCATGGCCACCGCGATTATCATGAACAGGAAGGCGATGACCTAATTCCTATCGAATATCCTGGCCAGTATGGAAACCTCTGGTACGCTCGCATCAGTCCCGCCGATCAGGAGGGCGATGGCCGACATCTCCGGCGGGCATGCCCTCAACACGAAGGGTCCGTTCACCGAAGGAAATCACCTGACGCTATCAATGTCCGATGAGACGATCTCCTTCCTGATGCTTTCCAGCTCCTCGTGGATCCTGCTGATGGACCCCTCGATGTCATCCGGCATGCTCATGAGAAGCAGGTTGTCATCGCGGTGATCGTAACCCAATACGGATAGATCGTTGTCAACGATGTTATCCAAATAACGTTCGTAAGTGTCCAATGCGAACCTGACCTTACTGAGGACCCCGTCCTTGTGCTCGGGAACCGTATATCCCATTGTCCGGCTCATATGGTATAGGTCCAAAGAATCGCGGGGCTTGTACACCTTCCGAGTCATCATGGCCCGGCATTTTTCTATAAAAATCTCCCGCCGATCATAACAGGTTAGCTCCACCGGTGCCGTATAGATTTGATATTGGTCCTCGTACAATGCCTCGAGCTGTTGGAAGTTCGCGCCGCCTAGGTAGGTTCCCAGCACCTTTTCTTGGTAAGGATGCACCTTGGCATCGTAGAAATTCACCTCGATCTTCACAGATGCCCTCATCTTGTTCAAGGCAGAGATGTAGGATGGATGGACGTTCACCATCTTGCCCCCACTGCTGATATGAACGTCCCTTCCACACTTTTCACCAGAAAATGACATGCCGATCCGGTCAGTAATTTTTTTCAAATGGCTGATCACTTTCTCGACTTCCTTGGCACAAAGGTCGTTCCTCTTGCTCGGGGTCACCGATGACCATTGACCTTGATCGGCCCAGGTGAAATCGATGTCTTCCGAGAATCGATAGTATCCGGAATACGCCTTGACCAAGCAGGTGCCGCCTTTGAACACCAGATTACTTCGGAGATACGGGTCCTTAGAGATCTCCAGCAGTAGTGCATGAAGGTGGTAATCCTTCTCTATGACATCGGTCCTTCTGGCCCCGCCGATCCTGCCGATTTCCCTAAAGAACCGGTCCATTGATCACCGCCTCCCTGAACTTCGGAGGATAGGACGAAAGGTATTCAGCGATCTTCTTTCGGTCCAGTAGTTCCTCGTACTCTATAAGAGGGGCGAGAACCTGTTTCAGTTCTTCCTTATTGATGTAGTTCCTGTATGCCAGGTCCAATACCGTTCTCTCCTTGTCCGAGATATATAAGACACAACCATGGTCCGTTATCCGCTTCATCTTCCATTCGGTCGGTGCGTCCTTTATCGCCCACCTTCTGAAAACGAACTTGGAATCAAGGATCCCGATGGTCTTCGTGGTTCTGAAGGAATCAGTGATGACGCTGTCCACCGTGTAGAACTCATGGGTCATCAAGTTCATCTTCAAAGCTGTCTCCAGTCCAAAGTACCATTTCTTGACGCCCTTTATCCGTAACGCTTCGGATATCATCTCGAAGATGGAATATTTGAAGAAGTTCCCCTCCACCTCCTCGGGGCTCTTGACATAGTATATGCCCCTCAGGATCCTGAAGATGTATCCGTGCTCCTGCAAATAGCTCAGACTCCTCAGTTCATCCTTTCCGAACTTACCAGCTATCTTCATCACATCCTCGGACGTGACTACCTTATACCCTGCAATGAGGAGCCTTTTCCATATCGAGGTGGTTGGAAGCTGTGTCATAACAACCTACTATTTGGGATATTATGACTCATTATCTACTAGATTCTTTCCAATGTCACAAGAAGTATTGCCATATTAAGGTCATAGGTCGAATGGAGATCGTCCGGCATGCCGACCTCAATCCTTCCTATGTGATTCCAGTGTTTCCGTGCTATTAATGGAGTTATTGTTCCTAAGAAGGCTATGATGCATTCAAATGCGATTGCGGTCCTTTATGGGCAAAATTCAAATTCTAACAGTACACTCATGAATACGTTAATAAATAAGTTACTACAAACGTATACAATTAGGAGGTGATGTGATGAATCCCCCGGAGCAAAAATACAAGACGGTCAGATTGAGGGAGGAGGATTACAACAAGCTGAAGGAGGTCCAGTCATACCTGGTTCGAAAAGGCACGGATGCTTTGGACTGGGAAGAGCTGCAACGACAGAACATTGTCGATATCCCGGATAAGAGCGACAGCGAATCCGAGGGGGCGCTGACCATGGGTTTCATCCTTGGGTTGAGCACGGCGGCCCTGGCATACCTTCTCTGGAAGAGCTCCCAGAACAAATAAGGGGCATCTTCGTTTCGGGGAGAGTCGCCCACATCAAATCGTTCCTTAAGAGGGTTAGGTCATTGGCGCATGGCGCCGTTTATCGCTATCTCCGCGATGTCCACGGCGTACATGGTGGAGCGTATGATGGAGTCCATGACCATGTTGATGATTATCGCTTCCCGGCTATCTTTTGCCCGGGTGCCCTGGCCGAGCTTCTCGCAGCGCCTGACGACGTCCCTTCCATCGTCGATGACCTCGTTGGCCTCGGAGATGTCATTGCGGAAGAGCGAGTCCATTCCTTTCTCCAGTACCTTCATGGCCTCCGCGCTCAGCTTCCTGATCTCGCCGGCGTTAGGCAGCTTGTCCTCGTCCTCTGCGGATATCAGCGCGTTCCTGGCGATGCGCACCGCATGATCACCGATGCGTTCGATCCCGCGGGCCACCAGCATCAGGTCGTTCGAACCGAAGATGTCCAGACCCATGCGGTCACCGAGCTTGCGGTCCCTTGCGATGAGGTTGTTCTGCTTCACCGCCATCCAGTAAAGGCGATCGACATCCGTGTCCCGGTCGATGACGTCCTCCGCCAGGCCGCGGTCCTCCTCGCACAGCGCTTCGATGGCATCGGCGTGCATGCTGCGGACGATAAGGTGCATGCGTCTTACGCACTTTTCCTGCGGCAGCTCCACTGGATCTGAAAGATCGTGCATTATGACGCTGTTGGCGGTCTCCTCGACCACCTCCGGGCCGATGGCCAACCTCGAGAACTCGCGGATGGCGCTCTTGGCCTCCGGTTCCATGCGGTCCTTGGAACGGACCTCTATGACGTTGTATCCGACCAGATAGGCGCCGATGAGCTTTCGCGTCAGGTGCTCCGCGCTCTCCTCCGCCTCGGTCCAGATCTCCTTGCGCAAGGTCTCCTTCCGCCGCTCCATGCTGGTATCCAGCAATATCGTGCCATCCATCTGCACGTTCATGGAGACCTGATCCCCCGCCTTAAGGCCGGAGGAGTCCACCCAGCTCTTGGGCAATGAAACGGTCAACGTGGACGCCCCGGTCTTCTGCACCCGGCGGACCTCGGTGTTCATGGTATTGTCACGTTTCACAAACATACATAAGTGGTTATTGTATATACAAAACTTACTAGAAATATAAAAAATTCTTAACAATACTTATTCTATATATAAAATACTAGAATATATTCTATTTCGCCAATGTATATAAACGGCGCCCATGGTAGCTCGTTCCGGAGAAAATGGACAAAGAGCAAGCCGGAACGAGATGGGACCCAGGCGTCGAACGCCGCCTCAATCCTCCGTTTCTCGTCCTGAATGACCGGGCCGCAGCTCCTTGTTCTTTCTTTACATCTTAAAGGTGAAAGAATGGAGAAGAAGATGAAGTACCTAGCCGTCGGCCTGGTGGCCATCATCGCCATCGCCGCCGTCAGCTTGGCCATGCTCAATACGGGCGATGACCAAGAGGACATCAGGATCGCCCAGAAGGGCTCGGACACCATGCTGGAGCTTTGCCAGATCTGGGCCGAGGACTACATGATCGATAACGACAACGCCATAGTGGAGATCTCCGGCGGAGGCAGTAGCACCGGGATCACCGCCCTGATCAACGGGCAGGTGGATGTCGCTCAGGCATCCAGGCAGATCAAGGCCAGTGAGATAGAGTCCGCCCAGGCTGCCGGTTTCACTCCCATGGAGTTCAGGGTGGCCATCGACGGCATCGCCATAATCGTGCACACCGGGAACGCGGTAGATACGCTCACCGTGGAACAGCTGCGCGGGATCTACAACGGAACATACACCAACTGGAACCAGGTCGGCGGGGCCGATCTGGCCATCACGTTGTACGGAAGGCAGTCCACGTCCGGAACGTATGAGTTCTTCTGGGAGCACGTGCTGAAGAAGGAGAACTACTCGTCCAGCATGAACATGCTCTCCGGGAACTCGGCCATAGTCGCGGCCGTCCAGGGCGACCCGGGCGGCGTCGGCTACGTCGGGATAGGATATGCGGAGTCTTCGGGGATCAGCGTCCTCGACCTGAAGAAGAACGACACCGCTCCAGCCTACTCCCCGCTTGACGGTGACGCTGTGCAGTCCGGGGATTATGATCTTTCCAGGTATCTCTACCTGTACACGCACGGGGAGCCGTCCGAAGCGGTGAAGGACTGGCTGAGCTGGATCCTGCACGCCGACCTCGGCCAGAAGGTGGCCGAGGAGATAGGCTTCTACGCCCTCTCTAACGAGGTCATAGCTGAGGAGATGGCTAAGCTGGAGTGATCCAAAACCCTTTCTTTTAATATTTAAGTTCAAAGGAGCGTGTAGAAGTGGTATTGAAGGTCAGGGGGGAGGGGCACAGGCTGCGCAAGAACAGGCATCTTCCTCTGCAGGAAAAGCTCATCCATCTTGCGCTCACCGTGGCCACCTGGTCCTCGGTGGTGGCCCTGGCCGCCGTCTTCGGAGAACTGATGCTTGGGGCATTGCCGGCCTTCACTTCCATCAACATAATCGATTTCTTCACCGGGACGGTGTGGAACCCCTCCCACCCCTTGTACCCCCTATACGGCATAGTGCCGCTGTTCGTCGGAACGCTGATGGTCTCCTTCGGCGCGGCGCTCATAGCCATCCCGGTGGGCATCGGATGCTCGATATGGCTGGCGGAGCTGGCCAGCCCCCGCGTGAAGGCGGTCTTCAAGCCAGCCATAGAGGTGCTTGCCGGCATACCGTCCGTCATCTTCGGTTTCTTCGCCCTGGTGATCCTTTCGGAATGGATCGCCGTGGTCTTCGACCCGGTGACGAAGCTCAACGCGTTGAACGGGGCGATAATGCTGGCGGTCATGATGGTGCCGATAATGGTCACCGTCGCCGAGGATGCCATGAACGCGGTTCCCAGAAACCTGCGGGAGGCCTCGCTGGCCCTGGGGGCCACCCGCTGGGAGACCATACGCCATGTGGTCGTTCCCGCCTCCCTCTCCGGAGTGGTGGCAGCGATCGTCCTGGCCTTCGGCAGGGCGGTCGGCGAGACGATGACCGTGCTGATGGCCACCGGCAACGCCACGGCATTGCACTTCGATTTCCTCCGTTCCGTCCAGACGATGACGGCCGCGATAGCCATCGACTTCGGCGAGGTGGAGTTCGGATCCGAGCACTACCACGTGCTGTTCCTGGTGGGGCTGGTGCTGTTCATCATAACCTTCATAATCAACTTCCTGGCCGACTGGGTCACCAGGCGCTATAAGGAGGACTACTGATGATGGACCGCAAGGCCAAGGAGATGGTGGTGTTCACCCTCTTCCGGGGATGCGCCCTGCTGGTGGTATTGGCTTTGGTCGTCCTCCTGGGCTACATACTGACCGGCGGCCTGGAGCGCCTGAGCATCGAGTTCCTGACGGAGATGCCCCGCCGGGCCAACACCCAGGGCGGAATATTGCCGGCCATCGTGGGCACCTTCTACTTGATGCTGATCGTTCTGGCCGTTTCCGTGCCCATCGGCATCATGTCGGCCATCTACCTGGTGGAGTACGAGCAGAGCTCCTGGATGGGCAGGATGTTCAAGCTGGCCATCTACAATCTGGCCGGCGTCCCCTCCATCGTATACGGGCTGCTCGGTCTGGGGATATTCGTAGCCTATCTCGGATTGGGCTTCTCGCTCATCTCCGCCGGCCTGACGCTGAGCATAATGACCCTGCCCCTGATGATATCGTCCGCCAGGGAGGCCATCGCCGCCGTGCCCGGCACGGTCCGGGAAGCCTCATACGCCCTAGGCGCCACGAAATGGCAGACCATATGGCATCATGTTCTTCCCTACGCCTTGCCGGGAATATTCACTGGAATAATTCTCTCCGTCTCAAGGGCGGCGGGGGAGACCGCCCCTCTGATGCTCACCGGGGTCGCCATGTCCCTGCAGAGGCTGCCGGACAGCTTCTTCGACAGCTTCATGGCCCTGCCCTATCACGTCTTCTACATGGCCACGCAATCGTCCAACCTGCTGGCCACCAGGCCGATACAGTACGCCACCGCGCTGGTGCTACTGCTGCTGGTCCTGGGAATGAACCTCTTCGCTATCGTGCTCAGGAAAAGATACCGCGACAAGTACAGGTGGTAAAATGACGACAGCCATCCATACAGACGATCTTCACGTATACTTCGACAAGAACCACGCCCTCAAGGGCGTCAGCATGGACATAGGGATGAACGAGGTGACCGCCATCATCGGCCCTTCAGGCTGCGGCAAGTCGACGTTCATCAGGTGCATCAACCGCATGAACGACCTGATCCCCGGCTGCTCGGTGAAAGGAAAGGTGATGGTGGATGGGGAGGACGTCAACGATGACGATGCGGACGTGGTCAGCGTCCGCAGGCGCATCGGCATGGTATTCCAGAAGCCCAACCCCTTCCCGAAGAGCATCTATGAGAACGTGGCCTACGGGCCGCGTCTCCATGGGGTCGCCGAGACGGTCGACGGGAAGGTGCGAAGGCGCAAGCACACCAAGGAGGAACTGGACGGGATCGTCGAGCATTCACTGCGCCGGGCGGCGCTATGGGAGGAGGTCAAGGACCGCCTGGACAAGAGCGGAACGTCGCTGTCCGGCGGGCAGCAGCAGAGGCTGTGCATCGCCAGGACTCTGGCAGTGAACCCGGAGATCATTCTTTTCGATGAACCGTGCTCAGCGCTCGATCCGATAGCCACGGCCAAGATCGAGGACCTGCTGGTGGACCTGAAGAAGGATTACACAGTGGTCATCGTCACGCACAGCATGCAGCAGGCGGCGCGGATCTCCGACCGGACCGCCTTCTTCTATCTGGGCGACCTGATAGAGATGGGCGACACCAGGCAGATTTTCGAGAGGCCTCAGAAGGAGCTGACCGAGCAGTACATAACCGGGAGGATGGGCTGATGGTTCCCAGAACTACATTCAATCACGAGATGGAGGAGCTGACCAAGGAGATCACGGAAATGGCCAACGCCTCCAAGACCGCCTTCGAGAAGTCGGTCCAGATGATCGCGGACATGGACCTCTCGTTGCGCGAGGAGGTGCGGGCGCTTGACCAACGCGTATACGAGCTCAACGAGCAGATCGACAAGCACTGCCTGGACATAATCGCCCTCCATTCGCCGGTGGCCGGGGACCTGCGCCTGATATCAGCATGCCTGAAGATGGTGGAGGACCTCAACCGGTTCGGCCGCTACGCCACGGACATCGTGGACCTGGTGGACGACTTCGAGGAGGGAAGGGCGTTCAAGCGGTTCGAGTCGCTGCGCACCATGTCCTGCCTCGTCGTCGGCATAGTGGACGATGCCGTCTACTCCTTCCTCCAGAGGGATGCCGAGAAGGCGTCCCACCTGCACGAGAGGGACGATGCGGTGGATGCCCTCTATGACAGCATATTCCGCGAGGTCCTCACTTACATGATGGAAGACCCCCGCAAGATCACCATAGGCATCGACCTGATCCTTGTCGCACGATACATGGAGAGGGTGGCCGACCACGCCTGCAACATCGGTGAGTACGTATACCATATGGTCACCGGGGAGCGGCTCGATCCCAAGCTGAGGACCGGGGATGTTGAGCAGCCGCCCTGCCGAATCTTCGAGCATCCGGATCCGCGCTCCGAGCTGGACCTGAAGTGATCTAGTAGGGGTAGGCGGCGAACAGCAGCAGGCCCAGGGCGAACAGCGCCCAGGTGACCTTGCTGAGCTCCTTCCTCCTTCCGCTGACCGTCATCACCAGCGGGTAGGCGATGAGCCCGACGGACATGCCGAAGCCGATGTTGAATGTGAAGAGCATGAAGGCTATGGTGAGCACGGCCGGGACCGCCTGCGTCATGTCCTGGAAATCGATGTTCTTCAGGGTGGAGGTCATGCTTATGCCGACCACCACCAGGGCCGGGGCGGCGGCCAGCCCCAGGAATCCTACCGGAATGCCGGAGAAGAAGGGGGTGAGGCCCAGCATGGCCAGGAAGAGCAGTCCGGCCACTATGGCCGTCCTGCCGGTCCTTCCTCCCTGCTCTATCCCGGTGGCCGACTCCACGAAGGTGCCGGTGGTGCTGGATCCGAAGGCCGCCGACAGCACCGTGCTGACCGCGTCCACCTGTATCGCCTTGTCGCCCTCCGGCAGGCGTCCTTCCTTGTCCAGGAACCCGGCCTTGGCGCTCAGCCCCAGTATGGTCCCGGTGGTGTCCATGAAGTCCATGAGGAACAGCACCAGGATTATCGGCAGCAGGGTCAGGTTCAGCGCCCCGGCCACGTCCATCTGCAGGAACACCTCGCCCCACTCCGGCAGCGGTCCGATCAGCGGCGGGACCGATGATGGCAGCGAGGTCCCGTAGCCCAGCGCCCCGACCAGGAAGCCGAGGGCCAGGGTGACCACGGTCCCGATGAGCACAGAGGCCACCACCTTCCTGAGGTACAGGAACAGGGTCACCGCCACCCCGACGACCACCACCACTACCTCCGGCGAGGTTATGACGCCGATGTCCACCGGCGCCCCCGGAATGCCCGGCACGGAGATGCCGGCATTGGCCAGGCCGATGAACATCAGGAACAGGCCGATGGATGCCCCCCATACCGAGGATAGGAATGGGGGTATGGCGTTGGCCATCATCCGGCGCAGGCCGGAGAGGGAGAAGGCCAGAAAGAGGAGCCCGGCTATGAACACCGCGCCCAGGGCCACGTTCCAGGTGATCCCCAGGGCTATGACCACCGAGTAGGCGAAGAAGGCGTTCTCCCCCATGTAGGGGGCCATGCCGAACGGGCGCTTGGCGATGATGCCGCAGAGCAGGGTGGCCACGCCGGCGGTGACGATGGTGGCCACCATGGCCGGGCCGAGCGGCATGCCGGCCGCGCTGAGTATCACCGGGTTCACGATGATGATGTAGGCCATGGTCATGAACACCGTGGCACCGGCCAGCATCTCCCGGCGATCGTCCTTCTTCATTTCCAAACCCAGGGCGGATTCCCTTTGTCAATATTTCGCGTTTGCCGTTCCCGGGAAAGATGGTTCGGGGAAAGGCTGGGAAAAGGATATGAACAACCCACTGCCATTATTCAGGCGATGAACGAATGCAGGATGAAGGCCAATAAGGCCGTGGATGAGCTGGAAAAGCAGATGGGCGGCTATGTGCCGCCGACGCTGCATCACATCAAGAACAACCACCCCGCCCTGGCGGTCATCATCAGGGACATGGACAAGGTCATCAACACCGACGGTGCTCTGGACCGCAAGACCAAGCGCCTGATCGCCTTGGCCTGCGTCGCAGTCCGCATGTGCGACGGCTGCATCTATCCCCAGGCGAAGGTGGCAAAGAACTGCGGTGCCACGAGGGAAGAGATCATGGAGGCATTGAACATAGCAGTGCTCACCGGCGGCGTTCCATCCTGGTCCACCGCCCGGGAAGGAATATCCGAATTGTTCGCCGAGTGGGACGCGGAGGACGCGGAGAAGGAGAAGCTCAGCGCCAAGGCCGTTCCCAAGAAGGTCTCCGTCAAGCCCGGGGCGGGCAAGAAGCCGGCCAAGAAGAAGTGAGCCAGCGATCAGAATGAAAACATCTTTCCTTCTTTTATTATTTTAATCAATTTATTCTTATTTTGGCAAAGTATTTATAATATCTCTTCATCACATCACCCCGGAGAAATCACTTTGGCGTATCGACCTAACAGGAACAAGAGCAAGGCGGGGAAACCTAACAACTACCGGGACCGCGACGCACCCTCCACTCGCGTCGGCATGCTCAACCAGCGCCGTCTGGGTGAGTTCAGGTACGATGTCCGGGAGCTGTTCGTCAACAACCAGATGGACCCCGACCTAGCATCGACGTTCCTGGCCAGCATCATCGCCAAGGCCTCGCGCCAGGGCATCAGGGATGCCAAGGACTTCGTCCGCGAGCAGCAGGCTGCGGGCATTATCACCAAAGAGGTGCTGGACGGCCTGATCTATTACCTGGACCGCTACACCAAGTACCAGAGCCAGCAGACCGGCGAGTGACCAATTCTTCTTCCGTCATCGCTGTGTCGTCAGGAAGACGTGGGGATCTTCTCCGATCGGCCAGTTGAAACATGGGCCGGACCTTATCCTGCCTGAAGCAGTACGCATAGTTGCTGACGTTCAATCGGCACCAAACATGACCAGGTTCCACCTGCGCCATGGCATGGTTCGATCCTCCGCTCAGGTCCCACATCGTTCTTGTTACCGATATCGAATTGAAGATGGGCGAAGCTACCTTTATTATCGGTTCAACGAATCGTTTCCCAGGGGAGAAGGAAAAGGATGTCCGATGAAAGGAACGTTTGGATGGCCTTTTTAGTGGCTGCTGCGGTTGTCGGGGCCACCTGGGGGGTCTTGCTGATCGGCTCGGAGAACGAGGAAGAACTGCCGGCCCTGCCCGGCGTGGAACCTATCTACCTGACCTACAGCGTTAAAGGCGTATGGGAAGGCGTCGAGATCAACGGATCGTTCGATGAACGCATCACCTTGATGGAAAGCGGCGGTCTTGGCTACTCCGGAGAAGGCCTGAACGTCACCGGCAACATTGGCAAGCTGGCCTACTATTCGTTCTTCATCCTCGGTTTCGGGAGCTATCTGGGCGACTCTGTCCTTGAAACGGCGTGGGGCGAGAAGGTGGTGGAGACCCACCTGCAGTACGCGATCGTTCTTCCGGAGATCATGCAATCCATATGCATATGCCAGAGGGGGGCGCACACCGGCCTGGCTTATAATGTCCATGCCCTCGCCCCGAACCTTGATGTGACCTATGAACTGGTGAACACGAGCGTCCCCTGGATGGAGGATTTGGACCTCAAGCAGGATGGGAAGGTCCTTGATTTCCCGCTGACTCGCAACATAGTCCTGGACTTCGTTGATGGCGAAACCATCAACTTCACGCATGACGGAGGGCCGGTCTGGCTCATAGGGCCGGAGGCGGACGAGAGCATCCGTTTCAGCTTCACCGGAAGCAACTGCACCTTCCTGATTTGCGATGAGGAGGACATCCAGAACATGGTGGTCGGCGGAGGCTTTCAGTATGACGCTGGCCGGTCGGTGATCGGCAACGGCAGCGCGGACTTCGTGATTGAGGACCAGATGGTCTACTGCATGGTCCTCATACCCCTGGAGGACGAAACGTCCAACGCGCATCTGACCGTTAGCCCGATAGACGAATGAGGTCCGCGCCCGGAACGCGATGGCGTAGCGATCGGAAATGACCTATCGGACGGCCTTGGCCCTGTTCCAGGCCTCCTCCAGGTCCTTCCTTTCCACTGTCTCCAGCACGTACCGTCCGAACTCTTCGCCGGTGGCGCCGTCAGAACGTCCGGTGATCCTGATCCTCTTCTCGAACTGCGTGCATAGGTCCAGGGCCATCTCCAGCTTCCTGGCCTTCTCAACGAAGCCGACGTGGTTCAGCAGCATCGCCGCCCCCTTGATTATCGAGCTCGGATCGGCGTACTGCGCCCGTCCCTCGTCCACCATGCGCGGGGCGGAGCCATGAATGGCCTCGAACATGGCGTAACGGGAACCGATGTTCGCCGAACCGGCCGTTCCCACACCGCCCTGAATTTGGGCGGCCTCGTCGGTGATGATATCTCCATAGAGGTTCGGAAGGACCATGACCTTGAACTCCGCCCTCCGGTAGGGGTCGATTAGCTTGGCCGTCATAATGTCAATGAACCAGTCGTCCCACTTGACCTCCGGGTACTCCTTGGCAATGCTTTCAGCGATGCTCAGGAACTTCCCGTCGGTCTTCTTGATGACGTTAGCTTTAGTAACCACAGTCACACGGTTCACTCCGGTCTTCTTGGCGTGGTCGAACGCCAGCCGGATGATGCGCTCGCAGCCTTGCGTGGTCGCAACAGTAAAGTCAACGGCGATGTCGTCGTTGACGTCCACGCCCTTGCTTCCCAGGACGTATGCTCCTTCGGTGTTCTCCCTGAAGAACGTCCAGTCTATGCCCTGCTCCGGCATGCGCACCGGACGGACGTTAGCGAAAAGATCAAGCTCCCTGCGCATGGCTACGTTAGCGGACTCGATGTTCGGCCACCCGTCGCCCTTCTTCGGCGTGGTCGTGGGGCCTTTCAGAACGACATGGCACTTCTTCAGTTCCACCAGCACCTCGTCCGGGATGGCCTTGAGATGCTTGGCGCGGTTCTCGATGGTAAGACCGTCTATCGTCCGCACCTCGACCTTGCCGGCGGCGATCTCCTCCTTAAGAAGCTCCTTGAGAACGTTCTCGGCATGCTTGCATATGAAAGGACCGATGCCATCGCCGCCTACGACTCCGATCACCAGCTTGTCAAGCTTGGAGTAATCCATCCAGCCGGCGGAGGCCTTCATGTCCTCCACCCGCTTGAGCTGCTCTTTCAGTATCTTTCCGAAGTGCTCCTTGGCGGCGTTTATCTCGGCATCGTTCATTTTGACCAGAGGAAGGCAAACGATGGCCGCTTATTACTTTTTTCCAATCAAACCTGGGAGTAGCGAAGATACTGCATCCGGGATCGGATAAAATCATTAATTAATCATTAATAAACATTTAATAATCAATAATGCGATTGTTGACCCAGTGTACCTATGGAACTCTATGAGGGGCAGTCCCTGGAGCTAAAGAAGGCGGTGAACAACTACAACGATATTGGTCAGTGCATTTGCGCCTTTGCCAACACCGCAGGAGGTACGATGATCATAGGGGTGGGCGATGATGGCAAGGTCGTAGGGATCGAGGAGAGCATGCTCGATGAGGTCCAATTGCGCATCTCCGGGGCGGTCCAGTGCGTTTCTCCCTTACCGTTGCACAACATTCTCCTGGATACGATGGGAGGCAGGAAGGTGATCAAGATCGAGGTGAAGGCCACGACCTCTGATTCCTTCTGCACGCACCATGGCCTGATATACGTCCGGTCTGGTAGTGCGAACCACCGCCTGGAGGGGGCGGCCATGATGCAATTCCTGGCCGATCGGGAGGTGCAGAGATATGATTCCAGGCCGAGCGCGGAATCCATCAGCGACCTGGACGAGCTCAAGGTCCGGGACTACATCAGGCAACGTTCCCCGGATTCCGACCTCATGAACGCTCCGCTCACGAGCACACTCTTCAATCTGGGTCTGGCGGATATGCAAGGCCGGATAAGGAACGCAGCGGTGCTCATGTTCAGCAAATGCCCGCAAAGGGTCGTCCCACAGAGCGAAGTGCGTCTAGCCAGATTTGCTGGTAGGGAGAGGGTGAGGGTGCTCGATTCGCAGTTCGTGAACGGAACGGTTCTCGATAACCTAGCCGCGGCCGAATCGTTCATTATGCGCAACATAAGGGTCGGCCATCGCATCGAAGGAATGCTTCGCAAGGATGTCCCCGAATATCCGATCGTGGCCATCAGGGAATTGCTGATCAACGCCTTGGTGCATCGGGACTATTTCGATTGCAACGCTGTTCAGGTCAGCATATTAGAGGACCGTCTGGAGATCACGAACCCAGGCAAGTTATTTCCGGGTATGTCCTTCGATGATCTTGGCTCGCTGTCGGTCCAGAGGAACCCGCTTTTGTATGGTCTCCTGAGGGAGTTAAGGCTGGTAGAGGGCATGGCCACAGGGATACCCAAGGTGCGGGCCATCATGATGGATGCCGGCCTTCCAGAACCGCTGTTCCAGGGGGTGGGAGGGTTCTTTAAAGCTACGCTGTTCGGACCCTCCTCCAGGGAGCTCCAGGTAATATCGGAGAGACAGAAAAGAGTGCTCAAGATGGTCGAGGAGAAGGGCGAGATAACCACCGGCGAGGTCTCTTTCGCTTTCTCGGTCTCAACCCCTACAGCCTATAACGACCTTCAGGCATTGGAGAGGGCCGGTTATGTGGTGCGGAAGGGGAAGGGCCGGGGATCTCATTACCTCATCGTCAAGTGAGCGTGGGAGCCCTAAACAAAATATCAGCGTCCGGCGGGGATCGGCGGAGGATCTTACGACAAATCAGGGAGAGGGTTATGGGATGGGCCTTTCGTCCGGACGCCTTAGCCTAGAAGGCATAGTATTCCTTGGTTTACCGGGCTTATAAAGCCTTGCTTTCCGCTATCAAATTCATAGAAATATTTGCTGGACGGCATTAGGCCAATGCATCCAGCATTTTCGTTAATGGCGCAGTTTACGATCGTTCACCTGCCGGACGCCGACCGGTTCGCGGCCTCATTTCGCCTTTCCCTGCTTGGCCACCGCGTCCATGGCCTTCTGGACAGCGTCCTGGTCGCCGAGATAGTAGCTTCTTACGGCCCTCATGCTCTCGTCGAGCTCGTAGACCAACGGCACTCCGGTGGGAATGTTGCGTGATACGATCTCCGCATCCGGAACATTGTCCAGATACTTCACCAATGCCCGCAGGGAATTGCCGTGCGCGGCGATGATGACGCGCTTCCCGCTCCTCAGCTCAGGTACGATCTGCTCCTTCCAGTAGGGTACGAAGCGGGCGACGGTGTCCTTCAGGCATTCCGTGCCGGGAACGTCCTCCGGCGCCAGGTCAGCATATCGCCTGTCGTGCACCGGGTGCCTGGGGTCGTCCAGCTCCAGCGATGGCGGGCGCACGTCGTATGCCCGGCGCCACAGCAGCACTTGCTCATCGCCGTACTTTCTGGCCATCTCAGACTTGTTCAGCCCTTGCAGCGCTCCGTAATGCTTCTCGTTGAGACGCCAGGACTTGCGTACCGGGAGCCAGCACAGGTCCATGTCCTCGAGCACGATGTCCAGGGTCTTTATGGCGCGCTTCAGCACGGAGGTGAAGGCGATATCGAACTCGTAGCCGCCCTCTTTCAGCAATCGCGCGGCCTCGTATGCCTCCGCCACGCCCTTCTCGGAAAGACCGACATCTGTCCAGCCGGTGAAGCGGTTCTCCTTGTTCCAGGTGCTCTCCCCGTGGCGAAGCAGTACGACCTTTATCATGTCCCTCGCACCCTCATGATCGCGGTCGGACAAAACAGTTTCGCTATCCGCTCACCTGGCCACCCGGGGGTACAGCCTTCCGGCGATCAACACCAGCGCCACGGTCATCGAGAACAGCAGCAGGATGTCGAACGCAATCCCGAACTCGCTCACGCCTCCTGTCACCATCGATCCGCGCAGCGCGTCCACGACATAGGTCAGCGGATTGCCGTAGGAGATAACCTGAAGCCAGCCAGGCATCATCTCTATCGGATATATCGCGTTGCTGGCGAAGAACAGGGGCATGGTCACCATCTGCCCGATGCCCATGAAGCGCTCCCTGGTCTTCACCAGGCAGGCGATGATCAGGGAGAGCGTGGCGAATATGGCGGCCCCGAGCAGCACCACGACGGTGACGGTGAGAAGCGACAGGGGGGCCAGCACCACGCTCACCCCCAGCGCCGCGGCCAGAATGAAGACCATCAGGGCCTGGGTCAGCGAGCGGATTCCGGCCGACAGCGCCTTCCCGGTCACGATGGCCGTACGGGGCGTCGGGGAAACCAGGAACTTCTGCACGATGCCCAGGTCCCTCTCCCACACGATGGATATGCCGTAGAATATGGAGATGAAGAGGACGCTCTGGGCCAGTATTCCCGGCGTCATGAAGTCCAGGTAGGGCATGTCGCCGGTCGGTATGGCCTTCACCTGGGCGAGCACCTGGCCGAAGACCACCAGCCAGAGGACCGGCTGTATCACCCGGGTGAACAGGTCCCAGGGGTCATGGCGCAGCTTCCGGGCCTCCAGCTCGGCGATGGTCAGCGTCTTCGAGATGAAGGATGCCATACGTCCGAACATCATCCCAGCCTCCGGGCGGTGCTACGGTCCCTCTGTATGTCGCGAACGTTTCCGTTGGTCTCCAACACGTTCCCGGTCAGCTTTATGAACGCCTCATCCAGGTTGTCCGTTCCTGTTCTATCCTTCAGCTCGGCCGGACTTCCCAGGGAGATGAGTTTCCCGTGGTTCATTATGCCGATGCGATCGCATAGCGCGTCAGCCTCGTCCATGAAATGCGTGGTGAGGAAGACGGTCGTGCCGAACATATCCCGCAGGTCCCTGACCATTTCCCAGACCGCCCGGCGGGCCACCGGATCGAGCCCGATGGTAGGCTCGTCCAGGAACAGCACTCTGGGATGATGCAGAGACGATTGGGCTATCTCCAGGCGGCGGACCATTCCGCCGGAGTAGGTCCTCACCAGCTTGTCGCCGAACTCGCTCAGGCCCATGTATTCCAGGGCCTTCCTGGCTCGCTCCTCCAGCTCCTTCCTCGGCACGTCATGCAGCTTCCCGAAGATGATCAAATTCTCGTAACCCGTTATGCTGGCCTCGGCCGAGAGGAGCTGGGGCACGTAGCCGATGGAACGGCGCACTTTGGACGGTCCTCCGGTCACGTCTATTCCGTCAACGAATGCCTTTCCGGCCGTCGGGGGGAGCAGGGTGTTCAGCATCTTGATGGTCGTCGTCTTGCCGGCCCCGTTCGGACCGAGCAATCCGAACACCTCCTTCTCTCGCACCTCCAGGTCCAGGGAGTCCACGGCGGTGAAGCTGCCAAAGCGGCACGTCAGCCCCTCGGTGCGGACGATCGTTCCCCGGTCCTCTTTCATCCCCGATGTTCCTTCTCGATTGGCCAGCATGTCCGCGTCTGGATCGTTGCGGCCGGTATTAACGTTTGCCGCGTGAGTCTAAAAATATGATAGAAAATATATTAAAAAGTAATATAGGGCGAGAGAAAAATGATTCCCTAGGTCCGAAGGACCGGGGGATGATTCTCATGGGTAAACCAAGAACGATGATCGCATCCGTGCTGTCGCTGACCTTCATGCTCCTTTTGGCCGCCCTGGCTCCGGCCGAGGCGGTGGTCAGCGAAGGAAAATGGGTGGCGAGCGACAGTTCGCCGATAGATAGGATAGTGTTCGCTTACGCCGAGCTTCCGGACGGGCGCATATTCATTGCCGCCGGGGCGGATGTTTCCGCAATGTCACTGAATGACGAGACCTGGATATACGATCCGCAGGAAAAGGTCTGGGAACAGATGGCCGACTGCCCCTACAAGGTCGAATCGAGCTGCAGCGTGGCCATGCCAGACGGGAATGTATACATCTTCGGGGGAATGGACGGGCCGATGCTCGAGAAGGCTCTGATATACCATGTCGGCAACGATACATGGAGCGACGGTCCGGACCTTCCCAACGATCTGCTGATAGCCGAAGCGGTGGCCATGGACGATCAGCGCATCCTGATCGCCGGCGGCCTTGAGGGGATATGGTTCACCAACTGCACCGAGAACTGCTGGATATTCGATATCACAACCAGCGACTTCACCGCCGCGGCCGACATGCCGGGCGACCGCTGCTGCGGGATGATGGCCAGATCGGGGGACAAGGTCTTCTATTTCGGGGGAACCAACGAATCGTTGGACCCTAAGAACGACATCTTCGCTTACGATATCGCCGCCGGCACGTGGTCCGTGGTCGGGCATCTTCCGGGGAACCTGCTCAACGCCGCGGTGGCGGCCGGGGATTACGGCAACATCTACCTGATGGGTGGGGAGGACCAGTTCTACTGGTACGACGACGGTTCGGCCAAGGCCCTCTCGTACGATACCATCACCGGAGCGATCACCGAAATGCCCGATATGCCCCTGCCAATCCTCAATTCCGCGGCGTTCATGCTGGATGACGGGCTGCTGATGCACATGCTGGGCAACAACGGCACGAATGGCAACATCGACATCCTGACGCTGCAGACCGGGGAGGTCAAGGCATCCCTGTCCTCCGCGGAGGCCGACCAGGGCGGCAGCGTATGGCTGCACGTCTGGGTCGACACGGAGCTGGCGACGGGCCCGCTATCCGGTACGGCTTACCTGACGCAGGGAAATCTGACCTTCGGCGAATATCCCTTCACCACGACCGGGGGAGGCGAGGTCATGCTGGAGATCACCCTGTCCGAAGGGCTTCCGGCAGGCAATTACTCGGTTGTTCTGGAGGGCATGAACGCCGAGGGCTGGTGGCTCGAATGGCGTGTCGACCCGATGTCCTTGACGGTGAGGGAGGCTCCCTCCGCCCAGGACCGCATGGACGAGCTGGAGCAGCAGAACCAGGCTCTTCAGGACAAGCTGGACGGCCTCGAGCAGCAGAACCAGGACCTGTCGGACGACCTGGCGGAGCTCAGGGAGGCCAACGATGCCAAGCTCGACGCCATGATCGGGTACGTCATACTGATACTGGTGGCGGTCACGCTGGTGATCGGCGTGCTGATGCTGGTCCGTAAGAAGTGAGCAAAACCCCTTTCCTTTACTTTTTCTTCCACGCGAGCGGCAAAGGCTTATCTGGAACGGGCTTAATCATCGGCTCGATGGGTAAAACGGATGGTCGGGCGGAAGAAATGAGCAAGCGCAGGAGGCTCCCAAGCATTCTGGCCGCTTCAATGATCATACTTCTCCCCTTGGTCACCGCCTTGATACTGATGCATTCCCCAACTATAGCTTACCCGGACGCGTCCGGGTATGTCCTGGAAGGTCCTTCGCTCGACACTCGTCTCAATGATTTCTCATCGGATGTCAGCATCACGCACGAGGGGATGATTCGTTATACAAGATCTCCAGAGGGGTTGCAATGCACCATGCGCTGGGAAGGGGACGCGGTCCTATTGCATTTAGGTGCGGCAAGATCAATCGCCCTGTCTCTCAACATCAGCGACCTGGTCCGTTACCAGGGGAACCAGGCGGCCGTGGAGATCATATTCCATGACGGGACTCAGACAGTTACGGTCCAATTCGGCATAGGCATGCTCAACACTACGGTAACCTACATCGTGGACGACGGCTCGTCCAAGGAGATTGTATATTCCGACCTCTTCCTGGACCTGCCCGAAGACGCCGATCTCCTGGTAATCATCACCGCGCAGGAGATCCGTTCCGGATTAAATGGGGTGGAGGAATCCCGTTCCTTCGATAAGCTCGTCGGGTTCGAACCGCAGCAGGCCAAGGTCCGGGTAATGGCGGGTAACGGAATAAACTCCCAGAGGGACCTCACCGTGTTCAGGCTACAGACCTCAAACGATGATGGATACCGCTATATCGACATCCTGCACAAGACCATCGTCCCCGATGGGAAGGATCTGGCATTTTCATTGCACATCCACGCCGACAAGGCGTTCATCCAGCAGTTCGAGGTGATGGCCAACCTTTCGAACACGTACGGGCTGAAGGGAACCTACGATGCCTGGTGGAAGGGCAACTCCCAGCAATACGGAATGGACTCCCCCGAGTACGTGGCTGCCCTGCATGCCCTCCAAGATTCTGGCTGGGATATCGGCATCCATGCCGGCTCCATAAACGATTTGATGCGAGGACAGGTGATTTCAGCAATAGAAAACATCACCGCCGAGTTCGGTCCATTACGCACATGGTCCGATCACGGTCTACGGCCGCAGAGCCTGGTGGTTAACGGAGCTAACGAGTCTTCGCCACACTACGTCAAGGACCTGGTGAGGGACATTGGGGCCGGCTGGTGGCACGACAATAACCATGCCCATTCCAAGTGGAACGACCTGAACCGGGAAGGGATGAACTATACGCTGGAAGGTCAGGAGGACCTTCCGCTCTTTAGGGTGAGCAAGCAGCAGGCGCTGAAGCTGTTCTTCGAGGACGGCCGGCAGGATAATGTCACCTCCTGGCTGAGGGCCATGCCGGTGCAGCGCTCGGTCTTCGTGGCGCACGATTACTTCCCTTTCTTCTTCTATGTGACCGATGAAACGGGCAACCACAGCGTGCTGCCGGAACATGACGGCATGATGAACACGCCATGGAGCACCATCCGGCCCAAGCAGGATTTCGTGAACGGGACGTGGCACGCCCTTCCCTCCTTCCTGGAATTCTTGAATCTCACCAGGGGATACGATGTCTGGTTCGCCACCGTACGCGAGATGTACGACCGCTCGTGCCTGGTGCAGAAGGTTTCTGTGACGGAGGCGGAGGGGCAGGTGATCATCACCAATCATAACCGCGTGCCGGTGGAGGGGCTCACCCTTTTCACCCGTGGAATCGTCCCTTCTTATAGCCTTGTGGATGGTGATCATCAACTCACGTTCCAGAAGGGTGCCGGGGATTCCTGGCATCTGGTGTTCGACCTCGATCCTGGCGAGGTGGTCGTACTGGACATCCTGGGCGATGGGCCGGATGTTCCGTCCCTCGATCCTCAGGAGATCATGATGCTGGCGGTCAGGGAGACATCGCTCTGCGCTTGACCAGCTCCGCCTTCCTCACGGCACCCTGGGAAAGTCTTTCCATTCTTCCCCGGTCCTCCAGAAGCGACCATATGAAGCAGGCGTCCAGCTTCGCCTCGCCCCTGAGCGTCAGCCCGCAGCCCTCGTCCAGGAACTCCGCGGCCGCGCCCACCCGGTTCATCGCCGGCACCAGTCCCACGCTCATCGCCTCCAGGGGGGTGGCGAAGTTGTGGTCGTGGGCCTGGGGCATGAGCAGCAATGAATGCGAGGCGAACAGATCGGCGCGTTCCCGCGGGGAGCGCAGCTCCCTTACGAAAGCGACGTTCCCCATCTCCCGGTACTCCTTGGACTGCGTGATGCTCTTGCTCCAATCGCCGTAGATGGTCACCCGGAGGTCCTTGAAGCGGGGATCGGAGGACATCTCGTTCAGGATGTTCCGGACCGCCTCCAGGTCCAGTTCCGCCCCCCAGTGCGGCTTGGCGATCAGGATGCCGTCGCGCTTGGCCGGCGGGACCGCCCTTTCGAAGGCGGGGTCCACCAGCACCGGGGTGATGCTGCTCCGGCCGGCGAGGGAGACGCCGGCCAGGTTCTCCATGTCCTTGGCCAGGGAGGCCGAGGCGAACACGAAGCGGGTCTTGGGGAACTTGAGCAGGCTTACCCATTCCTCCTCCCTCAGCTGCCTCTCGGTGGACATGCGCTGCTGCTTCCCGCTCCCGGGCTCCTTGCCCTGCAGCGCCAGCTCCGTTTCCGGACCGTAGACCCAGACCTCCACCGGCACATTGCCGTCCACCATCTCGTAGGCGCTGAGCATCTCCCTGTCGACCAGATGGAACTGCACGGAATCGTACTCCGCCCGGAGCGCCCTGGCCAGGTCTGAAGTGCTCAGGGCCGAGACCTCCACGCCCTCGGTGTCGAAGTAGGACGTCTCATCGGAGGTGCACGCCACGTCCGCCCCCGGGTCCAGAACGTTTCTGAGATGGAGGTAGGGGGCCCGGAAGACCTTGGACACCTTGGCGTATCTTCCGAACACCCTCAGCCGGTCGTAACGGGAGATGTATCCCTCCTGGCCTCGGCCAAGCTTCCGCTCCACCTCCCATATGTCCAGCCCCAGGTCGTGCACCGGTTCCTCTTCGCTCCAATCGTCCTCGGCGGACGAACATCGGTAATTGAACCGGTTCGAGGAGAGGTTCACCGCTCCCTTGATGACCAGTCCGCGATCCAGCAGAAGTCCGGACAGACGCCCCTTGGCCACGCCCTTGGAGATCACCGCCCTTCTCCACGGAAGTCCATCCACGAAGCGGAACTCCTTTTCCGGGAAGAGCGGTTCCCTCTCCCGTCCACGATAGTAAGAGCCCTTGCCGACCACATGGCAGCCGCTCCAGCCCGCCGACAGGACGAGATCGCCGAGGTAGTGCGGTCCGTAGGAGTCCTCCGGGCAAAAGTAGGATATCAGGTCTCCAGGCACATCCTTCTCGTCGGTGACGACGTGCACCCCCGAGACCTCGCGACCCAATCCGTTGGTTCCGATAAGGTACAGGGTCTTGTCGACGTACAGCTGGCGCTGGAATGAGATGAGAATCCTTTGCAGCTCCTCCGCGTCACGGGGATCGGACAGCACCGCCACCGACGGCAGTCCGTTGCCCAGCCTGGCGCCGTACACCTTCTCCACGATCTCCAGCAGACGGTGATGGTAGGTATGCTGAGACATGACCTTTCGCAATCCCGCCAGACGGTAGCGGTCCCTGATCTCCTTGTCGCCCTTCAGGTGCCCCACCATCTCCAGCATGGTGTCCGGATCGTCGGTGCTGATGGTCAGGTCGCCAAGGTAGTTGCGCAGACCCTTGGAATAATTGCCGATCACCACCGTGTTGGATGCCAACAGTTCCAAAGCGCGGCGGGAGAACATGGTCTGCGAGCTGCGCACGGTGTTCATGTTCAGGCCATAGTAATAACCCTTGTAGGCCCGGTCGATGTCCGTCGGATCGAGCGTTCCGACGATGAGGTGCGAGAAGCGATCCGGGAACGCCAGGCGCTCGTCCCTGGTGTTCATGTAGCGGTCGAATATCTCCACCTTCCCCAATTCCGATAAGGTGCGGACCATCCTGGAGAACGTGCGGTTGCGTTCCATCTGCTTGGCGTAGTACGAACCGGCGAAGCAGAAGGCATCGCTCCTCTCATGCGTCTCGATGGGATTATGAATGGCCGGCTGGGCGGCGAACGGCAATAGGTAAACGCGGCCGCCCTGCATTCTCTTACGATATTCAGGTATCTTGTCCACGTCGGTGGTGAACACCACATCGAAAAGTTCGGCGGCGCGAATGAAGGTCTCGAAGTGCTTTGGATCTTCTTTATTCCAGAAGACCGTCGGGATGCCGTTCCTGCGGCAGTGCACGATGAGCTCGACCAGCTCCGGGCTGACGATGGACACCTTCCAGCGCCAGGATTCGTCCAGCCCCTCCCAGGCCGATTCCACGAGCAGGAGATGAGGACGGAACTCATCGATCCTCTCCTTCCAGTCCTTGGTGGATAGCGGAAGCATCTGGCATTCGAAGGAGAATGATAGGTGCGAGAACTTGTCCAGGATGCTGGCGACCCGGAGGTCGGAAACGTTGCGGACGCCTTCCGGCATGGGGAACCGGTCCGGTATGCGGGCGTGGGCCTCCGGCATTATCTTTTTTACAGAACGCATGGAGGTTCGGGCGAACCAGGGCTTGTCCTTTGCCAAGCCGATGTTGTGCGCCGCTTTTCCCGCCACACCGGCGGTCCACATCAGCCCCCTGCCGAAGACCGAGTCTGCAATCGCCCCCATGTTGTACCGGGCGTAGAGACGATAATAGGCCGAAACCAGACTGGACCCGGCGCTAGGCATCCTGCTAACAATAAATTGGCCAGATATGAACCTATGCTTCAGATGTCGATGCCGTTCATGGGGGCCTGGAACGAGCTGAGGACAAAGTTGAACTCGTCCACGCTCAGACATTTCCTATCAGTTCGAACGTTCGCCGATTCCCACAACACTGCAGCCTCCTCCGGGGAGACCTTTTCAGGGTCTATCATGAGGGCGTGGGGCTGCACCTCGCCGGTCCATCTGAACTGCCGTCCGTCGTTCATCAATCCTC
The DNA here is from genome assembly GCA_036677555.1 of Methanomassiliicoccales archaeon. GTDB lineage: Archaea > Thermoplasmatota > Thermoplasmata > Methanomassiliicoccales > UBA472 > UBA472. The sequence goes on along the minus strand of JAVBWG010000007.1, from coordinate 3,199 downwards.
CATCGGCAAAATGGCAGAGCTTGGTGGCCATCTCCGCGGGGGAATAGAAGAAGGCCATGGCCATGTCCAGCAGGTAGTTCGGACCGTGATGGTCCCCCGGGAACATTCGGACGATGAGGGCATTCTGTTCTTTAGCGGCAGGCCAAAGGTCCTTCAGGTCCTTTCCGTCCAGCACCTCGATCTCCAGGTCCCGGTGGGTTTGAGCGTCCAGGTCCTTCTGCAGCTGCTCCCTCTCGTTCAGATCCTTGACGATGCACAGCACCTTCCGGAACTTGCTCGGTGCCGGTATTCCCAGGGCCTCGGCGATCTGCCCGACCCGGTCGGGGAGGGTGTGGTGGAGCATCACCTCCCGCATGGCCTTCTGCCTGAGCCTGCGGTATTCCAGAGGATCGGAGCGCAGGAGGTCCAGCCGTTGCCTTACCTTCTGAGTGTCATCGGAGCAAATGGCCAGATTGCCGAACAAAGTGCGCAGGGCCAGGGAATCGTTCGATAGTACCGGGGTGTTGCAGGCCATCAGCTCAAAGACGCGGCGGGCCAGCATTGTTTCGGAGTCTTTCACGCTGTTCATGTTCAGCCCGAAACGGTAACCCTTGTAGGCCTGCAGTATCTCATCGCCCTTGAGCGTCCCCTTGATCATTCCCCGGTACTTCTCTGGGTAAGCGTAGCGGGGGTCCCCCCTGGTCAAATTGCGATCGTAGATGTCCAGGCCGTAATCGGCGATTACGTCGACTATACGCTCGAAATCGGCAGTGCGTTCCGGGTACAGCGGGATCCAGGAACCGGCGAAGCAGACGCGGTCCTTGCGCTCATCGAACACCTCTATTGGGTTGTGAAGGGATGGCTGGGCGGCGAACATCAGCACCCGGGCGTCCTTTCCCATCGCCTTGTACTTCTCCACACAGCCGGCGTCGGTGGTGAAGACATGATCGAACTCGATGGCCAGATCAACGAACTCATCGAAGTGCACCGGGTCCTCCTTGTTCCAGAAGACGGTCGGTATCCCGGCCGCGCGGCACCAGTGGACGATCTTTCTGAGCAGTTCCCGCTCCTTGGGATTGTAATGGTAGGCGATGCCGGCCCATTTCCCCCCGCTGCCCCTCCAGAATGATTCCACCAGGAAAGCGTCCACTGGCTCCTTGAACGGTTCATACCATCTCTCCAGCTCTACCGGGACGAGGTCAAGCTCCTCGCGCATCTGGTGATACGTGAAGTCGTCCAAAATGCAGGCCACCCTGAGCTTCGAAAGGCTGCCGGGCATCCCTCGGGTGACCGGAGGTGCATCAAAATGCGAGCCGGTCGATCTAAGCAGCCCCTTAAATTCCCAGCCGCTGAGCTTCCTCTTGACGGAGTGCTTCAGGCGCCGGTAGGGGTCCATGTGCCGGGTACGGCATTTCCACGATTTAACCGCTACCAAGCAGGTAGGTGCGGAAGCCCGCTTTTTCGAACGCCTCGCGCTCTATTCCGTTCTTGGTGTCTAGGATGATCTGGTTGCGCATGATCTTGCCGAGCTTTTCCGGTTCGCAGGACCTGAACTTGTCGTGGTTCACCAGAAAGAGGATGATGTCGCTATCGCGGACCGCTTCCTCAAGGCTCTGCGTCTGTCCTTTGACCAGGTCCTCCTTCACCCATGGATCGTAAGCTGCATACCTTATGCCTTCCTCGGCCAGGATGTTGCAGACCGTCACCGAAGGGCTCTCACGAACGTCATCGATGTTGGCCTTGAAGGTGAGGCCGAGAACGGCCACCTTGGGGTCCTTGACCTCACAATCAGAAAGTATTCCCTTGAGCTTGGATACTGTGAAAGCGGGCATGCCGTCGTTGGTTTCCCTGGCCAGCCTGACCATCTTCATGATGTCTGGGGCGGCGTTGACCAGGAACCACGGATCGACCGCGATGCAATGTCCGCCGACCCCGGGTCCGGGCTGGTGAACTTTGACCCTGGGGTGGTGGTTCGCGTACTCTATGACATTCCAGACGTTGATGCCGAGTGATTCGCACAGCTTGGCGAACTCGTTGGCCAGGGCGATGTTGACGTCCCGGTAGGTGTTCTCCATCAGCTTGACCATCTCGGCGGTCGTGCAGTCGGTCTTGAGCAGCTGGCCGGCTGTCATATGTTTGTAAAGTTCGAAGACCCGTTCCGTAGACTGATCGTCAATTCCACCGACGACGCGGTCGTTGTGCTCCAGCTCATAGAACAGCTTTCCAGGGATGGCCTTCTCCGGGGCGTGGGCCAGGTCGATGTCCCGTCCAGCCATCAGTCCGGTGGAGGCGATGAGGTCCCCGACCACGTTCTTCGTAGTGCCCGGTGGGACAGTGGATTCCAGAACGACCATGTCGCCCTTCTTCAACAGGGGCAGGATGCTCTTGGTGGCGGAGACGACATAGTTAAGGTCGGTTTCCTTGGTCTTATGATTCACCGGGGTGGGAACTGCGATGATGTAGATGTCGCTCATCACAGGTTTTTCAAAAGCGATGAGATTTCCTGAATCAACTGCTGTCATCAACCTTTCAGGCAGCTGGTTTTCAATTATCAAGGGTCTTTTGTTATTTATCGCGTTAATAATTTTCTTACTAATGTCACAACCCCTAACTAAGAAACCCTTATTAGCAAATATTATCGAAGTAGGCAATCCAATATATCCCATTCCGATGACACAGATTGTTGGCCTAATCATGGACTGTCCTTCTGGATTTTTAATTTTCAGTTTAGTAAAACAAAGCTGTTTTTAAACCTTTCTCATTGTACATTTGCAGTTATTTAGTCTGGATTGATATACTGCATCTATATATATTATTAATATTAATATATAATTTTATTATAAATTTTCCACACAGAATTTATTATCTTACCGGTTCTTGAATGAACGAAGTCATTCCATTTTTTATGCAGTTTGTCTCGATCTTTTTTCAGTCTGGAGTATTCCTCCAAAATTCGTTGCTCTTCATAAAGTTCTTTGTTTAATCGATCTATTAACACTCTGGAAGTTGAAACAATTTCAGCATTATCGGCCTTCAACTTCTCATAAGCCTGTATTCCCTGGCTGTATTTTTGATTGGCCGCATTGAGCTTATTCGTCAGGTCAGCATTATCGGCCTTCAACTTCTCATAAGCCTGCATTCCTTGGCTGTATTTATGATTGGCCGCATTGAGCTTATTCGTCAGGTCAGCATTATCGGCCTTCAACTTCTCATAAGCCTG
>JAVBWG010000006.1:0-314135 GCA_036677555.1 Methanomassiliicoccales archaeon | reverse complement strand
GATCGGGCACGCGGTTGATCCGGAAGTACCAGCTCAGCATGTTCAGCAGACCTTCCGCATCGCGGAAGGTCGTGCGGAAGAGCTGCTGGATGAGGAAACCTATCATTATCGTCCGTTCATCGGAAGAGGGTCGACCGACCCTCTTCCTACGCTGCCAGAACGGGAACGAATCTACGTTCTTCCGGATGCCTTCCATGGCCAGCTGCAATCGGTGCGCCTCGACCTCGGAGCATCGACCGAGGTCGATGCTGAAGGTGTCGAGGCGCGACTGACCGTCAAACTTGAATACCTCCGACGTTATTTCAATGATCGTGGTGTCCAATCCTGTCACCTTTCTGAGCAACTGGCAACATGGATTGGCCCACACATAAATATTTTGTAAACAATATTGGTAACAATATAAATTAATTAGAATTTAATTTACTGACATTGGCAAAGTGTCAGGTTGAATTTTGCAACAAGGCCTTATATAATAAAAAATTAAATGGTTTGCGGGGTCCCGGCGGTCTCAGCCGGACGCGCTCGCGACCTCCTGCTTCTTCTTGTCCAGCAGTGACACGCCTATGGTCACTGCGAAGCCGGCCGGGATGCTGACGATGCCCGGGTTGTTCAGGCTGAAGAACGGGTCGGCCATCATGGTCGGGCTGATCGCTATCAGCACTATGGACAGCACCAGTCCGGTGAATATCCCGGCCACTATGCCCTTCTCCGTCGCCCCCTTCCAGAACAGCGTGCATATCAGCGCCGGTATGTTCGCCGAGGCGGCGATGGCGAACGCGAGTCCGACAAGGAACGCCACGTTCATCCCCTCGGCCATTATGCCGAGCAGTATCGCCACCACGCCCACACCCACGGCGGTCAGCTTGGACACCCGCAGGGCCGATTTCTCGTTGGTCTTCTTCCCCAGGATCTCCGTGTACAGGTCATGAGCGATCGCTCCCGCGGCGGCCATGATGAGGCCGGAAACCGTTCCAAGGATGGTGGCGAAGGCTATCGACGAGATGATGGCGAAGAACACCTCTCCCCCGGCGAAGTTGGCTAATGTCGGCGCCGACAGGTTGCTGTCCTTGATCAGGAACTCGCCCTGCCCGGCGAAGTAGTTGGCACCCAGCCCGAGGAACAGGGTCATTATGTAGAAGGCTCCGATGGCGACTATGGCCACCACGGTCGACTTCCTGGCGTCCGACGGCTTGGGGACAGTATAGTACCTGATCAGGATATGCGGCAGAGCGGCCGTACCTAATATCAGCGCCAGGGCCAGGGAAGCATAGTCCAGTGGATTGATGAACTTTATCCCCGGCGCCAGGAACACGTCCCCTGAATGGGCGAACAGACCGGTGGAGGGGTCGGCCGCCCCGTTCTCCAGGAAGTGGGATATGAACTCCAGGGGGCCGAAGCCGGATATCACCAGCACGGCTATGGACAGGCCAAGCGCGGCCACCAGGAGCAGCATGCCTTTGATGAACTGCACCCATGTCGTGGAGACCATTCCGGCGGTGGCGGTGATCAGGATCACCACTCCGCCGACCAGCACCACGCCCCAGGCGTAGTCGAAGCCGATGAGCGGCTGCACAATGGTCCCGGCTCCCACCATCTGGGGTATCAGGTAGAAGACGCTCACCACTAACGTGGATATCGCCGCAGCGAGGCGCACCCGCTTGCTCTTGAACTTGTGCACTAATGCGTCAGCGAAGGTGTACTTCCCCATGACCCTTAACGGCTCGGCGATAAGGAACAGGGCCACTATCCAGCCGGCCAGGAAACCGATTCCATACATCCAGCCGTCGAATCCGCTGAAGGCGATCATTCCCGCCACACCCAGGAAGGAGGCGGCGCTCAGATAGTCCCCGGCGAAGGCTATTCCGTTCACGAACCATTTCACCCCGCCTCCGGCCACGTAGTAGTGGCCGGCGGTCCTCACCCTTCGCGAGAAGTATATGGATATGGCCAGGGTGAGGGCGGTGATCAGGAGGAACAGGGCGAACGCTAATGGCTTGAAGCTGTTGTCCAGTATCTCGGCCATTTACTGCCCCTCCCTCTCCACCTTCACGGCGTAATAGTTGAACGATAAGGCCATGATTATGGCCAGCAGGATCACGGTCATGCCCATGACGAGCCCGAGGTTCAGTCCGGCGATCCTGGTGGCCATCACATCCCGTCCGAACGTGCCCAGGACGGTGAAGGTTGTGTACAGCACCCCATAGATGGCGAACAGTCCCAGCCCCACCTTGAACTTGCGGGAGTGGATGATCGTCCGAAGGGCATTCTCCTCCGGAGTGGGCAGGGGCGTCTTGGACAGCTTCAGGGCCGCCTCGATCTCCTCCTCGGTCGGTTTAATGATGAACACGGATACCTTGGCCTTCTTGGTCACCGCCTCGGCCACGTTGCCCAGGTAAAGTCCGGCCAGGCCGCGCGGGTTGGAGCTGCCCATGACGATCATGCTCACCTTGGCCTCGTCGGCCGCCCGGATGATCTCCCCGGTGACCGCGCCTTCACGTTCCATTATCTCGGTTCTCAGGCCGGCCTCGCTGGCCAGCTGCTGGGCGAAAAGTACTCCGTCCACCCCGGTGCCGCCGCGGAGGCTGACGTCCTCGCTGACCTGCTCCAGGTACATGGCGGGGTCCTGCTCTATCACCCTCAGAATTACCAGGGTGGCCCCCTTCTCCTTGGCCAGGCGGACCGCTTCCTTGGTGGCCACCAGGGCTGGCAGGGACCCGTTGGTCGGCAGGAGGATGCGATGGTTCATCCGCTCTCCTCCTGTGCCATGGCGTTCAACAGCTCTTCTCCGCCCATATGTCCGGGCGGGGCTCCCGTTCCATTCCCCCTCGCTTCTGACCGTTCGGGGGCGGCGCCCGCGGGATGGCGCCGGATATCCGCGCGTGGATGGGATCTGACATCCATGGAGGGAAGCTACTTTCAGGCGAATACTTAAAACTATGTGAAAAACCTGCGATATTCATACATATTGCCAATAATATCTACAGATATTGCAGATTAATTACGATTGTAATCATTATTCCTTCATTATAATGCGTTCTCTTCGGGGTCTGTCGAAGACCGTGCCATGCTATTGGATAGCATTGCATGCAGGCCAGTATAAATAATATAAGAAAAAACTTCGTACATATACGAAGCAATGAGGAAATAAAAATCGGCGTCCGCCGTTGGACGGTGATTCCTATGGGCACCGTTGGTTCCGGTGGACCTCACTTCTTCAGATGCCTTCTGATGTATCCGTTGACGGCATCCCGCACCGTCCCCTCCTCGTCCATGATCATCTTGATCCCCAGGTCCTGCATCTTCATCCGCCCGTGCTCTCCCGCGTATCCCGTGAGGACCACGTCCGGCTTGAGCTTTGCCACGTTCTCGGCGGTCATGATGCCATGGCCCATGTCCGTCTGCTTCTTGATGTTCTCATGGGCCTCGATCTCCCAGGTCTCCGGGTCGACGAGGATGAGATAGCGGGCGTGGCCGAAATCCTCCTCGACCAGGTCGTCGAGGGTCGGACCTTCCGCCGTCACCAGCAGCCTGACCATCTACCTCCCTCCGTTCACCTTGGCCAGGACCTTCTCCACCATCTCATCGAACGCTTTGGAGGCGGGATTGGACTTGTCACGGAGCACGATGGGGGATCCGTCGTCCCCGCCCAGAACCACGTTGGGGTCCAAGGGCACGCGCCCCAGGAATGGTACGCCCATCTCCGCGGCCGCCCTCTCCCCGCCCCCGACCTTGAACAGGTCGATGGTGTTGTGGCAGTGCGGGCATATGAGCCCGCTCATGTTCTCCACTATCCCGAGCACCGGCAGTTTCAGCGCCTGGGCGAAGGTCACGCTCTTCCGTGAATCGAGAAGCGCCACGTCCTGCGGGGTGGTGACGATTATGGCGCCGTCAGCATCCTCAAGCAGCTGGGCGATGGTCAGCGGCTCGTCCCCGGTTCCCGGCGGCAGGTCGACCACCAGGAAGTCCAGGTCGCCCCACTTGACCTCGGCGACGAACTGGCGGAGCGCCCCCATCTTGATGGGTCCGCGCCAGACGACGGGCGTATCGGGGTCCTGCAGGAGAAAGGCCATGGACATGACCTTCATATGCGGGGGGACCAGCACGGGCATCAGGCCGTCCTCGTCGGACATGACGTCCTCGTTCTCTATGTTGAGCATCTTGGGGATGTTCGGACCATGGATGTCCGCGTCGAGTATGCCCACCTCGTAACCGCGCATGGCCAGCGCGGTGGCCAGGTTCACGGTAACCGTGCTCTTGCCCACTCCGCCCTTTCCGGACATGACCACGATCTTGTGCCTTATCCTGGCCAGGGACTTCTTGAGGCGGTAGTCCTTCTCGTCCATGGTCGTAACCTCTATCTTGTCTGAATCATCCATATCGAACACCTCACATCTTGGTCCGGAAATACTCCCGGATGATGTTCCGCTCCCCGCGCTGCAGTATCTCGCCCATGGTGGAGGCGGTGACCCCGAAGCTCTTGGACAGCTCCTGCAGGCTCACTCCCCGGGGATAATCGTAATAGCCCTTCTCCAGCGCGGCGCGCACCGCCGTCTCCTGCCGCTTCGTGACGAAGCTGGTATCGTCCAGCCTCTTCTTGGACCGCAAGTCTATGGTGCATCCGCTGCTCCTCAGCTCCTCTATGAGCTCGCTGAGCGCGGACTCCCGGCTGGCGATCACCTGCCATTCCACCTTGCCATTTCCCATGGTCTTGGCCGAACGAAGGTAGCAGTCGGAGCGCATTATGGCCTTGCAGGCCCGGCACTTGGTGAGGAGCGCGATCCCGCGCATACGTCCGTCCTCGGTGATGGCCGGCTCCCACTTGCACACGTCCGGGTGCTTCTCTATGGCCCGGGACACTATCTGCTGCATCTCCGGATCGTTGCACTCCAGCTCCACGAACGAACGGGCGCCCTTGTCGCCGAAGGGGATGCAGTCCAGGATGCGCACCGGCACGTTGAAGTTGGACGAAATGTCGTGGACCCAACTGTCCGGTATGTTAACCTCCAGGACCGCCTCGATCAACCTTCAGCCTCCGTGCCGGCCAATAAACGGGGGTATAGAAAAGGTTACCCCCGATTCGTTCGTTCCTGGCAGATGCTGACGATGCGCCCGCCAGCTCCTTCTTTGCCCAGGGGGCATGCCCAGCCGCCGCGGCGGGAGAGCATGGTTCGCACACCCTCAGCCATCCTGGACGGGTCCGTTCCGACCACGACGTTCGCCCCCACCTCCACCGTCTCCGGGCGCTCGGTGTTGTCCCTTAGCGTGACGCAGGGAACGCCGAGGATGCAGCTCTCCTCCTGCACTCCTCCCGAGTCGGTCAGGGTCAGGGCGGCGGCGCCCTCCAGCTGCAGGAACTCCAGGAAGCCTACGGGGGTCACCGCCCTGACGTTGGCCGGGACCTTGAGCCCAAATGTTTCCAGGTTCTTCTTGGCCCGCGGGTGCATCGGCCACACGATGTCCAGTCCCGTCTCCCGGCCGACCCGTTCGAGTCCGGCCAGGACGCCGGTCATCCTTTCCCGGGAGTCCACGTTCTCCTGCCGGTGCAGGGTGGTCAGGATGTAACCGTCTTTTCGCAGCGACAGGGCGCCCAGGGCGTCGCCCTTTCCGGCGGCGATCCTCAGGTTCTCGCGCACCGCGTCCACGATGGTATTGCCAGTGACGAAGATCCTCGTCTCGGGCAGGCCCTCCGCCCTCAGGTTGGCGGCGGAGGTGTCGGTGGGCGCGAAGAGAAGATCGGAGACATGGTCGGCCATCACCCGGTTGATCTCCTCGGGCATGGTGCGGTCGAAGGAGCGGAGCCCGGCCTCCACATGCCCGACGGTTATGCCCAGCTTCACGGCCGCCAATGCTCCGGACAGCACGGTGTTGGTGTCCCCCTGCACCAGCACCACGTCCGGCCGGCTGTCCTGGAAGAACTTCTCCAGTCCGGCCAGCATCTTTCCGGTCTGCGCCCCGTGGGTTCCCGAGCCGACCTCCAGGTTGATCGTCGGCTCAGGAAGCTCCAGGTCGCGGAAGAAGACCCGGTCCATCTCGAACGAGTAATGCTGTCCTGTGTGCACCAGGTCGAAATCCAGGCCGCGGCGCTGCAGCTCGCGGACAATCGGCGACATCTTAACCATCTCGGGCCGGGTGCCCAATACTACGCTGAACTTCATTCCCTCACGTTCCTCAGGAACTCCTCCGCCTTCCTGATTATCCTTTCCCCGGCCTCGCGGGGGAACAGCGCCAGCAGCTCCGCCTTTCTTTCCAGCACATCCCGGCAGATGACGAAGTCGTTGCAGAGAAGGGTGCGCTGCTCCGAGCGTCGGATGTCCAGGACGGTTATCGGATATATGTTCGCCTCATCGATAAGCTTCTCCAGGCCGCCGTTCTCGGGGTACTTCCATCCGATGAGATGCATGCCAACGCAGCCCGCATAGCGAACCACGTCGCTGGAGAACTTGGTGTTGGTGACCAGCCATGGCCTGTCCACCCCGTTGCCGTCCTTGAGGTCAAGGAACCGTCCCCAGGTGTACAGGGCCTCCTGGATAGAGGACTTGGTGCCCAGGGCGTTGTGGAACTTGCATTCCACCGTGGCCTTCTTGCCGTCCTTGACGATGACCACGTCAACCTCGTGGGATACGCATCTGCCTTTCAGTATCTGACGGACCAGCACTTGGTAGCCCATCTGCTCGAATATGCGGCCCATGAGCGATTCGAAGGCATGCCCGTCCGGACCGAGGAGCATAATGGCCTTCTTAAGCGAGAACTGCTGCGCCTTGGGCGCTGGCAGGGCCGCCCGTATGCGCCGGTACAGCTCCTCGGTGGTCATTCCGTCGTAGAGGTGCGGCCTGACCGATTCCAGCACGGCCCGCGCCTCCTCCGGCGAGGTGCCGACCCGCAGGATGGCATTGATGGCCTTGGCCGGATCGAACTCCTCCATTTCCCCGGAACGCTTGACCACGCGCATGTCATAGGTCAAAGTGCTGGCATCTAATCAATCTTCCTAGTGCTCATTCGAAGGCGGCGCCATCCGCCTCGGCCGGCAGGGTGTCGACGGTCCCGAGGGCGCACCCCTCCGCCGGCAGGGGCACCAGGTCCCGGCGGTACTCGTCGGCGGTGCCGTTCTTCCAGGTGACCCTAAGCACTATGACGCTGTTCTTCATGTCCAGGTGCATCTCTTTGAGAACCGAGGTGTAGGCGGCGGCCTTCCCCCGTCCATTGCTGCGGCCGTTGCCGCAGAAGGCGACCAGGCCGAGCTTGTCCATCTGGTAGATGAGCTTGTAGCAGGTGGCCGCCGGCAGGTTCACCACCGGGGCCAGCTCGGACACGGTGAGGCAGCGTTTGGAGGTGGCCGCCAGAATGTAAAGCACAACCGGATCGATGAGGAACCTGGCGATCTGCGTCCGCTCGACGCCGCGCATGGTCCTAAGAGCGTTGTGGACCGCGGTCTCGACCTGCAGTTCGTTCCCCGCGAACAATAGGCATTCCCCTGTTCGGATGATAGTGCTGGCAATTTAATACTTTTGATAAAAAACCGTGAAAAGGATAATTGGAAACGGTTTAACTGGCTTGGGCCTAGGAACCGCGGACGTTGGTCTCCTGCAGGGTCTTGTCTATCTCCGCCTTGAGATGGTCCGGTATCCCGCGTATTCCCACGTCCAAGAAGCCGCGCACGATCATGCCCACCGCCTCCTCCTCGGTCAGTCCGCGGGACATCAGGTACTCGACCTGGTCCTGGGCTATCTTGCCTACGGCAGCCTCATGGGTCATCTCCACGTCAGGCACGCGCGCCTCCAGCTCCGGGATGGCGATCTGCACGCCCTTCTCGCTCATGATGAGCCCCTTGCACTCCAGATGGGCCTTGATGCCCGGCGAGTTGCCGACCAGCTGGCCGCGGGCGATCACCGTGCCGCCGGTGGTTATGGTCCTGGATATCAGCTCGGCCTTGCAGCCCGGGGCGTTCAATATAGCCCGGGAACCGAGGTCCATGACGCTGCCCGGATGGGCCACGGCCACCGAGTTGAAGCGGCAGACGCCGTTGGGGCCGTTCATATGCGCCGTCGGATAGGTCTGGATGGTCTTCACCGGCTTCAGCGCCACGTAGTTGTTGATATAGGTCGCGCCCTCGTCCATGATCACGCTGGTGCGCGGCCGGACGCCGATGAACTCCGACCAGTTGTGAATCATGGTGAAGGTCAGCTTGGAGTCCTTCTTCAGGAAGAACTCCGAGATCCCGAGATGCAGTCCCTTCTCCACGCCCTTGCTGGTGGCGCAGCCGGTGACCACCTCGAACTCCGATCCCTCCTCGGCTATCAGCACGTTGTGCACATGCTGCTTGGTGTTCCGGTTCTTCAGCAGGAGGCAGGTCTGCACAGGCATCCTGACCTTGGCTCCTGGCAAGGCCCGGATGAAATAGCCGTCCGATTCCTTGAGGTATGTCTCGGCAGTGTACTTGTCAGTGTCCGGCTGAACGGCCTTCCAGACATAGTCCTTCAGCCAGTCATGCACCTTGAGCGCCTGCTTCAGCGGCATCAGTTCCACGCCCTCGCCCATGATGGCCGAGTGCACAACTGTGTTGTCCATGAGCAGGAAGTTGCCCGAGCGCCCCTGTCCGGTCGGCACTATGCCGGAATCGAGCAGGGTGGTCTTGGTGTCCTTGGGGAGGTCATCCAGGGACTCGATCTCCGCCAGGTCCTTCTTCCCCTCCTGGTAGGTGTCCAGGTCGATGTCTTCGCCGAACTTCGCCTCCTTCTTCAGGGCCTCCCTGGCCCTCTTCTCATCGTTGCTGACCATGTTCAACCCTCGGAAACGATGTTCTCCTTCACCAGGTTCGCCTGGTTGATCTTGCAGCGGATGCACTCCTGGTATCCCATTTTCCGGATCTCGGCCAGCAGCTCCCTCGGATTGCCGGAGCAGGCGACCGTCCCGTTGCACATGACGTAACCGCGGTCGGCCTCCACATAGTCAAGTATCTGGCCGGTGTGGGTGATGATCAGCGCGGCCTTGCCGCTCTTCTCCCTCCATCCGGCGCAATGCGTAGGGCCGGTGAGCAGGTCGTGGACCTTCGCCCCCAGCTTCTCGATCGACACCATGTCCACGCCGCTCTCCGGCTCGTCCAGCAGGATGAGGCAGGGGTTCTGGGCGGTGAGCTGCAGAATCTCGGAACGCTTGATCTCCCCGCCGGAGAAGCCGACGTTGACGTCCCTCTCCAGGAAGCGGGCCATGTCCAGTTCCTCGGCCACCTTGTCCGTTTCCACATTACCCTTGCTGGTCACCCGGACCAGGTCCTTGAGCCTCACTCCCGTGAGGTTCGGCGGGCGCTGCATCATCATCCCGATGCCGCGCTTCGCACGTTCGTTTACGGGAAGGTGGGTGATATCCTCCCCGTTCAGCATTATCCGGCCGCTCTTGACCTTGTAGCCGGAAAAACCCATGATGGTCATCAGCAGGGTCGATTTCCCCGATCCGTTGGGACCGAAGAGCACGGTGGTGTAGCCGGTCATGACGTTCAGGGACAGGTTGTGCAATATCTCCCGCCCTCCGACCTCCACGGTTAGGTTCTCAATCTCCAGCATAGGCGCATCTCCTTTGAGCGATTGTTACGCATGGTAGTTAATGATATCGCGTTTCACTTCCGGTAGCGGTCAGGGTGCTCCAGCACCATCAGCTCATTGCCGTCGGGATCGAGGAACACCGCCATCAGCCCGCCCCAGGGCTGCCTCTCCGGCTTCACCTTGAAGACCACGGCCTCATCGACCAGACGCCGGTGAACATCGTACATGCTGTCGCAGGAGAACACCACGCCGCTGACGCCGCCGGGCTGGCGCTCCCCCTCCCGCGGCACATACAGGGCCACCTTCCCCATCGGCTCTCCGGGACCGAGCTCCGCCCAGTTGCCGTCCCTCCGCCTCAGCTCCAGTCCCAATGTCCGCATGTAGAAGTCCAGGGCGGCGTCCAAGTTACGGACCGGGACGCCGGCCATCCATACCCTGGTCAGCCTTCCCTTCTCCTCCCGCGGGTCGTCTGAGGCCATGGGATCTCCGATGGGCATGCCCCTCCATCGCCCTGCGTATAGAAAAAAGGTTCTTCAGATGTCCGCGGCCGCCAGCAGCCTCTTGCCCCAATCCAGCCGGGAAAGGGCGTGCTGGTGCATGTAGCAGCCTAGCGTCCTCCGGAACACCAGTCCGTCATGGTCGCCATCTATCCCTTTTCCTCTCTCCATCGCGTATCCGAACGGCCCCTCCGGCCTCGGTATCAGATGCGAATAGTGGAACTCGTGCCCCCGGACCTGGCATCCCGGGAAGAATGGATTTTCGTCGGTACCCCTGGCCCGGACGTAGGAGAGTCCCTGGCGGTCCCTGGTAAGCACCGCCGAGCAGGGGAATACCCCCGACATTCCCTTCCGCTCCCCGGCCTCGATGCTGGAGCACAAGGTCATCAGGCCCCCGCACTCCGCATAGATGGCCTTGTCATCCGCCGCGGAACGCAGCCCCTCCAGGAAATCGCGGTTGGAGGAGAGGGCGTTCAGATGCACTTCCGGATAGCCGCCTCCCAGGTAGTAGAGGTCAGCATCAGGGAGTCCCTCGCCGTCGGTGGGTCGGAAGTAACGGACCTCCGCTCCGGCCATGGCCAATGATTCCAGGTTCTCCTGGTAGTAGAAGCAGAAGGAGCGGTCCCGGGGCACCGCCACCTTGATGCCGCAGCGGCCGGCGGGAAAGACCGGCTCCTCCCGGGGGTCCATCTCCGGCGCCGCCTCGCTGATCTCCAGCAGCATCTCCAGGTCCACGTCCTCCACCAGGGCCTTGAGGTTCTCCTTCATCCTTTCCAGGTCCCCCTGCTCCTCCACGGTAACCAGCCCCAGATGCCTCTCCGGAAGTGAACGCCCCCGCTCGACGGCACCCAGCACCGGAAGCTTTGCCAGCTGTTCCACCGCCTCCGTGGCCTTCTTCCGGTGCCGTTCCCCGCTCACGTTGTTCAGGATCACCCCGGAGACCCTCACCTCCGGGTCCAGCTGTTTGAACCCCAGGGCCACCGCCGCCGCGCTCTTGGCCAGGCTGCGGGCGTTTATCACCAGCACCACCGGGGCGCCCAGCATCTTCGCTATCTCGGCCGTGCTGCCGGTATCCTCCGTGGAGGTGAGGCCGTCATAAAGCCCGCGCACCCCCTCGATCAGGGCGAGGTCTGCGCCGCGGCAGGCCCAGCGGAAATGCTCCTTCATCACCTGCGGCTCCATCATGAACGAGTCAAGGTTCCTCGACGGCCGTCCGGCGGCCATGGCATGGAACATGGGGTCTATGAAGTCCGGGCCTACCTTGAATGGCTGGATGTCGCACTTCAGCCTAAGCATCAGGCCGGCGGCTATGGAGGTCTTCCCGACGCCGCTTCCGGTGCCGGCCAGCACCACACGCCTCATTCAGCGGTCAGCTCCTTGATCATGGACCTGAGCTCGACGGGGTCCAGGGGTTGCGGGATGGAGTAACTTCCGTTTTCCAGCACGGCCTTGGCCAGCTGCCGGTAGGTGTTCGCCTGCTCGGAACCGGGGTCGCCCTCTACCACCGTCATCCCTGCGTTCTCGCAATCCCGGACCGAACGGTGCCTGGGGATGAGGCCGATCATCCTGATGCCCATCCTCGCCGCCACGGCGGACACCGCCTCCCTCTCGTTCATCACCTCGCGGGAGTTGCATATCAGTCCTCCAACTCCCACACCAAGGTTGCGCATCCCCCGGCAGATGTTGTTTGCCGCGTAAAGGGAAAGATACTCTCCAGAGGTCACCACGTACACCTCGTCCGCAAAGCCCTGACGGACCGGGGTGGCGAACCCTCCGCACACCACATCGCCCGGGACGTCGTACAGCACGACGTCCGGCGGGTCCCGGAAGTAGTCGCGGCGAAGGGTCTGCAATGCCACGATGATCCCGCGCCCGGCGCAGCCGACGCCTGCCAGCGGGCCGCCCACCTCCATGCATCTGGCTCCCTGGAACCCGGTACCAACCTCGTATTCCCCGGGGCCGCCATCCTTCATGCGGTCCAGGAAGGTCTCCATCTTCCTTCCGCCCAGCAGGGTCATCGAGCCGTCGGCCTTGGGGTCGCAGCCCACATACCAGACGCGAAGACCGGACTCTGCCATGCTGGCCACCATGTTGGCGGCCACGGTGGACTTGCCGATCCCGCCCTTTCCGTAAATGGCGATCTGCCTCATTTCCCCTCCGTGGCGATCTCGCGCAGAGTGTCCGCCAGTTCCATCCTCACTATCCCGGAGGCGCCCATGACCCTGGCGTGAATGTCCGGCTCGGAGACCACTGTGGAAAAGCCTTCCCTCAGATAGTTGTCCACCTCCCGCGGCTGGTCCGAGACCAGGACCGCGTTCCGGTCCAGCCCCGGAATGGCATGCACTATCCCGCAGGCCACCACAAGATCATGGCGCCCCTCCCGAATGGCCTCGGCCGCCCGTATTCCGGCGACCGGATACTCGTCAAGTCCCCCGGTGACCCTGTCAAGCCTCACCCCGGACTTTCCGAGGTCCCGCACGATCTCCGAGGCGTAGCGGCGAATGCGCGGCAGTCCGACCATAGTATCGAGGTTGGCGATGAAGCGGGCCTCGCCTCCCACGGCATCCGCGCACTCCCCGACCGCCCTCAGCACATCAGCGTGCCCGTAGGCCAGCTCCTTCTTCCCGTTCAGGACCACCAGCACCCTCCCTCCGTCGGCCAGGGCATCCCGTATCTGCCGGGCCGCGGAATACTTGGTCACTCCGTAATTGGGGGAGAGATGGTCCTTGCTGGTCAGGCCCCGGTTGCTCTCCAGCAGCGTGGCCTGGGTGAGCATCTCCCTCTGCCGGAAGAATTCCTCCTGCGGGATGACCCCGGTCTGCGCCGCCACCTCCAGGGCGCGTATGGCCCCGGTGGTGTTGGCCCCGGAGCACCCGTGCACGTCCACAGGTATCACCTTGGCCTTGAGGCCGGCCTTGACCACCGCCCGGTCAAGGTTCTCCCCGATGATCATGCTGGCGCAGGTACCGACCACCCCGACCAGCTTTGGAGAGAAACGATCCTGCACCTGGCGCAGCGTTTCGGCGAGGCGCTCCTCGGCCCCGAATATCAGGTCGCTCTCCTTCATGCCCGTGGTCACCACGCGCACCCCGGCATCCTCCAGGCGCCTGGAGACCATGAACCCGCAGCCGGCCGGGCCGTGGACGATAATGACATCCACGTCCATGTCCCTCAGCGTGTACATCGCCGCCACTATCGGGTTCGGCCTGGGGTGGAGGACATCGCTCACAGGTATCCCTCTTTTGTCGCCCAGAGCACCGTGCGGTGCCTCAACCTTGCCTCATCTATACCGTCAATGAGCTCAAAGCCGTGCGATATGCCCAGATCAGACCCGCTCGGAAGGACGAACCTTCCGGTGACCTGCGGGAACCGGTCGCAGACATCCCTGATGCGGTCGATGTCCAGCTTTTCGCACACCTTGCGGTTCACCGGGTCCAGCACCAGCCCTATATCCCGGCAGCCGTGCTCGTGGACCATGGCGCGCAGCAGGTGGTCCAGGGAGGCGGCGCCCACCCCCGGGTTCCGTTCCCTTACCAGCTCCCCACGGGCATCCTTGACGACTTCGCCCCTCCCCCTGGCGCCTCTGAACCCCTTCAGCAAGGGGGCCAATGCCAACGGGTCCTGGCCAAGGCCCTGAGCGGCGGCCAGTGCGCATGAGAAAGCAAGACGGTAAGCTGTCGCCATGTACGACGGGTCAAGCTGGACATCGACCGATCCGTTCCTGGTCATGACCGTGAGGCGGGAGGGGGTTCCCAGCGCAGCGGTGGCCACCATGGCCTCCACATCCCCGCCCTGTCCGAAGGTGAGGATCTCCGCACTGCCCCCAGCCAGCGGCCTCCAGAGGTCTTCCTCCGATCTCGGGACCACCAGGATTCCCCGGGCCAGGGATGCCATCTGCGCTTTGCCGTCGTAGGCCCGCCGGGTTCCGGCCGCTATCGGATAGTCGTCCTGCAGGCCGGTTATGACCGACACCTTACCGAGCCCGGTGCCGCCCAGGCTTATCTCGAAAACTCCCAGGTCATGGTCCATATAGGCCGGGGAGGAAAGCCTGAGCACAGTGGGTGGGGCGATGCTCACCTTCTCCTCAAGCACCGTCTCACGGCCGTTCCAGCTGCTCAGGCCGGAGCTGCTCAGGGAGAGCACCTTGCTCCCCCGGGCGGCCATCAAAAAGGAGAGCACCTGCGCGGTGCTGGTCTTTCCCCGTGCGCCAGTCACCTCCACCGTCGGAAATGCGAAGGAGGCCATCTCCCCCACTGCCTGGTGATATGTCAACGTGCGTTCAGGCGCTGCCAGTCCCATGTACCAGTCGGGGCAATGGATGGGGGTCACCGCCAGGTCGAACCGTTCCTCCGGCGTCTTCTGAAGGCACCGTACCCCCTCCCTGCCGAGCCGTTCGGCCAAGCCGGACGATGTGCCGTAGATGTCCACCGCGGTGACCTCATCCCCCCGCCGCAGATACTCCCGGGCCAGGACCTCCCCGCCATGGGTGAGGTCCAGAAGCAGGACCTTCATGCTCACATCTCTGCCCTGATGCGATCGGACAGGATGTCCGCCAGGCGGGGGTCCTCACCCATTGGCTGGCAGTAGCGTACCTCGACCGTGCGGCCTGCCAGCTTTACCTTTCCCGAGCGCTGCCCCTTGGCGAACCCCAGTTCACCGGGGATGTCCTCGGTGGTGTGTATCCCGGTGGCCAGGAAGCAGGGGACCACATAGATGAGGTCCAATCCTTTGGCCGCCATGTTGGCCAATCCAGTCGGTATGTCCGGTTCGTTGAGCTGCATGAAAGCCGCTTCGGCCGGGCCGAACTCGCCGCGCTCGTTCAGGATCTTGGCCATTCTGACCACCAGTTCCATGTTCTTGGTCATCTTGCTTCCGTGCCCCACTACCAATACTCCTTGCTTCGTGAGAACCACCTTGCAGGCCGATGTTCCGAATACTTGATAAATATTACTATTAAATCAAAAAATAACATTAATTATATGTTTACAATTCATATTAAAAATAGAAGCTTTTTTATTACGTTACTCCATGGGGGGTTTCCGAGGGAAATCACTGTTACCGCTCTTCGTCGATCTCAGAGGAAAGAAAGTGGTGGTCTTCGGTGGCGGGCCAGTGGGATTGCGCAAAGCGCTTTACCTGGGCAGGGAGGCGGATGTGGTGATCATCGACCGAAATGAGCCGATGGCGCCCGAAGGGATTTGTTGCATGCAAGGGGAGGCGTCCGCCAACCTCCATCTCATCGACCAAGCGGACCTTGTGGTGGCTGCCACCGGGGATCCTGCTTCGGATGAGATGATCTGTCAACGCGCAATAGCTAATGGAATTCCATACAATCGATCAGATGGACCAGGGGGTTTCCTCATCCCATCAGTGGTGAACAGAAGGAACTACACAGTTGCTGTTTCCACCCTGGGCCGAAGCCCTGGCATGTCGCGGCACATACGCCTGCATCTGGAGGAACAGCTGCCCCGGGTCTTCGAGGACATGGTGGATCTGACCGAGGTACTGCGTGAGGAGCTGAAGGGCAGCGTTCCCGACCCTGCCGACAGGGAGGGGCGCCTGCGCAGGATGCTGGAGAACCGGAGCATCTGGGAGGCCTTGATGGAAGACCCCGTAAGGGCATTGGTGATGGCCAGGGAGGTGATGAGATGACCAGCCCTTTGCTCAGCGCCCACATAACCCATAAGGATGCCAGCATGCAGGACATAGGCAGGCTGGGACAGATGGACCCGGTCTCCCTGCTCCGTGAACTGCGATCCCAGTCCGGGGTGGAGGAGTGTTCAGTGCTCAAGACCTGCAACCGGGTGGAGTTCTATGTTGTTGCCATGGAGCGCGAGGAGGCCAGGGAGGGATTGGAAAGGTTCGTGGCCTCCCTGCTGCCCTATGAGGTCCAGGGAAGCCTGGTACGCTACATGTCCGGCAGGGAGACATTGCATCACCTTCTCAGGGTGGCCTCGGGTCTGGAATCCATGATTGTGGGCGAGGATCAGATACAGTCGCAGGTGAAGGAGGCATACGAGATGGCCTGCAGCGAGGGGTGCTGCGGTCCGCTCATGTCCGAGGTCTTCCGCAAAGCGCTCAACACCGGGAAACGGGTGAGGACCGAGACCAGGCTGAACAAGGGGAACGTGTCCATCGGATCTGCTGCCGTGGACCTTGCCGAGTCCCGGCTGGGCGATCTCAAGGGAAAAACGGTGCTGGTGGTGGGGGCCGGACAGATGGCCACCCTGATCGCCAAGCACCTGGCCGGAAAGAGGCCGGAAGCGGTCTTCGTCTCCAACCGCACCTATGCCCGAGCGGTGGAGCTGGCCTGGTCCTTGGAGGGCAAGGCGGTACGCTTCGAGCAGCTCCAGGACTTCCTGGTCAAGGCGGACGTGGTGCTATGCGCCACCTCGGCCACACACATCGTCCTGGGGATGAAGGAGATCTCCCCGGCCATGGAAAGGAGGTCCGGGAGGCGCATGTTCATCATCGATGTCTCTTTCCCGCGCAATGTGGATGAGGAGGTCCGTTCGATCGGTGGTGTCGAACTGTGCGATCTGTCCGCCCTCAACGAGGTGGCCAGGGAGAACCTGGAACGGCGGCGCATGGAGGTCTTCAACGCGGAGAAGGTGGTGAAGGAGGAGCTTGAGCTCCTTTCCCACCGGCTGGAGGACCTCCGTGCAGCCGAGATACTCCGCCTTGTCTATACAAAATATGAGGGCATGAAGTCCCGGGAGGTCGGGAAGGCCCTCAACCGCATCAGGGCGGGGGAGTCGGCGGAGTTGGTCATGGAGGACCTCGCCACAGTCCTGGTCAACCGCTTCCTGGCCGACCCGACCGCGGCGGTCAAGAGCGCCAGCAGGCAGGGCGATGGAGGGCTGCTGCGCAGCACCAAGGAGATCTTTGCATTGGAGGAGGTCAGCGATGTACCCGCAGGAAAGGATGAGAAGGCTTAGGGCCACGCCCCGCATGCGCAGGATGTTCAGGGAAGGCTCCCTGAGGCCGGAGCAGCTGGTACAGCCTTTGTTCGTCGACGAGAACATCAAGGAAAAAAGGGAAGTGGCCACACTTCCCGGGCAGTATGCATTGCCGCTTTGTGATGTCGGGGAGGAATGCTCCCGGCTCGATCGCCTGGGCATCGGGGCGGTGCTTCTTTTCGGCATCCCTCGCAGGAAGGACCCTCTGGGCTCCGAGGCTTGGAATTCCGAGGGCATCGTTCAGAGGGCGGTGCGCGAGGCCAAATCGGCCAGCGACATCCCGGTCTTCACCGACCTCTGCCTGTGCGAGTACACCGACCATGGGCATTGCGGGCAGCTCCGTGATGATCAGGTCGACAACGACCCCACCCTGGAGCTGTACGGAAGGATAGCCGTTTCCCAGGCCCGGGCCGGGGCGGACATGGTCGCGCCGTCGGGCATGATGGACGGACAGGTGGCCGCCATCCGCAGCGCCCTCGACCGCGAGGGATTTCAGGGAACTGGCATAATGGCCTATTCCGCCAAGTTCGCCTCCTGCTTCTATGGCCCGTTCAGGGACATGGTGGGAAGCTGCCCCTCGCACGGTGATCGGCGCTCGCACCAGATGGACCCCGCCAACGCGCGGCAGGCGAGGCGCGAACTGCGCTTGGACGCGCAAGAGGGGGCGGACGCGCTCATGATCAAGCCGGCATTACCTTACCTGGATGTGATCGCCCGGGCGCGCATGGAGCACGACCTGCCCATATGCGCCTATCAGGTCAGCGGGGAGTACGCCATGCTGAGGTGCGCCGGGGTCCAGGGGGCTTTGGATATGAAGGCCGCCATGATGGAATCCCTCCAGTGCATACAAAGGGCGGGAGCGGACCTCATCATCACCTATTTCGCCGCGGAGGCCGCCGCATATCTCAGGGGTGGGCTGGATGGATGACCGTTCCCGGTATCTTTACGAAAGGGCGGTCCATCTCATGCCTGGAGGGGTCTCCTCGCCGGTGCGGGCGGTAAAACCCTTCCCACTGTACATCAGGGGGGGAAGTGGCCCCTTCATCACGGACGTCGACGGCAAAGAATATATCGATCTGGTGCTCGGATACGGACCGCTTATCCTTGGCCACGCTCACCCCGTAGTGGTGCAGGCGTTGAAGGAACAGGCCGCCCTGGGAACCCTTTACGGGGCTCCGCATGAAAAGGAGGTGCTGCTGGCTGAGAAGGTCCGAAGTCATTTCCCGGGAATGGAGATGATGCGCTTCGTGAGCAGCGGAACGGAAGCGACCATGCACGCCCTCCGCCTGGCCAGGGGTTGTACTGGGCGTAAGAAGCTGATCAAGGTGGACGGCGGGTTCCACGGCGCGCACGATGCGGTGCTGGTCCGGTCCGGCTCGGGCGCCCTCACCCACGGGTCCCCGGACTCCGACGGCGTTCCGGAGGAGGTGGCCGCCAACACCCAGGTGGTGGATTACAATGACACGGCGCAGATGGATGCGGCCTTAAGGGCCAACCGCGGACAGGTGGCTGCCGTCATATTGGAGCCGATGCTGGGCAACGTCGGTCCCGTGCCGCCGGCACCCGGCTATCTGGCCGAGGTACGGCGACTTGCGGACAAGCACGGTGCATTGCTGATCTTCGACGAGGTTATAACCGGCCTCAGGCTCTCCCTGGGCGGGGCGCAGGAATTCTATGGGGTTCGGCCGGACATCACCGTCCTGGGCAAGGTGCTGGGCGGGGGGATGCCCATGGGAGCCTTCGGCGGTTCCAAGGAGATCATGTCCCGCGTATCCCCCCTCGGCAAGGTATATCAGGCCGGAACATACAGCGGCAACCCCATGAGCCTGAGCGCCGGACTGGCCACCATGGAGGTGCTGGAAGCCCGAGGCCTTGACGACCTGAACGATAGGGGAAGAGGCCTGCGTGAGCAGCTGTCCAGAATACTGGCTGATAATGATGAGGAGGCCCTGGTGCAGGGGGAAGGCTCCATGTTCCAGCTGTTCTTCGGGAAAGGCCCGCTGGGCAACGCCAGGGAGGTGCTGGCCTGCGACAGGTCCCGTTACTTGGAACTCTACCGGCGAATGCTGGAGCTGGGGGTCATGATGCCGCCATCCCAGTTCGAGACCTGCTTCATATCCCTGGCCCACGGCAGGGAGGAAACGGAGGGGATCCTGTCCGCCTTCGCCCAGGCATTGGAGGCACCCCTATGATCATAGGCACCAGGGGCAGCCGCCTGGCCATGGCCCAGGCGGACCTGGCCGTGCAGGCTGTACAAGGCCTCCCGGGGAACATGAGGCCGGAGATAAAGATCATCACCACCTGCGGCGACCGCGACCGCTGCACCCCCCTGGAGGACATGGGGGGCTACGGTGTTTTCACCAAGGAGCTGGACCAGAGGCTGCTCGCCGGGGAGATAGACCTGGCGGTCAACTCGCTGAAGGACATGCCATCCTCGCTGACCCCGGGCACCAGGCTGCTGGCCGTGCTGCCCCGCGGTCCCGCATGCGACGTCCTGGTCTCCAAGGTCCCTTTGGAACAACTTCCTCCCTCATCCGTGGTCGGGACCTCCAGCGTCCGCCGGAAGGCCCTTCTCAAGCACTTCCGGCCCGACCTGCAGGTGACCGAGCTGAGGGGGAACATCACCACCCGGATGAACAAATGGAGGCGCGGAGACTACCAGGCCATAGTACTGGCCGAAGCTGGATTGGACCGCCTGGGCGATCAGACGACGCGCTTCGCCATCGACCCGGCGGAATGGGTTCCGCCCGCCGGGCAGGGCGCCATCGCCCTGGTATGCCGCGATGACGACGCAAGCATGAACATCATTGCCGAACTGGACCACGCGCCCACCCGCAGATGCGTGGATCTGGAAAGGGAGGTCATGAAGGGGTTGGGCGCCAGCTGCCAGGTCCCGATCGGGGTATGGGCCTCGCCCTACCCGGGCGGCCTCCTGCTGCGCTGCCTCTGGCTTGCCGCCGACGGTTCCTGGGCCAAGAGGTTCGAGCGGGTGGTCGGGGAAGGGGAGGACACGGGAGTGCTGGTCGACGGGATCAGAAGGCAGTGGAGGTGGGAGGTTTGAAAGGTTCCGTGTATCTGATCGGCGCAGGGCCGGGGGATCCGGGGCTGATGACCGTGCGCGGCCTGGAGCTGCTGCACCGCGCCGAGGTCGTGGTATTCGATTCACTGGTGGGGGAGGAGGTTCTGCGGGAAGCTCCCGCATCGGCGGAGATGCTGGATGTGGGAAAGCGGGGCGGCCGCCACAAGGCCGAGCAGCCCGAGATAAACGCGCTGCTCCTGGAGAAGGCGATGCAGGGCCGCATGGTGGTGAGGCTGAAGGGAGGAGACCCCTTCCTCTTCGGCCGGGGAGGAGAGGAGGCCGAGCACCTGCGCAGGCATGGGGTGGAGGTCCATGTGGTGCCCGGTGTCAGCGCCAGCATCGCCGTTCCCGCACTGGCTGGAGTACCGGTGACCCACCGGACGCTGTCCTCCTCGGTCACCATCATCACCGGGCATGAAGGGGAGCACAAGGAGGAGGAATGGCTGGACTGGGCCGCGCTGGCCCGGGGCGGCGGCACCCTGGTGATCATGATGGGCATGTCCAACCTGGGTCGCAATGCGGCGAGGCTCATGGCCGGCGGTGTGAACGCCGATGTCCCGGTGGCGGTCATCCAGGATGGCTCGTCCCCCTCGCAGAGGGTGGTCGTATCATCGCTGGGAAGGGTCGAGGAGGATTGCCGCCGCGAAGGCCTGGGCGCGCCGGCAGTGATAGTGGTCGGCAAAGTGGTCGAACTGCATGCGGTGCTGGGGGACCTGAGATGAGCGTGATGCTGGTGCTGCGTCCCAGGGACAGGTGGGAGGACTCCCGTTCTCTGGTGGAGGCATCCGGATATCGCGCCCTCTGCGCCTCGGTGGTGGAGGTCGAGTATCTGATGCCGCCGGAGCTGCCCGCGGTCCTGGATGCCATGCGCAGCGGGGAATTTCAAACGATGGCGTTTGCCAGCGTGACAGCTGTCAAAGCATTCTCCCGGGCCCTTCCCGATCCGATCGGTGCGGTGCCGAAGGGAACCGAACTGGTGGCCATAGGGCCGCCCACCGCCAGGGCCCTGCAGGAACTGGGGGCGGACAAGGTGACCGTGCCCGATGAGTACACATCGGAGGGATTGGTCGCCCATCTCGCCGGAGGCAGGGGCAGCGTCCTGATGCTCCGGTCCGATCAGGGGAACGACGTGCTTCGCCGGGGGCTGCAGGGAAAGAGGGGGCTGCTCGAGATGGCCATGTATTCCCTTAGGGAAGGGAACGACGATTCCCTCGACAAGGCCTTGGACGAACTGCGCTCCGGTAATGTGGATGCCGTCCTGCACACCTCATCCCTGTCCGCCAGGCTGATGGTGCGGACCTATCGGGACCGGTTCGGCCCCGATGCCGCATGGACCGCCCTCAATGCGGCCATAGGCCCGCCGACCAGGGACACCCTGATCTCTTTGGGATTGCCGGTCCATGTGATGCCCGATCACGCGACCTTCCCCGACCTGGTAAGGGCAGCGGCGGAGCGCCTCCGGCAAAGTAATTAAACCGCAGTCCGCTTCGAGGGGCCATGAGAAAAGCGGTGGCCATACTCGGCCCTCCTGAGAGATGGGCTCCCCTGTGCCGTGGATACCGGCAGATGGCCGATTTCATCTGCGTGTCGCCAGTGCGTGCCGAGCCCATAGACGATTCGAACTTCTCCCTTTTCCTGGTCGACCTGTTCTCCGGTAAGTTCGACGTACTGGTTGCCACCTGTCCGACGGTGATAGATTCGATGGTGCGCATGGCCGAGGGCCGCAGGATGCTGGAAAGGATGCGGGATGCCATATCGCGTACCGAACTGGTGGTGATCGGCGAGAGGACCTTCGATCGCGCGAACCATCACGGTCTCAGAGCTGCCTCCACCTCGCCGGAGGCCACCACGGATTCCCTGGTGGAGCACATAAACCGTCTGCCCCGGCGGGGCACGATGGCCCTTCTCCGGTCCGACCAGGGATCCCCGCGGATGATCGAGGATCTGGAGTCCGCCGGATGGAAGGTTGAGGAATTGGCCGTTTACTCCATGCTCCTGGACGCAGGGGAGGAGATGGGGAAGCTTCTCGACCGCTTGGAGGCAGGGGGCATCGACGCCCTGGCATTTCCGACACCTGCCCATGCCCAGGCATTCCTGGTGCAGCTCGAGGAGAGGGTCGGGAGCGAGAACGTGCTGCTCTCGCTGGAGGGCGTCGCCATCGCAGCCATGGGCCGGGAGACCAGAGAGTTCCTGGAGGAATATGGGATAAAGGTCGCCCTGGTTCCCGAGAAGGCGCGCGCCGAACAGATGGTCCGGATGCTGGTCTCGCATATTGAAAGTTAACGCTGACCCCTCCGGGCGCCATCTGTTGCGGCGCTCTCAATTTATCTCATCATGGCCGGATGGGTCACGTCCTGCACCGGGAACAGTAATAAAAATTTCTATATAGTGTTACTAACTACCTCTGGCTAAACGACCTCTTTTATATAAGGGGTAGAAAAAGTGGGGGTTTGGACTATGAGCAAGAAACAATGGTTCGCTATAGCCGCAGTGGCGGTGATGGTCCTGGCGGCCGTCGGCGCCGTGCTGGTTTTGAACAGTTTGGACAATGATATCGAGGGTGACTTCACCGTGACGGACATGCGCGGACGAACGGTCACCATAAAGGCCGATGTGGATAGCATTGTGTGTCTCAGCGCCAGCTCGCTGCGCCTGATCAGCTATTTCGGCGCCGTGGACATGGTCTCGGGCATAGATTCCTTCGACGCCAAGAGCATGGGCTCGCCGGCCAACTATTACAAGGCCACCTATCGCATAGCCTACCAGAACATTTCCTCGATGAACTCGGTGGGGAGCGAGTCGAACTTCGCGGACATCAACGCCACCGGTGCCGACGTGATATTCACATCGGTGGAGGATGTGGCAGTGCTTAACGACCTGGAGAACAAGACCAACATTCCAGTGGTCGGACTGAATGCCCAGGGAGCATTCGACATCGACGATATGGAGGCTTTCGGACAGCAGCTCACCCTGATCGGCAAGGTCCTTGGCATGGAGGACAGGGCCGAGGATCTCATTGACGGCATAAACGACCTGTTGGATGAACTGGGGGAATATAAGGCCGAAGTACCCGGGGCCGAATATGAGAAGGCCTACGTGGGTGGAATGTTCTACTTCATGCAGGGGGGTCTGTACAAGACGACCGGAAAATACCTGCCATTCGACCTGACCTGCGCAGACAACGTCATGCCCGATGTCAACAATGGCAATCCCTACGACACCTCCCTGGTGGACCTGATGGATGCCGACCCGGACTACATCTTCATCGATTCCATGACCTATGCAGCCAGCATGCAGGCCCTCGAAAACGACAACGCCTCCCTGGCCAACGTGAACGCGATCGTCAACGGGGACGTCTACTCCACACTGGTCTACAAATATTACGGCACCAACTGGGAGACGGAGATCATCAACGCCTTCTACATCGGCTCCATCCTGAACCCCGATGTTTACGACTATGACATGGAGGACAAGGCCAACGAGATACTCGCCCTCTTCTTCCCGGGCGTTGACATAACCTATGAGGACCTGCAATCGATGCAGTCCCCAGGGTGCGGGCAGGTGGAACTGGACTAAAAAAGGCTGATCCTGGCCGACGGTAAGGGAGGTGATGGGCTGGAAGGTGACGGAGAGCGGTACCGCATATACGATGATGACGACCAGGATACCGCCTCCGAGAGATCCTACGGCAATGAGGTGCGCAGAAGGATGCTCATCATCTCCGGAGGGGTGGCGGGCATTGCCGTCCTGGTCATTCTGGCCCTGATGGTAAGCAATCCCGCCGTTCCCCTCTGGGACCTTCTGGTCAGCTTCGTCACCTTCGACACCGGGACCATCACCGGTTGGAAGATCTGGCGCATCTACATGCCCATCATGATGGCCGCCCTGATCACCGGAGGAGGGTTGGCGTTGTCCGGCACGGTGATGCAGAGCATACTGCGCAACCCGCTGGCATCGCCATATACGCTTGGTCTCTCCAGCGCCGCAGCTTTCGGGGCGGCCTTCGCCATACTGTTCCTGGATAGCGGCTCGGCCACCTCCAGATACATATCGGTCAGCAGCCCTTACGTCACGACCCTGTGCGCCTTCGGGTTCTCCATGGTGGCCACCGGAATTATCCTGCTACTGACCAAGGTCACCAGGGTCTCCGCCGAGACCATGGTGCTGGCCGGGATAGCCATAAGCGCCATCTTCTCCGCCGGCCTGACCCTGATGCAGTACCTGGCGGACTCGGTGCAGTTGAGCGCCATCGTCTCCTGGAGCTTCGGCAACCTGTCAAATGCCAGCTGGGGGTGGGACGTGATGATATTCCTGGTGTTCCTGCCCGTCCTGCTCTACTTCGTGATGGTCCGCTGGGACCTGAACGCCATCGATTCCGGCGACGAGGTGGCCAAGGGGCTGGGCGTGAACACTGAGCGCTTCCGTGTCATGGGTCTCGTGCTCACCGCGTTTTTATCTGCGGTGCTGGTGTCAGGGTTCGGGGTCATTGCCTTCATCGGCCTCATCGCCCCGCACCTGGCACGGATGGTGATCGGCAGCGACCATCGTTTTCTCATCCCCATGTCGGTGATCACTGGCGCCGGGGTCCTGCTTCTGGCCAACACCGTAGCGATCAACGTCCTGCGCCCGATGGTGCTTCCGGTCGGACTTCTCACTTCCCTGCTGGGCGGTCCGATGTTCATCTATCTTCTGGTGCGGAGGTACCGCCGATGATCCTGCGGGTCAGCGGTGTGGAGTTCGGTTATGGGAGCGAGCCGACGATATCGGACATCGGGTTCGAGGCCGGAGAAGGGGACCTGGTGAGCATCGTCGGCCCCAACGGGGTCGGGAAGACCACCCTGCTCAAATGTCTCAACCGGGTGCATCGCCTCTCCTCAGGCACGGTGATGGTCAACGGGGATGACGCGATGGGATTGGACCGTCGGGAGCTGGCCAAGCGCTTCGGGTATGTGCCTCAGAGGGCGCACACCTCGGGGAGCACGGTCTTCGAGGCGGTCCTGCTGGGCAGAAGGCCATATGTGGACTGGGACGTCAGCGAAAAGGACATCAGGCTGACTGGCAAGGTCATAAGGATGCTGGGGCTGGAGGCCATATCGCAGAAGCACGTGGACTCCATCAGCGGCGGCGAGTATCAGCTGGTCCAGATCGCCAGGGCCATCGTTCAGCAGCCCAGGGTCATGCTGCTAGATGAGCCCACCAGCAACCTGGACCTGAGCAACCAGCACCGGATCATGGGCGCCATATCCCACATCGTCCGGGAGAACGGTATGTGCGCGGTGATGACCAATCACGACCTCAACCTCTCGCTGAGGTACTGCAACCGCTTCATAATGATGAAGGGGGGAAGGGTGCACGCCGCCGGAGGCCGGGAGATAATCAACCCGGCCACCATCCGCGAGGTCTACGGCCTCGAGGTCTACGTGGAGGAGATGAACGGGATACCACTGGTGATACCGAAATGAGGTGAGTTTGGCATGACAACGAAAGACGATGCGGTGCGCGATTTTCTGAACAGGCGAGCGTTCAATCCCAAGCAGATGGGCTTCTTCGATGAGCGCGCGGCGATATGGGAC
The DNA here is from genome assembly GCA_036677555.1 of Methanomassiliicoccales archaeon. Classification (GTDB taxonomy): domain Archaea; phylum Thermoplasmatota; class Thermoplasmata; order Methanomassiliicoccales; family UBA472; genus UBA472. The sequence goes on along the minus strand of JAVBWG010000006.1, from coordinate 288,491 downwards.
GATATCACCGTCCACGACCGTCTGAAGGTGGAAAGGATAACCTCGCTCCTGGGAATTGAGGAGGACTATGCTATACTGGACGTGGGAACGGGGACCGGAATAATGATCCCCTTCTACGAGAGCCATCTCACCACCGGAAGGATATGCGCTATAGACTATTCCGAGGGGATGATTGAGCAGGCCAGAAGTAAGTATCCTGAGCCGGAGCATCCTCTCGTCTCCTATAGGGTCCAGGATCTGTATCAGGCGGACTTCGGTCCGGTTTTCGACCTGGTCGTATGCTATTCATGCTTCCCTCATTTTCCAGATCCGCTCAAGGCCATCAGCGTTCTCGGGGGATGCCTGAAGGAAGGGGGAAGGCTTGCCATAGCCCATTCCTCATCCAAAGAGCACATCAACAAGGTGCACGAGGACGGCGGCGAGGAGATATGCACCGATTTCCTGCCCGAGATGGACATAATGCGGTACATGATGGAAATGGCCGGCCTGCGATCGGAGTTCGAGCAGGACGACTCGGAATATTACATAATGATCGCCAGGAAGGGGTAAAAGTACTGACGGGAACAAAAAGGAAATGGGGTTTGGGGGCCGCACGTCGACGCTAACGGCGGTCCGTTGGAACAACAGGTCCCCTTTCCGCTCCGCGGCCTCACGCGGTTCCAGCCGCGGAGGTCCCGGCGGTGTACCTGTTGTAGAAGAAGACCATTCCCGTCCAGACGAGCACGCTAACAACCAGCATGGTGGTCCCAATGCTGGCCATCTCGTTGAGCATCGTGGTGGTGTCCGCCGCGCTCTCCATCGCCGAGAGGAACGGGGGATAGGGAACGATCTCCTCGTGGGCCACATGCTCCAGGGCCAACGCGATGCTTCCGCCCCATAGGAGCATGTTAAGCCATGCTATGTGCAGTCTTTCCGGGATCTTCTTCGCAAAGACCGTGGTGAATATCGCCGCGGTCATCGGTACTAAAAAGCATGCCATTTCTTTCACCCCTTAACCGGTTCTCCTTGCTCGATCGTTTTCTGTTCAGCCAGCTCTCCCTTGATCTTCGCCTTGACCAGTACGGCCTCCCAGAGTGTGAAGATCGGTATCAGCATGGCGATCCCGAGCACAACGCCGCTGGTGATCAGACCGTCGGTCTCCATCTCCAGGAAGGCGCCGCCCTCGTATCCCATGATGTGATCGACCAGGATCATCACGGACAATCCCCATAACATCAGGGCAAGGAAATTCAGCTTGTATTGCTTAGGCGCGATCAGCCACGCAAGAGTGACCACCAGCGCCGCGATCAGAGTCGTTATCAACCACATCTTTTCACCTATCATTAATGAGTAACACTTTTTTAATATTTTTATTACGTTAACACGCTTGGAGGATATGTACTTTATCCTGGGATCGGTGCAACATGGAGGATTTGGACGATTGTGGAGTTGAGGGCCTCCGCCACGAAGGGGAGCTGTTGGCGAAAACCGCTTTTTCCCCTGAGAAGGTCCTCTTATCGAAAGGGCTCGAGATCATGCTGGACGCAGGAGATGACAAGCGCTTGGCGACCATCTCCTCTGAAGAAGGGCTGAGCGGGTTCCTGGTGGCAACGGACCGTCTCCAGGCCCAGTTCCTGGTCATGAGCCCAGGCCTATATTCCGAGGAGCACGTGCACGATTATGGTTTCATAATCTATACGATGGAGGGGAGATGGGTCCTGTGCAGCCAGGGAAGGCGCTGCCTCATGGAGCCCGGGTCCGTCTGTGGAATTTCCGCCGGCGTATCGACCGGGATGGAGGCGCCTTTCGAATATCCTGCACGCCTGCTCTTCCTGCTCACCGGGGGAGTAGAGGTGCAAAGGAAGTATGAGGAGTACATGAGGAAGATGGGCGAGGACCAGGTGAGCAAGCGAAGGGACCAGATGAGGCGGATATCCGATCTTTCCCCGTCCCATCCTGCTCGTGTTTTCGCCCGCTCTCTCGGTCTTCCCGACCTATGACATCAGGGATGACCGAGGCAAGAGCGCCTCCCATCGTCCCTATACGGTCTGCTCACGGGTCATCAGCGCGGCCAAGGTGGAAACGATCATCCCGGCGAACATGAGCAGCCAGACCGATCGGTACTCCGAGAGCGAATCGCCTGCGATCATGTACCCGGACACCATCTGCAGGACGGCTCCGCCGGCGAAGGGGAATATGTTCAGGGCCGCCAGCGCCGTTCCTGACATGGAACGGGGAAAGGCGTCCTTGACCTGACCGTATATCGGCACGTACCATCCGGCGAAGAAGCCGAAAAGGAAGTGGAGGATGGCATAAGCCAGATGATCGTCGGCCCTGCCGGCCGCCAACCACACGACCCCCCACAGGACCGTGAAAGCGGTCGTTCCGATCACCACAACCTTGCGGCGAGAGCGGAGCACCCGGTCGGATATGAAACCGGAGATGGGGCAGCCGGCGATCATTCCCAGGCCAACGAAGGTCAGGGAGAAGCCGTACTCGGCCTTCTCCCAACCCAGCACGTCGCGGAAGAACGGCCCTCCCATAAGCCCCTGGTAAACCATCAGGCTGCCGTACATGAAGAAGAAGATGACAGCGAAAGGCCAGAAATTCAGGCCAGAGCCGAAAATCCGGCGAAGGGAGGGGATCAGGGAAACCCGCTCGCCCTCCTCAGGCTCCTCCACTGCGGGCAGACCGACGTCCTGCGGCCGGTCCCGCACCAGGATCCACATGAGCCAGGTCAGGACGGCGGTGAGGAATCCCAGGGCCAGGAACACCTGCCTCCATCCGGCGAGATCGGACATCGCCGCCAACGGTCCGGCAGCCGCCAGGCCCCCGAAGTTGCCGATCATCAGCAGCACCCCGGTCAAGGTGCTGAACTCATCCTTGCGGAACCATGATGAAAGGACCTTCAGCGTCGGCACATACACCATGGCCACGCCCAGGCCTATCATCATCCTCCCGGCCACAACCATCTCGAAGCTCCCTGCCAACGCGGTCACGAACGCCCCCAGGGCGGACAGGGCGGTGAAGGTGCAGACGGTGCGTCTCGGACCCCAGCGGTCGGTGAGCGCCCCGCAGGGCAGCTGCATGACCATGTAAGCGTAGAAGTAAACGGAGCTGAGGATGGCCACGGCTGTCAGGCCGATCCCGAACGATCCCTGCAGGTCGGTGGCCAGCACGGCCGGGGAGACCCGATGGAAATACACCAGGAAATAGACGAGGGCAAGGATGCTGAACACCGTCCAGCGGTTCCATGGCGAATGCATTCCCCCGGTTTTCGACCGATTCACGATATCGTCCGTCCTTCAAGCCCTTCGGATAGCGGTTCTTTTGAATGGAAGCGCAATCCCGGCCATATAATCATGACCTTCCTGGGATGGAATAAATGGCTTTGAAGATGTGCGGCCGGACCGCATATCCGAATGGCCGAGGGCGCACACCCCTTACCTACTTCACTGTTCCCTCAACGAACTCAGGAAACGATCGATGGCCAGGTCTCAATAGGGGGCACAGGCATCGGAGAGCCCGCTCACCACCCTCATGAGTTCCTCCGGTGAGCCATTCCTGAGCGTCAGGGATACCAGCGCGCTTCCTACGATCACACCGTCCACCCCGGCCTTCCTGGCGGCCAATATGTGATGGGGTTCGGAAATGCCGAAACCGGCGGCCAATGGCGTCTCCGGGGCGATGGACCTTGACATCTCCACCATCCGGCCCAGTCCGCCGTCGTCAACCTTCCCGCTGCCAGTGACCCCGGTGCGGGTCACGAGGTAAAGGAACCCCGAGGTCGCGCTCATGAGCGCCCGATGGCGCTCCAGCGGCGTAAGGGGCGTACTGAGCTGGACCAGGTCCAGACCGTTCCTCCGGCAGGAATGGCGCAATGAAACGCCCTCATGCAATGGCAGATCGGGGACGATTAGGCCGTCCGCTCCCGAATCCCTGGCGGACCTTGCGAACTCGTTTTCGCCGACGCGGAATATGGGGTTGTAGTAGCCCATGAGGACCAGTGGTCTCTCGGTCCTCGACCGAAGCTCACGGACCATCTCCAAGACCATCGGGGGCGTCGTCCTGTTCTGCAAGGCCATCACCGAGGCCTCCTGTATGACCGGACCGTCCGCCACCGGGTCCGAGAACGGTATGCCGATCTCCAGCACGTCCGCCCCTCCCTCCAGGCAGGCCATGGCGTGATCGATGAAGGCATCCGGGCTCGGAACCCCGGCCATGAGATAGCAGACCAATGCCGTCCGTCCCTCCGAGCGGGCCTTGGCGAACGCGCTCTCCAGGCGTCTCATTCTATCACCCCCAGCCCGAAAACGGTCTCCAGGTCCTTGTCTCCCCTTCCCGATATCGTTATGACCACTATGTCGTCCCTTTCCATCCGTGCCGCCTCCCTCATGCCGGCATGCACCGCATGCGCGCTCTCCAGGGCGGGGATGATGCCCTCCGTTCTGGAAAGCGTGATGAACGCCTCCAGGGCCTCCGGGTCGGTCACCCCCACGTACTCCGTCCTTCCGATGTCCTTCAGATAGCTATGCTCCGGACCCACTCCCGGATAGTCCAGGCCGGGCGCGAGGCTGTGCGCCTCCTTGACCATGCCATGCTCGTCCTGCAGCAGATACGACTTGCATCCCTGCAGGACGCCGATCTCCCCGCAGGAGAGGGTGGCAGAATGCCTTTCCGTGCCCAGCCCTTCGCCTGCCGCCTCCGCCCCCAGCATGCGCACCCCTTTGTCATCCAGGAAGGGGTGGAAGGTGCCGATGGCGTTGCTGCCTCCGCCGACGCAGGCCACCAGCAGGTCCGGGAGCCGTCCCTCGGCCTCCCGCAGCTGATGGCGTATCTCCCTTCCGATCACGCTCTGGAAATCCCGTACCATGGTGGGATATGGATGGGCGCCCGCCGCCGTTCCCAGCAGGTAGTAGGTGTTCTCCACGCTGCCGGCCCAGTCCCGCATCGCCTCATTTATGGCGTCCTTCAGCAGCTTGGAGCCGGAGCGGACCTCGTGCACCCTTGCTCCCATGAGCTTCATGCGGAACACGTTCATGCGCTGCCTGGCCGCATCCTTCTCTCCCATGTATATCTCGGCGCTCATCCCGAACACCGCAGCGGCCATGGCCGTGGCCGTCCCGTGCTGCCCTGCTCCGGTCTCGGCTATCAGCCGTCTCTTACCCATGCGCTTGGCCAGCAATGCCTGCCCCATGACGTTGTTGAACTTATGTGCCCCGCCATGGCACAGGTCCTCTCGCTTCAGATAGATCCTGGCGCCTCCGCACATCTCGGTCAGCCGTTTGGCGAAGTACAGCGGGGTCTCCCGACCGCCATAATGGCGATTGTATCCTTCCAGTTCCACTTTGAACACCGGGTCCCGGACGGCCTTCCCATACTCGATCTCCAGCTCCTGCAGCGCCGGCACCAGCACCTCGGGCACGTACTGCCCTCCATACTCTCCGAACCTTGATCTCATTTCTCAGCACCTTTCATCGATTCCATTATCATCATCACCTTCCGGAGGTCCTTCCGTCCCCTATCCTCGGCACCTGTGGAGATATCCACCGCGAAAGGCCGGACGGCCTCTATGGCCTGACGGACGTTCTCCGCCCTAAGTCCTCCGGCCAGCACCACAGGCAGCGGCTCCGCCTCCCTGCTGAGGATCCTGCTCAGCTCCCAATCATGGACCCTGCCGTTCCCTCCGGCTCTAGGCCCGGGGGAGTCGAGCAGCAGGGCCTCCAGATAGGGAAGGGCCGAACGGTCCACCGCTGTATCAGGCCGAACCGGCAGCATCCCCCAGAGCGGGACGCCGAGGCCGGCGAGTCTGGATAGCAGTCCTGTGTCCAATGGGGAATGGATCTGCAGCAGGTCCGGGTCCAGTGACCGGACGATGCTCTCCAGGGCCTGAGGCCGCTTCTCGGTGGTCACTGCCACCCGGGGCCGGTCGCAGACGGACATAAGGTCCCTGGCCCGATCAAGTGCAAGGCACCGCGGGGAATCGGAGAGGACCACGAACCCCAGGTAATCAGCGCCCCGGCAGGCCTCAAGGTCCTCTGCGGTCCGCATGCCGCAAAGCTTCAGTCCGGTCATCTGGGCATCCTCAGAGAAAGGAGCTTCGACCTGGGGCAGGCCGATGCGCTCAGGGCGGAGCCGATGAGCACCCCGGAAGCCCCCAGCTCCCGCATCCTCCGGACATCCTCCGCATCGTTCATCAGGCTCATGGCCAAGGAGGGCCGGCCGTCCCGGCACATAATCTCCATTGCGGTTTCCATTCCGTCACTGGCCGGACGGAACGTCCGAAGGTCCCTGCGGTTGTAGGCAAGGATGTCCGCTCGGGAGGCCATGGCGCATTCCATCTCTTCAAGGCTGGATGATTCCAGGACCACCTCCAGGCCCAGCTGATGGGCCTCGGATATCAGACGGTCCCGCTGGTCCGCCTGACCCATCCCGAACACTCCCTGTATAAGCAGAACCGCCGACGCTCCCATCCGGGAAGCGGCCCTCAGCTGGGCGCCGTCCACGACAAAGTCCTTCATCATCACCGGCAGCCCGCTCCGGGCGGCCATCTCCAGATAGCGAAGGGAGCCCTGGAAGAAGCGAGGTTCTGTGATGACCGACAGGGCGGCCGCCCCTCCCAGGCGGTAATCCTCGATAAGCTCCTCGGCCATATGGACGCTCAGCCTCCCGACGGCTGGCGATGCCAGCTTCACCTCGGCCACGATCGGGAATTCCGCGGAGCTCAGAAGGGAACCGGACAGCAGGCGCCTCCCATTACCCGCGCCCTTGGCGCATCGATCCGTTCCTCGGGAATAGTACCCGCAGTCCACCAGGTCACGGGCGTTCTGGACCAGGAACGACAGGCGGTCCTCCACTCCGTTCAGCACACCGGTCCCCTCCGGCTCCCCTCGATGTACTCTCTCAATTTGGCGAAAGCTTTTCCTTCATCAATGGTCTCCTCGGCCAATCCGACGCCGGCCGCCAGGCTGGACACCTTCCCTGACACCAGGAACGCACAGGCGCTGTTCATCAGCACCGCGTCCCGGTGAGGCCCCCTCCTTCCCCTGAGCACCTCATAGCAGCGTCGGGCGGCGGACTGCGGAGGCAGTTCCGCAATATCCTTGCACGAGCATCTGGTTATTCCAAACTCCTCGGGACGGAGATCATACCGTTCTACCGATCCTTCCTTGAGGTGCGCTACCAGGGTGGTGCCGCAGGGTGAGACCTCGTCCATGCCTGGCAGGCCGTGCACCACCATGGCCTCCTCTACTCCCAGCGAGGAAAGCACCTCCGGCAGCACTTCAAGCAGGTCGGGAGAGCTCACCCCCAGCAGGTGCCTTCGCCTTCCCAGCACCGGGTTCATCAGCGGCCCCATGACATTGAACACCGTCCGTGAGGGCACCAGCCGGCGGGCCTTGGACACCTGGCGCAGCGAAGGGTGGTAGAGAGGGGCGAACAGGAAGGCGAACCCTGTCCGGTCCAGCATGGCCGAGGATTCCTCAACGCCCATCGAGATGTTGGCACCCACGGCCTCCAGAAGATCGGCGCTCCCGCAGCGGCCGATGGAGGAGCGATTGCCATGCTTCGCCACCGGCACCCCCGCCGCGGCCAGGACGAACGAGCTTGTCGTGCTGATGTTGAATGTGCGCACCGCCGCCCCGCCCGTGCCGCAGAGGTCCATGACCACAGGATGACTGGTAGGGAGCCGGCGGCAGAGCGGGTAGAAGGCGGAGATCATCCCCAGGATGTCCTCGGACTGAAATCCGGCGCTTCCCATGCGCATCAGGCGTTCCGCGATGTCCCGATCCGACAGACGCCCGTCCAGAATGTCGCATGCGAAGGTCCTGACAGATACGGGGGTCTCCGCTTGGCTCATGGAAACCCCGCCAAGGAACGAACGTAATTGTCGATGATGTCCTGCCCGCGATCGGTCAGGATGGACTCAGGGTGGAACTGCAGGCCCTCTATGGGGCACCGGCGATGCCTCAGTCCCATTATCGTGCCGTCCTCGGAGCGGGCGCTGACCTGCAGGCAATCCGGGAGCGTATCCTCCTGTACGCATAGGGAGTGATATCTGCCAGCCATCATCGGTGAGGGAATACCTCTGAGGATCCCTTGTCCGTCGTGCAGCACCAGCGTCCCCTTGCCGTGCAAGGGCAGCGGAGCCCTGACCACCTTCCCGCCGAAGGCATATGCGATTCCCTGATGGCCCAGGCAAATTCCCAGGGTGGGCACGGTCACCGACTCCCTTCTTATAAGCTCGGCGCATCGGCCGAAGTCCCCGGGATTGGCCGGATGCCCCGGTCCGGGGGATATCACGATCCCATCATACCGTCCGGCGACCTTATCCAGCTCCAAGCGATCGTTCCTGATCACCTCCGGGACCGCTCCGGCTTTCGCCAGGCACTGCGCCAGGTTATGGACGAAAGAGTCGTAGTTGTCCACCAGGAGCACCTTGGTTCTCATTGCCCTCCCCCGCAGAGCTGCAGGGAGCGATGCATGGCTCCCAGTTTCGCCTGGCATTCCAGGTGCTCCCTTTCCGGCACCGAGTCAAGGACGATGCCCGCCCCGGCCTGCAGCCGTATCCTGTCCCCGTTCAAGAAGGCGGAGCGAATTGCTATCGCGGTGTCCAGATCACCAGAGTCGGATATGTATCCCACCGCGCCGGCGTACGGTCCCCTCCCCCTGCGCTCCAGTGACCCTATCAGCCGCATGGCCCTGTGCTTCGGCGCCCCGGTGACCGTCCCGGCCGGAAAAACGGCGCCCAGGGCGTCCAGGCAATCCTGGTCCCCCCTCAGTATCCCGCGCACCTTGGAGACCATGTGCTGCACATGGCTGAACTCCTCCACCCGCATCAGGTCGGTGACCTCCACCGTCCCGGGCTCACTAACCTTTCCCAGATCGTTTCGGGCAAGGTCGACCAGCATCAGGTGCTCTGCCCGCTCCTTCTCGTCGGCAAGCAGGGAACGGCGGTTCTCCATCCTCTCCCTCAGGTCGCCGCCCAATGGCCGGGTGCCGGCGATGGGATAGGTGACCGCCTCCCTTCCCCTGACGGTCACCAATGTCTCGGGACTGGATCCCAGGACCTTGCGCTTCCCGAAATCCAGATAGAACATGTAGGGGGAGGGGTTCACCCTGCGAAGGCTGAGGTAGAGCTGCAAGGGATCGCCCTCGAAGCGGTGCTCCTCGAACTCCGAGAGCACCACTTGGAACGCCTCACCCTCCGCGATCCTCGTTCTGAGCTCGGCCGCGGCCCTTTCGAACTCGTCACGCTCCGTCCCGGATGTCATTTCGAAGATATTGAACTGCCCAATGTCCGTCTCATGGTCCAATAGGGGAAGGACACCCTCCTCCCCCTCCGGGTGAAAGTGGTAGACCTTGAATGCCGAATGGTCGTAAACAAGGCCACTGTTGTAAAGTGCCAGCTCGTATCCTGGATACCCGTCCTCAGGGATGTCCAGGTCCTTCTCGACGGAATTGACGAGATGGTAGGAGAAGTAACCGACCAGTCCGCCCATGAATGGGAACGGCCCGCGGTCCGCCGGTCGGGATCGCATGAGCTTCCTGACCTCCTGCAGGTCCTGACCGTTCCGTCCCCTGAGCACGGCGGTCGGGGTGGCTCCCAGAAATGAATATGATACCGTCCTGGAAGTTCCATCGGCGCTCTCCAGAAGGAAGGAGGGGCTGTCCGTCCGCCTCAGTTTGGCGTAAGCTTCGGCTGGGCTCAGGCCAAGGGGTACCTCCTCGTATACGATATTCAAAGGTCGCATGATATTTCGTGCACAATAATGAGCATATATAAGCATTATTGAATTTAATAATACTATAAAATATATAAATAAAGGTGAATTGGGTTCGGGACGATGGCTTAGCCACAGCGGTCAGACCGAAAGCAGGACCCGAACGCCCAGGACGAGCACGATGCAGTTCCCGAGACATTAGCCGAAAATTGAAGGCATTGATGCGCGGCATCTATGAAAAACGATAATATCGAGGGTGGCGTTAAGCAAATGGAGATATCATGAAGGTAGTGGCTTTCAACGGCAGCCCGAGGGTGAATGGCAACACCCATCAGGCATTGGAGTTCGTTCTCGAAGAGCTGAGGAAGGAAGGCATCGAGACCGAACTGATCGACATATGCCGCGAGGATCTGAAACCATGCCGGGCCTGCGGAACCTGCGGCAAGAACAAGGACGAGAGATGCGTCATGGCGGACGATCGTCTGAACGAGTATGTGCAGAAGATGAAGTCCGCGGACGGCATGATAGTAGGTTCTCCGGTATACTTCGGCAACATGACCGCCCAGACCAAGGCGTTCCTGGACCGGGCATTCTATGTCGCCCGCGCCAACGGCGACATGTTCCGTCTCAAGGTCGGGGCGGCGGTGGCGGTTAACCGCCGGGCCGGAGCGCTGGACGCATTCGACGAGATCAACAAGCTCTATCTGATCAGCCAGATGATCGTTCCGGGCAGCAGCTACTGGAACACCATCACCGCCCTCAGGCCGGGCGACATCGCCACGGACGAGGAGGGCATCAGGACCATGCGCACCCTGGGGAGGAACATGGCCTGGCTGCTCAAGAAGCTGGGATGAAATGGACGAGCTGGGACTGGTCCACGTATACACCGGCGATGGAAAGGGAAAGACCACCGCCGCCCTCGGCATGTGCGCCAGGGCCGTTGGGCACGGCCATCGCGCCCTCATCGTTCAGTTCATGAAGACCGCCGGGACGTACGGGGAGAACTTCCTTTCGCTGCCCGGCCTGCAGGTCATCGCCTCCGGTCACGACTGCCTCGTCTTCTCGGACACGGTCACCCAGGCCGACCGGGACAAGGCGGCCGAGGGGATGGAACTCGCTGCTGAGGCTTTGCGCTCCGGGGAATACCGTATAGTGGTGCTGGACGAGGTCAGCGTGGCCATCAGGTTCGGCCTGGTCGAGGTCGGGGACGTGGTACAGGCCATCTGCCAGCGCAGCCCCGGGGTCGAGGCGGTGGTCACCGGGCGATATGCGCCGCCCGAACTGCTGGATATCGCTGACTACGTCAGCGAGGTCAAGGCGGTCCGGCATCCCTATCAGAAAGGGATCACCTCCAGGAAGGGCGTGGACCGCTGACCTGGGGAAACAGTTATCTAGCGGCGATTGACAAGCATTATGCGATGGTCGAGGCCAAGCCCGGAGAGACCAAGTCCAAGTGCACGATCTGCGAATCCTATGATTTCAAGGGCACCTGGACCTGCGAGTGCGACGCCGTCAACATATCCCGCGACGACAGATGCTGGAGGTGCGGACGGCCCCGCTTCGAGAAGGAACGCCCTTAGAAGAGCTCGTCCAGCTCCTTCATCGTCGAACGCAGCTGTATCACGTCGCCCACCACCGCCACCAGGTCGGTGGAGACGTTGATGATTATCGGCTTGAAGAGCTTCTTCTTTATGTGCAGCTCCTTGGCCGCGTCCTTGCTGACGTTCACCAATATATGCAGGACCGTCCACTTGGCGGTGTCGATGGTACTGCCGTAGAGAACACCCAGTTCACGGCCGTCCTTGCTGATGACCCTCTTCTTGTCCACGCTGCTAAGTTCCATGGCGGAAAACCCTGTGCAACATGACCATGGACGGAGATAAGGATTTGCTCATTTGGCGACGGCCATTATTATGGCCACGACCAGGAAGGCCAGCCCTGCCAGCAGCCAGTTCCCGGTGAACATGAGCACGAAGATGGCCGCCAGGGTGGCCGGGAAGAACCGTATCAGGCTGCCGATCACCACCAGGATGATGACTCCGACGATCACCAGGAAAAGGAACCCGGCCAGTATCCAGAGCTCTATGAACATCCCCCATCCATGAGGTTCACCGGTCAAGTAATTTGCGACGTTCCCAGGGATCGACATAGAAGCATTTAATGGCCGGATCGTAGATAGGTGCCATCGATGGTCAGGGCTTGGGATGAGGAGTACCGGTCGAAGCTCCTCACCGCCGAGGAAGCGGTGCTGAAGATCGGACCCGGGAGGACCGTCTTCCTGGGGACGGCCTGCGGGGAACCTCAGGCGCTAGTGAAGGCTCTGCTCGCAAAATCCTATGCCATGATCGACAGCGAGGTGATCCAGACGCTTTCCCTGGGCCTCACCTTCTACGCCGAGGACCAGTTCCGCGACCAGTTCCGCCTGAACGCCTTCTTCATAGGTCCCAACGTCCGGGGGGCGGTGAACGAGGGCCGGGCCGATTACACCCCGGTCAACCTCTCCGATATCGAGAGGCTGTTCTCCAGCGGGCTGAAGCCGGTGGACGTGGCGCTCATCCAGGTCTCGCCGCCCGACGATGACGGATACTGCAACCTCGGCGTCTCGATCGACATAACCATGTCCGCGGCCATGCATGCCGACGTGGTCATTGCGGAGGTCAATCCCAACATGCCCCGCCTGGGCGGCGACAGCCGTCTGCACATGAGGGAGATTGACCACTTCGTGGAGAACGACCAGCCGATCCTGGAGTTCATCGGGGACGGGGAGGTCTCCCGCATCGCCCCGCGCATAGGGAAGCACGTGGCAGACCTCATACCGGACGGGGCGACCATACAGATCGGCTATGGCAGCGTTCCAGATGCCATCCTTGCCTATCTGGACGAGAAGAAGGACCTGGGCGTGCACACCGAGATGTTCTCCGACGGAATAATCGACCTGGTGGAGAAGGGTGTGATCACCGGAAAGAGGAAAGGGTTCCACGAGGGCAAGGTCGTATCCTCCTTCTGCATGGGCTCCAAGCGGCTCTATGATTTCATCGACGGGAACGAGATGTTCGAGATGTACCCGTCGTCCTATACCAACGATCCCTGCAACATATCCAGGAACCGCAACATGATGGCCATCAACTCCGCCCTGGAGGTGGACCTCACCGGCCAGGTCTGCACGGACCAGATAGGGCACCGCTTCTATTCCGGCATCGGCGGCCAGGCCGATTTCATGCGCGGAGCGGCCCGTTCCCCGGGCGGCAAGGCCATAATCGCCATGCCCTCCACCGCTCAGCATCACACCATATCCCGCATCGTCCCCACCCTGTCGGAGGGCGGAGGGGTGACCACCACCCGCGGGGACGTGCAGTTCGTGGTGACCGAGTTCGGGGTGGCCGACCTGCGGGGGAAGAGCATAATGGAGCGGGCCCTGGCGCTCATAGGGATATCCCACCCTCGATTCCGTGCCGAGCTGCTCATGCACGCGAAATCGCTCCATTACGTCTACCAGGACCAGATGGAGGCCGGCTATGTGGGCATCTATCCGGAACAGTACGAGCAGGTGCGCGTGGTCGCCGACCAGGAGATGTACTTCCGTCCGGCGAAGCCCACCGACGAGCCGATGCTCAAGGAATTGTTCTACTCCCTGTCCCGGGACACGGTCTACAACCGCTTCATGGGGCTGAAGCGCAGCATGCCCCATCGCGAGCTGATGCGCATCGTGAACATCGATTACGACACGCGCATGACGCTTTGCGGTTTCGTGAACGAGGAGGGGGTGTGGTCGATGACCTCCTTCGCCATGTACGACCTGGACAAGGCGAGCAACACCGCGGAGATATCCTTCGCTGTCAGCGACAGATGGCAGAACAGGAGGATCGGGACGATGCTCATGGACATGATGATCGCCATCGCCCGGGACCGCAAGATACGAGCGTTCACCGCTGAGCTGCTCGGGGAGAACATGCGCATGCTGGACCTGTTCTATCGCACCGGGCTCAAGGTGGAGACCCGGTTGATGGAGGATACCTACCTGGTCACCATCGACCTATGGTCGAAGTGAGCCGCAGTCCGGGCAGGACGGGTCCCGAGGGAAGACCACCTCGTCAACCTGCCAGCTCTTTAGATCTATGAACAGCGCCCGTCCGTCCTGCCTGTCTCCGATGCCTGTGATCAGCTTGATCGCCTCCGCCGCCTGCATGGAGCCGATCACCCCAGCCGCCGCCCCCAGCACCGGGACTCCGTTCCGGCGGTTAGGCAGCGAGGGGAAGGCGCAGCGCAGGCACGGTCCCCCGGGAAGGACGCTCATCACATGGCCGGAGAACCCTTCCACTGCCCCGTGCACCAGCGGGATCCTTCTTTCCAGGCAGACGCGGTTCAACAGATATCTCCCCTTCGGATTGTCAAGGCAGTCCACGGCCAGGTCGGCGTTCTCCAATATGAAGGTGGTCTCCTCCTCCAATCTCATCGGCAGCGCCTCCACGTCCACCTCGGAGTTGAGCGCCTCGATCTTCATTCGTGCCGATTCCACCTTGTAACGGGGAAGGAGCGCGTCCTCCTCGCCATGGACCACCTGGCGGTTGAGGTTGGATGGCTCGGCCTTCTGATCGTCGATGAGAATAAGCCTTCCGACGCCTGCCGCGGCGAGATACTGACATACCGGTGAGCCAAGGCCGCCCACGCCGACCACGGCAACGCTCGCCCGGGAAAGGCTCTCCTGGGCCTGGGGTCCGAAGCCTGGTATGGACAGCTGGCGGGCGTATCGGTCCTTCATGGGACCAGGATGCTCATGGGCGGATATAACAGGTGCTCCCGTATGAACGGAGACACCGCCCGCGTGCCAACATATATAAATAAAAATTTCCTGCCGCATCACGGGGTTTATCGTGGAGACGGTGATCGAGGTCAGGAACCTCGTTAAAAGATATGGCGACCTGGTGGCCGTGAACGGCGTCGATCTGGAAGTCAGGGCGGGGGAGGTCTATTCCATCCTCGGTCCCAACGGCGCCGGGAAGACCACGTCCGTGGAGATAATGGAATGCCTGAGGATGAAGACATCCGGTGAGGTGCGCATCCTCGGCCACGACATAGACAAGGGGCAGAGGGAGATCAGGAAGCGCATCGGCGTGCTTCCGCAGTCATTCAACGCCTTTGACTTTCTGACGGTCAAGGAGAACATCGAGTACTTCGGCGGCCTGTTCGACAGGACCATCGCCACGGAGGAGCTGATCGAGGCCGTGCATCTGGAGGACAAGCGCGATGCCTGGTTCACCAACCTCTCCGGAGGGCTGAAGCAGAGGGTGGGGGTGGCCATCGCCATGGTCAACGACCCGGACCTCATATTCCTGGACGAACCGACGACCGGCCTCGACCCCAAGGCCCGGAGGGAGGTCTGGGAGGTCATCAGGAAGCTCAAGTCCCAGAACAAGACGGTGATACTCACCACCCATTACATGGAGGAGGCCGAGGTGCTCTCCGACCGGGTGGCCATCATGAACGATGGCTTGTTCATAGCCATGGGAACCCCGAAGGAGATCATCGAGCGTCACGGTTCGGGGACCACCTGCATTGTGAAAGGGGCCAACCCGGCTGCCTCCGCCGCGGTGAGCGCCGCGGGGATGTCCTTCGAATCGAACAACGGAGACCTCATGGTGAGGATGGAGAACAAGGGCTCCCTCGCCAAGCTGGTCGGCCTTCTGTCCTCTCCGGATATAAGCTACGACGAGATGCTCATCAAGGGCAGCACCCTGGAGGATGTCTTCCTCAAGCTCACCGGCAAGAAACTGGCGGAGGCGGAGCAATGAAGCCGAAGCATGTGCTGGTGGACCTCCGGGGTCAGGCCAGGTCTTTCTTCCGCATCAAGAGCAACCTGTTCTGGGTGTTCGCCTTCCCTCTGCTGCTGATAGTCATCTTCGGGGCCATCTTCTCAGGATTGGGGGATGAACCGATCAAACTGAAGGTCCAGAACCTGGACGGGCAGACGGAGTCCTCGAACTTCATGGATGCTTTGAACAGCACCGGTATGTTGGAGATCGAGTTCATCGATCCTTCCGAGGACATCGATCGGTACATCAAGGACAATTCCTTGGACTATGTGCTCATCATCCCCGCCAACTTCACCGCCAATCTGATGAGCAACGATACTGCGATGGTGTTCTTAAGGTTCGACGAGACCATCTCGACCTCCAACACGGTATACAACGTGGTGAACGCGGTGATAAACGCCAAGAACCTGCAGGCGTCAGGTGCTCAGGCGCGCATGTCGCTGGCCACTGCCAGCATAGTGAAGGACAACTTCACCTTCCTGGACTTCTTCGTGCCCGGGATAATCGGCCTCACCATAATGACCACCTGCGTCTTCAACGTCCAGGGCACGATATCCCGCTTCCGGGCGAACGGCATATTCCGCAAGCTGGCCACGACCCCGATGACCCCGTTCGAGTGGCTGCTGTCCAGGATACTCTGGCACCTGTTCATCTCCTTCCTGACCCTGGCGGTGATAATGGGGTTCGGAATCCTGCTCTACGGCATGAGCATGACCGTGAACCTGCCGGTGGTCCTGATGATCGTCGCCGGAAGCGCCATGTTCTCCGCCCTGGGGATGATAGTCGCCCGCTTCGTGAAGAACGAGGAGACGGCCAGCATGGCCGCCAACGCCATCACCTTCCCGATGATGTTCCTCTCCGGGACGTTCTTCCAGCTGGAGATGATGCCCTCCTACCTGCAGCAGATAGCCGCGGTGCTTCCGTTGACGTACATGAGCCAGGGGCTCAGGGACGCCATGGTCTACGACAACCTGGCGGGAGCGTACTTCAATCTGGCGGTAGTGGCGGTCATCGGCGTGGTCTTCGTCATCGTGGCGGTGCTGATCACCAAGTGGGAGGAGGAATGAGGCGACGCACAGTTAAATATCAATCCGCAGCTTTCCAGGCGATACCGTGCTAGGCCGAAGGTCATTCCTACTGTTCATATCCAGGATGCTCACGGCAGCCTTGGCCTATGTAGGTCTCTATTTCATGACCAGGCCTCCCCTGGGGCCGGAGATCTATGGTACGATAACCTACACCATGGCCTTCGTGGCCACCTTCAATGCGGTCTCCGACCTCGGATTCTCCAGCGCCCATATCAAGAAATTGTCTGAAGGGGCTGACCCGGACGAGTGCATCAGCACCTTCGCGGCGATAAAGCTGGTCCTGACCGGGGCCATGGTCGTCCTCATCCTGTCCTCGGTGTTCGTCTGGACCAGCGTGCTCGGTAACGTCCTCACGGATACCAGCACCGATCTCATCCTTCTGTTCATCCTCTATCAGGTGCTTTACGACATATCCACCATAGCCACCTTCACCTTCCAGGCCAAGATGGAGATGGCCAAGATGCCGCTGGTGACCCTGGTCGACCCGCTGGTCCGCCTCCCCCTGGTCATCATGGTGGCCATGACCGCCGGGGGGGTCATGGAGCTGGCCTACGCCTACGTGCTCGGCGCGATCGCGGTGGTGCTGCTGGCCATGTATCTGCTGTTCCGGGAAGGGGTCAAGTGGAAGAGGCCTGTGCTCTGGCGGTCCTATTACACCTTCGCGCTTCCCCTGATCATCATAACCATAATCAGTGCGGTGAGCGGGAGCGCGGACAAGCTCATCCTGGGCGCCTTCTGGACCACCACCGACGTCGGCCTGTACACAGCTCCGGCGGTGTTCCTGGGGGTCTTCGCCACGGTGAGCACCGCCGTGTCCACCCTCACCTTCCCCTCCTTCTCAAGATTGCATGCCGAAGGAAATCTGGAGGAGATCCGTCAGACCTCGAAGAGGGCGGAGCGGTACATAGCCATGATCGGCCTGCCGATCACCCTCCTCATAATCATATTCCCCTATGCGGTGTGCGAGGTGCTCCTCGGCCCCCTCTTCATTGATTCCGGCGATGCCATCGGCATAATGGCGGTCACCAATTTCCTGGTCATGATGAACGCCGTTCACAGCTCTCAGATAGTTGCCGTCGGCCGCCCGGACATCTCGGCCCGGATAACAATATTCACGGTGGTCGTGAACATCAGCATGATGTTCCTCCTCATCCCCCAGGACGGGCTTGGCCTGGGCTTTGTCGGAGCGGCCCTGGCCCTGCTGATAGGGAACGTCATGAGCTTCATGCTGGTCCGCTATTCGGTGTGGCGCCTCACCCGGACCGCTCCCAATGCCCGCTTGAGCCTGCACCTTCTGGCCGGCCTGGCGACCATGGCCGCCCTGTTCGCCCTCGACCTCGTCGTATCCATTGACCGCTTCTATACCCTGATCCTCTTCGGTCTGGTGGCCTTCGCGGTCTATCTGCCCGCCCTCGCCCTGCTCAAGGAGTTCACCCGGGAGGACCTGAACTACTTCCTGGACCTCATAAACCTGAAGAAGATGTTCACCTACATAGGCAGCGAACTGAAGGGCAAGTAAAAGGGAGAAAGGGGTTTGAAAAAGGAGGTGCGCGCCTACTTCTTGGACAGGGCGCGGGACCCCTGGATCAGAACGTCCAGTATGCCGGGGTCGGCCAGGGTCGAGGTGTCCCCGAGCTCCTCCGCCGTCCCGGTGGCCACCTTGCGCAGTATGCGGCGCATGATCTTGCCCGAACGGGTCTTGGGCATTCCCGGGCAGAACTGGATGACCTCCGGGGTGGCGATCGGCCCGACCTCCCTCCGCACATGCGCCACCAGCTCCTTGCGCAGCTGGTCCGTCTCGTCGATGCCGGTCTTCAGGGTCACGAAGGCATAGATGGCCTCTCCCTTGATGGGATGCGGCACCGGGACGATGGCCGCCTCGGCGACGTTGTGATGCGAGACCAGGGCGGACTCCACCTCGGCGGCGCCGATGCGGTGGCCGGAGACCTTGATCACATCGTCCACCCGGCCCATGATCCAGTAGTAGCCCTCTTCATCGCAGCGGGCGGAATCCCCGGTGAAGTACTTCCCCGGGAAGCGGACCCAGTAGATCTCCTTGAACCTCTCGTGCTGCCCCCAGACGGTGCGCATGATGGACGGCCAGGGCTTGGTGATGCAAAGGTACCCGCCCTCGTTCACCCCGGCCTTGCTGCCGTCGTCCTTGACTATCTCCGGCACCACGCCGAAGAAAGGCAGTGTGGCGGAGCCGGGCTTGGTGGTTATGGCCCCGGGGAGCGGGGTGATGAGAATGGAGCCGGTCTCCGTCTGCCACCAGGTGTCCATGATCGGGCACTTCTCGTTGCCGACGTACTTGTGGTACCACATCCACGCCTCAGGGTTGATCGGCTCTCCGACGGAACCAAGGACGCGCAGCGAAGAGAGGTCGCGGCCCTGCGGCCACTTCTCGCCCTCCCTCATCAGGGAACGGATGGCCGTCGGTGCGGTATAGAAGATGTTCACCTTGAACTTCTCCACGATGTTCCAGAAGCGGTCCACCTGCGGATACGTGGGAATGCCCTCGAACATGAGGGTGGTCGCTCCGGCGCACAGCGGTCCGTAGACGATGTAGCTGTGACCGGTGATCCAGCCTATGTCGGCCGTGCACCAGTAGGTGTCATTCTCATGATAGTCGAATATATACTTGAAGGAGGTCGAGGCTCCCAGCAGGTAGCCGGCGGTGCTGTGGACGACTCCCTTCGGCTTTCCGGTGGAGCCGGAGGTGTACAGGATGAAGAGGGGGTCCTCCGCATCGCACCACACCGCTTCGCAGGAGCGGTCCGCCTTGGCCATCTCCTCGTGCCACCAGATGTCCCGGCCTGGTTCCATCGGGCACTCCGCCCCGGCACGCTTCACCACGATGACCTTCTCGATGGACGTTCCCTTTTCCAAGGCCACGTCCGCATTGGTCTTGAGCGGCACGAACTTGCTGCCGCGGTGGTTGCCGTCAGCGGTGATAAGTATCTTGGACTCGCAGTCAGCGATGCGGTCCTTCAGCGATTCCGAGCTGAACCCTCCGAACACTATGCTGTGCACCGCTCCGATGCGGGTGCAGGCCAGCATGGCGATGGCCAGCTCGGGGATCATCGGCAGGTACAGCGAAACGCGGTCTCCCTTCTGCACTCCCAGGGACTTGAGGACGTTGGCGAAGCGGCATACCTCGGTGTGCAGCTGCTGATAGGTGTAGGTCCTGACATCATCCTCGTTCTCTCCCTGCCAGATGATGGCCGCCTTGTTCTTGCGGCCGTTCTCCAGATGGCGGTCGATGCAGTTGTAGGAGACGTTGAGCTTGCCTCCCTCGAACCACTTGATGATGGCATTCTCCCTGTCCCAGCTGTGGATGTTGTTCCACTTGGCGAACCAGTGCAGTTCCTCGGAGGCCATCTTGCCCCAGAACCTCTCAGGGTCCTCGACGGACTCCTTGTACATCTTCTTGTACTGTTCGAGGCTCTTTATATGCGCCTGCTCGCTGAACTCCTTCGAGGGCGGGAAACGCCGCACCTCCTCCATTACGCTCTCGATGGTCTTTCCGTCGCTCATTGGCCGCTTCCTCCTAATATGGGCTGCCGGATCGGGGCATATCGCCGTGCCCTCTTCCGTAAGATGATTAATAAAGATTGTGGAAAACGCATAGCACGGGCGGAATTAATTATAATTTCCGACCAATCCTACTGGAATTGTCGATTATTTTGCGTTATGCGATTCCTATTGAGAATCTTCGAATTCCAATAGGAATTAAAAAAGGGAAGGGGGGTTTGGAGGCCGGCCGATCAGGCGTGGGTCTCCTTGAACATCATTCCCAGGTCTATGTCCATGCAGTCATCGGTGCTGCTTCCGTCCTCCATCTCGATGCGGGCGCGGATGCGGTTGCGCTCGAACGTGATGTTGGCGTTCCGGACCATAGACTTGTACATGCTCATTCTCTTTCCCGACTGGGTCAGGCGCCGTTCGCTGCAGCGGATCAGACCGGCCTCTTCCAGCACCCGTATCTTGCGGTAGCAGGCGGCTATGGGTATTCCCAGGGCATCGCTCAGTTCAAAGGCGCTCTTCGCCCGCCCCATGGTGGCCATGAGGATCTTGGCGGTGTACTCCTCCGTCAGCAATTTTGATGTCTCCAATACTTGCATCTTTCCCACTAAGGCTGCTAGGGACAAGTGCGATATTAAAAATGGACCTTCATGGAATCACTTTTGATTTTTGGCAATTCATATATGCCAGCATGCTTATCTCGACCGATATTTGCAGGTGGTTTATCGGTCTAGGTAACCACAGGGTAGCTGGCCTTCGGCGTCCGAAGGGGTAGCAATATCGCCAGCATCGTGTTACTTTTCGACTAAATTATTAATATTTATTTTACCGACAAGATAACATTAATATATGGCCCTCAACAATTCCAATAGCGTGGGTCTCCCCCATAGGAGGTAAAGCATGTCCTGCGGAAAGTGCGGTCCCAAGGGTGAGAAGAAGAAGGATGACAAGAAGAAGAAATAAGCTTCTTGCCAGTTCCGGAACTCCAAACCCTTTAATCCTCTTCTGATCGACTGCGCTCCTGGCATCGTAACCCTATTCTGACCTGGCCATCAGAAGTATGGCGGAGAAGAGCATTGCCGCTCCAGTTAAGACATAGATGTCGATGGCCTCTCCCAGGAACAACCAGCTGAGGAAGACGGCGAAGGCGGATTCAACCATCAGGATGGTGGCCGAGGTGACGACGCTGATGTGCCTCAGGGCCGAGGTCCACAGCACCGTCGGCACGGTGGTGCACACGATGCCGATGAACAGGGCGGCCGGAATGTTCACCGGGGAAAGCCCCCCCTCCATCGGAACGAGGAAGTACAAGGCCAGCAAAGCCGGCGGCAGCAGCAGGTGCAGCCCGAGGCTCCACTGGTCCGGAGACAGGGTCCGCAGGGCCATCCTGGAGGTCACCACCGATACGCCGATGCAAACCGCGGACAGCAGCACCAGGAGGTTGCCGGCCATCTGCGATCCGTCCAGGACTGAAAGGTCCCAACGGGTGGTGAGGGTTATCAGCCCCAGCAAGGCTATGCCCAGGCCTAGCAGCCGCCGTCTGCCCAGGCGCTCCCCGAACAGCAGGCGGCTGAACAGCGCCACGAAGACCACGTTAGTTCCTATGATGAGCCCGGCGGCCGAAGCGGTGGTCATGGTAAGCCCGACGTAGGAAGGGGCGACCACCCCGGTATTGATGACCGGTCCGGCCCAGAACTCCCAGCGCCTCAGCATCGCCAGGTCGAGCGTTCCCCTGACCAGCATGAACGCCAGCATGACCGCTGATCCCACAGACATGGTCGCCGCCCCCAGAAGGAACGGGTTCACGTCCCCCACGGTCATCTTGACCGCCACATAGGACGTTCCCAGCATCAGGCTGGACAGCAGGGTGGTGAGCACCGCCCCTGTCCTTCGGTCGGCGGGCCCTTCGATCGCGGCGTTCATGTAGTCGTTCCAGGGTGGCGGTGAACAGATACCCGGACATCAAGATTGCGGGCACCTTCCTGAAAATGGCCTTCCCCTGACCGGAAAAAACTAATATCCCTGTCCCTGGGTTATAGTCCCGCGATGTTCAGGAAGCTGTTGGTCCCGGTGGACCTGTCCCCCCAGTCCATGATGATGGTCGATATCGCTTCCCGCATGGACGGATACGGCGTGGAGGAGGTTGTGATATACTCCGCCCTGGACCACGTCTCCAAGCGTGACCCCGCCCTCAAGCTCCTGGAGGAACGGGTGGCGGAGGCCGGCCTCCGGCACCGGCTGGTCACCGAGGTGCGCAAGGAGCCGGCCGCGGCGATACTGAAGGCGGCCGATTCACACGGCATCTCCATGGTGGCCATGGCCGCATCGGGCAAAGGAAGGGTCAGGGAGTTCATCGTGGGGAGCACTTCCATGGGGGTCATCAGGCGGGCCAAGGTCCCCGTCCTGCTGGACAAGTTCCCGCTGGAGGCGAGCGAAGATCCCCGGTCCTACGTCGAGGGGTGCCCCCCATTGCTCGACCGGGTCCTGGTGACCATCGACCTGAGCAAGGCATCCCGGGCCCTGGCGCCTGCCGTGCAGAAGCTCATCGACGCCGGGGCGAAAAGGATGACGCTCTTCCATGTCGTCCAATCATCCAAATACAGCATGACCGACGACCGGCGTTTCCAGGAGGTCAAGCGGAAGATGGAGGCGTATCAGGAGAGGCTCGAACCCAAGGGGTGCGAGATCGATGTGCATCTGCACTTCGGAACGACGACCTACAACATCCTGGAGGCAGCGCGGGAGATAGACGCCACCCTGATCGTCCTCGGCACCACTGGAAAGGGATACCTTCGGGGGGCGACCCTGGGCTCCACCTCGGAAGAGGTGGTGAAAGGCTCCACCAGGCCGCTGCTGCTCATCCCCGCCTGATCAGAAGAAGTGCTCCCTCTCGTTGAGCTCCCGGATGCGCTGCCTGAGCTTCTCGCCGTAAACTGGATGGGAAAGAGCAAGCTCGAACTGCGAGTTCAGCCATCCCGGGATATCGCCGATGTCGTAGCGCTTGCCGACGAATTCCCAGGCCAGCATTCCCTCCTTTCTCTGAAGCAAGCGGAGGGCGTCGGTCAGCTGCACCTCCCCGTTGTGGCCGGGCGGCGTGTTCTCGATGCACTCGAATATCCCTGGCGTGAGCACGTACGTCCCGGCGATGCACAGGTCGGAGGGGGCATCCTCCGGCCTGGGCTTCTCCACCAGGTCCCTTATCTCATAGAGCCGGTCGTCCAGCTTCACGGCGTCCAGGACCCCGTAGTTCTTCACCTTGTCTCCGGGCACCCGTTCCGCGGCGATGACGGACCGCCCGGTGCGGGCATGCACCTCCATCAGCTGCCTGACCACCGGCACATCGGACACGTGTATGGTGTCTCCGAGCATGACCGCGAACGGCTCGTTCCCCACATGGTGCCGCGCCTGGTACACGGCGTCCCCGAGACCCCGCTGCTCATGCTGCCGGATGTAGTGGAGATCTGCCAGCTCGTGCAGACCGCTTATGCTGTCCAGGAGCTTGCGCCGGTTCCCGTTCTTCAGGACGGCCTCCAGCTCGAACGCCCGGTCGAAGTGGTCCTCGATGGTGCGCTTGTGGCGGCCGGTGATGATGATGATATCCCTTATCCCGGCCTTGACCGCCTCCTCCACCACATACTGGATGACCGGCTTGTCGATGACCGGGAGCATCTCCTTGGGCTGCTCCTTGGTGAGCGGCAGGAACCGCACCCCCCATCCAGCTGCCGGAATGACCGCCTTCATGGCTACCAGCATATCCCTTCGTAGTTATTGGTTTTTGTCACGCCGCGGCCGTCCACCACCAGCAGGCTTCCGTAAAGCGCGGGGTCGGAGAACTCCTGCCATTCTGTGAGTATCAGTACGGAGTCCGCACCCTTCAGACATTCCCTGGCCGAGACGCAGTAGGTAATCTGCGGGAACTCCCTTCGGAAGTTGACCATGGCCTGGGGATCGTACGCCCTGACGTTCGCCCCTCTGCGCAGCAGCTCGGCCACCACGGTCAGGGAGCTGGCCTCCCGGATGTCGTCGGTACCGGGCTTGAACGCCAGGCCCAGGACGGCCACGGTGCTGCCGTAGACCTCGGTGCGGCTCTCCAGCAATTCGATGACGCGCCGGGGCTGCCTCTCGTTGACCGATAGAGTGGCGTCAAGCATATCCGTGCGGACACCCAGCGAACGCGCCTGCGCCCTGATCGACCTGACGTCCTTGGGGAAGCAGGAACCGCCGAAGCCGCAGCCGGCCTTCAGGAAAAGCGGCCCGACGCGGGGGTCCATCCCCACTCCCTTGGCCACCTGACGGAAGTCCAGTCCGAGCGTCTTGCACAGGTTTCCCAGTTCATTGACCAGGGAGATCCTGGCGGCCAGGAAGGCGTTGGAGGCCATCTTGATCATCTCGGCCGTGGAGAGGTCGGTGCGCAATACCGGCGCATCCACTCCGCCGTAGAGGGATGACACCTCCTCGAACGTCCTGTCGTCCGCCGCGCCGATGACCACCCGGTCCGGGTTCAGGAAGTCCTTCACGGCCATGCCCTCCTTCAGGAACTCCGGGTTCATGGCCAGTCCCAGGTGCTCCGCCTGTTTTCCGGATGCCTTCAGGAGCAGCGGGCCGACGACGTCCCGGGTGGTGTTCGGAGGAACGGTGCTCTTGACCACCACGGTATGCCTCCCCTTCTTCGCCGACAAGGCATGGCCGAGGTCCTCAGTCGCCTTGAGAAGGTACTTCAGGTCCAGCGACCCATCCTCGTGGGACGGGGTTCCCACGCAGATGAACGTCATGTCCGTGCCCGGGACCTCGGAATAATCACTCGTCGCCCGGAACGAACCGGACGCCAGGTGACGGCGGAGCATCTCCTCGAGACCATCCTCGAAGATGGGCGGCGTACCGGCGTTGATGCTCTCCACCTTGCTCTTGACGTTGTCGACGCAAAGCACACGGTGGCCGAGCTCCGCGAAGCATGCCCCGGACACCAGCCCGACGTAACCGGTACCGATTATGGAGATGTACATTCCCTCACCCGCCCTGGGAACGCCCTCGGATTATATAATCTGCGTCAGTCCACCGGTCCTCCCTCACCGACGCTACACATCTGGAGGAGGTCTCGCTAAAATCTATAAATTCTCCCTGGCCTTTAAGGTTGATAGTGGGTAGGAATTGAACGAACTGCAGCACGTTCAGCTCTCCATCCTTCAGGAGATGGACAGGGTCTGCCGTAAGAACGGCATCCGTTACTTTCTGTTCTCAGGCACACTGCTGGGCGCTGTCCGCCACAAGGGTTTCATTCCCTGGGACGACGACATAGACGTGGTGCTGCTCAGGGACGAGTACGAGCGTTTAATCCATCTCCCCCAGGAGGAGTTCGGCCCCAGCTACTTTCTGCAGACCAACGGTTCCGACCCGGAGTATCACAACGTCTACGCCAAGCTCCGACGCTCCGACACCACCTACGTGGAGTCCTACATGGACCACCGCCATATCAACCACGGGGTGTTCATAGACGTGTTCCCCATGGACGGGATGCCGTCCAACCGCCTGCTGCAGGCGGTCTTCTGGTATCCCATATCCATCCTTGGGTATACAGCCAGCCTCAAAGCGTTCAGAAAGGAGCCAAAGCCCTATCTCATCTTCCCCTTCATGCTCTTCAAGATGCTGAGCCCGATGGGCGGCGGGTCGCTGATGAAGGCATACGGCAAGCTGATGGCATTGTTCGACATCGGCCGCTCGGACAAGGTCGGCTTCCTGACCCACGCCGGCTTCCCGCTCCGTCATGTGGTGTACGAGAGGTCATGGTTCGACAGCACGGCGGAGCTGGAGTACGAGGGTCTGCCCATGCCGGCACCGGGCGAGCATCACCTGGTCCTGACGCAGCTTTTCGGGGATTACATGAGCCCGCCTCCGGAGGATAAGCGGGTATCGCATCACGGGGCCACCCTGATCGACCTGGACCTTCCCTACGAGGAAGCGGTTCACGAGATTTAATTAGCTGGAATGGGATTGTCCCGCATACCATGACAGTGACCGCGATCATCCTGGCGGGGGGCGTGGGCGAGCGCTTCGGGACCGAACTGCCCAAGCAGTTCGTCAAGCTCTCCGGGAAGCCCATAATCGGGCACACCCTGGACACCTTCGAGGGGAACGGGTCCATCGACCATGTGGTGATCGTGGTGAACCCCAGATACCTGGACCGGACGCGGTCATTGGTGGACGAATACGGCCTGCGCAAGGTCAGGTCGGTTGTTCCCGGCGGGCCTACGCGGCAGGCATCGTCCCTCGAAGGGCTCAGGGCCTGCCCGGAGGGCACGACGCACGTCCTCATTCACGACGCGGTGCGCCCCTTCGTGGACGACGACATTATCGACCGCTGCGTATCCGCCTTAAAGGAGCATCAGGCGGTCGATGTCTGCCTGGCGTCCTCCGACACCATCGTGGAGATAGACGGAAAGCATAACATTTCCGGGATACCCCTCCGTTCCAACCTCCGGCGCGGCCAGACCCCGCAGGGCTTCCAGTATCAGCTCATACTCAAGGCCCATAAGCTGGCGATCGATGAAGGTCTTACCGACTCCACGGACGACTGCAACCTGCTGGTCCGCTCCAGGCTCGCTGCGGTTCACACCATAGATGGCTCGGCCTACAACATAAAGATAACCGACCCTCTGGACATCTTCCTGGCGGAGCGGATATTCCAGCTGCGCAGGAGAAACCTGTCTCCCCTGTCGCGCCAGGGGCTGGAATCATATCTTCGCGGAAAGGTGCTGGCGGTCTTCGGCGGCAGCTCCGGCATCGGGAGGAGCATCTGCGATCTGGCCAGGGAGTGCGGTGCCACCGCGATATCCCTATCCCGCTCGAACGGGGCGGACATCACCGACGCCGGCCAGGTCCGAGATTCTCTGAGCATGGTGGCCAGGGACCACGGCCGCATAGACGCGGTGGTGCTATGCTCGGCCGTCATGCATCGCGGGAAGCTCGCCGATGCCGAGGACCGGCACATCCTTGACCAGGTGCAGGTCAACCTGGCCGGGAGCATACTGGTCTCCAAATACGCAATTCCCCATCTCGTCAGGACGAGGGGAAAGCTGGTGTTCTTCGCCTCCAGCTCCTACACAAAGGGAAGGGAGGGATACGCGGTCTACAGCGCCACAAAGGCGGCCATCGTGAACCTCATGCAGGCCCTGGCGGACGAGCTCAGCGGGCAGGTCGACGTCATCGCCATAAACCCGCAGCGCACCCGCACGCCGCTGCGCGCCTCGAACTTCGGGGAGGAGGACGCCAGCACCCTGCTCACCCCGGAGTTCGTGGCCCTGCGCACCCTGGGGGCCATGGCCTCCGGGCTGACCGGGAGCGTGTTCGACATCTCCCTCACCGACGAGGCGGGAGAAGGGAAGTGACCTTCAGCTTCAGTTCACTGCTCCTTACCGTCCTCAGGTGATGGTTCGGCTCCCTTCTGTTCCTTGGCGGCCTTCCGGTCCTCCTTCTCCTTTTCCTTGGCCTTCCTCTGCTCCTCCTTGGCGGCCGTCCTCTCCTCCCTCGCCTTCTTCTTGGCCGCCTCCCTCTCCTCTCTGATCTTGCGCTGGGCCTCCTTCCGGGTCTTGCGGTCCACGTACAGGTCCCTGGGGAAGCCGGCGGACCGCCAATCCGGACGGTAGAGGATCAGTTCCAGTGCGTAGTATACCATCCAAAGCGCCGTGCCGACCATTATCAGCATGAGCAGCTTGGAAAAGTCCAGGCTAATCGATATCTCCTCTATCGAATCGAAGACGAACCGCCCTTCCAGGCCCAGCACCCATATCCAGTAGAGGGTGACCAGCACCATCGCCATGGCCGGCAGGAAGCGGGAGAACGATCCCTTGGGATAGAACCCCTTGAGAAAGGCCAGGGCGGCCATGGGCAGGCCGAGCACGACCATGTGAGCGGAGATGCCGTCCAGCTCGGACAGCACGGTGTCCACCTCCTCCATGTCCAGGGAGGAGAGTCCCGCCTTGAGCAGGATGAGGATTATCAGAGGGATGACCACGAACCCGATCAGTGTGGAACGCCCAAGCTTAAGCCCGTTGAACAGGGACCCGTACCGCAGGCGGAAATCGTGGTAGAAGCGGTGGTCGCCCGCCTCCTCCTTGGGCTTGGCATCGGTAAGTCCCTCCCGCTCCATCCAGGACCGCCGGTGATCGGCCAGCTCCCCGAACTGCATCAGCACGGCCAGCAGGGCCGGGAAGAAGTAAAGGACGAAGATGGAGTAGAGGTCCAGGTCGAAGGCCTCTCTGGTAACTATGTCCTGGGTCCGGCCATCGAGCAGCAGCGAGAAAACATAGGCGATGACCAGCACTGAGGCGGTGAGGCCAAAGAGGAATCTGGAGTAGCTTCCCTTGGGATACGCGCCCTTGAAGAACCCCAGGGCGGCGAGGACGATTCCGAAGATGAGCACCAGGGTCTGCAATTCTCCCAGTAGATCGGCCACCCGCTCCGGTCCGTCCTCCGCGCGGAGGACCATCAGTCCGACCGCGAATAGGATGTAGGGAACAGCAAGGTACTTCAGAGCGTGCAGCGCGGCGGTGACCGCCCCATTGACCGGGGAGAAGTACCTGCCATCGAACTCCCCCAGCTTCATGGACCCACCCCCCAGGGTTCATGGTAGTCCTGCTCATCGATCATGGTCCAGTACTGATAGTACATGGTCACCTTGACATGCACGATCTCATCGTCGTATTGGACGGCATCGTACGCATCCTGGGACAGCCATATCTGTGCCCACACCCAGCCGTTCTCCTCCAGGTAGATCATCTGGTTGATGTTGGTGTAGAACCCGTTGAGGTCCGAATATTCGATGAACGCGCTGGCGTATTCCCCCTGATAGGCAGGGGCGGTCTGATAGCTGAACGGTATCATCAACAGGTATGAGCCGCCCATGTCCTGCAGGTACGAGCTCCCCATCTGGAGCTGCAGGTTGTATATGGGATCTCCCCCGCC
Organism: Methanomassiliicoccales archaeon; assembly: GCA_036677555.1. Lineage (GTDB taxonomy): Archaea > Thermoplasmatota > Thermoplasmata > Methanomassiliicoccales > UBA472 > UBA472. The sequence continues at coordinate 259,409 of JAVBWG010000006.1, read as the reverse complement.
TCCCCCCGTGGTCAGGTGTCCCTCGTCATAGGTGGAGCAGTCCAGGATGAAAAGGGTGGTGCGCACGGTGGCGTTGGCCGTGCCGTTTATCAGGCGGTCATAGGCATCCTGGGAAAGGGGGACCTTCGCCGTTTCGTACACCTGATGGGACAAATGGACGGTCTGGCCCGCGTCGCTGGCGAATCCGTCCCCATCCCAATACTCGGTCTCAACGTAGACCTCGAACCCCTCCAGCATGTCGTCGGCGCGGAAGGAGAAAGGCACGAGCACATACTTGTCTCCGCCCTCATCCAAGGGCTGGGCGTTCCATTCCTCGACCTGCAGGTCGCTGATGAACGGCCCCCACCCCATGTCGCTCCCGGCCTCCACGCTCAACTGGACCATGTCCAGGATGTACTTGGCGGATATCTTCGCATCGAACTTCATGTCCGTCCCGTTGAATATCAGATCTGAACGGACCCGGTAGTCCAGGTCATTGAGGTCCAAGGTGAGGCCGATGGAGACCTCGGTCTCCTTTCCGGCAGGGATGTCCATGGGCTCGCCGTCGCTGCTGGTGAGCACGTCCCCGTCCTCGTTCATGAAGGTGAAGGAGACCGTCAGATCGTTAATGTCGAAGTAACCGTCGTTGCGGACGGTGATCGGCATCTCGGCATGGATGACCCCGTCATCGAAGGTCATCTCTCCCTCGTCCTCGTTATCCATGTCTATTCCCAGTCCGCCCGTGACCAGCGGAAGGATACTGAGGGCAACTATCGCCACTATCATCAGCTTGAAGGCGATGATGCCCAAGCGGGTGGCCACCAGGGGCAGCTTCATGCGGGAAAGCAGGCACATGGGGATTAATGAATCTATGCCGCTGCCAGTCCTCCCTTGGTAATCAGAGGGCGTAAAGTTAATTGGCGCCCTGTCAATAGGGTCGTCCGTGAGCGAGATCAGGGTGCGGAAGCGAAAGAGGCTCCGGGAGAAGGAGCTGAAGGCACTGGCTGAGGACCTGTTCAAGGCCACCGGAACGGAGGTCATCGGCCCCAGGGACACGGTGGACACCGCCGAGGGTCCGGAGTGTGAGCTGATTATCATCAACAACGTCATCGAGGGCATGACGGTGGAAGGGCGCCCCTTCCCCACCATACGGGGCCTTCTCAGGCACAAGGCCACCAAGAGCTACGTGTCGGTGGACATGGGGGCGGTGCCGTACGTGACCAACGGGGCGGACGTGATGTCCCCCGGAATAGTGGAGGTCGACCCCGGCATAAAGGAAGGGGACATGGTCTGGATCAGGGACATGACCCACAAGCGGCCCCTGGCGATAGGCAAGGCGCTGGTGTCCGCGGAGGTCATGGCCGCCAAGGCCCCCGGCAAGGCGATAAAGAACCTGCATTACGTGGGCGACAAGATATGGAAGTACGATGAAAGGTGAGCTGCCGGTCGCCTGCTGGGGTGGGATTCAGATAGATTAATATTGATTAGATGCCATAACTCCGCCAACCGAGGGATGCAATGCCGATTCTCAAGAAACCGCTGGGAAAGTCGAAGGAAGACGTCAAGAGCGTGGAGACCGACCAGTACATCGACCTGGGGGCGCTGTACTTCCAGGACGAGAGCGCCATCTCCGCCGGAGGCATCAAGGTCGCCGAGATCTACCGCTATGAGGACGTGGGCCCGATCACCCAGCCGGTCTACCAGGGCAACATCCTGATGATCGACTACTCTCCCATTGCCAACGACCAGAACACCCTGAAGCGCATCACCAACGAACTGAAGTCCGTGGCCAGGGACACCAACGGCGACGTGGCCGCGATCGGCAACAACTTCATCGTAGTGGCGCCCAACGGCATCCGCATCGACCGGAAGAAGATAAAGGGCGGCTACCAGTAGGCCCTCGGCCCCCCTCCCGGGGCCCCAGCTCGTTTTTTATGTCCGAGCAGAAGATAATCCACGACAGCGTGCACGGCAGCGTCAAGGTGGCCGGTGCGTTCCTTGAGATCTTGCACCGCCCGGAGATGCAGCGCCTGCACGGGGTGAAGCAGCTCGGCCTTGCGCATCTCGTGTTCCCGGGCGCCAACCACACACGCTTCGAGCATTCCCTCGGAACGTATCACGTGGCCGACCTGATGTGCGATGCCCTCTCCCTCGGCAAGGAGGATCGCGAGCAAGCCCTCGCCTCGGCCCTGCTCCACGACCTCGGGCATGCGCCTTTCTCGCACACCCTGGAGGAGGTCCTGGAGAACCGCTTCTCACTGGACCACATGGAGATCGGAGCCGCCCTGATCGACGGACGGCGCAGCGTTTTCCGGGAGGAGGAGGCCGAGCTGATCGGCTGCCGGGAAACCATATCCGAGCTGCTGGAGCGGAACGGGATTTCGTCCGATGCTGTCGCCGATATAATCGTCTCGCCCGGTCACAAGGCCCGGCGCGGGCAGCGCATGATAACCGAGAACAGCGGGCAGTCCCATTTCAATTCCCATGACTATCTGAACCAGATGCTGCATGGGCCGGTGGACGCCGACCAGATGGACTATCTGCTCAGGGATGCCCATTACACCGGCGTGGCGCACGGGACCATCGACATCGACCGTCTCATACACACCATCGCGCTGCATCACGGCGACATCGTGGTGCGCAAGAATGGCATGGTGGCCGCCGAAGGCCTCATGGTGGCCCGGGCGCTGATGTACACGTCGGTATACTTCCACAAGACCGTGCGCATCGCCGAGATGATGCTCTGCAAGGCGGTGGAGGCGGCGGACGATTCCATCGCCGACGGGCTGCAGAGGGAGAGCGACGCCTCGCTGGTCGAACGCCTGGTCGCCCAGGGCGGCCGGCCCAGGCGCATCGTGACCCTGCTGCGTTACCGGCAGCTGTACAAGCGCGCCTTCTCCGTTTACGTTCCGGACATGAGCGAGGAGGACGCTGAGAGGCTTCTCCCCTTGACCGAATACCGGCGCCGCAAGTCGGTCGAGGCGATGATCGCCGACCGCGCCGGGGCGGATCCCTCAGAGGTCATTCTTGACGTTCCGTCGCGGCAGCTTATAACCGGCGAGGTCCGGCGCGGCAAGACAGAGGTGCCGATACTCAACGGGGAGAGGGTGAGGCCTCTCACCAGGCTGAGCCCGATAAGCAAGGCGCTGCAGTCCCGCGGGGTGCATGACTGGGCGCTGATGGTCTCCTGCCCGGAGCGCTACGTTGAGCGGGTGGAGAGGGCGGCCGTACGAACGCTCGGCGACCTCTAGCCCTTCATCACTCCGATCGGCGTCAGCTTGGCCACCGGGCGGGACAGGCCGGCGCCCACCACCACCCTTATGACGTCATCTATGTCCTTGTAAGCCCCGGGCGCCTCCTCTTGGATGCCGTCGCGGGTGCTCCCCTTCAGGTATATTCCCTTGGCCTCCATCTCCTGGGTTATCGCCTTAACGGAATATGAGCGGATGGCAGCCTCCCTGGACATTATCCGGCCGGCGCCGTGGCAGGTGGACCCGAACGATTCCTCCATCGCCTTATCCGTCCCTACCAGCACATAGGAGCCGGTGCCCATGTCTCCCGGGATCAGCACCGGCTGGCCAACGGACCGGTAGATGGCCGGAACCTCCGCGTGTTCGGCCGGGAAGGCCCTCGTGGCGCCCTTCCGATGAACGTACACCTTGCGGCGCTTCCCCTCATATGTATGCTCCTCCACCTTGGCGATGTTGTGCGCCACGTCGTAGACCAGGTCCATGCCCATATCCTCGGCGCTGCGCCGGAAGACCTTCTCGAACGACTGGCGGACCCAGTGCATGATCATCTGCCGATTGGCCCAGGCGTAGTTCGCCCCGCAGGCCATGGCCGCGTGATAGTCCTGGCCCTCCTTGGAGTTCACAGGGGCGCAGGCCAGCTGCCGGTCGGGAAGGCGCAGCCCCCGGTCCCTGACCGACCGCTCCATGACCTGCAAATAATCGGTGGCTATCTGATGTCCGCATCCCCGGGAGCCGCAGTGGATGGAGACGGTCATCTGCCCCTCCTCCACCAGGCCGAAGGCCTTGGCCGCCGCGGGATCGAAGATCTTCTCCACCCGGTCCACTTCCAGGAAGTGGTTTCCGGAGCCGAGGGAGCCGACCTGGGGAACCCCTCGCTGCTTCGCCTTCGCCGAGACCTTGGATGGATCGGCGTTCTTCATGCGCCCGTTCTCCTCGGTGCGGACAAGGTCCTCCTGCCATCCGTAACCTTCGGCCACCGCCCATTCCGCTCCCTCCTCCAGGATGCGGTCTATCTGGTTGGCCGCGACGTCCACCACCCCCTTGGAGCCTACCCCGGCCGGAACGTTATGGAACAGGGTGTCGATCAGCTCTTTTATCTTGGGGGCGACGTCGCCCACCCGCAGGTCGGTGGCGATCAGCCGCACTCCGCAGTTGATGTCAAAGCCGATGCCGCCCGGGGAGATGACCCCCTCCTCGGCGTCCATGGCCGCCACGCCTCCTATGGGGAATCCGTACCCCCAGTGGATGTCCGGCATGGCCATGGACCTTCCCACCAGTCCGGGGAGGCAGGCCACGTTGGCGGCCTGCTCAGGCGAATTGTCTGAGACGATGGTCTCTATCATCTTCTCGTCCGCAAAGATCACGGCGTCCCCGTTCATGCATTCCTTGTAGGACCGGGGGATCTTCCAACGATAATCATCGATCTTTTCCAGCGGACCGTTCCAGCTCATCCTTTGCACCTCAGGCGTGGAAAACCCATGCAGCTTCCCGGATTTATAGGAAACCCCAGCATGGTTCCTCACAATGATAATGGGTGAATATCATTAATAGCGTCGGTTCCACTAGCTTCAGTTAAAGCATGCTCGAACTCGACCCCCTTGCGCCGGCCTTCCTTGCGCTGGCGGCCTCTGAGATCATTCTGGGCAGTTACGTCCTCGCCAGGGCTCCTCTCTCCCCGATCAACCGGATGTTCTTCTGGCTCACCCTTCTGGCCGGGGTGGGAAGCCTGTTCGACCTGCTGGTGGCCAGCTTGAGCTCCGCAGAGAGCGCCGCATGGGCCTTCCGAACGCTGGTGTTCCTGCTTATGATCGAGATCGGGGTGGCCTACCGGTTGCTGCTGATGGTCCCCCATTCCGCCCCCATGATCATCATGGGCCATTATCTCAAGGGCTATTGGGCGGCGGTGCTCTCCCTCTCCCTGATGGCCGCCCTGACCGTGGGAGACATGGTGAGGGATGCCAGCGGATGGGTGCCGGACAACGGCGTCCCATTCACCATCCTGGTCTTCCTGCTCACCCTGTATTTGGTCTTCCTCACCGTCTCTACCATCCGGAAATGGGGGACGCTGAGCGTCATGCAGCGCAAGCAGATCGCCCTTTTCAGCACCGCCCTGGCCATCCCGGCGGCCATCATGGTCATCATGATGGCCCTGGCCTTGTCAGGAGGGCAGACGCCGCGCATCTATGGCATAGGGGAGATAGTGTCCGTGCTGATGTTGGCATACGGCATCCTCCGCTATCAGATGTTCATCCCTCCCCGGGTGGTCGAGCAGGTGCCCGTCCGCCGCTCAGCGGTCTCCTTGGCCAAGGGTCGGGGGTATCTCTTCGAATCGCCGTCCCCGGACGGCATGTTCGAGTCCATGGTACAGGAGATGCAGGGCGGGATGTCGGCCCTCATAATCTGCCGTGTCCATCCGGACCAGCTGAGGGCCGGCTATCAGATCGCCCAAACGCCTATCGTCTGGCTGGCCCGGACACCCGGACCGGACCGGGTGGACCCCGCCAACGTACAGCTGTTGACGCACCTGACCACGGAATTCCTCCGCAAGGGTCCTTTGATCATCGCCCTGGAAGGTCTGGAGCACATTCTGCTGAGCAACGACCTGAACCGGGTGGTCAAGTTCCTCGGGCAGCTGAGGGACGAGGTGATGATAAACGGGTCCCTGCTGCTGGTGTCCGTGGACCCCCAGGCCCTCACGGTAAGGCAGAGGGCAATACTGGAGCGGGAGCTGGAGGTGGTTAAGGAATGAAAAAGGGGCCGAGAGCGCGATTTGAACGCGCGTCCGGGGATCCACAGTCCCCAAGGATAACCAGGCTACCCCATCCCGGCCATGATGGGATTTCAGCATTGCGTCAAGCTTAATAAATATTCGCCCTCTCACTCGAACGGGAACACCGAATAGAGGATGGCGAACTTTGGTCTCCCCTCCTCTGGGTGCTTGTCCGAGAGCTCCTTCAACCGGTCATCGAGGTCGGAGATGAGCCTTTCCGCCTCCTGAACGGCGGTTTCGCTCACCGGCAGCACCACGTAGTTGGCGCCGAACGGGTAGTTCGGGCGGTCGGCCACGTTCATGAAGTATTCCTTGCGCTCGTCCATGGTCCGAATGCCGCGGTTCAAGATTCCTTTGATGGCACCCAGGGCGGCGAATACGATGTTCAGGCGCTCGGCGATGTCCACCGAGCTGACGCCGGCGGCGTCTCCCATGATCCCCGGCTCGAACGCGGAACGGTAGTACTTCTCCACCAGGTTCCCGACCAGCTCGGTGCGGGTGGGCACGATCAATCCGGCCTCCAGCAGCTTCTTGATATGGTACTGGGCGTTCTGCACGCTCAGACCAAGGAGGTCGGATATGGCGGTGGTGGTCATCTCTCTTATGGCAAGCAAGGACAATATCGCCAGACGGTTGGGGTCCGACAGCACCTTGATCTGTTCAACACCTATCTCGGTCATTTTGCACCACTAAAATCATTTTTTAGCGCTGTAGTAGCAAAGTAATGATTAAATATTATTTCAATCATCGTACAAATGCGATTATACCGATAAGAATTCACTAAAGAGGTGATATAAGTGAAGAAGAATCTAAGCCAGCCGAACTTTATCATAGTCAACGGCAACATATTTTTCCTGCGCGCTTGAATGTCCGCTGACGATGACCAATCCTCCTTTTTTTATTTTTTTCCGATCTTCCAGGCGATAGTAATTAATCATGCGCCCTCAATGAAGGGCGGATGCGGGACAGGGCGGGTCTGCTGCTTCCGATATTCATCATCGCGGTGGCCGAAGCATTCTACTTCGACGGCTCGGTCGAATCCTGTCTCGGGCTGCATGCCCTGAACATATTCATGTGCATACTTCTCCCGATCTGGTCGGAAAAGCGCATGCTCCTCTACCAGTCCTTCGCCCTGGTGTCCCTGCTCCGCGTGCTGAACATAGGGATGCCGGTGTTCTTTACGGAGACGCTGCTGTGGATGCCCTTCGTGTACGGCCCGATCATCCTGGCCGGTTACATCATCTGGAGGCAGACGGTGATGGAGGCGGGAAGGCTGCATTGGCGCAACCTGATGCAGTTCCTGAACGGTCATGGCCTGCGGCCGAACGTCAGTTGGAAATGGGAGTACCTGCTAATCGCCATAATATTCGGGTACCTTTGCGCCAACCTGGAGCACTTCGTCCTCGACAACGTGGCCTTGGTCAAGGACCTGGGCCCCCTGGACCTGGGAAAGCTCTTCCTGGTCATGGTGGTCTTCATCGGTTTCGGGGAAGAGCTCATATTCCGCGGGCTGTTGCAGAGTTCGGTCGAGAAGCATCACGGCAGATACGTGGCCATGATCGTCTCCGCCGTAATGTTCTCCATCATGCACTCCGGATATCACAGCATCCCCTATCTCCTGTTCGTGCTGGGCGTCGGTATGGTGCTCGCATACGCCTATGACAGGACCGGCAGCCTCGGCCTGGTGGCGCTCATGCACGGCATACTGAACTTCTTCCTCTTCTCCTTCCTTCCCTTCGGCTACGGGCTGCTGCCTTGAGCGCCTCCAACAAAATGGATGGCGACCGTCAAGGGACAATAAACCCCGGCTTTGTTGGATTCGAATCATCCCCTTTATTATTGAAGGCGGGTTCCTACAGAATCCCGGCGATATCAATATCATCGCCGTGAGGAATGTTAACGACGGTGCGAAAGATGAAGCGGGACCTTACCACCATGCTGGACGTCCAGGATGACATACTGGACATATTGGATGCGGCCGAGGAGATGAAGAGGAAGCGGGACCTGGACGACCAGCCGCTGAAGGGGAAGGTCCTGGCCATGATATTCGAGAAGTCATCCACCCGCACCAGGGTCTCCTTCGAGGTGGGGATGATCGAGCTGGGAGGTTTCGCGGTCACCCTCAACACCAAGGACCTGCAGATGGGCCGGGGGGAAACGGTGGCGGACACCGCCCGCGTGCTCTCCCGCTATGTGGACGGGATCATGTACCGGGCGTACGAGCACGACATGGTGATGGAGCTCGCTAAGCACGCCACCGTGCCGGTCATCAACGGTCTTGACAATTTCGAACATCCATGCCAGATCATGGCCGACCTCCTGACGGTCAAGGAGCATCTGGGCAAGCTCAAGGGGATCAAGATGGCCTACGTGGGCGACGGGAACAACGTCTGCAACTCCCTGATGCTCGGCTGCGCCATGGTGGGAATGGACCTTTCCTGCGGCTGCCCCAAGGGTTACGAACCGGATCCGGGGGTCACCAAGAAGGCCAAGGCCATTGCCAAGAAGAACGGCTGTAAGCTAAACATTGTGGAATCCCCGAAGGAGGCGGCCAAGGATGCGGACGTGGTTTACACGGACGTCTGGGTCTCCATGGGCCAGGAGGAGGAGCAGAAGCTGAGGGAGAAGATCTTCAAGCCCTACCAGGTGAACGCAGGGCTGATGTCCGTGGCGCACAAGGACGCCATCGTCATGCACTGCCTGCCCGCTCACCGGGGAATGGAGATAACCGATGAGGTCATCGACAGCCCGGCATCCGTAGTGCTGGACCAGGCGGAGAACCGGCTGCACGCGCAGAAGGCGATCATGGTCGCTCTGATGGGTTAAAGCGGGCCAACTGCTCGCCGATCTCCTTGTCCAGGGCCTCAAGGAACGTCTTGATCTTCTTCTTGGGGATGGTGGCGCCGGCGGCGACATTGTGCCCGCCGCCCACTCCCTTCACCTGCATGGCCGCCTGCTTCATAGCCTCGCCCAGGTGGACGCCCCTGTCGGCCAGGTCCCGCTTCATGCGGCCGGACACCTTGACCCTTTCTCCGGAAGGGGCCTTTTCGGTCCCCGTCTCCTCCGTAGAGTAGGCATCGTCAGACATCTCCGCCATGGCGATGAGGGGAAGATCTTCGCGAACGGCGAAGCGAGGACCATCGCCGTTGGGCTTCTGGTCCAATGCCATGCCGACGATGATGCCCAGGATGGTGTCCTCGGCGGTGAGGGTGTACCGGGACCTGTTCTTGTTCTCCGGGCTGTCGATGCGCCCCTTGATGTACTGGATGTGCTCCATCGCCACGATGGAGTGGATCTCGTCCAGTCCTTTCTTCAGGTTCTCCCGGTGGTTTCCTATCCGGGACATGGCGTCGGAGGAGAACGAGACTGGGTCCAGGCAGGCCTTGATTATCAGCTCCCCCTGGAACCCCTCGGTCCTCTCCTCGCCTTCCGGCGCCGCCCGTTCGCCGCCCGTCCCGGCCTCGGACCTCACATGAAGATAGCGGCCGGAGGCGTTCAGCATGGTGGCGAACTCCTTGGCCTCCCTGCTGGCCGAACCAACGGGGAATGATGGGAAGAGGTATACATCGCCGAGCAGGGCGTCTAGGACGGCGGGGTCCTTGCCCATCCTCTGCAGGGAATTTCGAAGGGCGATCTTGAGTATGCTGCGCGTTCCCTCCTCCAGCTCCGACCAGCTGTAGTACTTGCTGAGGTTCTCGTCCTTTATCGACGCCACCCTTCTCCCCCGATAGGTGTTCACGCCATGGGCCTTGAACATCAGGTTCACATCGCTGAACGTGCATTCGCACCCTATCGCCTTCAGATCGTTGGAGAAGGCGATCATCGCCGCTGCGGTGCGGGTCGCCCATCCGAAGAAGGGAAGGTCGTTCTCCACCACCTGGAGCACCCCGGTGCCAGCCGCGTCCCCGATGATCGAGGAGTGCAAAGGTCCGGCCAGCCTTCCCGCCTTCTTGTCCTGCAGGTCGCCCACCGCGCCCACGATCGCCAGGTAGGCCAGGTCCACGTTCGCCGGGTCGATCTCCCTGGCCACGAAGTAAGTGCAGCCCGCCCCGCTCAGTTGCGTGGAGCCCTCGAACCCGAACTCCTCGGGATTCAGCATGTTGTCCATGCTCCCGAAGAGGTCCAGGAAGGACTGGCCGCTGCCGAAGATGTGATGGTGGTCGGTTATTATGCAATGCGACCGGTCCAAGGACCGGTATGACCCCGCCCCCAGGTCGCACACCCATGCCAGGTCCTCTCCGCAATTGTTTATGAGATCGATCTCCCGGTCTCCCAGGGACCTCAGGAAATGCACCTTCGGGGACGCTCCCGCCCGTTCCACGGCGCGATAGGCTATGGCCGCCGAGGAGACTCCATCCGCATCTATGTGGGAGAAAATGGCCACGGAACGGGCCTTCCCGATCCGGGCGGCAAGCCCCGCCGCCCTGTCCCGGAAAGCCTGTACATCACCGCTCATCTGCCGCACCCCGAGAGAGTCCTCTCCTCCAGCCTTCCATACACAACCTCGGCCAATGGCTCGAGGTTCCTGGTGTCCTCCTGGTTATAGCGGCGCAGCAGCCTGAGGGCGTTCTCGCTGCCCTTCCTCTCCCAGAGGTGCCAGAGGTACACAGCCTCCTCCCCGGTCACGTATTCCACCTCTTGCGGGCGGCGGTAGCCCAGCAGCACCTCCACCTGCTTCAGTCCGCCTCGCAGGCCGACCTTGGGGCAGGCGTGCCTGAGGTCGTAATGAGGAACCTTGGGAACGGCGAAGGGAAACTCCCTCTCGATCATCGGCAGATCGAAGGTGCTGCCGTTGAAGGTGACCAGCATCTTTGTCCCGCTCAGCGCCTTGGTCAGATTCTCGGAGCTGAGGTCCATCCCCCTGGTGAGCGTGGCCGTCTCACCGTGGCGATGGACGGACACCATGGTTATCACCGCTCCAGGACCCAGACCGTCCGTCTCTATGTCCAGGTATGCCGTGTCCTCCTTCAGGCGGCGGTACATGCGCCAATGCTGTCCTGAGGGGAGGAGCCGGGTGAAATAATCCGTGCGCCCGCGGTCCCAGAACTCCTTCGCGGTCGCCAGCTCATTGTCCAGGCTTTCCTTCCTATTGTCCGAAATACCGGGAAGATGCCTTCTTTCTGAGAACTCCTCCCAGGAGACCACGCCGGTCTCCCAAAGCCTGCGCTCCTTCAGCTGCCCTATGCCCGGAAGAAGGAGGAAGGTGCGCCTGATCATCATCCTTTCAGCGGAGCATCCGTATAATATCCTATCGTCCCCAGCTTCGAAATTGGGCAAGGGGTTGATATCCCTCCTGCGGCCTTCATGGGACGATGCAGCATCTCGACATCACCCCCGATCTTCGCCTGCTCAACGGACGCTGCGCGATGCTGGTCCGATCCCAAACGCTGCTCCTGGGCGACCTTCATCTGGGCATCGAGGCGAGCTTGGAGCTGGAAGGCATGCAGCTCCCCCGCTCCCAGGCCAAGGAGATGGAGCGGAGGATCGATGAGGTAGCAAGGGCGAATCATCCCCGGCGCATCGTCGTCCTCGGGGACCTGAAGCACGAGTTCTCCCGAAATCTGGACCAGGAATGGTCCCAGGTGCGGAGCATGCTGGAACATCTCAGCTCCTTGGCCGAGGTGACCGTACTGCGCGGCAATCACGACAACTACCTGGCCACTATCACCTCCCATATGGGCCTGGAGCTTATGGACGAGACTGTCGTGGATGGGATGCACCTATCGCACGGCCACCTTGTTCATCACCATCGGCCGTCCGTACAGGGTCACGAGCATCCTTCCGCCCGTCTCTTCGACGGGGTGGGCGGCTATGTCAAGCTTCCTGCGTTCCTGTATCATCAGGAGGCCGAAGTGCTGGTCCTGCCCGCCTTCAGCCCTCTGGCGGCCGGCAATGACATCAGCACGCTGCTCACCGGCGACATCCTTTCACCAGGGCTCCGGGAGGTGGACATGGCGGAGGCGCAGGTGTTCGGTTGCAGCGACATCGGCCTGATCCGCTTGGGCAGGGTCAGGGACCAGTCGAAGGGTCACAGGCGGGCATAGGTTCAATAGCGTCCATGGTCCTTCACGGCTGTCCATCATGCGAACCATCAGGAACAAGAGGGTGCTCATAACCGGCGGGGCCGGTTTCATCGGATCCAACATCGCCCAGGCCCTTCACGGGGAGAACGAAGTGCTGGTCCTGGACGATCTGACCACCGGCAAGCGGAACAACCTGGATGGGTTGGACGTGGAACTCATATCGGGGAGCATCAGGGACGCTGACAAGGTCCGGGGTGCAATGGAAGGCGTCGATTACGTGTTCCATCACGCGGCCCTGGCCTCCGTGCCGCGGAGCGTGGACGATCCCGTGTCCAGCAACCAGGTGAACGTCTGCGGAACGCTCAGGGTGCTCATGGAGGCCAGGGACGCCAAGGTCCGCAAGGTTGTGTTCGCCTCCTCGTCGGCAGTATATGGCGATGCGCCTTCTGCTATCAAGCGGGAGGACGACCTCCCCTCTCCGATATCCCCTTACGCAGTGACCAAGATGACCGGCGAGATGTACTGCCGGAACTTCTGGCTGAACTACCGCCTGCCGACCTGCAGCCTGCGTTACTTCAACGTATACGGTCCGAGGCAGGACCCCGCTTCGGACTACGCCGCGGTCATCCCCCGCTTCATTTCGGCTGCCATGGAAGGCATGCCGCTCACCATATTCGGGGACGGGGAGCAGACCAGGGACTTCGTTTTCGTCAAGGACGTGGTGCAGGCGAACGTCCTGGCGGCGACGGACGAGGAACACCACGGCGAAGTGTTCAACGTGGCCAATCAGGAGAAGGTCACCGTCAACCAGCTGGCCTCATTGGTCCTGGGGTCTTTGGGTCGAAAGGAGGAGGGGAACATCACGCATCTCGAGGAGAGACGGGGGGATGTCAGGCACTCCCTGGCGGACATATCCAAAGCGCGCCGCATGCTGGGGTACGCCCCTGCCTACGGTCTGAAGGAAGGGCTGTCCATCACCGTGGCCAGCATGGCTCACGGGCCGGACCTCCGCCGATAAGGTCCCTTCTCCATTTTATGATTCGGACCGAAAATTAATTACCGTCCTAACCCCTATGTTTTCCAGAGGGTTAGATTGGTGGAGTGCATCGTCTGTGGATGTATCTTGAAGAAGAACCAGGATAAGTGCCCTGTTTGTGGCGCATCCCAAAGCGAGGATGACGATTATTGATCCGCGGTCGGCAGGCGCGTTTCGGCCGGCGAGATGGGGCGTTCCAGAAGGTTCCATGGTGGAATGCGGCCTGTGCCCGCATCGCTGTCTCATTCCCGAAGGGGGCCTGGGCGGCTGCCGGGCCCGGGGTGTCATCGGCGGCGTCCTGGTCTCGATGAACTACGGCCGCATCTGCGTCCGCACTGTCGACCAGATCGAGAAGAAGCCCATCTATCATTATCGGCCGGGGAGCAAACTGCTGTCACTTGGCACCTTCGGGTGCAATCTGGACTGCGATTGCTGCCAGAACGCCTCGCTCGCCTCCTCAGGACCGGAAGGGCGGATCGAACCGGTATCGTCTGCGGAAGAAGCACTCTCGCTGGCGATGGAGAAGGGCGCGCAGGGGATCGCTTTCACATTTAACGAGCCGGTGGTGTGGGCCGAATACGTGCTTGATGTCGCCGAAGGGGCGAGGGAACTTGGCCTCTACATCATGATGAACACCAACGGCTACATCGAGATGGAGCCGCTGAAGGAGCTCTTGGAAAAGGTGGACGTGTTCAAGGTGGACGTCAAGGGCTTCAGTGACGAATTCTATCGGGAACGCTGCGGGGGGACGCTCTCCCCGGTCCTCCGTACCTGCAGGACGATCGCGGCCGCAGGCAAGCATCTAGAACTGGCATATCTGATCATCCCCGGTCTGAACGACGGAACGGACAAACTTGACGAGTTCTTCGATTGGGTGGCCACGCTTGGCGCGGGAATACCTGTCCACCTGTATCGCTTCATGCCCGCTCATCGGCTGTCCCATGTTCCTTCCACGGCCATGGAGGCTATGGCGGACGCCAAGGCCATGGCCTCCCGGCACGGTTTGAGGTTCGTTTACCTGAGCGGCATGGTGGAGGGTGATGAGCATCGGACGTATTGTCCGCGATGCCGTTCCCTCGTGATCGACAGAGCTGCCAAGGAGGTCTCGGAAAAGGTGGTCTATGAAGGTGACCGGCTCAGCAGGTTCTGTCCCTCCTATTCCGAGATCGATGATCGGACCAACGAGGGCCGATGCGCGAACTGCGGTGAAATTATCTATAAAAAATCATAGTTGTTTAGATAGTAAACGGCCTTAACGATAGTGCATGGCACATTCATATGGATGTATTATCCATCCATTAAAAAACAGTGTGGATGTTTCATCCATCCATCCAAGGGTTTATTAGTCTCGATTGAAATTTGGACGCAGAAAACTTCTTTGGAGGAAATCTATAATGACAAACATGGACGCATTGATTGACATAGTGGTTAAGGGGAGGATCAAGGAAGCCAAGGGGGAGACCCAGAAGCTCCTTGACGCTGGAGTCTCCGCCAAGGAGATCATCTTCAACGGCTTGAGCAAGGCAATGGAGATCGTCGGTGAGAAGTACGAGAAGAAGGAGTACTTCCTGCCCCAGGTCCTGCTGTCCGCCCAGACCCTCTACCAGGGATTGAACCTGGCCCTGCCGAAGCTGGACACCGCTTCCGCTGACGCTGCCGGAAAGATCGTCCTCTGCGTAGTCGAGGGAGATGTTCACGACATCGGCAAGAACATCGTCAAGGCCCTGCTGACCGGCGCTGGCAACACCATCTACGACCTCGGCCGCGACGTGCCCCTGAAGGACATCGTGCAGAAGGCCAAGGACGAGGGCGCCCAGATCGTCGCGACCTCCACCCTCATGACCCCCACCCTGGCGGGCATGAAGGAGATCGAGAAGATGCTTGCCGAGGGCGGCATGAAGGGAAAGGTAAAGACCATGATCGGTGGCGGCGCCACCTCCGCGGACTTTGCCAAGAGCATCGGTGCAGACGGCTGGGGCTACGACGCCAACGAAGCCGTTCGCGAAGCCATCAGGCTCCTGAAGCACTAAAGGGGCATCGCCCCCAATTTCTTTTTTTTATCATTCAATATTAAAATATTATTTTTATAATAAAAATAAGGTGCATTTTCTTATACCATTTGGTCATTATCCTACATCGGTGAGAGATGACCGTCAAGGAGAGCGCTGTTGAGAAGGAGATAGTCCAGCTCAGGCAGAGGGTGGAGGAGATGGGTCTGGAGCTCCGTTACATATCGGCCCTCCTCCAAAGCTCGCAGGGCGATGTCCGGAGCCTGGAGCTGTTCGATCTGCTCAAGGCCGAGGTGCGCCAGAAGGCCGAGGTCCGGCTGGACGCTGGAATGGTAAAAAGGTGCGAGATGCGTCCGGAATGCCGCAAGAAGTTCATGGAGCTTCTGGATGAGAACCTGGGCCTCCTCGAAAGACCGAGGGTAACCGATGAGGACATTGACATTCAGGCAGAAAAACTGGGAGCCCTGCGGTCCCATGTCGCAGCGGGGAAGTGCAATGGCTGTTTCCAGGAGGTCGGCTCGCTCATCCAGGACCAGACAGACCTGATGCGTCAGTTGCGTCTGTACCGTTCCAAGGAAGAGGTCCGGGATAGCATAGATACGATGCCGGAGGATATCATAGTCCGTGACATACTCGAGCCGATGTCCAACCCGCAGCGGATGCTGATATTGAAGGCGCTCAGCCGGTCACAGCGTTCCTTCACCGAGCTGTCGTCGCTGACCAATCTGCGCGGGGGAAATCTCCTCTTCCATCTGCAACGGCTCACAAGCACAGGGATGGTCTTCCAGAGGGGGGGCCGGGGCGATTACGCTCTCACGCCCAAGGGGCAGAGGTCGCTCGAGACGGTCAATGACCTTTATACCAGGATGGCCGATTCGGAACCGGATGAGGATCGCTCAGGCGGGGCCGATCACCGCCTCCGATCATCAAATGGGTCGGATTGATTGCGCAACTTGTATAATCAAAGAGATATCTATCTTCAGAAACCGGGGGAAGCGAATGAAGGGCATAACTAGCCGGACTCTGCAAGGTATCCTTTTGGGCTGGGCCATAACTTTCGAGGGCTTCTTCGCCCTCGGCCTGGCCAATACCGCCAACATCGACGGCCTCGGGTCCATCACCGCTTCCACGTTCCAGCTCGCAGCGTTCCAGCTGGCCGCCTTGGGGATCTTCATCTCAATGGCCTGGGCCATAAAAATGGTCTTTCCCGATTTCAAAAGACCGGTAATCATCAGGCTCCTGGACCTCCTGACCTATCTGGCAATGGGAATGGTGATCGTCGAAGGGATCGCCATAGCGGTGCTGGCCGGTAATGTGGCCATCACTGACTTCGGCGGCGTGGGAAAGAAATGGATTGCGCTGGTCGGAGGCCAGCTGTTCTTCATCGGCCTCCTCTCCATCCGTCTATGGAGGCTCCGGGATGTCAGGCCGACCAACTGGCTGACCGATTCGCTCGGGCAGATGGCCGCAGCCCTGATCGCCATGGAGGGGCTGGTCGCCTACAGCATCGCCGGCACCGTCCGGGTGATAGGCGTCACCGGATTCATGGAAAACACCATGGCCAATGGCGGGCTGGTGCTCTTGGCGCTCGGCCTGGTGGCGTTCCTGTTCTGGACCCTGGCCTACGATCCATGGGCGGTCTCCAAGCTTGAGAGGCCTCTGGGCGGTTGGATCGGAACACTTTTGATGACCGTACTGGGGGGAACCATATCAGCTGGATGCCTCGCCGCCGCCTTCTTCGTTGGTCCGGTGGCCGTAGACGGCGTTGGCAGCGTATCCAAGATAGTGGTGGTGGCCGGGATATCCCAGCTCTTCGCGCTCGGTCTGGTCACGCCCATGCTCTGGAAACTGCGCAAGGAGTCTTGGGACCGGGATTATCTGTATGTGTTCCCGGTAGCTTTGGCACTTTCCATGCTGGCTCTCGAAGGCATCTTCGCCATGGCTTTGGCGGCCGATACCCGCATCGAGGGTCTGGGGGGAATTCTTGAAAGCACCTTCCGTTTGGCCGGGGCCCAATTGCTGGCCCTATCGTTGTTGACAATGTTCGCCTGGCTGATCAAGGACGATGAGCGCCTCTCAGGATGGCCCAAGCTCATTGTTTCATCGGTCTTCCTGTCCGCGACGGCGCTCATCGCACTGGAAGGCCTCGCTGTGATACTGATGGCCGTCAACTTGCGTATCGAGGATTTCAGCGGGGTCGGAGAAAGTTATGTCCTGCTGGGAGGTCTTCAGATGTCCCTGCTCGCCTGCATCGCCCTGGTCTGCTGGGCAAGAACCCGTGGGACATCCGTCAGGTTCAGGATGGCGGGCACCGCGGCCGCGGCTTTCGTGGTCCTAATGGTCCCCATCACCTTCCTTCTCTGATATGGCACAATTCTTATATTCAGTGCTATGTTAATTCGGCGAAAGGATATCATGACCGCTAGAAGACTCGGATTGGGATTGGACACCGGTGGCACCTACACCGATGCGGCAGTCGTGGACATGGACACCCTGGAGGTTCTGTCGAAGGGCAAGTCCCAAACAACCTATCATGACCTATCGATCGGCATTCTCGGGGCGATAGACAAGGCTCTGGAGAGCAAAACCTTCGATCGGGCGGACATTCAGTTCGTCGGGCTCTCGACCACTTTGGCGACGAACTCCATCCTCACCGGAAAGGGAGGGAAGGTCGGTCACATCGGCATTGGCTGGACGCCGATGGGCGATTACCGGTCGGGGGCGGACCTGGACGCCTACATAAAGGGCGGACACGGGGTATGGGCCCAGCAGGTGGCCCCCCTGGACACCGCCGCCCTGGAGGAAGCGGTGGAGAAGATGAAGGAGGAGGTCGATTCCTTCGTGGTATCCAGTCATTTCAGCGTATACAATCCCGCCCATGAGCTGGAAGCCGCCCGCATGATCAAGAAGCGCACCGGGCTGCCGGTGGTGCTCGGGCATCATCTCACATCTCAGCTCGGCGTTCCGGAGCGGAGCGTGACCGCTGTCCTGAACGCCCGCCTCCTTCCCATAATCTCCGATTTCCTGGACGGCGTGGAGAAGTCTCTCATGGAAAGGGGGATCGACGCCACCATCCTGGTGTTCAAGGGTGACGGGACCCTGATGAACATCGAAAAGGCTCGGGAAAGGCCGGTGGAGACCATCCTTTCCGGTCCGGCAGCCAGCCTGATGGGTGGAAAGCTTCTCTGCAAAGAGGACAACTTCATCGTGGTCGATATCGGCGGGACATCCACCGACATCGCCTACCTGGACGAAGGGTTCCCCAGAATATCCAAGGAGGGCGCCACGGTCGGGCACTGGCGCACGCGGGTGCGCGCGATCGACATCTGGACGGTGGGTCTGGGAGGGGATTCCCACGTGGTTTCCGATCAGCGGGGCATCTTCAAGATCGGGCCGGAGCGGGTGGTGCCATTATCAGTTGCCTCAGCCTCCTATCCGGAGATCAAGGAAAGGATGAACTCCACCAGTGAGACCAATTACTATCTTCATGTGGAGAGGGCGACCGGCAAGCTGTCGGCCAAGGAGAAGGCGGTATATGATTTCGTTAAGGCACATCCCGTCTGCACTCTGGAAGAGATCCGCTTGGGAAATCCCGAGGTCTTCACCTATCGGGATGTGGTCAAGCGTCTGAAGGACCGCGGGTTCCTGCAGATGACCGGCCTCACCGCCACCGATTTCATGCACGTCCAGGGTTATTTCGACAGCTTCGACATCGAAGCGGCCCGTCTGGGCGTCCAGTTCATGGCCAACTGGGGTCACAAATCCTTCGATGAATATGTGACGTCATTCCAGGAGGAGTTCGTCACCCGGGTAGGCGAGGAGGTCATGCGCAAGGTGGTACTGGACGAGTCGGGGGATATGCCCGAAGGTCCTGGATTCAACTTCCTGCTCCGGGCCACGGTGAACGGGAACTCGCAGAGCAGCATAAGGACGAACACCGCACTGGACCGTCCCTTGGTCGGTATCGGCGCTCCGACGCACATCTACATGCCCCCGCTCGAGGAACGCATGAACGTCAAGGTCCTGATGCCGCGTGATCACGATGTAGGCAATGCCGTCGGGGCAGTATGCAGTCAGATATCCGAGACGGTAACGGCGCAGGTCTTTCCGAACATGGACAACGTGTTCTTCGTCCTAGGTCCCTTCGGGACCCCGGTCACCTACAGTCATGTCGAGCAGGCCATCAGCTCGGCCCGTCGGCAGGCTGAGGAATACGTCCGGAACCGGGTGTACGAGGCGGGTGCGGAGAACATCCGGGTCCGCAGCGACGTATACCACAACAAGTTCTTCGGCGGAGACAATGTGGAAGGGGAGCAGACCGCCTGGGTGGACATAGTCGCCCGGGCCACTGGCGATCCGGCCCCCAAGGAGAGGAAAAAGTAGTCCGCCCGCTCCCCCTCGGCGCCTAGCCTTTTCCGGACCAAACGATGGATGGTGCTGAGGTATAAACCATTTCTAGAATATTTTAAATAGTATTTATTAGGTACAGAGCTTCAATACAAAAAAATTTGAAATTGAAGGTGGTCCGACGGCAGATGTGTTGATTGGGGCATTGCAGAGCGGGATCGAAGGATTGATCGAATACGTTTCACAGCATACGCTCACCTGCCTGATACCAGCCTTCTTCATTGCTGGAGCCATAGCGGCCTTCATCAGGAAGGAGGCGATCCTGAAGTACTTCGGTCCTCAGACCAGGAAGTATGTCTCCTACCCGGTCGCTTCCATTTCCGGGCTCGTGCTGGCCGTCTGCAGCTGCACGATCCTTCCCCTGTTCACTGGCATATACAAGAAAGGCAGCGGACTGGGTCCGGCGATGACATTCCTATTCGCCGGCCCGGGAATAAATGTACTGGCAATCATCTACACCGCGCAGGTCCTGGGCTACGACATCGGCATCGCAAGAGCGGTGGCGGCCGTTGGGATGTCCGTGCTGGTCGGCCTGATCATGGCGGCACTATTCCGTCAGGAGAGGTCCACGGGGGAGTTCAAACTGCTCTCCAGCGGCGAGGAGAAGCCGAAATGGGTAGTGCTCAGCTTCTTCGCGCTGCTGGTGCTCATCCTGATCATCGGCGCCTCCCAGCTAGATTGGCTGATCAAACTGCCGATCGTCTATGCGTTGACCCTGATGGTCGCATATCTGGCGATATATCATTTCGAGAGAGATGAGATCACCGATTGGGGAATGGAGACCTGGGACCTGGCCAAGAAGATAGTGCCGATATTGCTTATCGGCACGTTCGCCGTGGGGGCGCTGGCTTACTTCCTTCCGCCCGAGACCTTCGCTCCATATCTTGGGGACAACTCCCTCTCGGCGAACATGCTGGCGTCGGTGCTGGGTGCGATACTGTATATGCCAACTCTGCTGGAGGTCCCGATAATCGGCACCACCTTCGGTTACACCACTGGAGCGATGGCCGCAGGTCCGGCCTTGGCCCTGCTGCTATCGGGCCCCACCATCAGCGCACCATCACTGGTTGTCCTGGCTAAGGTGATGGGGGTAAGGAGAACGGTCGCCTATGCGATTCTGGTCGTGATCATGTCCACCATCGCCGGGATGGCATTCGGAGCGTTGGTCGGATGACCTGGATGAACAAGGCAAGCGAAATAATTGTTAAAAAGGAGGCACGAATTCGATGAAGATCGAGGTTTTCGGAACAGGCTGCGCCAAGTGCAGGCGGCTGGAGAAGAACGTCACCGAGGCACTGTCCCAGGCCGGGATAGGAGCAGAGGTGGTCAAGGTTGAGGATATCGATACCATCATCGATCTGGGCATCATGGTGACCCCGGCCCTGGCCATCGACGGCGAGGTAAAGTTCATGGGAAAGGTGCCATCAGTGGTTGAGCTGATCGAGATACTGAAAGCGTGAACCGCATGGTTGAGAACAGATGTTCATGCCAAGAACGGGCAGTGATCATATACTCATGCTCAGGGAGCGCCAACCTGGGACAGGCCTGCAATGAGCTGGCCCAGAGGCTGATGGAACGTGGGGTCGGCAAAATGGGATGCCTGGCGGGTCTGGGCGGCCATGTCCAGAACATGGTCCTCTCCGCTCAGAACTCTGACGAGCTGATCGTCCTTGACGGGTGCTCGATGGGGTGCGCGATGAAGACAGTTGAGCATGCCGGGGCAAAAGCGTCCTACCATCTTGTGGCCACTGACATCGGTCTTGTCAAGAAGAACGGGGAGAGGTGGACGGAGGACGAGGTGGCGGTCCTGGATGGAGAATTGAATCGGCTCAGATCATCCCCAAGCGGGTTCGTACGAATCGAGTGATGTCATCCCTGGCCGTCCGAAATGCGGACATCCTCATTTCAAACGTCCCTTCCACGGTGGAAGGGTCCGGGAATCCCGCATGCTCATGGAC
The DNA here is from genome assembly GCA_036677555.1 of Methanomassiliicoccales archaeon. Lineage (GTDB taxonomy): Archaea > Thermoplasmatota > Thermoplasmata > Methanomassiliicoccales > UBA472 > UBA472. The sequence goes on along the minus strand of JAVBWG010000006.1, from coordinate 237,976 downwards.
CGCAGCGCCGGGAAAGAACGGGCAGATCTCATTGGCTCCGTCGCATACCGTGACCGCAAGATCGAAATGTTGGTCCTTGAACTCGTCCAGATGCTTTGATCGCTTCCCGGAGATATCAACACCTATCTCGGACATGACCGCGATGGCCAGGGGATGTACCGTTCCCGGCCTGGTGCCGGCGCTGTACGCCTCCACCCGTCCGTGGAAGAGCGCGTTGGTGACTCCCTCTGCGATCTGGCTTCTGGCGGAGTTGTGTGTGCAAATGAAGAGGACTCGGTAGGTCATATCATCAGGATGGTAGAGAAAAGTATTACAATATATTTTGAACTATCTTCCATCAGAGCGTGAGATCTCTGAACGATTCGATCGTCAAGTTGTCGTTCCTCAACCGGTTTCTTACCGTCTGGATATTCCTGGCCATGGGGCTGGGTGTCTGCCTCGGTATCATCGTCCCTGGTCTGGCCGGTCTCCTCGAATCAATGAGCGTGGGTACCACCTCCATACCTATCGCCGTGGGCCTCATCCTGATGATGTTCCCTCCCCTGGCCAAAGTTCGTTACGAGGATCTTCCCAGGATCACAAGAATGCCCGAGACCAGAAGGATGTTCTCCGTCTCGCTCCTCCTCAACTATCTTGTCGGTCCGATGCTCATGTTCGCATTGGCCTGGATCTTCCTGCCGGACCTTCCGGAATATCGCATTGGACTTATCCTCACCGGCATTGCCCGCTGCATCGCCATGGTCCTGGTCTGGAACCAGCTGGCCAAGGGCGATTCGGAGTACGCGGCGGTTCTGGTGGCTCTGAACTCCGTCTTCCAGATCGTCTTGTACGCCTTCTATGCCTATTTCCTGGTGTTCGTCCTTTCCAATATCCTGGTCCCCGGTTCAGGCGTTCAGGTCGATATCACGATCACCGAGGTGGCCATCAGCGTGCTGATCTACCTCGGGATACCGTTCTTCGGAGGGATGTTCACCAGGTACGCCCTCAGAAAACGAAAAGGGGCAGAATGGTATGATGGACGATTCATGCCGGTCATGGGCAAGGTCTCGCTCCTCGCCCTCCTGTTCACCATCGTGGTGATGTTCTCCCTGAAAGGGGAATACCTGGTGCAGCTGCCATTTGACGTCGTACGCATCGCCATCCCATTACTGCTTTACTTCCTGGTTATGTTCCTCCTATCATTCTATTTGTCCATCAGGCTGCGTTTCGATTACCCCCATGCCGCATCTCAATCATTCACCGCCTCCTCCAACAATTTCGAGCTGGCCATTGCAGTGGCGATTGGCGTGTTCGGCATCGGCTCCGGGGTGGCCTTCGCTGCGGTGGTCGGTCCTCTGGTGGAGGTCCCGGTGCTGATAAGCCTGGTCAACCTGTCGCTATGGTTCAAGGGAAGGTACTTTGACCAAGATGGAAAAGTAAAGAAAAGGGAAAAATGAAAAAAGGATTTGAGGGCTTGTTTAGCCCTTGACGGCCTTGACCAGCGCGGCCAGGTTGTCGTTCGAGATAAGGGCGGACAGCCCGCATCCCGGAGACACCACGTCGAAGCCGGCGGCAGCGCAGCGCTTTCCGTGGGCCAGGACATCCGCGGGGGTTCCCTGCAACAGGGGGTTGACCACACCGACGTTACCGATCAGGGCGGCGCGGTGGTTGACGATCTTGACCGCATCCTCCGGAACGACCTTCTCCTCGATGGACAGGGCCTTGACACCGGTGTTTATCATGTTGTTCAGGATGTCGGTGGTGTTGCCGCAGATGTGCAGGACTCCGGTAGCTCCCTTGACGGGGGCCAGGCAGGTCTTCACGTAGGCACCTGCGTACTCGTCGAACATGTCGGGGGAGAGCAGGTCGGTGCTGGCGGAAGGCTCAGACATCTGTACCACATCGGCTCCGGCATCGGCCAGGGCCTGGCTGTATCCCGTGCATATGACGTTGGCGGCCTTGACCCACTTGTGCACAAGTTCCGGCTCGACCATGATGTACAGCACGAGGTTCTCGGTGCTGACCAGGTGACCGGCCAGGGTGAACGGTCCGGTGTTTCCGGCGATGACCGGGTACTCGGCGCCGTAGATGGCCTTCATCTTCTTAATGGCCTCCTGGCAGATGGCCGCGCGGCCGGTCTTCAGGAACTGGTCGATACCCATGAGGGCGGGCTCGTCCTCCATCTGGTTCGGGTGTCCCTTCAGCATGGGGGTCCTGTCCTTGCGGCCCTTGTCGGCCGTCAGGCCCAGGCTCTCGGCCTCAACGGTCAAGCAGAACGGGGCCCTGACAGCCTCGAACCCGAAGACCTTGGCCTGTCCGCCTCCCAGCTTGACCATCATGTCCACGTTGTAGTGGGCTTCCGGCCAGGCAACACCGAGGGCGTCCATCTGTCCCATGGTGGCGCTCTGGGTGAAAACCGCGACCGGCGGCCTGTCATGCTTCTTGCCCTTAAGGGCGTCCAATACCCTGTCCCTTGGAGTCAAATTTTCAGACAAATTAATTCCTCCTAATGTCCAGTAGGAAACTGACCTGTCCGAGTATCTAATTTTCTGTACATTAATCTATCGGGGGAGGATGGGGTGGGAGCATCCATTAACGCTGGTTAATTTTTTACGCCTGGCCAACTTCGAGCCGATTGAAACGATTGTAAATATTTTAACAAACGTTCAACCATCGTTCTTTGCTCCGATCGAGCACTTGGCGGCCGCTTCCCGAAGAGCGATTATGTTCTCGATAGGGGTCTTGAAGGCCATCTCGCATCCCGGGGCAAGCATGTAACCCGGGGAGCCGCCCCAATCGGACATCATCGATCTGACCTCCGTTTCCACCTCAGCCGGGGTACCCTTAAAGAGCAGGAACATCTGGTCTATTCCGCCGACGACGGTCGTCCTTGAGCGGAACTTATCGTAAACGTCCTTTCTTACCGCGGCCTTGGGGATTATGTGCAGAGCGTCGAGGTCCATCTTCAGGTATCCGTCGAGATAGGGTTTCTCGTTGCAGTTGTGAACAATTGACCGGACACCCTTCGAACGGAAATCCGACACGATCCGGGATAGGAACGCCAGGTCGAACTTCTCCAGACCTTCCGGGGTGTTGACCTCCGGGCTGCAGGTCGCATCCTCGATGAAGACGTAGCCGATGCCCATCTTGGACAGGTGCTCTCCGTACATGAAGGACGACTGGATCAGCCGGTTGAAAAGGTCGATGACCAGGTCCGGCTCGGACCAGGTGGCCATGAGCAATTCCTCGTATCCCATGATCTCCCCGCCCAGGACCATCGGGCCGTTCAGGAAACCGGCCACGGCCACTTCCTTTCCGTAGCGTTCCTGCAGCAGCCCACCGGCCCGCAGTGGGACGGACCAGAACTCGTCCTTCATGGGGTCAACCGGCTGTATCCGGTCCAGTTCGGCCAGCGAGGAAATCGCGTAGCCGTCGGACCGGGGATAGAAATCCCTCTCCGGCCACTTCCACTTCGAACCGTGGGCCCGCGCGTCCGTAAGAAGGTCACCCCAGCCGGCCATCACGTTGTCGAAGCCGGTGATCCGCTGGGCCATTATGCAGATCTTGGCGAACTTCTCCGGGTCGTGGAAACCCTCCCGCATGGTGAGCCCGGCGGCGTTCAGGACCGTCCTAGCGGCTCCGAGGTGCTGGTACATGATCGGCGGCCGGTCGACCGGTGTCCTCTCGAAAGCTGCCTCGAACCTCTCCCGCGGTAACATGTCCCCCTAATGGACATGCTCTTTAGATATCCTTTACTGCTCAGTCCTTGACCCGCTTCTCCTTCTCGTAGAAGTCGTTGATCACTTCGTAATCGATGCCGCGCTCGGCCATGAACCCCTTGGTGAACTCCAGCGACGTCTCGCGGACCTGGGGGTCCCAAAGGCCGTGCACGATGACGTGGACGATCAGCTCGCCGCGCATCATTTTGGTTCCATCGAAGCGGTTCTGCACCGTCGGGGGAATGTCCATGTCGATGAGGCTGACGGAGATCGTGGAACCGCCTTCCGCCGTAAGGAACGATTTGACGTGCCCGATCATGTCCGCTCCCCGGGCGAAGCATTCCCTGGTGATGCCGTTCATAAGGTCCAGGACCATCTTCTCCGACCGTTCACCGTCCAGGGGGTCCTTTATGTAGAGCCGGACCCACATGGAGAACTTGCCCAGCTCGTCAGACGCGCGGTGGGTGAGCAGCTGCCTTTCCTTCTGGTCCATCTGCTCACTCCCCATATTTTTTGTCGAAGCGTTCCTCGGCGTCGGCGAGGTCGTAGACCACCGCCTTTCCGTGCACCATCAGGTCGGCCACCTCCTTGATGCCCTGCCCGGTCCGCGAGGAGCCGTAGAGCAATCGCACATCAGGGTTGAGGCTCTTCACCAGTTCAGTGACCTGATGCAGGCGCTCTTCGTTCACCGCGTCCACCTTGTTGATGAGCACCGCATCCGCTTCAATGACCTGCGTCTCCACGAGGCGCCGCACATTGTTCATGAGCTTGTCTATGCGCATGGCGTCCACGAATGTGACGATGGGGGACTGCTCCAGTATCTTGGGCATCTTCTTCACCGTCTCCGCCGCGGCCTGCTTGAGGCCGAGGGGGATGGCCACTCCGGTCGGTTCGACCAGTATGACGTCCGGCTTGTAGCTCATGTATATGTTGGTGACCGTGGTGGTGAGTGTGCCCTGCACCTCGCAGCAGATGCACCCGCCAGAGATCTCCATGGTGTCGATGCCGTGCACCTCCATGCACTTGCGGTCGACGTTGATATGTCCCACGTCGTTCACGATGGTGGCCACCTTGAGCCCGCGCGAGTTCAGCTCCTTGGCCACCTCTATCAGGAAGGTGGTCTTGCCGCTCCCCAAGAAACCAGTTACCTGGGCGATCCTCATGCTATCACGCTAGCGCCGTTAAGGGCCTTCCGAGTATAATTCCGTTGTCCCGCAGAAGTACAGGAGGGAATCTCAGAATTGCCGCTAGCTGGACCATCCTTCGGAAGGCACGAATGACGGGAACAGTATTATAAATCCGACGATGGCATTCCTCCCCTCGAGGTTATCCATGGCATTGGGAGTCGCGCTGGATTTGGGAACTAGCGGTTACCGGGGGCACCTGGTCGACCTGGACAAGAAGGGAAAGATCCTGGCTACGGCCATCACCATGAGGCACCCGCTGCCCGGGGCCAACATCATGGACCATCTGCATTTCTGGATGGAGAACGGACCTGACGTCGGTCATCGCATAGTCATCGAGACGGTCGACAAGCTCATAGCCACCATGGGCGCCAAGCCCGAGGAGATCGAACGGGTGTCCGTCTGCGGCAATCCGGCACAGATGTCCATGTTCGAGAAGATCGAGATCCGCGACCTGGCATTCGCCGGTCAGTCCATTTTGAAGCGCCTCAACGTCAAGGTCCCGGAGCGCAAGGCCCATTCGATCAAGGCCGAGGAGCTCGGGATGAGATCGGTGAAGCGCACCGCCGAGGTCAGAATTCCTCCGTCCATCCGCCACGAGATCGGGGCGGACGCCCTGGCCATGATAATGAAGACCGGGCTCATGGACAAGAAGGAGACCTGCATGGTGACCGATTACGGCACCAACGCCGAGATGGGTCTGTTCTACAAGGGCGAACTTTACACCGGTTCGGCCGCCGCCGGTCCGGCCATGGAAGGGCAATCGATCGATTTCGGAATGCTCGCCGCGCCGCAGGCGATATCCGATATCGCCATCGGTGAGAACGGCAGATGGTACAACATCGTGCTCAGCGACAAGCTCCACCCGGTGAGATCCGCCCTTGTTGACCCACGCACGGGGGAGGAGCAGCGCCTGGACGGCGTCGTCGCCCGCGGAATCACCGGAACGGGAACGGTGGCCGCCATGGCCATCGGCCTGGAGACCGGCATAATCAAGCTCCCCTATGTGGACACCCCCGACCGCAAGATACACCTGACCAACGGCATCTATTTCGGGGAGGAGGACGTGCGCGAGGCCGGCAAGGCGACCGGAGCCATCCGCGCTGGCCATCGGACCCTGATAGAGGAGGTCGGCGTGGACGACAAGGACGTAAGGACCATGTACATGGCAGGAGCGTCCGGCACATATGTCGATCCGATCAAGGCGCAGACCGTCGGATTGATCCCCAGGGTGCTGGAGAAGACCGTACAGGCCGGCAACACCTCGCTGATGATGTCCTACGACATATTGGTGGATGACGACGGCCTTGACAAGATGCAGGATGTTGCGAACGCCATATCCAGCAAGCACATCATGTTCGCCACCAGCAAAGTGTTCGAGGACATCTACGTCAATGAGATAGCCTATTGGACGGAGGGAATGTCCATGGACATGTACAACGAGATGGTCAAGCACGCCGGGCTGCGCCCGCTGCCGGAGATCGTCCGCCCCAAGGAGGTCGTGAGGCTTGTTATGTCCGATATACCGGTCATAGGCGCCCGCGGACTGAAGACCCTGGACGATGTCGGAGTGTATCTCATGGGCTCCTTCGAAGGCTGCATCGGCTGCAAGAAATGCCAGAAGGAATGCCCGGAATGCGCTCTGCAGGTGTCGTCGCTGGGAAACAAGAAGTTCCAGATAAGGGTGAACACCGAGCACTGCCTCGGCACCGCCTGCAAGAACTGCCAGGCAGTATGCCCCGAGGGCTGCTACGACTTCAGCGCCCTGAAGATCGTCAAGAAGGGAGAGGACGCGTAGGTGCGACTCACCTGCCTGGTGGACGACAATTCTGGCACCTCAAACCCCTTACGTTCCATCTCCAAGGCTCCTGGCAACTTCCTGTCCGAGCACGGGCTTTGCCTCCTGATCGAGACCGACCAGGGGAAGAGGGTGCTCCTGGACACTGGCTCATCGGAGGAGGCCTTCCTTCACAACCTGGGCCTCATCGGCCTCGCGCCGAAGGACATCGACCTGGTGTTCATATCCCACGGCCACTATGACCATCTGGGCGCCTTGCCGCTTCTTCTCCGGGAAGGGGTTCCGGTGCACACGCATACATCGACCTTCGAGGGGCGGCGGTTCGTCGATGTTTCCGGCGCAAGGAAGGAGATCGGACCGCCCGCCGAACTCCTGTCTCTTCTGAAGGAGAACCCGCCGATCTACGACGACCGGCCACGGGAGCTTGCGCCCGGCATCAGCACCACCGGGGAGGTGTTCAGGAGGACAGAGTTCGAAAGGCCGACCTCGTTCCTCATAGAAAGGGACGGTGAGTTCGCCGCGGACATCATCAGGGAGGAGCAGGCGCTGTGCCTGTCTACCAAGCACGGGCTGCTGGTGCTCACCGGCTGCGGTCATCCCGGTTTGGTGAACATACTCAGCCAGGTGCGCATGCACACCGGGCGGAGGATCCTAATGGCCGCCGGGGGGTTCCACCTATGGAAGGCCGAGGCCGATGTGCTCCTCAAGACCATGGACGGGGTGAGGCGGGCGGGAGTGGAGAGGGTGGCTCCCATGCACTGCACCGGATTCGCGGCAACCAAGCTTTTCTCCGATCGCTTCCCCGGTTTCCTGCTCTTCGGGACGGGGTGCTCGATGAGCCTATAGGTCCCGGGCCGCCTGTTCCATCATCGTATCCGCGAAGGATGCGACCGGCATGGCGCGCCTGGCGTACTCCATCGGGCCGTAGACGACGTAGTCCGCACCGGCCATTATGCTTATGGCCACCGCTGAGGCGTCAACGCTTCGCCTGGCCTCCTTGGGCTCCTCCAGCCCCTCCAGCCGCAGGCACTCCACGGCGTTGTGCAGCGCGCACCCGGTGGGCAGGCCCCATTTGGCCTTGGCCACCAAGATGGAACGCAGGGCCGATCCTGCGCTCAGGTCCGGGGAGGTCACCGCGGTATCTATCAGAAGGTTCCTGATACCCAGCCCCTCCGCCGCAGGGACCAGTCCTTCGGGTATCAGATCATCCCCGGTCTCCAGCATGTATATCCTCCCTTTCACGTCATCCCCGCGAGGATTGAACGCCAGCACGACGGCGTTCACCGGGGGGCAGGCCCGGAGCGCAGCCGTCTCCTCCTCGGAGAGCCCGGCGTTGATGGTATTGTACACAAGTCTGTCCAGTATGCCCATCTCCTCCGCGCATCTGAGGAACGATATGCGAACCTCGGCGCTGCCGGAATCGGCGAACAGAGGACCGGGGACCTTGTCGCAGACCGCCTCCAGATATGCTCGGGCCGCCTCACCGCTTTCGGCATAGATCATCAGCCCGGAAGGGCACCCGCAGCTCCCCATGGTCGCCAGGTAGCTGTTCAGCCTATCCTCCAGTTTCGCGTGGTCCAGGAAGCCTTTGCGGTGATCAAGGACCACTGAGTGCCTCGGATAGAATAGGGAACCTACCAGCATGGTCCTTCTCCGGCCAGGCTGTCCCCCGATGCGGACGCCGCCAATGGTCAGTTCTACTTGCGTTGTTTGGAACTTGTACATATCAGAACCCCGTCAGATAAGAGCGCAATCGCAAAGCCAGTTCTACGGAGGGCACGGTGATGATCCGTCCCTGCAGCGGTTCGAGCACCACCCCCAGCTCCTGGTCCAATAGGACCATCCCCATATTCGTGTTCAGTCCGTCCGAAGGAAGGCGCAGCATGGGAGTGATGAAGTCGTCAGATGCCAGATGGAGCTGTTTGGCGATATTCCCTCCCTCTCCGGAGAAGGCATTGGAGCGGACGAACATCGCCTCCCCTGGGAAGGGATCGTACTTCCTTTCGGCCAGCTCCCGTAACTTCTTCTCCAGCCTGTCCCGGCTCTCCGCCTCGAACTCATAGATCGGGTCATAGGCGGCTATCTCCTGCGCCGGCGTATCGTCCATGATGTCCACCAGCTCCACCTGTCCGCGGAAGCGTTCCACGGCCTCGGGGGGCAGGTCGCACAGGAAGGGGATGGCCGAGCGCGTGTTCATGATGCGGCGATGCTCATCCACCCCGTGCTCCATGAGCGCATGGATGGCCGCTCCGGGAAAATGCCCGAACTCCTCCTTGCCGCAGAGGACCAGCACCCTGATCGCGGGATTGGAGATCATGTTGACGATGACCCTTTCCAGCCCGATGTTCTCGGTCTTCAGGATGCCCTTTATCCGATACAGCTCCGGCGGGACCTCCACAGCCCCGCGGCCGACGATGAGCACCGCTACGGACGAAGCTTCGCTGCCAAGCACGTAATCACCGCTGGCCATGGGCCACATGTTCGGTTCTGTCAATGCCATTCCCCTGACGTATTCAATTTCAATAATATATATAAAGTCTCATGGCCAGCTAGTAGATGTTAACCCCATTCTGTCGGACAAAAATCAATTTCGGCGTTACGGGGATAATCGATATATACCGCCCTTTTTGTAATACGCGGCAGGAAGGGATAGAATGGGAGTCTCAATAGCGATATGCGAAGTAGACAGCGATAGCGCGTTGTGCAAGACCGGGAAGACAACTTTGCTCAAGGTCAACCTGAAGGATGTCTCGGGATTCGAGGACCTGGCCGAGTTCGACCTGGTCGTTCCAGTGAGCCAGGCTAAGCTGCTCATGGGCGAGAGCTGGGAGGCATTCCTCAAGCGCAACCGCCTGGACCCGGAAATGGAGACGCTGTACCTGGAGAAGGTGAAGAACGAAGCTGACCGCCAGCTTCTGACGGCCGAGAGCCAGAAGCTCTTTACTGGATGGATATCCCTGGACAAGGTTCCCGCGGACCGCATGAACGCCCTGATGGAAAGGGCCGGCAAGGATGACCGGCTGACCGGGTGGGACATGCTTTCCTTCGACGACATGGCCGCCACCTGCGCCAAGTGCCCGCTCTCCTGGGACGAGGGAAGGGGCTGCATGGGTACGTTCGGTCCGGAGAACAGCGCCCTGCCCGGCATCGCCCAGAAGTACAGCTGCGCCATAGTGGCCAGCGTCCCGTCCTCCGTGGAGAGCAAGAAGGTGTTTTCCGTAGAGGATGCCAACAAGCTCCTTGAGGAGGTCAAGCTGCTGAGGGAGAAGCTTCCAGACGAGGGGAAGGTCATGGTCCGCCGCTACTCCGGAGTGCTGGACCGCCTGGAGAAGATGGGCAATGTCTGTCTGACCTACAGGACCCGCTTCTACTTCTTGTAGACCGAAACCCTTTTTTTCCCTATTTGCCTTATTTTCCCGAACAGAGATGAGCGGCGAGGATTCCAAGCTGAACTGCGTGGGCTGCGATACGGGGCTATCGTTCAACGAAAGCGAGAAGCTCCTGGTGAACGGACAGCTGGTCGAGCTGATCGGGTTGGAGGAGATCATGGAGGAGGTCCGCCGTATGAAGATGCCGCAGCGCAGGCAGGTGGCCGATGAGCTGCTTTCGCGGGCGAAGGCGCGGAACGCCGTTCCGGAAGGATCCGACAGACTGTACCGCGATGCACTGATGGACGAGTACGATCGGCGGTACCTCAGTGTGATGTGATCATTCGGTAACTCGAAGATTGAGGTTCAGGCTCTGAACCTCGTTCTCCACCGCGCCGACGATCCTCAGCTCGGCGGAGGTGTCTGTGTAGTCCATCATCGTCGAGGGGGCAAAGGGAAGGGCCGGAGCCCCGTCCTTATAGAGAAGGAACCACAGCTTGTAATTGCCCTCCATCGTCACATTGAACTCGTAGGGCAGCTCCCATTGCGGCTGCCACTCCCCCTCCAGGTCCACGTCCGTATGCTCCAGCGTTATGTTGAATGAATCGAAGAAGTACATGGCGTGCACCTGTGTGGCGTTGTCCACGAAGCTCATGTTCACCAGCCACAGCTCGACCGTGTAATCCACCGTGCGGTGCTCGTGATTGGCTATCCCGATGATGACCGAGGCGTCCTGCCCGACGGTAAGATTGCGAGGGTAGCCAGTAGCGTTCCCGCCCGGCCCGAGTATGTAGAACTCGGTGAAGCTCTCTCCCTGGCGGGGAACGGCGACAACGTACACCAGGGCGATGACCGAGGAGAGGATGGATATCACAAGTATGATGGTAAGTACCTTATCGACACCCTTTTCCGCCTTGAACTGCGCGTTGTACTTCCTCCAAACCGCGCTCGGATCGAAGGGAAGGTATGGCGCCTCAGCCAGCTCGCGGCGATAGAGGCCTCCGGCGCTCAGGGCGATGTTGAGCGCCGCCAGGGAGAACAGGATGGGCGCCAATCTTATCCCGAACGGCGTATAGTTGAGGCCAAAGCCGACCAATGGCGAGATGGCTATGCTCAGTCCGAAGGAAAGGGCCACCCGCTCTATTATCTCCAGGTCCTTGCTCTCCGGGAACAGCACCGACAGTGCGGAATACCCAGGGAAGAAAAGGATGAACGGCAGCCCTATGGCGATGCGCAGGGGGCTGTCCGGCAGCGCATATATTATCAATATGAGTATCAGGGAAAGAATGCCGATGGACCAGAGGTCCCAATCTCTCCTGGGCCGCGCTCTCATCCCTCTAGGGGAGTGTATGAGCGTATTTATCCGTTTGCGGATTAATTCCGTCCTTGACCAGTTATTAATAATCCCAGCTTCGATACCCGCTCGCCATGGCGCTTTGCGAACTTTTCGAACTGGAGGACCTGAGGCTGCTGGAGAACACCCTGGATGACCTGGGGAACGAGGTCTTCCTGGCCCAGATGCTTCGCGGTTCAGACCAGGTCCGGCTGCTGATCTCGCATGACGAGACGCCTTTGGCCATGGCCCGTGAGGACGGCGGTTGGAAGGCGGTGAGCTTCCTCTGGAAGGAGCCCTCGGACGAGATCATCGAACTCCTTCCGGACCTGGACATCAGCGTGTTCACCTGCGATACCGACGCCTATCGAGAGGCCGTCTACGACCATTTCGCCAGGAAGATAATGAACGAGGTGGAACCGGCGATGGACGACCTTCCCGAGGACCGGGCCAAGAAGGTCTCCGATCTGGTTTGGAAGGAATGGGATTTCAGGCCCGGCGATCTCTGCTATGACTGCTGCTGCGGTTCAGGCGTGGGCAGCCTGGCGCTATCGAAGGCTGGGCTGCGCTCCTTCGCCTTCGATGTGGACGCGGCGCTTCTGAGCCGGGGGCTGATCTCCGGCCGCCTCCAGACCTGGAGCACCGCGCAGCTGGACGCCACTAAGGCCGCTCAGTATCTGGAAAGGGCGCCCTTCGCCCTGATGCTCATGGCCGGTGACATAAATGTCGGGAACTCCTGGATTTGGAAGCAGATATTCGAGCAGGTGCTGCTCATAGCGGATAAGGTCATGGTGACCGTTGGATCGCAGGAGGAGGCTGAGATGCTGAGGTCGTGGGCCGAGGCCAAGGGAAGAACGCCCAGGGTGTTCGAGAACCAGCGGGACCCCTTCTACGACCGATGGGTCTGTTCCATAAGCTGAAAGGCGAAGGAACGATACCAAGCATTAACTACGTTAACATCAATTTTCTATAAGGTGTTAAAACGACCGATTACGCCGAATGCTCGCGCATCATCATGGACGTGCTGGAACTATCGACCGAACCAGTCGCGGTTAGGCTGGTGAAGAAAGGGGAGCCCCTGCCCGAAGGTTACCAGGTACCTGAGAAGAACATAAGGCACTGCCAATCGGTGATGAGGGCTAGGAGGGGTGAGAAGCTATTGCTCACCGGGGACCGGCACGCCTGCCATGTGGGAGCATCCGCCTTGGGCATGGTCCCGATCCCCGATAAGGTTCGTTCCGGGGAGTTCCATTTCAACCTGGGCATGTTCGAAAACGTCGAGGCGGCCAAGAGGATGATCGAAGAGCGCCCGGAGCTCGAATGCGGCAGCGTGATCGCCACCGCCATATCGCCGTTAAGCAAGACCGATATCCCGCCGGACGTCGTGGTGGTGACAGGCACTCCGGAGCAGATGTACTGGCTCCTCCCGGTGGCCGCCAAATTCTCCGAAGGGGGGAAGACGCTGGTTGAGCTGGAGCCCTTCCAGGCCAGCTGCGCATACTCCACAGTATATCCTTATCTGCATGATTCGCTGAGCCTGTCCATTGGCTGCTACGGCTGCCGCAAGGCCACCGACCTGGAGCCCACCGAGATGCTGGTAGGAATTCCAGCCAGTAAGCTGGAGGCGGTAGTGAAAGCATTGCAGAAGATAAAGCCGGTCAGAGAGAAGGGCAAGATAAAAAGCGGTTGAGAGTTCATACAAATTATTTTCCTTTTTTATTCATTTATGAAACAAAGGTCCAAATATGAGCGTTGTCAATGGTACTTATGCAATTAATTTGCAGGAACGATCATGGACCTAGTTGACCTGGCGATATTGAGGATGCTGAGGAAGAACGCGCGTGAGAACCTGGGCACGATCGGCGATCAGCTCGGGGTGTCCAAGGCCACCGTCAGCCGGCGCATATCCCGCCTGGAGAATGACGGTTACGTCAACGCCTACACCATGCAGGTCAACACAGGGAAGCTGGGGCTGATGAGGGCGCTGATCGGGCTGCAGGTGGTCGGCTCCCCGCTGGGCGCCGTGATAGATGAGCTGAAGAAGTTCCCCGGGATCCAATATGCACACAAGGTGTTCGGGGACCACTCCCTGATCTGCGAGGTTTACGCCAGCAGCGTGGACAGCCTTTACGATCTGATCCAGGACAAGATCGTCAACATCCCAAACGTGCAGCGCGTGGAGGTGGACATCCTCATCGAACGCATTCCGATAAATGAGGATGCAATGTTCGATCTGGCCCTGCCGATGGCCGAGAACGAGGGCTCTCGAGACTGACCACGCAAAAGCTTTTTGATTACTGGAAGGTTCTCCCCACCCATGGAGCTCCGCCCCGTTCCCAAGACATACACCAAGGACGGTCACCGGGCGATCAGTCCCGAAGCCACGCTCCGACGGGTCGAGCCTCTGCTCGCCACCGCTGGCATCACACGCGTGGCCGACATCACCGATCTGGACCGCATCGGCATCCCCGTGTTCTCAAGCATCAGGCCGGGGGCGAAGGAAGGGGCCATATCCATCTACAATGGCAAGGGGGCAAGCCGGGAGCAGGCCCGAGTCTCCGCCATCATGGAGGCCATGGAGCGCTATTCTGCAGAACCCCTGGACCTGAAGGTGCGGCGGGACCTGATGGAGAACATGCTGTCATCGGAAAACGCGGTGGACCCCCGATCGCTCATCCTTCCCCAGATGATCAACGTGCACATCAACTATCATCCCATCGCCTGGGTGAAGGGTTACGACCTCATCGAGGGCGAGCACATCTGGGTACCGGCCGGCGCGGTATATCATCCATATGAATCGAGCAAGGACCTTCAGTTGTTCAGGAGCAACACCAACGGTCTGGCTTCAGGTAACAATCTGGAAGAGGCGATTCTCCATGCCCTGTGCGAGGTCGTGGAACGGGACGCCTGGTCGATCTGCGAGGCCAGGCGCAGACCGCGAGGCGAGATCGTGGTCGGGAACGATTGCCCGGTGGTGAGCGATCTCTTGGAAAAGTTCCGGCGGCAGGGCGTGGAGGTGCATCTCAAGGACCTGACCAGCGATATCGGCGTCCCGACCATAGCCGCGGCGGCGGACGACATCAAGATGAAGGACCCAGCCCTCCTCAACCTGGGCGTGGGCACCCATCTCAGTCCCCGGGTGGCCGCCATTCGTGCGCTGACGGAGGTCGCGCAGAGCCGATGCACGCAGATCCACGGCGCCCGCGAGGACACCACCAAGGCCGATCTCAATCGGGCTCTGGGATATGAGAAGATGAAGCGCATGAACGCCATGTACTTCTCTCCATCCGAGGAGGTCAGCATATCCGATTTCCAGGAGGTTGACACCAAGGACCTCCTGGAGGACATCGAGGTGGTATTGGACCATCTGTTGGATAGGGGCTTTGAGAAGGTCATCGTGGTGGAGCTGACCCGCCCGGAGCTGAACATTCCTGTGGTCAGGGTAATCGTTCCGGGCATGGAGATCTACGCCATGGACATGGACCGGATGGGCCCGAGGCTGGTGGCATGAGGCCAGTGGTCTTTCTCGGCCCCAGCCTTTCCCTTTCCGAGGCCAAGGAGATCCTGGACGCCGATTACCGTCCGCCGGTGAGGCGTGGGGACCTGCTGCGGCTGGAAGGCGTCGAGCTTGTCGGGATCATCGACGGCGTGTTCCTGCAGAGCTGCTCGGTCGGGCACCGGGAGATCCTGTCGCTGTTGAACCGCAAGGTGAGGATGGTGGGCGGAGGGAGCATGGGCGCGCTTCGGGCGGCGGAGATGGCCCACTACGGGATGACCGGCGTGGGACGCATCTTCAGCATGTACGCGAACGGGGAGGTGCAGGGGGATGACGAGGTGGCCCTGGTCTTCGACCCGGAGACCATGGAGCCTCTCTCCGAACCCCTGGTCAATCTGAGGATATTCCTGGACGAGGCCGAGCGATCTCAGGTGATCGATGAGGCGCAGAGGGGTCATATCCTGAACGGGATGCGCTCGATCTACTATCCCCGCCGAACGGTTCGAGCGTTCCTCGACATCGCACGGAAGGCCGTGGGCGATGAGAACGCCGAAGCTTTCGACCGGTTTTTTGCAGATAATTACCGAGATATTAAAAAGGAGGACGCGATAACCGTCCTCAAATTCATAAGGGATGTCCGCGAGCTAAGATAAAAAATATTATAATGCTCGTTAAAATTAAGTTAAAAACGGAAAAGGCATTAAAATTTTAATAAAAAAATATTAAAAAATTTTAGGACGTTAAAACTAGACGCTTTTTGTCTGGGGTGCGACTAAAATTAAGCTATCGTTTAACATGGATGGACTATCCATCCATCATCAAGCTTATATTCTAACTATACATTGTCGAGTCCGCAAGGGGTACCGGTTTTCTCAAGGTTGATGCAAGTCTGCTTGAGGGGACCGAGCTATTGAAAGGAGGTAAAAAATGGCAAAATACAAGGACAAGGTGGACTTGTATGACGACAGAGGCAAACTGATTGAAAAGGACGTGCCTCTCGACGCATTGAGTCCGTTAAACAACGCCGCCATTAAGCGAACCATATCTCTGACCAAGAGAACGATCGCTGTCAACCTCGAAGGTATTGAGAAGGGTCTCAAGACCGGAGCGGTTGGCGGATTGAACGTTCCCGGCAGGGTTCTGGACCTCGCTGTCGTGGCGAACGCTGACAAGTTGAAGAAGAGAATCGCTGACATCGTCAAGGCCGGCAAGGACGACGACTCCGAGGTCAAGACGATGGCTGACGGCAAGAGGATGATCGTCACCGTTCCGTCCGTTAGGATAGAGGCCGGTGCCGAGTACACCACTGGATTCACCACCGTTGCCGCCGCCGTGACCGAGGCCATTATCGACCAGTTCAACGTGAACATGTTCGAGGCGTCCATGGTCAAGGCCGCCGTCTGGGGCAGGTACCCGCAGACCATCAACATGCTGGGATCCAACCTGAAGACCATTCTCGATGTTCCGCAGCTGAACGAGGGTACTGGATACGCCCTCAGGAACATCATGGCCAACCACATAGTCATGTTGACTGGCAGGAACGCCATGAACGCCGCCGCTCTGTCCTCGATCTACGAGACCGCCGCCGCCTACGAGATGGGTGACGCGGTCGGCAACTTCGAGAGGCAGCACCTGTTGTCCCTGGCCTACCAGGGCCTGAACGCCAACAACCTGGTCTACAGCTGGGTCAAGGAGAACGGCAAGACCGGCACCGTCGGTGATGTCGTCGCCTCCATGGTTGGCCGCGCCCTAGAGGACAAGGTCATCAAGAAAGGAAAGAAGTTCCCCTCCGGATTCGTTGAGTACACCACGACCGACTTCCCGCTGTGGAACGCCTACGTGTCCGCTGGTATGCTCGCCGCGATCTGCGTGAACATCGGCGCCGCAAGGGCCGCTCAGGGTGTTCCGTCCACCATTCTGTACTTCAACGATCTGGTGGAGCACGAGACCAGCCTGCCCGGTGTAGACTACGGCAGGGCCATGGGTACTTCCGTCGGTATGTCCTTCTTCAGCCACTCCATCTACGGTGGTGGCGGTCCGGGACTGTTCCACGGGAACCACGTGGTTACCAGGCATGCGAAGGGCACTGTAATACCCGTCATCGCCGCCGGATGCGCTCTGGATGCTGGTACCCAGTACTTCAGCGCTGAGAACACCTCCCTGGCGTTCAAGGAGGTCTTCGGCGACATCGACGTGTTCAAGAGCCCGATGAAGATGGTCGGCAAGGAGGCCAAGAAGCTGAAGGAGCTGGTCTGAACATGAGTACGCCTGCCTCCGAAAGGGTCCCCCTGCCCGAGATCCAGATCTTCCCCGAGAGGCTGCTTCTGGCGTCCACCACGGAAGTGCTGCTGAACAAGCTGTACGCCGTCAAGAACGTCAGGCAGATCAACATCCAGGGCGAGGGCCTGCCGACAGTGATGAAGGCCGGCCCGGGCACTGGTGGTCCGGTGAACCACCCGGAGCGGAAGAAGATCAAGGTCAGAGGCGAGGAGATAGAGCTCACGGTCCAGGTCGGTCGCGTTTTCGTTGAGATAACCGACATAGACTATGTCCCGCAGGCTCTGAAGGACATTGAGGAGGTATGCAAGGAAGTGCTGCCCTTCAGTTTCAATCTGGAGGTAGGTCGCTACAACAAGTTCAAGCCCACTACTTCGGACTTTAAGAAAGGATTGGTGAAATAACATGGCTAAGACAAAGTACAAGGCACAATTCTATCCTGGCAACACCCTGCCCGCCAAGAACCGCAGACGCTTCTTGGACCCCAGCGTAAAGCTGGAGAAGCTGCGCGACGTTCCGATGGACGATGTGGTCAAGATCCTGGGACACAGGGTCCCCGGTTCCGACTACGCCACCATCCACCCGCCGCTGGCCGAGGGATCTGAGCCCGACTGCCCCATCAGGGCGTTGGTCGAGCCCATAGAGGGTGCGAAGAAGGGAGACAGGATCAGGTACGTTCAGTTCACTGACTCCGTATACTGGGCCCCCATCATTCCGTATGTGAGGGCGCAGATGTACATGTGGAGGTTCAGGGGAATCGACACTGGTACCCTGTCCGGAAGGCAGATCATCGAGATGAGGGAGAGGGACGTCGAAAAGGTGGCCAAGGAACTCATCGATGGCGAGACCTTCGATACCGCGAGGACCGGTATCAGGGGAGCCACCGTGCACGGACACGCCGTCAGGCTGGACGAGAACGGACTGATGTTCGACGCCTGGCAGAGGTTCCGCTGGAACGCTAAGAAGGGCGAGGTGGAGTACGTGAAGGACCAGGTCGGTGTCCCGCTGGACAAGCCGGTCCCGGTCGGAAAGCCCATGCCCGAGAAGTGGTTGAAGGAGCACACCACCATGTTCCGCGCCGACGGCGTGGACATGAGGGACGACGAGGAGGTCATGAGACAGAACCTCAGGATCCACACCCTCAGGTCGAAGTGTGGCTTCAAGCCCTTCGATGTTAAGGAGGACTAAATATGGCGAAGGAAAAGGACAAGATGTTCATCGCCGCCATGAAGAAGAAGTTCAAGGAGGACCCCACGGAGGTCCGCTCCAAGCACTATTCCTACGGAGGCTGGAGACAGTCGAAGAGGAAGCGGGAGTGGGTTGAGCAGTCCAACAAGATTGCCAAGGCCCGTGGAATCCCCATGATGAACCAGGATGTTGGTGTGGCTCTCGGCCAGCGTGTCTTGATGCCCTACCAGCTGTCCCACACGGACATCTATGGCGAGGCCGATGACCTGCACTGGGTCAACAACGCTGCGATGCAGCAGTGCTGGGACGACATCCGCAGGACCGTCATCGTCGGTCTGGACGTCGCTCACAACGTTATCGAGAAGAGGCTGTCGAAGGAGGTCACCCCCGAGACCATCAACCGCTACCTGGAGGCTGTCAACCACACCATGCCGGGCGGCGCAGTGGTTCAGGAGCACATGGCCGAGCTTTGCCCTGAGATCGTGAAGGACTCCTACGT
Source organism: Methanomassiliicoccales archaeon (assembly GCA_036677555.1). GTDB lineage: Archaea > Thermoplasmatota > Thermoplasmata > Methanomassiliicoccales > UBA472 > UBA472. The sequence continues at coordinate 219,135 of JAVBWG010000006.1, read as the reverse complement.
CAAGGTGTTCTCTGGCGACGACGAGCTGATCGACGAGATCGACAAGTGCTTCGTCATTGACATCAACAAGGAGTTCCCCGCGGACCAGGCAAAGGCACTGAAGGCTGCTGTCGGCAAGAAGCTGTGGCAGGTCGTCCGTGTCCCGTCCATCGTCGGACGTGTGTGCGATGGTGGTACGATCTCCAGGCACTCTGCGATGCAGATCTCCATGGCCTTCATCACCGCGTACCGGCTGGCCGCCGGTGAAGCCGCTATCGCCGACTTCGCCTTCGCCGCCAAGCACGCCGCAGTGGTGGAAATGGGTACCATGATGCCCGCCAGGAGGGCCAGGAGCCCCAACGAGCCCGGTGGAATTCCGTTCGGTGTTATGGCCGATATGGTCCAGAGCACCAGGACCAAGCCGGACGACCCCGCCAGGGCCTCTCTGGAAGCTGTCGCCTTGGCCGCAGTGGTATTGGACCAGATATACCTCGGATCCTACATGTCCGGCGGTGTCGGGTTCACCCAGTACGCCACCGCTGCCTACACCGACAACATCCTGGAGGACTACACCTACTGGGCCGTGGACCACATCAAGGACAAGTACGGCGGGTTCTGCAAGAGCAAGCCCTCCTCCGAGCTGATCGAGAAGCTCGGGTCCGAGATCAACTCCTACGCCCTGGAGATGTACGAGCGCTACCCGGCCGCCATGGAAGCCCACTTCGGTGGTTCCCAGCGTGCGACCGTCGCCGCTGCCGCCACCGGTATCGGTGTGGCCTTCGCCACTGGTAACGCCAACGCGGGTGTCAACGGTTGGTACCTGTCTATGTACCAGCACCGTGAGAGGCTCGGAAGGCTCGGGTTCTACGGATACGACCTGCAGGACAACTGCGGTGCCGCCAACTCGTTCTCCTACAGGAGCGACGAGGGCCTGCCGCACGAGCTGCGCGGTCCGAACTTCCCGAACTACGCCATGAACGTGGGTCACCTGAGCGGATACACCGGTATCGCCATGGCTCCCCACGCCGCTCGCGGAGACGCCTACGTGTGCAACCCCCTCGTAAAGATAGCCTTTGCCGACAAGAACCTCCCGTTCGACTTCGCGAACATTACCAAGGAGTTCGGCCGCGGCTGCCTGAGGGAGTTCGTGCCCATGGGTGAGAGGACCGCCATCATCCCCGCCAAGTAAGGTGTCCAATGCAAGTAGGAGACTTCGCGAAGTACAGGGTCACCGGGACGGTGGGAAAGGTGCTGGAAGTGCGGGAGCGCGACGGGGTGGAATGGGCTATGCTCGACACCTACAGCCTCTGGTACGTCTCCAGTCTCCTGGACCCCGCCTCGGCGGACGAGTACAAGCGGACCTCCTACAAGGAGAGGAGCCGGACGGTGGTGCTGGGAGAGATGCAGGGCTTGACCAAGGACGTCGAGGCCGACATCTCCACCCTCACCCCGAGCGGGGGCGGTTGACGCCAGAACAAACCCTTTACCCTTATCCTCTTTTTTTAAAAAAATGAATGGACGGACGTCTTTCGACGGCCGAAAAGTAAAAAAGATCAGTAAAGGTCGAAGCCCACCAGGATGCTGGCCAGCTTCGGGTTGTCCTCTAGCTCGTAATAGTTCTTGATCACCATGTCGCCCAACGGGGACGGGCTGCAGGATACTATGTTCTTCGCGCCAGGCACCTGTTCCAGCTCCGGGAAGGAAACCGGAGGCATGAGGAAGAACTCCTTGGTCTTCGGAACCTTATCGGTAAAGACGATGAAGTCTTCGCCCAGCCAGCATATGTTCTCCATCTCCCTGTACTGGGAATGTTGTCCAGGTAGGATCTCCGTCCCGATCACCAGGTCCGAGTCGCCCATCATGAGAACGGTCGGTTCGGGCGGCGGGCGGAAGCGGGTATCCTTGATGACGCATATCACATGCTGTCTCCTAAGACACTGATTGACCCCCTCGTTCACCACGTCCAGTCCTATCTGGGACTTTATGCTCTCCTCGATCCTCTGGACGGCCGTGATGACCTCAGGGCTCAGAAGGAATGCCAGGCGGGTGCCGGTCATGCCCTTGATGATCTCGACCGCTCTCTCCTCCGGTTGCACACCGCCCCTAATGATCTGTTGTTAGAAAAACATTGTTTCCCGGCAATCGTTAATATCTCCGCTCAACGATGCAAGTTACATGAGCCTGGAACAGATGGCCGAGCAGCAGCCCGAGGTCATTCGGGCCATGTACCGCTTCAAGAACGAGGTGTTCAGGGACAACCAGCTCAGCTTCAAGGAGAAGGAGCTCATCGCCGTCGCCGTCACGGCCGTGCTGAAGTGCGACGAGTGCTTCAGGCTCCACGCCAAGAAGGCCATGGAGGCCGGGGCCACCAAGGACGAGGTCCGCGAATCGCTTTTCGTGGCCATGTACCTTGCCGGACCGAGCGCCGTGGTCGGCATGCCATCCATAGACAAGTTGCTCTCGGAATGATCAGGGAAGGAACTCCACGGTCACCGGCTTCTTGAGCGCCAGTTCCGCCGCCGCCTCCGCGCACTTGACCATGGCCATAGGAACCGGGCAGGAGGAGTGCTTGAGCACCTCTCCGCAGATCTGATAGACGGTGTTGTCGGAGAAGGGCATCCTCATGACATCCCAGATCTCCATCTGTTTCAGGACCTTCTTCAGGTTGCGCACCTGCGGGCAGTCGCTCTGCAGAACCTCGAACTCCACCAGAGACCCATCGGTCCGGACCTGGATGGTGCTGTGCAATCGGCAAACGCCAGGATCTACCTTGACCGTGGCCTGGAGGGGGAGTTCAGTCATTTCGGACATTCAGACCTTATCACCATTGGGTCAGATAATCATATGCTTCCCTGTTCAGGGGAAATGATAAGTAAGATGAGCTTCTAATAAAAAGCGTCGCGCTGCGGGACGATCGCTTTTTGAGTTCGGTTAGGGCGGCGAAGGTGAACCTATGCGCAACGTAAAGATCCCAGCGAAGGCTTCCGAGAAAGGAATGAGGATGGATGATGTCGGACAGTCCATGCTCTGGGCGAGCGATCCCCTGCTGTTCGAGGCATTGCATTCCTCCAGGGACGTGCGTGCAGCCCGATCCGCCCTGTTCGATCTGCTGAAAGAACGGGAACTCACTCTGCATACCAGGGACTGCAGCGTCCATGCCCTGGAGCGGTCCAACTCCTTCCACTGCATCCGGGTCATGCGTAACTTCCTGTCGCCCAGGAACGAACGGGTGAGCGGCTGTTCCGTGATCGAACAACTATTTGCTCTGTCACGCAATTCGACCGGGGGCATGCACCACGCGTTCGTCAGCGACATAATGCATATCATGAAGGGGACCACTGGCGAGCCCGTATTGGAGCTCCAGGAGGCTCCGGACTTCGCCTCGCTCGACGGGCTGGAAGGGGGACGCCTGAGGTCGGACTACCTGGATGGAATGGCCGGGGCGGTCGAAGAATGGACTGCCAGGTATCCGAGCGGTCTCGAGCCGGAAGTGGTCCGGCGGCGGACGGAGAACCGGGAAAGAATTATGGACCATCTCGGCGCCGATACGGACGATTGGAACGATTATGTGTGGCAGATGAGGAACGTCCTGCTTTCCTCCGATATCATCGGCGACCTCATCCAGCTCACCGACGAGGAGAGGGAGGCGATCACGCTCTGCGTGGCGAACCGGGTCCCTTTCGGAATAACGCCTTACTACCTGTCGCTCATGGACCGGGAACCCTCGCGCAAATGGGACCACGCGGTGCGCGCCCAGGTCATTCCACCTCTGAGCTACGTGCAGGCCGTCCTCCGTTCCCGGGCCGATCCCGTGTCCACCCTGGACTTCATGATGGAAGGCCAGACGTCGCCGGTGGACCTGGTGACCAGGCGATATCCCATGATCGCCATCTTCAAACCCTACAACACCTGCGCCCAGATCTGCGTCTATTGCCAAAGGAACTGGGAGATCGAAGGCATACTGTCCGAGGACGCCATGGCGCCGCCGGAGAAGATCGAGGCGGCACTGATATGGTTCGAGGAGCATCCGGCGGTGAGCGAGGTGCTCATCACCGGAGGGGACCCGGCCATGCTGCCCAACACTCAGTTCCGTTACGTCCTCGGCAGGCTGGCGAGCATACCGCACATCAGACGATTGCGGATTGGCACCAGGGTGCCGGTGGTGTTGCCCATGAGGATGGACTCCGGCTTCCTGAGCTCGCTGTCGGAGGTTCACGACCCGCCCAAGCGGGAGGTGGCCCTGGTGACCCATTTCGAGCACCCGTATGAGATAACCCCGGAATCGGCGGCCGCCATCAGGTCCGTGCGTTCGCTTGGCATCTCAATGTACAATCAGCAGGTGTTCACCATGGAGAACTGCCGGCGTTTCGAGACCGTGGCCCTGCGCGCCGCGCTCAAGGAGGCGGGGGTCGATCCCTATTACACCTTCAATGCAAAGGGAAAGGAGGAGACGTCCGAATACCGGGTGCCCATCGCGAGGCTGCTGCAGGAACGCAAAGAGGAGGCCAGGCTTCTTCCCGGGCTCAGCAGGACGGATGAACCGGTGTTCAACATCCCGGCGCTGGGGAAGAACCATCTCCGGGCCTGGCAGCATCACGACCTTATTTCCCTGACGCCGCGCGGCGAGCGGGTGTACGAATTCCATCCCTGGGAGAAGAACATCGCCGTGGCGCCGACCTACGTTCATCGTGACGTTCCAATCGACGACTTTCTGGCCTCCCTGTTGATGAGAGGGGAGGACCCCGACGATTATCGCAGCATATGGTACTACTTCTAGGACCGCTCCGCGAGCCTGGTGAGAAGCTCCGATGGCGTGCCCTTGCCCAGGTCCATGGTGGCTATGGAGGCGATGGCCTCCTTCTTCCGCATGATGGGCACCGCTATGATGGGCAGACCGCGGTAAGGCCCGCTGGTGGATGTCCGGCGAATGATCATGCCCTTCTTCATGGACTCCTCGAGCATTGGTCCGGTGAAGTGAGTGTCGATGACCTCCCCGTCCTCGCACCGCACCCCCGGATGGTTCTTGCTCCTCATGGTGACCGGCAGACGCCCAATAAGCTCGTGGATGGCCAGCGCCAGACACCTGAGGTCATCCGCCTCGGTGTCCTGGCTCAGAATATTCGTTCCCTCGTTCCAGCATCGCCGGGAGAGGTTTCCCAAGGACAGGGCGGCGGTGACCGCTCCCTTCTCCGCCGCATCATAGGAGAAGGCGGATCCGATGATGATCACGTCCCCGTCGTCCATTCGGAAGTAGTTCTTCAACGGCGCCACCAGTGATTGGTCCGGAAACTCCTCGTCGCCTGGGAAAACTATACGGGAGCCGCTGACCACCAGAGTGGTGGCGCCGACCGCCCCCGCCCGCACCGCCTCATCCCTCTGCTCGCATCCCAGGTGCACCCTTGTCCCCGCCCCTTTGATGAGCACGGCACAGTTGTACTTGCCAAGCGTTAGGTCGGACAGGTCGATCTGCCGAACCTCGATGCCGGAATTGTCCAGTTTCCGTTTCCCACGTTCAGTGATGGTGATGCCCAAACGGGAGCTTTCGATGGATCCCTCCCTCATCATCTTGTCCAGGATCGTCCGGGTGCTGCCCTCCCCTATCTGAAGCACCTCGGCCAAGGCCTTCCGTCCTATGGGGCCTTCCTTCACCACCACCTGATGCGCTTTCCAAATGTGGTAGGCATTGAACTTGGGCGTCGGACCTCCGGCAAAGTAGGAGTTGAAGGACATTGGCATTGTGGGATGGATATATAATCCATCCATAAATATCTTACACAATCCAATTGTTAAAGCCAGGCAGTTTAAACGGGGTAAGTATTATATCTGCAATAATCGTTGGCAAACAGGTATGCCCGAGGGTTCAGAGGTTCTCATAATTTTGGACAAGGTCTCCAAGAGCTTCAACGGAAACCAGGTGCTCAAGGATATCAGCACCACCGTCCGTACGGGCGAGGTCCTCGGGCTCATAGGCAAGAGCGGAAGCGGCAAGTCCGTCCTCATCAACGCCATGCGCGGCAACGAGGAGTACAAGCCGGATTCCGGGCGCATCATCTACCGCGTCAATCATTGCGATTCGTGCGGATGGATAGACCTTCCATCGCCGGGTGCGAAATGTCCCCAGTGTGGGAAGGGCACCAAGATAATCGAGGTCGATTTCTGGGCCTTGGGCGAAAGGGACCCTCTGCGCCTGGCCATGCGCGGACGTATCGCCATCATGCTGCAGAGGACGTTCGCTCTGTATGGCGATCTGAGCGTGATCGAGAACGTGTTCGAGGCCATGAGGGAGAAGTCCGACGAGAAGAAGGTGGAGCGGGCCATCAAGCTGCTGGAGATGGTCAACATGACCCACCGCACCATGCACATCGCTCGTGACCTTTCCGGGGGAGAGAAGCAAAGGACAGTGCTCGCCAGGCAACTGGCGCGCGAGCCGCTGCTGTTCCTCGCCGACGAGCCGACCGGGACATTGGACCCGGAGACGGCGGACACCGTCCACAAGGCGCTGATCAAGGCGGTCAAGGACTCCGGCATGGCCATGGTCGTGACCTCCCACTGGCCCAAGGCCATAGAGCTTCTTTCGCACCGCGCCATCTGGCTGGAGGACGGCATGATCAAGGCCGAGGGCGCCCCCTGCGATATCACAAAGGCTTTCGACGTCAAGTTCGTCCGGGACAAGGAGATGGACGTCCAGGTCGGCCAGCCGATCATACGCGTCGATGGCGCCAAGAAGTACTTCTATTCAATAGTCCGCGGCGTGGTGAAGGCGGTTGACGATGTCACCTTCGAGGTGAACGAGAAGGAGATATTCGGGCTGATCGGGCTGAGCGGAGCTGGAAAGACCACGCTGTCCCGCATGATCTCCGGGATCACCCCGGCAACCCATGGTGAGGTCCTGGTGCGCATCGGGGATGACTGGGTCAATATGTCCGACATGGGCGAGGAGGGGAGAGGCCGCGCCACCCAGTACATCGGGATAATGCATCAGGAGAACGCCCTTTACCCTTTCAACACCGTTCTGCAGAACCTGACCGTGTGCCTGGGCATGAAACTCCCGCAGGAGCTGGCCAAGATGAAGGCCATACAGGTCATGCGCGGCGTCGGCTTCACGGCCAAGGAGGTGGAGCGCATCCTCTACGCTTACCCGGATGCTCTGAGCGTCGGGGAGAAGCAGCGCATAGCGTTGGCGAGAACAATGATCATCGAGCCCCGCTTCGTCGTCCTGGACGAACCGACAGGGACCATGGACCCGATCACCCGGCAGGCGGTGGCCAAGTCGGTACTGCACGCCCGAAAGGAGCTGAACGAAACATTCCTCATCGTAAGCCATGACATGGACTTCATTCTGGCCTGCTGCGACCGCGTCGCGCTGATGAAGGGGGGCAAGATGGTGGCCCTGGGAACTCCGCAGGAGGTCCTGAAGGACATGACGCAGGACGACTTGGAAGGCGACGAGTCCGACGTCTGCGAGGTCTGAGCTTGAAGGATTCCATCGGTCGGAAGACCCGTTTCGTGGAATGCCGCGAGGCCCGGGGGATGGGAGTGGGCGGAAGCCTGGCGCAACGAGCCACGATATCGGATAGCGGCCGGGACGTGGTGGCGGTGGCCATGGGCCCCGGGAAGCGTCACATCACCAAGCCGGTTTGCGAGATCACCTATGGTCTGAGGGAGGAGGGGATCGATACCTCCGTCATAGTTATCACCGCCGGTTCCGGCGTTCCCTCGGATGCCGTGGACGTCTCCACCAGTTCCCTTTTCGGTCTGGACCCCATCGAGGTGGCCCGCATCCAGCAGTTCAAGGTGGCGCTGATCCACCTGGGTAACGTCAGGAACCATATAATCTATAAGGCCAGGCTGATCCTCAGGAACGTGGACCTGCCGGCGGTCATATGCTGCCAGGCCCCGGTGGACTTCGAGGACTTTGCCCGCATAGGGTGCAAAACGCGTCTGGTCATGCCACGGGACGAGGACATCGGAACCAAGGGCACGATCATGGAGATAGTGACCGGCGTGGTGCGCGGCACCACCGTCAGCCAGGTCAAGCTGGACGAGATCGTCGCCAAGGTCAAGCGCACCATGCCTTAAAGGTCGTATCCGACAAGGTGCGTCCAGCATTTCGTATCTCCGAAGCCCAGGCGCGAACGGATGTAATCATCGGAGACCGTGGATATGCTGGCGCTCACCAATCTTTTGATCCCGGGCATTCCGTCCAAGGGCGGAAAGGTCATCGGCGGTATCAGGAAGTAGGGCTCTCCGACAATGTCCACATCGCCGTACAGAACGAAGTCTTCGCTGAGGAGATAGGCATTCTCCCGCAGCTCCACCTCGTCCCGCCTCCCTTCGGGAAGGTACTCGCCGATCACCTGCCCCTTCTGGTCCACTATATGGACAAGGTGCTCCTGGGGGTGGAGCATCTCCACCTGCGGCCTGGCCACTATCACGAAGACCTCCTGCCGGGTGAGCACATCCCAGACCCCGGTGTTCACGAAGGCCATCAGCCCGCCGACCGCCCCGTTCCCCTCCGCGTCCCGCTCCCTTCGCTCTATCTCCTGGCGGAATTCCTGGTCTAAAAACTCGAGGGCCTCTATGCCCTTGAGGGCCAGAAGCTTCCTTCGTACCGCGGAGCGGACGGCGTTCATTTCCACACCGGGCATCAGCGCCTTACGGCTATTCATAAGTTCCACCGTCCTTCCATGCCGGCGAAGGAACACCCTCGGGAAAGATCACCGGAGCATTAGCCAGATTGAATGGATCATGAATAACCTTATAATTGCCGCACTGCATCCATGAGGGGGACAAGATGAGAGCTGTCGTGAACGGAAAGGAAAAGGAGCTGCCCGACGGGGCGACCGTGGCGCAGGCCATCGTCGGAGAGCCCTACGTGCCGGGCAGCTCGGTGGCCCTGATCCGCCCCCTGGACGCCCAGCGCAAACTGACCAACGAATACAAGGTGAAGACGCCACGGGGCTGTTTCATAATCGAGCTCAACGGCAGCAAGTATGCCGAGGCCTGGAAACGCCTGTACCACGATGTGGTGGGTCGGAATCTGCGCTGGCAGACCAGCCGCCTGCACGCCTTCGGGGCATTCCCGACACAGCTGGAGAAGTCCCGAGGGACCTCCACATACAAACGCTACGACTGCTTCTTTGCTTTGGGCGGTTACGATGTCAATACCACCTATTTCATGATAGCCAGGGTGGACATGAGCGACGACCTCGGCCTCCAGGACGCCGTGTTCGGCAGGGTGACCAGGGGAAGGCACATCCTGGACCTGTTGGACGAGGGGGACGTCATCGAGCACATTGAGCCGGTGGTGCTGCGCATGACCTCCCAGGACGCATTCTCCAGCACCGACCTCGAAATGCCAGTGGAGGATGGCATGTTGATCGAGACCTATGTCGGCGTCAAGCTGGACGAGCGTTCGCCGCTCTGCTGCGAACATTTCCTGGTGGTCACCGGCGAGGGCAGCCTCCCCATCGACGAGAAGGGGTTCAGCTACACGGCGAGCGAAGCTAACATGGACACCTCGCTGGGGCAGGAGTTCAGCGAGGTGCGTCATCCGGACACGGTCACCGTCCGCCACAAGGGCTACCAGGCCGGAAAGATTTTCTTCTACAACCAGGTCCGCCAGCTGAACCGCTCCCACAACACCGTCGGAAAGGTCACCAACGGACACAATCTGGTTCATCTCGTACCGCTCAAGGGAAGGGTGCTGGTTCAACCGGACCCCATGAGGATAATGACCATCGGAAAGACCCAGGCCGAGGCGCAGGGGTTCCTGGAATCCATCGGTAAGGTTCAGAGGCGCACCGGCGACACCTCCGACGATGCGATAATCGTCGAGCAGGAGCCCGAGATGACCATCTACGCCTCCAAGGAAAAGGAGATCGAGACCCTTGGTGTTCCGAAGGACAAGGTGTTCCCGCTCACTATGGACCCTGAGGCCTCCCCCTGGACGGTGCGCTACTTCCGCAAGGTCACCGGCATGGACCATAAGCCCATCGGCACCATGAAGGTGCACTTCACATTCGAGGGGATGCCCATGATAACTTTCGAGGGCGATCCCAAGCTGGCCGCCGACCTTTATCCGGAAAGGACATTCGAAGGGCGATCGGTCCGCGGCGACGTGGCCATTACCAACATGTCCAGGCCGCAGCGCGGCCTCATGGGAATCCGTCTGGAGGAGAGCGAGGAGTTCGGGCCGACCGGGGAGGAGACGCCGGGGACCAACATGCTCGGCCGTTTCGTCGGCGATCTGGACGCCCTGATGGCCGGGATATCCGAAGGGGATATCGTCTACATCCGCCGGGCTTCGCCCGAGGAGTCTGCTCCTAAGAAGGCAAAGAAGCCGGCCAAGCCCAAGGGCGAGAGCGTGAAGGAAGAAAAGAAGAAGGCTCCTGCCGCCAGGAAGGCCAAGAAGGCAGCCGATCCCAAGAATGAGGGCGGGAAGGAAGTAAAGAAGAAGGCTCCTGCCGCCAGGAAGGCCAAGTCCAAGGAGGAATGAGATGGACAGCAACATAGAGACCAGGATGATCTTCATCGCACCCACTTCCGATCTCACCCCGGACCGCATCGCCCGCTTCGTGCACAACCTGGGCAACGAGGTCTCGGTGAAGGAGACCTGCTACGGGGTGGTGCTACAAGGTCCCAAGGATGCTGTGAAGCGCACCTTGGACGAGGTCCGCAAGATGGACCCCAACCGCATCTACTCCAAGATCAGGGCCTTCCCGGTGGGGGACATCCGGCGCTGCCGGGCGCATCACGGCTCCCGGCCCGGATTCGCCCAGCTGGAGAAGGAATGGAAGGACCTGTGCCTGGTGGAGCAGGGGCTGATCTGCGTGGAGAAGGGCGAGAAGCCGCCGACCCCCAGGAAACGGCAGAAGATCCCGGTCAACGACCTTAGGAAGCTCATCGACGAGGTGTCACAATGAAGATATTCATAATGCCGCCGAACAGCCTGATCCTATTCGATCTGGTGGAAAGGTTCGGCCACGAACCGCTCAGCCTGATGAAGGCCCTCCGCGACCGCGTCACGTCCAACGAGATCGAGGCGCCGCCATTGAACGTCACCGTGGACGACGTGAAGCTCGGCCTGAAGTACGCCGGGATCGAGGTGCCTTCGGGCATCCGGGGCCGCCTGGCGGTATATGGTCCGCTCATCGACCAGGCCGAGGCCGCCATTTTCATGGAGGATGCTCCCTACAGCTTCGGATGCGTCGGCTGCCAGCGCACCAATGAGCTAGCCAAGCTGCTGGTGCGCAAACGCAAGGTGCCGATCCTTTCCCTGGACTATCCATCGAACGAGGATGAGGCCAAGGACATGGTTGTGAGGGTGAAGGAGTTCCTGGAGGGTCTGAAATGATCAAGATAGCCCAGCTTTCCTGCGGGACGGAGTACAGCTCCGTGCAGTCCGAGATCGAGCATGCCGCGGAGACCGTGGGGGCCAAGATGGTCTATCCAGATGTGGACATGGAGAAGATCGACAAGGCGGTACAGGAGTTCGGGTTCAATCCCAACAGCCCCCAGCTCAAGCTGATGATCGCCCGGGCCATCGAACTGGCCAACAAGAACTATGATGCCGACGCCATCTTCATCGCCACCTGCTTCCGCTGCGCCGAGGGGGCCCTGGTCCGCACGGAGCTGAGGAAGTTCGTGCAGGAGCACGTGAGGCTGCCGGTGGTCACCTACTCCTTCACGGAGAGGACCAAGGCCGCTCAGCTGCTGACGAGGATGGAGGCGCTGGTGACCATCGTGGAGCGGAAGGAGCTTCTGGCCAGGGAGAGACAGGTCGGCCTCACCGCCGGTCTGGACTCCGGGTCTTCCACCACCAAGGCGGTCATCATGCGCGATAACCAGATCATCGGCAAGTACTGGCTCCCGACAGGCGATGTGTATTCGTCCGCGGAGACCGCCCTCACCAACGCTTTGGCCGAAGCGGGAGTGAGGATGGAGCAGCTGGAGGGCATAGGCACCACCGGCTATGGCCGTTTCACCCTGGGGAAGAAATTCAACGCCAAGCTGGTGCAGGAGGAGCTGACGGTGAACTCGAAAGGGGCCGTATGGCTGGCCGGAAAGCAGAAGGGGGAGGCCACCATCATCGACATCGGGGGAATGGACAACAAGGCCATCACCGTGCGCGACGGCATCCCGGACAATTTCACCATGGGCGGAATCTGCGCCGGGGCATCAGGAAGATTCCTGGAGATGACCGCCAAGCGTCTGAAGGTGGAGATAACCGAGCTCGGGGCTTTGGCCGACCAGGGCGACCACGGAAAGGTGAAGATGAACTCCTACTGCTCCGTGTTCGGAATACAGGACCTGGTGACCTCCCTGGCCGCAGGCAACACCCTGGCTGACGTGGCGTCCGCGGCCTGCCACAGCGTGGCCGAGCAGATATACGAGCAGCAGCTTCAGGAGATCGAGGTGCGCCATCCAATCATCCAGGTCGGAGGGACCTCCCTCATATCCGGACTGGTCACCGCCATGGAGCACACCCTGGGCCAGCGTCCGATCGTTCCCAAGGACTCGCAGTACATCGGGGCGGTGGGCGCAGCGCTGCTGGCCTCCGGCCTGCTGGGGTGAGAGCTTGGTCGAATTCGAGCTGGAGGGCACCGAGCAGTACGCCCTGGAGTCGTACCAGTGGATGCTGGAGCGCATACTCATGGACATGGGCATCAGCACCATGGTGGAACGAGTGCGCTTCGTCATCCGCCCTGACCAGACCCTGTTCATAATCTCCATGAGGATCAAGCAATCCGGAAGCAAGCGTCCGGTCTACGACATAGCGGAGATGGAGTCCCAGGAAGGGGGGACGTTCATCACCATAAAGGACGAGGCTTACGCACCGCGCCTGCTCGCCAGCCTGTGGCGTCTGTATGGCCGTGAGCGCGTGCAGCAGCTGACGCGACTGGAGATCTTCGTGGAAGGGGTCCCGGTCGAGGAGCTCTCGGACATGAAGCTCGATCCGGAGGAGGAGGTGCGCTCCCAACTGCTCGATGCCATGTGGCGTCTGCTGCCCGAGGGCCTGAAGGTGCGCAACGAGTACTTCAACGACAATGTCATGACCATCGTGGCCACTGAGCATGGGATGACCGTGGATTTCATCGCGGAAGCGCAGAAGGTGCACGCCAACATGATAAGGGGCCCGGAGGAGGACTGATGTACGAGGTTCTGATGTTCGACGGAGGGGTCCACAAGATCGATGAGCTTCTGGACCTCATCGAGGACGTGGGCGGTTTCGTGCTGCAGCGCACGCAGGTGCAGGTCATGGTTACGCTGACCATCGCCATACCGGCCGAGGACCGGCCGCTGATCGAGAGGAAGACCGCCGAGCTCGGGGGAAAGATAATCGAGGTCCCCCTGGCGGGGACGGAGATCGCGGTCATCGGTCCGACGCTGGGGAGGCATCACATGCCCCACCCCATATGCGATATCGCCGAACACCTGCGGCGGTACGGGGCCATCACCATCGTGATGGGCCTGGCGCGGGGACGTGGACGGAAGACCTGCCAGATATCGGCCGCGGAGAAGGCCATAATCGAGGAGTACGACGCGGCCATCTTCATGCTCGGCAACTTCAAGGAATGCGTCACCCACGAGAAGATCGACCTGTACAAGGACATTCAGATACCGGTCGTCACCGTCGTGGGCCCGGAGCTGGAGTCCCTTCCGCACTGCGAGGCGCTGGTCTGCGGGGTCGGAAGAAAGGTGGAGCGCATGCGGCGTTCGGAGGAGATCGCCAAGCTGGAGGAGATCGCCGACAGGGTCAAGGAGGTCATCGACAAGCGCCGCAAGGAGATCGAGGAGGACCCACTGTTCGTCCACCCGTCCGAGGTCAAGGAGGCCCTGGAGGACATGGACGCGGTGCAGGAGTGCCTGCGCCCCGCCCCCATTGTGCTGCACGTGGACGGTCTGAGGGTCAAGATCCCCTACAAGAAGCACCTCAAGGAGCTGGAGGAGACGGAGGTTTACGGCCGCAAGCTGAAGGACATCGCCACAATCTCCGATTGCCGTCTCGGCGACAGCACCATCATCAGGATCAGGACGAAGGCGGAAGTGGAGGCCATGGGCCCAAGCTGCGGCCAGGTCTGACCTGGGGGAGCTGGTCTTGATAGGGGAGGACCCGGCGGGAAGCTATCTGCTCGTGATCGCCCTGGACCGCCCCTGCACGATTTCCGTCGGATCGCTCGGAGAGCATTGGTTCCCCGAAGGGACCTACCTGTACTGCGGTTCCGCATTGGGTGGCCTGAGGGCCCGGGTGGCCCGCCATCTCCGGGAGGAGAAGAAACCTCACTGGCATGTCGACCATCTTCTGGCCCGGGGTAAAGCGGTCGGCGCATTCCTGGTCCGTTCCGAGGAACGGTTGGAGTGCGAGATGGCCCGATCTCTGGCTGAAATGGAATGCGTCAGTCGGCACGTGCGCGGGTTCGGCTCCTCCGACTGCCGATGCCCCGGGCACCTTTTCCACGTAAACATGGAACGCCTGGAGGCCGATTGGTACATCGAACCGCTCAGAGGATCATCGAGCCCATGAAGTAGGAAAAGGTGGTGAGAACCATGGCCAGCGACAGGGTTATGGCCGACTTGGTGATGGCATCCCGATGGTCGTCATATTCGTTCAGGTACATCAGCCGGCCTCCAAGCGATATCCAGGCCATGACCGTGGCCGGAAGTATCGTGAACAGGAACAGGATGGTCACTGTGTATTCCGATACCTTTCCCAATGTGATCTGGAACATGGACATTATGGCTATCACGATCAGGGATAGCAGGGATAGCAGCAGTGTGGCGCTCAGCAGCAATGCCGTATTGCTCTGACCTCTTTGTGTCATCTATGAACCGTTATATCCCATGCCATCCATTAAAAGCTGACGCCTTCGAACGCCTGAAGTTGATAACGATCCTTGTCCGGCGGCGTTAGCATCAGGGCTAGTCCGTCATTTTCAACCCCGCGATGAAATAGGTCATGGGAGGGCCCGGCTCAGCTCTTCGGCCGTTTCGGCGCTCCATCCTTTGCCGTTTCCGTCCTGTGCCTCGGTATTCCTTTGGCGGCGTTAGACCTCTTCGCCTCTTCCAAATAACGGTTGTCCTTCTTCTTGCCCTTCGATGAGCGGCGTTCGATCCCCTGCAGGACCCCCTTGCGGAACAGGACCACGATGCCGACCCCCAGGGCCACGATGGCGAAGGACAGGAGGATCGGCATGGTAAGCCAGTCCAGGGACCACCCTCCGTCGTTCTCCGCGACCGACTGCAGGCCGGTGGTGGCGTTCACCACCGCTGAGGAGTTACCGCGACCGATTGCGTTCTTGGCGACTATCTTGTAATGATATTTGGAGTCTGGGGGCAGGTCCGTATCGTTATACCAGGTCTCCTGTACTGTGTCCATGTAATACAGTATTTCCGGGGTCAGACCGCGGTAGATCTCATATCCGGTGATGGGCTGTCCGCCATCGGCCGCCGCTTGCCAGGTCAGAAATATGTGATCGGCGCGGGCGGTTATGGTGAGGTTCCCCGGGGCCCCGGGGAGGGAGCCGCGCAGCATCGGCGTGGCATTGGCCGGGGCGGATGGCTGTCCGGTACCGACGGCGTTCACCGCCGCCACATGGTACTCGTAGGTGACGCCGCTGGTGACGTTGGTATCGTTGTAATGGGTGCCCAGAACCAGTTGGGAGATCGGACGGGCACCGCCCTCCCTGGTCAGGAGATACCCGAGGACGGGCCCCGATCCCGCATTCTGCGGAGGGCTCCATTCCAGGCGGACATGCCTTTCCCCGGCCTCCACGGATATGAACTCGGGGCGGGATGGAACGCTTCCGCAAAGTATGGAGCAGGGGGCGCTCTTCTCGCCTTCCCCGGCACTGTTGCAGGCCGAGACCCATAAGGTGATCTCGGAACCCTCCTCCAGGCCGGCCACGGTGAAGTTCGTGGAGGCGCTCTCCCCCAGATAGGCCGGTTCCTCCTCCGGCGCAGAGATGTATACCTTATAGCTCAGCACTCGGGACCCTCCGTCATCAAGAGGCGGTTCCCAGGTGATGACCGCATAGCCGTCGTGGTAATGTCCGGTCAGGTTCGAGGGGGCGGCTGGGACGCTTCTTGGCGTGGCCTCCACAACTTGGGACCACCCCATCCCGGACGGGTTCTCCACCGCCACCTGGTAATAGTAGGTTACGCCGTTCCGGACCTCTTTATCCAGCAGGGCGCACTCGCCGAGGGGGGGAAGGAGCAGGGTGAGGTTGTCAGGCGACTCCCCACGATACACCCAGTATCTCAATGCCGGCAGGGCGTTGTCGGTGGACACGCTCCAGTACAATCCTACCTCCCCATCGCCCTCCAGGACGCTGCCGATGGTCACTTGGGCTGGTCCAAGGACCTTTACCTGCACCGCGGTGGAGTGGGCGCCCTCTCCCGCAGCGTTGAATGCGCTGACCGCATAGTAATGAACGACGCCCTGCGCCAATCCATAATCGGTGTAGTTGGTGATCCCGGGGAGGGTGGTCAGAAGGGCCAGGTCGGCCATTGATCCGCCCTTGTAGACCTTGTAGCCTATGATATCCGAGCCGCCGTTGGGGGCGGGGGCCTCCCAGGTGGAGGAGACCGCCCGGATAATGGTGGACATCTCCAACTCCGTGGAGAACGTGGTGGGGATCACCAAGGAAGCCAGCGAGGCCGCCAAGAGGTCGAAGGACAGCGCCAACCAGGGCAAGGAGACGGTCAAGGACACGGTCAAGAAGATGCAGGGCATCCAAGGCGTCACCCAAGAGGCCGTAACGGTCATCGGGGTGCTTGGGAAACGCTCCGAGGAGATCGGGGAGATCGTGGACGTCATCACCAACATATCCGACCAGACCAACCTGTTGGCCCTGAACGCCGCCATCGAGGCGGTAAGGGCCGGCGAGCAGGGCCGCGGATTCGCGGTGGTGGCCGAGGAGGTCAAAAACCTCGCCGAGGATTCCAGGGAGGCTGCCGAACGCATCGCCAAGATGATAAAGGAGGTGCAGATGGAGACCGCCAAGGCCGTCGACTCAATGCAGAAGGGAACGCGCGAGGCGGCGGAGGGCATGTCCATCGTGGAAATGGCCGGTAAGGCCTTCGAGGAGATAGCGTCAGCCACCGCTCACACGGCTGAAGAGGTGGTCAAGATCTCCAGGCTCATGGAGGAGCAGAGGGATGGCACCGGCAAGGCCGCCAAGGCGGTCGACGGCGTGGCCAGCATAGCCGAGGAGACCGCTTCGGCCAGTGAGGAATCCGCTGCTTCCACCGAGGAGCTGACGGCGAGCATGGAGGACATGACGGCCCGGGCGCAGTCCCTGGCGGAGATGGCCGAGAACCTCAAGAAGGTGGCCGCCAAGTTCAAGACCAACTCCGCGGAGGCTGCTGTGGCATCAAAGCCGCAGGCGAAGGCCTATGAGCCGCGCACCATTCCAGAGCCGAAGAGGGCGGCCAATCCCGTGAGCAAGGTGACCATGCCTTCGAAGGTCAAGGAGGCTCTCAGCCGGCGCGGGATTCAGACCTGATCCTCACCTGTAAACCTTTTATCTGCATTTTTATGCAAAAACCTTTTATTCATTTCTAATTAATTTATATCCGCCATGCTCTCGACAAAACGCGAAAGGGTGGAAAAGAAGGTGAAGAGCCTCAATGCCTTGCTGGCTGAATACCGTGGCGAGCTGGAGGAGGCGGAGCAGCGGCTGCATAGGCGTGAGATCGGGACTGAGGAGGCGGAACGCATCAAGGCAAAGACCAAGGCCAGGATGGATAATATATCGGAAAAGATCCGCGCCGCCCGATCCGAACTGCAAGGGCTGAAATAGCATCCTACTTTTTTTAGATCGGCCCATAAAAAGAACATATTTATACTGTGTAATGCCAAGTATAATATCGCCCGTGGAATGGAGAGGGCAGGACCTGCGGATGAACTCCGCCCGCCTTCATTGGCCTAATAGGTCAGCCGTATGCGCGTGCAGGTAACGACTGCGAGATCGCGCCGGCTCCCCCCGCGCCCTACGTGCGATCGGCGGGAGATGAAGGGATGGTCGCCCGAGGAACTTCTCCATTTTGAGGAATGGGTCGGACCGAAGGTCGCCTTACTCCTCCCCCCTCCGCCCGGGCACTTATGACCTGAACTAATTTACCTTCTAGCTTAATTTTATTAATATTAATAAAATAATATTCTGGCTAATGCATTAAACATACAAATCAATAAATACTAGGGACGTTAATAGTAATCATTGCCCGAGTCGGAAAGGCTGTTGGGAAACCAGGATGGATCCAGCATGATTTGAGGATCATGCCCGTAGGAAAAGGTCCCATCCGCGCGCTCCTCCGGGAGCGGGTCTGCCCATCTGCTTCCTGACTTAAGACGGGAAAGCGGTGTGACGGATGGCGATCGAGACCCTTCGGGGATTCGAAAGCCAGGAGGGACGTCATCGAGGTGACGGAACACCCATCTGCAGATGCGTGTCCGCCAAGTAGGGACGAAGTACCTTCGAGCACCGATCTCGGGCACCCTTGTTCATTATATGAATAATCCTCATTTTTCATGTATGGCTCAGGAATAGGTTTAAAATACTTCACGGACTTCAGGGTATAATCTCATTTATATCCTGGTAACAGAGGTCTTCACATGTCAGCTGAGGAGGAAAATGTGAGCAAGGCGATGGCACCCGTGGTGTCCAAGCTGCAAGATGCGATCGGAAGGGAGAACGTAAAGACCAGCAAGATGGAGAGGCTTCTGTACAGCCATGACCTTGCTCCGCTGCCCAGTCTTGCCCAGATCGCTTTCAAGAACATCCCCGACGTCGTCGTCCGCCCGCACACAACCGAGGACGTGGCCAAGATCGTCAAGATTGCTGCGGAGGAAAAGATACCCATCACTCCGCGCGGAGCGTCCACCTGGGGATTGGGCGGTTCCACCCCTGTGTTCGGCGGTATCCTGATCGACATGTCCGGCGGCATGAACAAGATCCTCAAGGTAGACAAGGAGAACCTCTGCGTCAAGGCCCAGGCCGGATGCACCTGGAAGCAGGTCATGGAGGCCGCTGAGGAGAACGGCATGATGCTGGGCGGATACCCCAGCTCGTTCCCGTCGGCCACCCTGGGCGGATGGATATCCGTCAATGGCGTCGGAATGGGCTCCATGAAGTACGGCACCAGCGGAGACCTGGTGCGCAACATGGAGGTCGTCATGCCCGACGGTACCGTTGTGCAGACCGGGTACGACCTCATCGTGGACAATGAGACCGGTTACAACCTCAACCGCCTGATAGTGGGCGCCGAGGGCACCCTGGCACACATATGCACTGTCACCTTCAAGCTGGAGCCTGCTCCGGAGGTAATGAGGTCCCTCACCTATGCCTTCCCCACCCTGAAGGAGGCAGGAAAGCCGATGATGGACATCCTGCGCTCCCGCGTCAGGCCGCTACACATAGGGTTCAGCGATCCCAACCACTTTGAGCTGCTCCGCAAGGCCGGAAAGCACGCCCTGGAGGATGGAGCGGTGCTCAACATCCAGCTGGAGGGTGACAAGGAGATCGTGGCCTGGGAGGAGAAGAAGATCGATGAGATCATGGCCAAGTACAACGGCAAGAAGCTCTCCGACGAGGTCGCTGTCCACGAGTGGGACGAGCGCTGCTATGAGTACAGGTGCCGCGAGGTCGGCATCGGCAGCATCCCCGGAGAGGTCGTCGTGCCGGCGAACAAGTTCGAGGAGGTCGTCGACTACTGCTACGGCCTTCACAAGGAGCTGAAGCTCACCGGGGCCATCATCGGTTCCGTGGTCGACCGCAACACGGTCATGTTCATGCCCTACTACCTGTTCAACCCGGACGACCTGCCGCAGATGACCGCCTTCGGCTTCAACGCCAAGCTGGCCAACTACTCGCTGACCATCGGCGGCCGCCCACTTGGGTTCGGAGCGTTCTTCGCCTCCAACCTGGACCCCATACGCGGAACTGGCGCCAGGTATATCCGGGACATGAAGAAGCTCATCGATCCCGATGACATCATGAACCCCGGAAAGCTCACCGGAACCACCCTGCGCTACGGCATCAAGATCCCGCCCGCCCTTTTCAGCATCGGAATGGGTGCCATGGGAGTGATCAAGAAGGCCATCCCCACCGAGGATGTCGTCGCCGAGCGCCAAGAGGCCTACGCCCAGGAGCGGGCGAACCGCGAACGGGACGGAAGGCACAAGAGCCACTAAACACTAATACGGGCCTAGGGCCCGTTCTCATTTTTCCTCTATAAAAAAAGAATGAAAGGGGTTTCCTCATTTCTTAGCGTATCTTTCAGGGTTCGCGTCGAACTTTTTCTTGCATCCAGGGGCGCAGAAGAAGTACTTCCTGCCCTTGTACTCAGAGGTCCATTTCGCACTCTTCTCATCCACCTCCATAAGGCATATCGGATCTATGGCCGTTCAATCACCTCCCTTTCTCTTGATCTCCGGGGTATAGCGTTTCAGCAGGGCGGCGTTGGACACCACTGACACCGAGGAGAAGGCCATGGCGCCGGCCGCGATGATCGGGGAGAGGAGGATGCCCAGGAACGGATAGAGGACCCCGGCGGCCACCGGTATGCCTGCGGTGTTGTATCCGAAGGCCCAGAACAGGTTCTGCCTGATCTTGCGCATGGTCTGCCTGCTGAGCTGGATCGCCGCCACCGCATCCCTCGGATCATCCTTTATGAGCACGATGTCCCCGGCCTCCACTGCCACATCCGTCCCGGAACCGATGGCCATCCCCACGTCCGCCTGCGCCAGGGCCGGTGCGTCATTGATCCCGTCCCCGACCATGGCCACCTTCCTTCCCTCGGACTGCAGGCGGGCGATCTCCTTGGCCTTGTCCCCGGGAAGCACCTCGGCAAGGACCTTTCCTATGCCCAGCCTCTTCGCTATGGCCTCGGCGGTTCTCCGGTTGTCCCCGGTGATCATGACCACCTCGATGCCCATCCTTTTCAGTTCCGAGACCGCCTCGGCCGAAGTGGGCTTCAGTACATCAGCGATGCCGATGGCGGCGCAGAGCCTCCCGTCCATCACCGCCAGGACCGCGGTCGTTCCCCGCTCCTCCAGGGAGGCGACGTCCTTCTCCCGTTCCCCGAGCGGAACCCCCATCTCCTCGAGCAGGCCGCGGTTACCGACGACGACGGAGCGGCCTTTCACCTTGGCCTTAACCCCTTTTCCGGCCAGCCCCTCGAACTCTTCCAGATCGTACAGCTCCAGGCCGTCTGCCCTGGCCTTGCGGACGATCGCCTCCCCCAGGGGGTGCTCCGAGCCAACCTCGGCGCTCGCCACCAGCGAGAGCATGTCCGGGCATGGCTCGTCGAAGAAAAGCATCTCCACCACCTCCGGACGGCCTTCGGTGAGCGTGCCGGTCTTGTCGAAGACGACCGTGTTCACCGTGCCAGCAATCTCCAGGGAATCGCCGCCCTTAATCAGTATCCCGTTCTCCGCTCCCTTTCCAGTCCCCACCATGATGGCCGTCGGCGTCGCCAGGCCCAGAGCGCACGGGCAGGCGATGACCAGCACGGTGATGAAAATGGTCAGGGAGAATGTGAAGGCCTGCTCCTCCGGGGCGAAGGAAGGGACGCCCAGGAAATACCAGGCGAAGAAGGCGAGCAGGGCGATGGATATGACCGCCGGCACAAAGACCGCCGCAACCCGGTCGGCCAACCTCTGAATGGGGGCCTTGGCGACCTGCGCGTCCTCCACCAGCTTGACGATCTGCGACAGGGCGGTGTCCCTCCCGACCTTGGTGGCCCTCACCCGCAGAAGCCCGCTGCCGTTGATGGTGGCCCCGATGACCTCGGAACCCTCCTCCTTGGATATCGGGAGGCTCTCCCCGGTTATGATGCTCTCGTCAACGGACGAGCGTCCTTCGACCACCATGCCATCGGTGGGGATCTTCTCCCCCGGACGGACGACCATCAGGTCACCGACGTCCAGATCATCGACTGCCATCTCCACCTCCTCGCCATCGCGCAGTACACGGGCTGTCTTGGCCTGCAACCCCATCAGCCGTTTTATGGCCTCCGAGGTGCTGCCCTTGGCCTTGGCCTCCAGGTACTTGCCGAAGAGGATGAGCGCGATTATCATGGCCGAGCTATCGAAGTAGACATGCTCCAGCGCCACCAGTCCGGGGGCGAAGATGACCGCCACGCTATAGATGTATGCGGCGGAGGTGCCGACGGCGATCAGGGTGTCCATATTGGCCGTGCGGTTGCGCAGGGCCTTGTACGCCCCGATGTAGAACTGGTACCCGGCGATGAACTGCACCGGCGTGGCCAGGGCGAACATGATGAGGTTCCCCCATTCCATCAGGAAGTGATGCCACAGGTCGGTCAGGTCCATGATGAGCATGACGATCATGGTGGGGACGGCCAAGGCCAGGGAGAGGACCAGCAGCGTCCTCTGTCTCCGGGTTTCCTTCTCCCGCATCTCCTTCTCCAGGTCCAGGGTCTCGGCCTCAATGACCTCGTATCCCGCGTCGACCACGGCCTTCTTGATCTGGGCCACGCGAACGCGCTGCGGGTCGTAACGGACGGTGAGCTTTTCGGTGACCAGATTGACCGAGGCGGACAGAACCCCGTCCAGTTCGCCCACCGCCTCCTCGACCGTGTTGACGCAGGATGCGCAGCTCATCCCTCCGATGGAGAGGGTCAGCTCGTTCATTATCACGCCGTATCCGGCGTCCTCCACGGCGCGCCTCATCTTGGCCGCGTCCACCTTCCCCGGGTCGAAGGTCACGGTCGCCCTTTCCGTTGCCAGGTTCACATCGGCCTGCAGCACTCCTTCCAACTCGTTCAGGGAATCGGCAATGGCCCCCGCGCAGGTGGCGCAGGTCATTCCGGTGACTGGAAACGAGGCGCTCTTGCGCTTGGCATCGGAACCCTTCCCCTGGTCTCCGCTCATCAGGTGTTCAACCATGCTGATGGCTCAAATAGCTTTTGACGGAACTATCGTCTGGCGATGATGTCGATCTCGACCGCCGCCCCCTTGGGCAGGGCGGCCACCTGGACGACGGTGCGCGCCGGGAATGGAGAGGCGAAGAACTCCGCATAGGTCCGGTTCATCTCGGCAAAGCAGGATAGGTCAGTCAGATAAACGGTAACCTTGAGCGCCTGGTGCAAGGAGCTGCCTGCGCCCCTCAGAACGGCTTCCATGTTCGCCAGGGCCTGCCGGGCCTGCTGGACGGAATCTCCGGGCAGAGTTCCGGTTGCCGGGTCCAGGCCGAGCTGGCCGGAACAGAAGACCAGGTCCCCATGCACGATCGCCTGGGAGTAGGGGCCGATGGGGGCCGGGGCATTATCGACCCGCACCTCCTTCATCTCAATCCCTCCAGCAGTTCAGGGATCTCGGCCACGCTGTCAATGATCACGTCCGGCCTCAAAGCCATCCACATGTCGGCGGAGAAGGAACCGGTGAGCACCGCGGCGAAGGGGCTTCCCGCTCCCTGCGCGCACAGGAGGTCCGTGTCATGGTCTCCGACGAAAAGGCAGGCATCCCCATGCAGCCCGAGCGCATCATAGACCCTCCGCAGGGCCAAGGGATTGGGCTTGGCCTCGGTGAGCGGATGATCGTCCCGGCATAGGACCGCATCAAAACCGTCGCCAAGGCCTGCGGCGCGCAACGCCTTTTCGGTATAGGCCCGGCTACCTCTGGTCAGCACGGCGGTGCGGATACCTTTGGACCTGAGATACCTGAGGGTCTCGGTGGCTCCCGGGACCTCACGGCTCTCCTCCACCCGGGCCATCTCAACCTCCAGCGAGACCCGGTTCAGGTCATTTTCCAAAGCCTCAGCCCAGCCCTCCTGGCTGTGAATTTTGAAGTAGGAATAGGCACGAACTATGCTCTCGTTCACCTTTCCGCTATGGTCCAGAATATCTCTAGGCAGGCCATGCTGCAGCAGTGTCTCGGCGATCCCCCGGTTCATCCTATGGAAATCAATGGTGGTATGGATCAGCGTTCCGTCCATGTCAAATATCACGGCCTTAAAGCCGTTGGAACGGAGGCCGTTCTTGATTATCGGGCTCATGGTCGGACTCCATCAGGCTATGTTGATAATTAACTGTTGCGCCATCTTTGGAAACCCATAAAAATGAGCTGTCCAGCATCCTAATTTTAACACATTTTTCTGTTTTAAGTATAAATAAGTAACTGTAGCATGCTCAAACACCCATTTTATATGCAAAAGTCGAAACAGGTTCCAATAAAACACAAGGTGTTACTGATGATGGTGAGGAATAAAGTCCTGATAGGGGTGGCGGCCCTCTTCGTGATATCCGCCTGTGCTCTGCTTTTAGGATCATCGGTCGGTCTGATGTCCGGGATCCAAGCGATTCCGTTCATCGATCCCCACGCGATACCCTTCATAGATCCGCATGCCATACCGTTCATCGATCCCCACGCGATACCCTTCATAGATCCGCATGCCATACCGTTCATAGACCCCCACGCGATCTCGATTTAAAATTAAAAAAAAGTGCGCTCAGGCGCACAACCTTTCTCTATTTTCCTTTACTTTTTCCAATAATTTCTGATGGCCTATCCTTGTGGCTATCGCATACGCTTCATCGAGGAGTCCTTTAGCCTCCTGGGTCTCGCCATTATGGACGAATATCTCCGCCACCTCCATCAGCCATTGCCCCAGTCTGGAGGGCATGTCTATCTCCCGGAGTATCCCAAGCGATCTTTCGAAATAGGGGCGGGCCTCATTCCATTGTCTGCGCCCGGTATGCACGTAACCCTTATGGAAGAGCAAGGTGGAGGTCATCAATGGGTCGTTGAGCTTGGCAGCGATGGGCAGGCACTTGTCGACCAGCATCTCCGCTCCATCAAGGTCGTTCATCATAAGCTTGCATCCTGCCAGGTTCGAAAGGGCATAGCCCATGGTATTCAGGTCACCGACCGCATTGGCCAGCTCGATCGACCTCTCCAGGTAGACCTCTCCTTCGCGGTTGCGATCGAGGGCGCAGAGATCGTTGCCGATGCTTATACAGGCCTTCGCCATCATCGTGGTGTCCCCCCGCCTTTCCAATATCGTCAGGGCTTCCTTCTTCAATCCTATGGCCTTCTCATACTCCCGCAGGGTGGACCGGGCCCTTCCCAGGCCATAAAGGGCTCTTCCCAATGCCAGATCGTCCGAGATCTCATTGGCGATATCCATGGCCTTCTGGAATCTATCCAGGGCCTCGACGTTCTTTCCCCGGCGCTCCATCAAACCGCCAAGGTCATAGAGAATATCAGCGGCGGTGATGCGGTCTCCATTGCGATTCGCTATGTCCAGGCTCTCCTCCAGCAGAGCAGAGGCCCTCTCATAGTCGGCGCGGTTAAGGCAGATCACCCCCATCATCCTGGCCACCTCGCTCAGGACGCGATTGTCGATGTGATCTGAGGAACCCGTTCGCAATGCTCTCAGAACCTCCATGGCCCGGTCCCACTCTCCCTGGAGGTATAGCACCTCGCCCTGAAGCAGGTTGATCTCCACCAGGTCCTTGCGTTCCGTGCCGTTCATATCCCTGACTAAGCGGTCCAGCAGAGGCGCGAACTGCGTGGCGTAGCCCTTGCTGATGATCGAACGGCCATCACCGGCGGCTATGGAGACCGCTGTCGGCAGATCTCCGGCCATGAGCGAATGGTACAGCCCTTCCACCCGGGCGGGGGCGGAGCCGTCCTGCAGATAGTAGCGGGCGGCCGCCCGATGATACACCCTCCGCTGCCTGGGCGTGAGGCGCGACAGTGAGAACTCACGCAGCAGGTCGTGCATTCCGATGAGCCTTCCCACCGACTCGTATATGATCGATTTCGACAGGAGGGAATCGACCGCTTCGTAGCTGACCGCGTAATCGGCTCCCTCCAGCTCCACCTTGTCCACGCCGGCGGCCAGATGTATCTCCTCCTCCATGAGGAAGAATGCGTCGATGAGGACGGGGTATCGGAAGACGGCGGCGATGCTCATGATCTTACGCTCCGCCACACCCAGCCTGGAAAAGACCTCCTGTTCTATGAAAATCCTGATGTTCTTGCCGAGGGCGAGCTTCGGATCATCTATCAGCTCCAGGAACAGCGGATGGCCGCTGGTGACCTTGAACACCTCGTCGACGTCCGACGGCGAGAGGCCGCGGGAGCGCATCATCTGCAGGCTGCTCTCCCTGTCCAGGCCCTCAAGGTTCAGCTCTTCGACGAGTCCCTGGAAGACGGCACCCCTCGAATAGAACGTGGGGACCTCGCGGGCTGTGCACACGGTCCTCACATGTTCCATGCCCTCCGTGATGGTCAGCAGGGCCCCCAGGAACTCCAGCACTGAAGGTTCGGCCTTGTGCACGTCGTCGAATATCAGAAGGACGGAAACGTCCCGCAGGTCCGTCTCCAGGATGTGCGTGGCCTCGCCGACAGAGGGCGCCTCGGTCTGGTTCAGGTACCATTCCAGGTTCCGGCGGCCCATCTGGGACAGGAATTCGGCCAGAGGCCTGAGCAATGCCTTGAGGTTCGCCCATTCATGCACCTTGTACCAGAACACGTTGGTTCGGTCCCGCACGTTCTGGGCGAACTTGGCCAGCAAGGTGGTCTTCCCGATGCCCGGTATCCCGTTGATGACCACCATGCGCTTGGTCTCAGAGGTAAGAAGGTCCGACAGGGTCGCGATCTCCCTATCCCTGCCATAGAACGCCCTGACGGCTGGCTTCTTGTCCGTGAAGTCCACATATCTTCGTTCCTCGCGCATGCGGTTATCATGGAAGGTGCGGCAGTCGATGCTACCGTGAGATATTCCGTTGATTAGCTCCAGCAGGTCGTAACGCTTGGGAAGGTAGTTGCCAAGGCGCCCGATCTCGTCCTGGACCCGTGATCCCTGGAGGTCGATGATGTTCACTTTGGTGGATTCAACATCCTGCTTGATGGCCTTGGCCTTCTCCAGGCCTTTGGCGCTCAGGAAGTACACCTTGCGAACGCTGGGAAGCCCTTTCACATGGCGGGTGAAGATGTCCACGGTCCCCTCGTTCGCCATCTCCGCCAGGAGCTTCGCGACATTGTTGCGGCCGACCTCCACCGCATCCGCCACCCCTTGCTGGGTGACGCTCTTCGGCGAATCGGAGTCCATGACGAAGCGCTGCTGGAATAACAGATGGAGGAACACGCGCTCCTTCGCGGTCAGCAGGAAACGTCCCGGATTTTGATTCACGAGGAAAAATATCTTTCCCATATCAATAATCTTCCACCCGTCCTTCGCCGCTTGATTCTCACCGCGTAAAAGTAGCATGCTCAAAACGCCTTTATATACCGTTAAAGCGAAAATAGGGTGCAGGCAAAGGAGGAACGCTGAATGACAGGAACTTCGGATGGAAAAGTGACTCTCCTAATGGAAGGCTACCCTCGCAACGGCTTCACGATCTTCTCGAACTACCTGGGAAAGGACCAGGGAGTGTGCATAACCCGCCTTCATCCCGAGTACGTGGTGGAGAAATACGGCCTGAAGAACTCCCGCTTCCACTGGCTGAGCGGGGTGAAGCAGCAGGGAACGCTCTCTCCGAAGAACGTTTCCGGGCTGGTCAAGCAGGTCCGCACTGAAATCAGGGACGGTCAGCGCAAGTTCTTCCTGGATGGTCTGGAATACCTGCTCTTATGGAACGATATGAGCGGCATCGTAGCGTCGCTCAAGGAGATAGAGAGGGACCTGAGGAAGGCGGAGGGAAGCATGATAGTGTCCATCGACCCGCTCACCTTCGAAGAGAGGGACCTGAAGGAGCTGAGGGATTCCTTTCCCGAGATGCCGGAGCTCAGTGGAGCATCTCTGCGAACCTGCGCAGGCGAGCCAGCTGACAAGGGTCGAATAGACGCGGATCTACTGGTATCAAGAGGATTGACCGCGACGCCATGACCACGTCGTTCAGTTCCTCCAGGAATATGTTCAGGGTCCGGAAGTCGGTGAAAAGGGAGATGTACTCCAATCCGTCCAGGACCGCGGCGGCGTTCTTCCGGGAGGAGACGAATTCGGAGATCTCCTCCACCACCTTTTCCAATCTTTCCGGCGATATGCGCGGGCCGTTCCCGGTCTCGCTCAACCACACCCCCCTTATTTCCTGAAGCGGATAACGCTCCCGCAGCAGGTCAGGGTGTATCCGGCTCACGCAAATGATCTCTTTGCCCGCCGAGGCCAAGCCGTTTATGAGCGAGAGGGTCTTGTCCAGGCGGTCGCTTATTATCATGTATATCCGCCCATGGTCCAGGCTGAACAGCCCATAGTCCGAATGGACGTCGATGGAGTAGAACTTCCCGCTGATTTCGATGTCGGCGTTCATGCTCTCTGCCCGGCACACTCCCCCTCGTGCCGAGAGTCATAAGGCGTTACAGGATAAATAATGGTATTCAAAAAAATTCAACGGTTTGAAAGAATATTGTGGGGGGCGGGACCCCCGTTTGCTCAGGCCATGTTCCCGCTGAGATATTTCTCGTAGGCGGTCATGTCCAGCAGTCCGTGCCCGGACAGGTTGAAGACTATGACCTTCTCCTCGTTGTTGCGCTTTGCCTCCCTCGCCAGGTCTATGGCGGCGGCGATGGCGTGAGTGCTCTCCGGGGCGGGGATCACTCCCTCCGCATTGGCGAACATGACGCCCGCCTCGAACGTCGCCTTCTGCTCCACGGCCACCGGGCGCACGTATCCGAGGTCCTTCATCAAGCTCACCGTGGGGGCCATGCCGTGATACCGCAGTCCGCCGGCGTGAATGGCCGAGGGGATGAACTCGTGGCCGAGGGTGTACATCTTCAGCAATGGCGTCATTCCTGCCGTGTCGCCGAAGTCGTAGCGGTACTCGCCCTTGGTCAGGGAAGGCACTGACGCCGGCTCCGCCGCCACGATATCGGTGTGCACCTTCCCCTTGATCTTCTTGGCCAGCATGGGGAACGCGAACCCTGAGAAGTTGCTTCCTCCGCCCACGCAGGCGACCATGTGGTCCGGTACGACATCAGCCATGTCCAGCTGCTTGATCAGCTCCTGCCCGATCACGGTCTGGTGCAGCATGACGTGGTTGAGCACGCTTCCCAGACTGTACTTGGTGTTCTTCTCGCTCACAGCCATCTCTATGGCCTCGCTGATGGCGATGCCCAGGCTGCCGGGCGTGTCCGGGAACTTCTCCTTGATCTCCCGGCCGTATTTCGTCTCGCCGCTCGGGGACGAGTATACCTTCGCTCCGTATGTCTCCATGGCGAAGCGGCGGTAGGGCTTGGACTCGTACGAGGAGCAGGTCATGAAAACCTTGCAGCTCATATCGAACATGGAGCATGCGAGCGCCAACGACATTCCCCACTGGCCGGCGCCGGTCTCGGTGGTGAGGTGCTCCGTCCCCGCCTTCATGTTGTAGTAGGCCTGCGGGACCGCCGTGTTCGGCTTGTGCGACCCGCAGGGGCTGAGGTCCTCCCGCTTGTAGTAGATCTTGGCCGGGGTCTTCAGTACCTTCTCCAGTCTCACCGCCCTCACCAGTGGGGAGGGGCGGTTCAGCATGATGTATGCGTCGCGCACCTCCTCCGGGATGTCGATGTAGCGCTCTGTCGACACCTCCTGCTCAATGAGGTTCCGGGGGAATATCGCCTCCAGGTCCTTCGGGCTCGCCGGCTCGTTGGTCGCCGGATTGCGCGGCGGCGGGAGGGGGACCGGGGAATCGGCCGCGATGTTGTACCACTGCTTCGGAATATCGTCAATATCCAGGGAGAACTTCACATCCTTTCTCATGGATGATGGGAAAGTGCGGGTCAATATATATCATTTATGGTCATTAATGAACAATAAAGTACATTTCAAGCCCATTCAGGAAACAGGCGCGCCTGCATCTGGCACATGAGGAGGCCGATCGATGCAACAACGTTATATCGTACCCTGGCCTATTATTCGGGAACAGGGGGAGGAGCATGTCCATCATCAGCTGCCACGATGTGGTGAAGACCTATGTTGCGGGGAACATCAGGGTGGAGGCTCTGAAGGGGATAAGCATGAGCATCGAGAAGGGGGAGATGGTGGCGGTCATGGGCCCTTCTGGATGCGGCAAGACCACCCTTCTGAACTGCCTCTCCGGCATAGATGACGTGACCTCGGGAAAGGTCATGATCGAGGATTCCGAGCTTACGAGGATGGATGACAACACCAAGACCAGGTTCCGCGCCAAGCGCATGGGCTTCATCTTCCAGTTCTATAATCTGCTCCCCGTCCTCTCAGCGGTGGAGAACGTCGAACTCCCGCTATTGATCTCCGGGGAAAGCCCGAAGGCAGCCAGGCAGAGCGCCTTCGCCCTGCTGGAGACCGTGGGCCTCAAGGACCGCGCCATGCTACGGCCGGCCTCCCTTTCCGGTGGCGAGAGGCAGAGGGTGACCATAGCGAGGGCGCTGGTCAACCGGCCGGCGCTGGTGTGGGCGGACGAGCCGACGGGCGACCTGGACAAGAAGACCGCCGACGAAGTGGTCGCGCTCATGCGGCGCCTGAACCAGGAGAACCAGCAGACCTTCGTGATCGTCACCCATGACCCCGAGGTGGGCATGAAGTGCGACCGCATCGTGCATATGCGGGACGGGGAGATAGTGGACGAGGACGGAAAGGTGACCACGGTCTGCCAGGACATACTGGCAAGGGGCTGAGCCGATGTCCCGTTTCATCGGTCCCGCCAAGTTCGTCCTGGCGCTGATACTGGTCCTTGCCCCCTGGGCCTTCCTGAGCACGGCGCTATCCCTGCTGGTCGGCATACTTGTGGTGGTGGTCATGGTGGTCCTCGACGCCCGCCGCAACCGTCTGGTGTCGATCCTGGCCATACGCTACGCGCTGCGCCGCCCGGCCACCACCGCCCTGGTGGTCGGGGGTCTGATGGTCGGTACGGCCATCGTCTCCGCCACCTTCGTGGTCAGCGACACGCTCGACAACCTCATCATGGGGCAGTCCACAGAAAGCCTGGCGAATGTGGACCTGGTGATCGGCTCCGAGTTCGGTTCTTTCTATGTCTACATGGAAGAGGATGACATGGAGGCGCTGGTCGCCAGCCTCGCCGTCTTGGACGGTGTGGAACACGTTTCGCCGGCGGTGACGGAGAGCGCGGTGATCTTCAACACCGCCAGCGGGCTCTACTCCCTGAGCAACACCGCCCTGGGCTTTGAGACGGAGGCGATAGGCACCTTCGGGGGTTTGACGTCCGGCGGCGATCCTGTCGTGAACGCACCCAGTTCCGGCGGCATATATATCACCGAATCCCTGGCCACGGACATCGACGCCGGAGTGGGGGACCTGCTTTTGCTGGTCCGCGGGAACGCCTCGCTTCCCCTGCAGGTCGAGCAGGTTGTGGACAGGGACGGCCTGGGGGCATACAGTCTGGACGGAGGCGGGTTCTCCCTGTCCTCCACCGTTTTCGTCAACAGGACCGACCTGCAGATGTGGACCGGCAATCCCGGCCGCAGCAATCTGCTGTTCATATCTTTAGGCGAGGCGACATTCGACCGCTCCCAGCTCGATGACGCCCTGGACGCCTCGGACATCCCCGGGCTGGAAGTGGTCCAGGACCGGCAGGACATCCTGGAGGACGGCAGGGAGGGCATGTCGTCCTTCATCTCCCTATTCTTCGTCTTCGGCTCCTTCTCCATCATCGCCGGAATGGCCCTGGTGCTGAACATCTTCACCATGCTGGGCGAGGAACGCAAATCCGAAATGGGCATCACCAGGGCGGTCGGTCTGCCGAGGAACGGGCTCCGGCGCCTCTTCACCTACGAGGGGGTGGTTTACGCCACCCTGGCCTCCGGCGTCGGAACGCTACTGGGCATCCTTGTGGCCTACCTGATGATATACTCCATATCGGGGATCTTCGGCTTCACCGACCTCGGCATACTCTCATACTTCACCTACACCCCAGAGGGGCTGGCTGTGTCCTATCTCATAGGGTTCGCCATAACCATGGGCACGGTGTATTTCGCCACCACGCGCATATCGCGCATGAACATCGTGCGGGCCATCCGCGGGATCCCCGAGCCCCCGGTGCCCGTCCGCGACCGCCGGGCATTCCTCATGGGGACAGGCATCCTCGCCCTGGGGGCGGTCCTGACCGGGGCGGGCATGGCGGCGGAGAACCTGGGGATAAGCATGAGCGGGCTGTCGCTGTGTACCTTGTCGTCCGGACTGCTGCTCAGGCGTTATCTGGGCGACCGTCTGGCCTGGAACGCCGCTGCGCTCGCCACCCTGTTCATCTGGGTCTCCGGCGTGACCGGCGTGAAGATATTCCTCTATTCCGCGGAGATCGAGATGCTGGTGGTGGCCGGGCTGTTCCTGCTGGTGTCCTCGCTGCTGCTGGTGATGTTCAACTCGGACGCCATCATCCGCCTTTTCACGGCCATCATCCGGGCCCGCTCTTCGTATAGGGCTGTCGTCCGTACGGCCATATCCTATCCGCTGAAGGCCAAGTTCCGTACCGGCCTGAGCATCTTCATATTCGGCCTGGTGATATTCACCGTCACCATCCTCACCATGATATCCGGGGTGATGAACTACAACATCCCCATAATGGTGGAGGAGACCTCCGGCGGTTTCGACACCATAGCGTTCACCCTTGACACCCGGACCGTGCTGGACGACGATCCATGGGCCAGGCTGAACAGCACCGGCGGGTTCCTGGACGGAGGGAACGTGAGCAACCTCCTGGCCATGGCCACCATCGAGGTCAGGGTCAACGACACGGTGGACCTGGGCAACGGCAACCTGCGGCATTTCGAGTTCAGCATCCTCGCGCTGGGAGTGAACGAACGGTTCTATACCGAGGGATACTATCCGCTGGCCGAATGGGACACCTCCCGCTTCAGCTCCGAAAGGGAGGCCTGGGAGGGGATCATGTCCAACGGCTCGCTGGTGATAATCGACGGCGGTCTGGCCGGGGCCATGGGCGGTATGATGTCCTTCGGCAGCGCCGAACGCATAGTGCTCAATGACACGTTCCGGGTGGAGGCTTACGATGGAACGCTAGCCAACGTGACCGTGGTGGGAGTGATGAAGCAGAGCGCCCTGGGCGGCGTGTTCGTGAACGAGGCGACGGTGTACGACACGTTCAAGGCCCTCGGTCCGAACCGTATGCTAGTATCATACACAGAGGGGCTGGACCCCGCCGAGCAGTCGGTGCTGCTGGAGAAGGACTTCGTGGACGCCGGCCTGACCACCATCTCCGTGAAGGCCCTGGCCGAGCAGATCACCTCCAGCGTGGATTCCGTCTTCACCCTGTTCAGGGCCTTCCTGGCCATGGGACTGGTGATAGGCATCGTCGGGCTGGGCATAATAACCATCAGGTCCATCTACGAGCGGCGCCTCGAGATAGGAATGATGCGGGCCATCGGGTTCACCAAGAACATGGTGGTCGTCAACTTCGCCCTGGAATCGGCCTTCATCTCCCTGCTGGGGATAGTGGCCGGATCGTTGCTGGGCATGCTGGTCGGCTATCAGCTGTACGTGGAGGCGCTGGAGTCCATGGACTTCGTGTTCGTGATCGATTGGAAGCCGATACTGGTGGTCGCGGCGCTCGCCTTCCTGGCCACCATGCTGAGCATACTGCCTGCCGCGCGCGGCGCAAGCAGGGTGGCCCCGGCGGAGGTGCTGCGTTTCGAATGACCAGGGCAGGAAAAGTTAGTTAATACGCAGAGATATCTCCGGGCGATAGCATGAGGTATGGAGCGACCACCAGGCTCAGCCCGGACAGGGCCTTGGAGAAAGCCCGGGAATACTTTGGCAAGCTGGAGCTGGACCTGCAGGAGAGCTCCGACCGCCATGCGCTTTTCGGCAGCACCGCCGGTCATGTGCTGGTGACCATCACCACCGAGCACGGCACCGAGCTGGACATTGAGACCATGGGTTATGACAGCCAGGTCAAGACCTTTCTGCAACGGATAGGCTAGCAGGTCTGGCACTCGGTGACCTTCATGTTGCGGCGGTCCTTCAGCAGCCGCTCCCTCATCTCCTCTCCGGACATGACGCCCTCGTCGGTGATGACCGCGGTCACCAGTTCCAGCGGGGTCATCTCAAAGACCGCCTCCCTCATCCCGATGCCGTCGGACACCGACTCATTCTCCACGGCGTCCAGCTCCAGCACCGGTATGAGCTTGGAGGTGGAGCAGAGCACGACGAACGGTTTCCCGAACTCCCGGGCGGCCAAGGCCAAGGGGAGCGTGCCAACCTTGTTCACCACGCCCTCCGGGCACACCCCGTCCGCACCGACCAGAACGATGTCGGTCCTGCTCACCTCGGAGGCGATCATGGCGTCTCTGAAAAGGGACGCGCGATGGCCTTTCTCAATAAGCTTCCTGCAGGTCATGGCACCCTCTCCCATGGGCAGCGACTCGGCCACGGAGACCTCGATGTCCTTGGGCATGCGCGAGAAGGCGCTGAGCACCGTCCCGGAATAGGACAGGGTGACCGCTTTCCCGGGCTGATGCGTTTTCATCATATTGTCGGCGATCCTCTGGGCGGCCTCGGCCTCCCTCTCCCTCAGGTCGGCAAGGAACCCCTTGACGAAGCCGTTGAACTGCCCTTCCGGTATCTGGGCGTTCAGCAGCACCCGGATCGAACCGGCCACGTTCTGCAGGGGGGCCATTGACCTCTTGACCTTCGACAGCCCCTCTGAAAAGTCCTTCCACTCCTGCACCTTTGGCTTCTGGACCAGAGCTTGCTGTAAGCCGTCCAACAGTTCGGAATAGATCTCGGAGGAACCGGAGACCCGGTCCTTGTTAATTTTGTCAAGCAGCTCGGCAAGGCTCGTCATAGGAACACCTGTGATGACGGTGAAAAGAAAGGGTGATTGAAAAAGGATGGGGTTATTGATTCGGCCTAGGTGCAGACCACTTCGTCCGATATCCGCTCCAGGGCGCCGACGTATCCGGGATTCTGCTCGTTAGGATCCAGGCTGATGAAGAACTCGGCGTTGCCAAGGCCTCCGCGAGCCCGCTTCAACGAATCGATCACCGGGCGCAGGCCGTTCCACGAATACAGCACGTCCACGCCGTTCAGGACGACTATGGGCGATTCGTTCTCCCTGAGGAACTCCTTTATCTTCGACTCGAAGCTCTCCAGGTTCATCGGCGGTATGCAGTCCTCCTCCGGGCGCGGAGACAGCCATATGGCGGTCATGTTGTCCTTTACCGGTTCGAACTGCATCTCCAGCTGCCTCGGCGAGTTCTTGGAGATGTACAGCGCCTTGCGGCCCTTGCGCAGCTCCCTCCTGAGCATCTCGTGGGTCCGCAGAGGCACGCGCTCCTTGATCATTACCAGTTTCCCTTCCTTGTCTTTCATTTTTCCCCTCGGGGATGCTAGGGGATATGAGTAGCTCAAGGTGACCCGAGGGTTCGGCGAGAACAATGGCGAGATGCCGCTGAAAATACGGGCCAGGTGTCGGGTGAGGGTAGTAGGCCCCCTTCTGTTTCAAGCGACATTCAACTGCGCGCCCTACCCGCCGGTCCTGAGCTGTCATTCCGGCTGTTTGGGCTTGCTCCGGTGGGGGGTCGCCGTTTCACCAGGTCCCTGGGGAACGTCCTCGCCGAGCGATTCATACTACCCCGGGGCTGTGCCGTTTCTGTGCCCTTGCCTTGGCTCTCGCCAATCCACTTTCGCGGTCCACCTTTCTCATGGAGGAGGGACCTTCCTCAGCTGGGCCCGGAGGCCCTACCGTCGGTCGCTCTCCCTCTCCCGACGGCCTATCCTATGAAAAACCCCTATTTAAATGAGTTGAAACGGCGGTAAATCGCCATCCGCCATCCAGAGAACCCATTGTTATGCCGGTTCATTATGCAAAGGTTAATAACTGCATCCTACATTCCCAAAAAAGCCCGCGGGGGTAGCCAAGCATGGCCAACGGCGCTAGATTGAGGGTCTAGTCCTTAGTGGTCCTTGGGTTCAAATCCCAACCCCCGCACCACTGTTTCAAATCCTGTGTTCTTTTGATATCTGAGATTTGTTTCCTCTCAGTATGGCCATTCATCTGGTCCAGGTAACACGAGCCGCTTCGCGGTCAAAATTTCTTGACCTGGTTCAGAGAGAACGTGTCTCTTGATCATTCAGCCCTTTCGGTCCGCAACCTTGATATTGTCCATCGTTAACTATTCACCCGCCCTGAGTTCATCTCAGAGTGGGGGGGTTGGAAAATTGGGGCAAAGACCACATAATGTCAAAGCGATCATGCCAGACAGGTGGGATGAATATCCCACGGACTGCAAAGTGTACCTGCTGTACTTTTCTGGAACCACGGAATTCCCCGACCTGGTGGACCGATTGAGAAGACTGGGCGAGCGCACCGGTAGGAACCTAGCGGTCGGTTTCATTGGTCTGGCGGAGGAAAAATACCAGAGCCTGGTGTCATCATTCCAGGTGGTCAAGATGCCGGCCATCGTGATAACGGGGTCGGACGCCATCGCTTCGATAAAGGAAGGGAAGGCGCAGCGAACGATATTTGTGAAATTCGACAACCGGGAAAAGATGAGCAACACCTCACAGACCATGGATGCGCTGGAACAGGTGTACAACCTGTTCTTGCAGAACAAGTTCGTGGAAGCGGCCAACATATCAAAAAAAGTGGAAAAGGACGTAAAGCTGGAGAAGTTCTTCAAGTCCCTGGGGGACGCCGTGTCAAAGATCGGGAAATTCCTCGACGAACACGATTTCAAGATCGAGACATCACTGGGTAAGATCGATATAACCAAAGTGAGCAGCTGAATCATCAGTTCACTCTCACATAGGCCAGGTAATTCTTTCCGTCACATCCAGATCAAGTACCGCTAGCGACCTCGCCTACATTTTCGAAAAGGCAGGCAAGAATTTCCCTCGCCCCTCCCTAAGATCCGCCACTCTAGAAGAAGCAGATGAAGCTCTGCTTCTGCACGTCCGAGCACACCCGGACCTTATGCGACCGACCATCGATGACCTTGACCACCGAGGCGAAGGCCACCGCCTCCGGGATCAGAGAGGCCAGATGGTTCTCCGATGATGCAAAGTACTTTTCGTTCAGGACGTGCCCCTCCCGGTTGGGGTGCACGGCGCAATAGACCATATCCATCTCCACCAGGTCGTTGAAGAAATGAGTTCCCAGGGACGCCTCGGGAACCAGGCCCTCGTGCATGGACATTATCTCGCACAGGATGGAAACCGTGTTGATTTCCGAGAAGGAAACGGGCACGCCCATCTCCGGTGATGTGGTGGCCCACCTTCCGGGGCCGGCAAGGAGGATCGTCGGTCGTTCCCCGAGGTCCTTCAGATGCGTAAGTTTGCCGATCAACCTGGCCACCGCGTACCGGTCGGTCATTCTCATGTTCCCGTAGACCTCCGGAACGATGTAGATGATGCGGTCGACCGATACCGCCCGGCTGCTGCCGATGACATGTCCACTGGAGCTCAGCAGTACCCTTTCCGGGTCGAAGGCGCACGATTCCTTCAGACTGGTGCCATTGCCCTTGGTCTGGAAGGGCCGGCATTGCAGCAGATTGATCCGGTAATCGTTCAGATCCTCAAAGTTGGCGGTGAACTCGATGTCGATCGGGTGCTCGTAGGCGGCCTCGAGGGTACGCAGCATTTCCATCATTCGATCCACGAACGTGCCCTTGGACAGGAGCTCCTCGAAGGTCAGGATCAAAGAGAACACCTCTCCTCCCCCGGTCTCGTTCGCCCTCCTTTCCATTTCCAGGTCTCGGGAGGAGAATATCTCCAACGGTAGTTGCGGATAGCTGCGCACGATCTCCTCGAACGGCAGCGAGGTGAGGCGGTTCTCACTCATATCGATCACGTCGCTCCTTCTTTGGGAGTACTTGCCGATATCCTGCGAACACCCCTCCGGACGTCTCAACGGCGCGTTCATGGCCACGATCCTGGTGTAATCGTCGTCCACCCGGTCCACCGCCCTGGTGCCGAGGCCGAACACCAATCTCATCATCCCGGCCCGGGGATCGATCTCCTTGCTCCAGACGTAAGGATTGAAGGATATCCCCACTCCAGCCACCTGGGGGAAGAACATCTCCCCGTAAACGGAACCGGAGACCCGCTGCACCAGGACCGCCATCTGCTCGTCCCTGTCCAGAAGTCCCCAGTGGGCCCGGTACGCCAGCGCCTCCTGGTTCATGGTGCTGGTATAGACGCGGCGCACGGCGTCCAGGAACTTGTCCAACCTTTCCCTGGGGGTACCCTGATTGGCCAGGAAAACGCTCTCATACTTCCCGGAGAAGGCGTTACCGTAGGCGTCCTCCAGCAGACTGGAGGAGCGAACGATTATCGGCGACTGACCGAAGTAATCCAGCATCTTTCGGAACTGGTCCTCGATGTCCGCCGGAAACACGCCGGTCAGCATCCTCTCCTTGTCCTGCTCGTCCATCAGGAAACCGGAGGCGGGGTCGTTGAGCTTGCGACGGATCCACCAGCAGCCGTTCTGGCTTAGGTACGTGTAATAGACATCCGAACCGATGTAGTAGGAATCGTGGGGTTCCAGCCACTGCGACCATTCTGGATCGCTCCTCCTCAATATCGCCCTGGCCAGCAGCATCCCCACCGACTTTCCCCCGATGAGCCCGGTGCCGATCATCCGCTTGCCGATGTCCACCAGGTCCGGGAACTCCAGGTAACGTTCGATGAGCTTCATGAGACGGGGGTCGCGGGTGACCGCCATTCGCACCAATCTCAGGAACAATATGTCGCAGGTCTGGTCGGTAAGGCGCTCGACGGCGTTGGTCTCCACGAACTCCTGGGCCTTCAGAAAGCTCCGTGTCCAAATGTCCTGTTGATGAGCGGAATAATCTATCCAGGGCTGGGGCACTCCGGTCAAAATCTCGGCGGTGGTGGAACTGTTCAGGACCGGGATGAACCCATCTCCTTCCCAACGGTGCAGCATGTACATGGTCGGGGAACGCCGACCGTCCACCTTCAGTGGATGGACGTAGATGCGGCGGTCCTTGGAATGGATGTCTATGACCACCTGCGCCGTTCCGTGGATGGCGTCGATGGCGAAAGAGGTGTGGTGGTTCCTGATCAGCGCGAAATAGGCCACGGTGTCGTATGTATAGAGGTACGGGCAGGCCAGCATGAAGAAGTTGCCCAACATCCGGTCGCTGTACCAATCCACGGACAGGTCAGAAAGGCAATCGAAGACGTAGAACGCCCCCTTTCCCTTGCGGTCGATGATGTCCAGGATCTCGGATATGAAGTTCTCGAAGCCCTCGTTCGGTTCCAGGACGTGGATCTCGGCTCCGCAGTCCTCGGGCACCACCTTCCTATGGTCGGCGAAGCGGAAGTATATCAGCGGACGTTTCTGGCGTTCCGCCTCCTGGCAGAAGGGGGTGACGAATCTCACATAATCATCGATGGAGTCGACCTGCAGGACCACATTGTCCCCTAAAAGCACCCGTTCCAGTATCCGGTCCAGGCCGGGAAGCCCGGTGTTGGATACTTCCTCGGCGTGCTCTCGGACCCCCTCTTCGATATCGATCCCTCCCGTTCCGGCGTCCTGTGGAATACACGATTTTTATGGTATTTCAAAGGGAGCGAGGATGCCCCGGCGGCCACCGAAGCACCTGTTCGCTCCGTTAAACCATCGCTATAAATATCGATGGCAACGGATATCTATCAACCCTTCTTTCCTATCTTATTGATGACCAGGAACTAGACCCTGTTATGGCCACAACCATGATGCAGGTGGGCGGTCCAATGGAAGGTTCATCACCGAATGTTCGCTC
Organism: Methanomassiliicoccales archaeon; assembly: GCA_036677555.1. GTDB lineage: Archaea > Thermoplasmatota > Thermoplasmata > Methanomassiliicoccales > UBA472 > UBA472. The sequence goes on along the minus strand of JAVBWG010000006.1, from coordinate 179,471 downwards.
AATGACGATATGGCAGCCGACCACATCAGCATCACCGATGTGGACAGTTGGAGGGGATCATGGATTATGGCTTTCGCTCTCGCTTCGGCCTCCCCATCAAAGGAGTAGGGGACGCCTGGCGAGGAGATGATCACCCCTTGCCGGAGCCAAGCTCCCGGCACCGATCCCGGCGAGGCGTTGAACAACGCATGAGCATGCTTGACCTCTTCCTTGTTGGCCGTTACGAATCTCGCCGAGGGCAGGCGCGATCTCGCCCGCATAATTTTCAAAGGATCAGGGTCCGCGATGGAAACCTCTGCTCCTCTCCCGGTCATGATCTCCGCGGCCGGCATTCCCACTTTCCCGGAACCTAGAACCAACACCTGTTGGCCGTTCCATCCCCCCAAGGCCTTCTCCAAGGCGAAGGAATATCCCAGGGCGGTGCAGATGGAGTTATCGATCATAGACCCCGTGGCCACCTCCACTGCTGCGAACAACTCGTCGTCGGCCATTAAGAGTATGTCCGCCCCCTTGGCCAATCCCTCTCGCACCCCCTCTCTGTCCGCCCTATCGGTAACGAAAGATCTGAACCCCAGATATTCGGCGATATCTGCCAGGGCCCTGGAAAAGCCTGGAATGACCCCCAGTCCAGAGGTCAGTGGGATGGCAGCGACGGTCAGAGATCCCAGATTGATTCTCGAGTCCCCCAATCCCAACGAGTTCCAGGACAGTTCGAGATATCCCATCCCGGTCCGGGAGCGCAGCGCTCGATCGGCGGAAGGCAGATCCGCGCCTATACTGCGGACCAGGTCAGTGGTCAACCGAGTCATCGTATCCCTCAGGGAACGGGTCCAGGTGCTGGGCGATGGAGTTCTCCTCCATGATTCGGTACAAACAGTCCGCCCTCTTCTTCAAAAGGGATCCGCGATCATCGGCGGATATCATGATGGTGGCCACCCAGGACCTGGCCCCTGGTCGGTAATCGGTGATCATCTCGTCAGCCCCAAAAATCCCACGGACGATCCGCGGGCTGCGAACCCCGGCGAACGCTCCCTCCCCGCAGGACCTCATCACCTCATCATCGACACGCACGTGTTCGTAGACGGATGCCCTGGTCTCCTGGTTTGCAGGGCTTCTGCGAGAACGGCCGTTCACGGCCTCGACCATCTCCTTCACCAAGTTGATCCCGTGGGAATGCAAGATGGCCGCAGGTGTTTGGCTTGGTATGCGAGCGTCGATCTCCAGAACCCTCGGCTTACCGTCGACCACGATGGCCTCCATGTCCATTATCCCCTTGATCTTAAGAGCACGAGCGGTCTCCACTGCGCATTTGGCGAATTCCTCATGGACCGCGTCCGAAGATCGATACGGGGAATAGACCCTCTTACAATCATAATCGCCATCCAAAACGATTTCGGTTATTACGTAGGGCGTGAAGTTTTCACCGTTCCCGACCACCTCTATCGATATATTGGGGCCGTTCACATACTCTTCCACCACCGGTTGTGAACCTTCCTCCCGGAGCCGGCGGACCATCCGTGACATCTCCTCTTCGCTGCTGGCTTTGGCCACCCCACAGCTACCGCTTCCCGTCGATGGTTTGACCACGACAGGGAAGCCGCACGAAGGCCATTTGCGAGGGATCGGGACCCCCAACCTTTGAAGCAGTTCGTTCGATCTGATCTTCGACTCTGATACTGTGTAAGCATCCAGGTCAAAAAGGAGAGGCACATCGGCTCGTTTAGCCATCTCGGTAATGGTCCTTAAGGCACCGATCTCCTCATTTGCTGGCAGAAGAACATCACAATCCGCCAGGGCCTTTAACGCCGATCCCCGGTCCTTCTCCACATCGACCACCAGGGTCTCATCGGCGAGGGATAGCGCAGGGGCGTCCCTCCTGCGGTCCAGAACTAGCGTTTCATACCCAGCCTTCTTGGAGAGGTAGGTGGCCTCCATTCCCTGAAGCGCCCCGCCGATTATTCCGATCCTCATCATCAAGTCTCCTGCATGTTATCTCTAAGCACATCCCACCCCTTCTTCCCCTGGTCATTGGGATGCAGCAAAGGGTCTAGGAGCCGAACCCGGCCAATTTCGTTGTAAGGACCCAGTGGTCCCAGGCCGGTCCTCCCCAATAAAAAAGCTTCTAGCGACTTAATCGTTATCTTTCGATTACCGCCAAATGTCGCTAAGAGGATCATTTGAAATCCAGGCCTAAGTTGGTAAGGTCCTCTCTGAACTTACGATACACGTCCACGTACTCCCGGCTAGGACGGACGGTATCGACATCGTAACATTCCTGGAAGCGCTTGCCCTTGGGGGCATGGGTGAACTTCCGCTCATAATCACCTACCAGTTGCTCGATGATCTCGTTAACTTTTTCCACCTTCATCCCGGCCGTGGCCATAGCTACCTCCCCAAGCACTCTGGCCTCCATGCCAGTGGCGAAATCTTCGGTCACCCCCTTGGCGGTGGCCACCCCCGAGACCAGCTCTCTGCCGCTGGCTGTATCGAGCATGGATTGGGCGGCGATCTCCTTAAGGCACATGTCAGTGCAGGGGCCGGCCAGCGAGTAGTATTGGTTGGCAATGAGCAGGTCAGTGTGCGCATCGATAGCCGCCGCGACATGCCCGGCGATCTGCATGGTCTCCCTTGTCGTCGTGGTTCCCCAGCGTATGTGTATGGGCCCATCCAAGTGGTAACTTGCGTTCATCATGGTGAAGGAAGCCAGAGTGGTAGCGACATCGCATATCGCGGTCTCCTCCACCCCACCCGTATAACTGCCCAACAGCGGCATCTGTTCCACCATTATGACGTTGCCGTTGTGCATCCATCCCGCGATTATGTTTAAACTGGTGTTGTCCAGTTTCATCTCGTTGAGCTGTGAGACCTCATGGCTGTCACTGGGTCGCAGGCAATCCTTCAGGTCGCTAATGAGACGTCCCGCCGAGGTCAGCGGGGTCTCAGGGCCCTATATGGCCATATATGGCCGGCCAGCCCGGTTGCACGCCTCCCTCATGGCCCTTATCTCGGCCAAAGTGGCCTTTACCTCGAATGGGGTGTTGGAAACCGCTGGAATCCCATTGATGGTAGCCAGCACCCCGTTGACCATGGTGTCCACTAAAGCCTCCTGTGCATAACTTTGGATGACCGAAATGAAAACGTTCTCGGATACCGGAGATCCAGTAGGGCCTCCTTGTACGATCGGGCGGGTATTGGCGTTTCCTTTTCTCGGCTCTAAAAAAACCGCGTCGCTGTGCTCACCTAGTTTTACCCGTCGGGGCGCCTTCTTGATGCCCTCCTTGATCTCCGCCTCCGTCACCCTGATGGCCCGGCGCGTATCGATATTGTAGATTCCCACCGTCGCCAGCATCTCCATTCCAGCCAGGAACAACCTTTCCTTGAGGTCTTTGTCGGTGGGAATGAACCGATCCCCAAAATCCAAATGATATTTCTCTTTGAGGTGAGATGCACCTTCCGGTACGATTCTAGAGTCCCAGTAGCTTTCAGCGATCTTCGGACCCTCCGTGGAACGTAAATATGTATCATAGACGGTCAACGGGCGATCGGCAACATCCATTGTGTTCTCTCTTTCACTCATTTAACAACCTTCGTACAAGATCGATCACGCCAGAGGCGCACGCGCAATAACCATCTCCCCCTATTCGGACCACCCAATCATTGCTGCAGGGGGCGCCTCCGAATATCGATTTAATCGATGAAAGTCCCTCCTCCTCGAGGGCGTCCACGATCTGCTTCTGGCAGATCAAAGTGGTGGTCATCAAGGCAGAACCACCTACGACATCCGCCTCCCGATCTCTAGCGATTTTTACGAATTCCTCGGGGGGCACGTCCTTGCCCAGATCAATGACAGTATAACCACCCCCGCGCAGGAAGGCCTTGATGACGTTCTTCCCGATCTCGTGAATGTCCCCCTGAACGGTCCCCAGGACGATCAGGCCCTTACCCAACCCATCGCTCTGTATGCTGGAGTCCAGCCTTTCCATGGCCTCCTGCATCGTTTGTGAGGCGGCAAGGACCTGTGGAAGGTATATCTTCCCGTCATGGAAACGTTCGCAGATCGATGTCATTCCCCTGCCCAATCCGGCCTCGATGGCCACGAACGGTGAGATGCCCATCGCCTTCGCTCGGTCAACCGCATCGATGGCCAATTTCCTGTTCCACGTCTCTACGGACTCTTTGAGGTCGTTCAATACTTCGTTGACCGAGCTCACGAACACACCCCCTCTAAACTGCACGGGCGCGATTCAGACAACAGGAGGAGGGCTAAACAAGATATAGGCACAGCTGGTACCAACGATGCGTCCGCGATAATTCTAGCCCATCCTTTCGATGGGTCCTTTACTTCCTATGAACACATCAGCGATTCCTCCGGTTCTGTACGAATCGGTCCCTTTCCCCACCAATGCTGTTCCAACCAAGAGATTGGCCACTCAGGGATAGATGAATGATATGCTTCGCGTTCAGTTAAGACTTTTGGCGAAATGTGGCCAAGATAAAAAAATAGGCGCCGGCATGGGAGAGAGCATGCCGGGCCCTGGGTAAAGTTTTTCAGGCCTTTGGTGCCGGGTTGTCAATGAAGTCAGTGTCGTCAGTGAACCATTCCTGTTCCTTACGAGTGAACTTCATCACCAGCCCGCATACGCCTCCCGTTCCCAATCCGATCAGGCAGACCGACACGGCCGCCGTGACGTTCGCCGTCAGGGCTCCCGACACCACCACTGCGGCGGTGAGCGCACCTAGCCATCCTCCCACTCCATGCAGGTTATGGACGCCCATGACATCGAGGACCCCCGCCTTCTTGCACAGCCACGGGTGCAGGTAGATGAAGCTGAGCGCGGAGATCGCTCCTGCCAACAGTCCCAGGGCGAGCGCGGCCCAGGGGGCGACGTTCATGTCCCAGGCCAGTAGCGGAGATCCGATGGCCACCGGGCCGGCCAACAGGGCGTAGGTGTATATCAATGGATTGACCTTCTTCTGGATGCCCTGACATACCAAATATGCGGAAATTATCGAACCGATGCCCGCCATATAGCAGGTTATCGTTCCCATGGTGATGTCCGCGGAATTGTCTAGGGTTCCGGTAACAAAGGACGGCCACAGTACGAACAAGAGCATCGAAGCAAGCCAGACGAACGACGTGCTATGCTTGGTAATGTACATCGGCTCATTGAAGGCCTTCTTCTCGCGGAGGGTCAATATGACTCCCCAACCCCAATATGCGGCCAGCATGTGCACGAGCATCGATCCGCCTGGATCGACCGGGGTGCCCAGTCCTAGATCGGGAATGACCGTGTAAAGTACCCAGAGTATGAGCTGGAAGGTCACGCCGAAGAAAACTCCGGCGACCAGGTACTGCCACATCTTCACCGTTCCAAGGAACACCCCAATTCCGATGACCACAGTGATCGAACATACCACGGCCATGATCATGTTGCTCATGTTCCAGACCTGGTCAATGTCCTTGCCCAGGAAGAACTGGTCGATGAACATGTAGGTTATGAAGCTCGTGGTGGTCACCAGCAGGACTGCCAAGCATACGCCCCATTCGAACTTCCTGATAAATAGCATCAGGAAGGCGACGAGCATGAGCATGAACCAGACGTCCATGTTCTTGTTGAACATGGCCTCGTTGAAGTCATCCGCTTCGAGCGGGGCCGCCGAGGCCGAACCAACGAGGACCACGGACATCAGGCATGCCAATGCCAGCACACCTATTATTGTTGTAACCTTGAATTTCATTCTTAATCCTCCCTTGTGCTCCCCCAAAAATAAAAAAAAGGGTTTGAGGGGGCGATGAAGATCAACCCTTCAAGGGCACTCCCAGGCTCTTCATGGTCTTGCAGGCCTTGTCGTAAACCTGCAGGTATTCATCGCTAGGCAGCACCGACTTCACGTCGTAGCATTCCTGGAAGGGCTTACCCTTGGGCGCGTTGGCGTAGTTCTTTTCGTAACTAGCGATCAACTTGTCCAGGATCGCGTTGACCTCATCCACCTTCATGCCGGCGACGGCGGCGGAGGCCTCCCCCATCATACGTGCCTCCATTCCAGTGGTGAAGTTCAATGCCACTCCCTTGGCAGATGCTACTCCGGACAGCAGCTCGCGGCCACTGGCGGTATCGGTGATGGCCTGTGCGGCGGTCTCGAGCAGACACATCTCCGTGCACGGCCCCGCCACCGGGTAGTATTGGTTCCCCAACAGCAGGTCGGTGTGCGCGTCGATCGCCGCAGCGGTATGCCCAGCGATCTGAAGGGTCTCCCGGGCGGTGGTGATGCCCCAGCGTATGTGGATAGGGCCATCCAGGTGCCAGCTCCCTCCGATGACACCGAAGGAAGCCAGGGTGGTAGCGACATCGCATATCGCGGTCTCCTCCACCCCACCGGCGTAACCGCCGAAGATGGGCATCTGCTCCACCATCACAATGTTCCCCTGTGCTAGCCAGCCGGCCACGAAGGTTAATCCTTCGTTGTCGATCTTCAGCTCGTTGAGCTGAGAGACCTCGTGGCTGTCCCAGGGCTTCATGGCTCCATTAAGGTCCGAGGCGAGACGTCCCGCTGCGGACAGCGGGGTCTCAGGGCCCTATATACCCATTCCCGGTCGGCCAGCACGAGTGCAGGCTTCCCTTATTGCCCTGATCTCAGCCAGCGTGGCCTTGATCTCCCAAGGGGTCTTCGTCTTCACTTCCACTCCTTCGCAGGAGGCCATGACACCGCTAACAATGGTGTCTACGATGGGCTCTTGAGCGTAGGATTGGAACAGCTGTATGAAGACGTCTTCCGATACCGGTGCCCCGGTCGGACCTCCCTGGATGACTGGCTTTGCGCTCGCATTACCCTTGCGGGGAACGAATTCCTTAGAGTCCCGATGGGAACCGAGCAGCAGCCTCTTGGGCGCCCTCTTGATGCCCTCCTTGACCTCCTCCTCGGTGACCTTGATCACCCTTCCGGTGTCACAGTTATAGATACCGGTCGTAACCAGCATCTCCATTCCCGCCAGGTACAGATTCTTTATGGTGGCCTTGTCAGTCGGTATTATCTCCTTGCCGAAGTCCAATTTATACTTGGCTTTCAAGGCCGCCGAGTTGGTTGGAATTATGGAGTAATCCCAATCCTTCTCCCCGACCTTCTGGCCTTTCTTGGACCTGTTGTATGCTTCAAGCACATCCACAAATCTCTTTGACGCCATGTCTTTCACTCCTCACTTCCTCTTTATCAGCTTGGATATCTTGTCGATGGCTTCCGACGCGTTCTCGCCGTATGCATCTCCTCCGATCTCAGAAACCCAGTGCTGATTGCAGGGCGCCCCACCAAAGATCGTCTTGGCGCGCAGCCCCTCTTCTTTCAACCTCTCGACTATGTCCCTCTGACCAAGCAGGGTAGTGGTCATCAGTGCGGAAGCGCCGACCACATCCGCGTCGTTCTCCCCCGCGGTCTCGATGAACTTCTCGATGGGCACGTCCCGTCCCAGATCGTAGACGGTGTACCCCGATCCGACCAACAGCGCGGATACGACGTTCTTACCGATCTCGTGGATATCCCCTTCGACAGTGGCGATGACGATCTTGCCTTTGGATGATACCTCGCCGACCTTCATAGCCGGTTTGAAAACATCCATGGCCTTTTGCATCGCCAGCGACGCGGCGAGAATCTGGGGGAGATATACCTCGGCCCGGTCGAACCGGTCGCTCAATGTCATCATTCCCTTGCCTAGCCCTTTCTCTATCGCATCCAATGGCGGAATCTTGGCTTCCATAGCTTCATGGGCTACCTTTTCGGACATTTTGAAGTCCCATGTCTCTACAGCTTTCTGAAGATCCGCCAGGATCTCTGCCTTAGATCTTGGCATTTTTTACCTCCGACTTATAATCAATATTATTGTATTAAAACTTTATGATATGCTATATATATAGATTGCGAATACTATAAATAATAGTAATTAAGCCATTCGATACGAATATAAAAAATTTACTGTAATATCATCGATATCTGTAACGTTTTACTCGCATCACCCCCTCCGGGCAAGCCTGTTCGCATCTTCTACAGGCGGTTCCGTTGCAAAGATCGGACCTTATCTCGGCAAGCTTCGCAGATTCCGATCCAGTAATGACAAGGGCGTTTTCCGGGCAAGATTCGACGCATTTCTGGCAATTGATGCAACCAGGTAGTTCGCAATGAAGTCGCACACCTACATCCTGGATGACCTGGATTCCCAGCCGTCCGAGGTCTGGTATGTCCCGGACGACGTCCTGGTGTATCACCGAATTCCTGGCCTGGAGGTCCACGGGGGAGAGGCTGGCCATCGCCAGCATCTCATTGTACATTTCCATGGGCATCCCATAACACCAGTGGCTCAATTCGATGGTATAGATCGCTTTGAACGCCTCCGAGGTAGCGAACATGCAGTGGTCGGCCCTCAGAGCCTTGGAGAAAATCCTCAATCGGTCGTAAAGCTGGGGGTGGGCGACCAGGTCCTTGGCAAGAGCCAGTGACGTATTCCCGACCTGATGGATCTCCGTTGCCGAGAAGGGAGCGAGGCCGATCCCCTGCGCCTTTCTGGCATCGACATAGGTTCCAGAGGCACCTGACATGTAGGCCACCTTAATGTCGTTCGGGCTGATTCCAGCTTCATACGCCAACGTCATGTACCCAGCTCGTATGGCGCCGATGGCCTTCCCCGCTTCCTCGAGGTCTCGGGAGCACAGGTCGATCCCGTCCTGCAGCCTGATGACGCCATCCGGAGTGAGTATCCTCGGGAATTTGACCAAGTCTTTCCTGGATGCAAGCTGAACGGCGGCAATCACGCCGGTGCCGGTTATCCCGACCGCCCTGCCATGGGCTGGTCCGCGGTCCAACAGCGTTCCATTCACGGGGTCGACCAGATCTCCTTTGATCACCTTGAATTCATTATCGAGGACGTACGATCGCCAACCCTCGCCCTCCTGAGCGATGTCAGATATGGCGCCTTCGGAGGCCAACATGCCGTGTTCGATCTCCTGGCCCTCCAGCGCCGGTCCCGCAGCCGCTGAACCGGTCAATATCCGACCAGAGCAGATAAGGGACATCTCAGCATTGGTGCCGTAATCAATAATGACCGTCGGGGAGGTCGCGGTGTACGCTCCAGTGACCCACAGCATAGCCATGGCATCAGCTCCTATCTCATGGGTCACGGCCGGAGGTATGATCACTTCTGCCAATGGATCAATGTCGAGACCAAGTTCACCCGCGGTAACGATCGATCCATCTCTTTTTGGGGGCACCACTCCCAGGGACCTCAGCTTGTTCTGTCCGGCATAGGCCAGGTCTCTGATTTCGATGTTCTGGAACAGGGACAGCTGGAATGGGTTCCCGCATACGGCCATGCGGGTGAAGTGTGAACGGGGGACCCTCAGCATCCGTACCAAACGGTTGATCGTCTCTACCATCAGGCGGTTGCATTCGGATTCACCAGCTTCGATGGCAAAATTGACGTGATCGATAACGTTCGAACCTGGGATGGGATGCCTTACCGTGATGGCCGTGGAAATGACATCTCCCGTTCTGAGATCGATGGCCTGCGCTCGGAAACCGCTGGTTCCGATATCAAGGGCAATGCCTACCTCATCCATTTATCCGCAGCCCCCATTCCTCGTATTCTCTCACTGCCAAACCGGAAAGGATGCTCTTACAGGCCTTCGCTGCCATGACCGCCACACCAGTGGGAAGCATATCGTGAACGATCGCAGCGGCCTTTTCTCGGGCCTTATGGTCGTATGCCAAGGGAACACCGGGAGCAGAAATTATGACGCCATCTCTCAGCAGATCTCCCGGGACAGGTGATGGAGAAGCATGGAATATCAGATCGGCCTCGCTGATCGCCCTCTCGGAATCTAGGGTGCAACGGATTCCGTACCTTTCTCTCGCTCTCAGGAGGGTGTTGGGGTCAATGTCCAAGCCCAGGACCGACGCTCCCCTGGATCGGATGTGCGGTATTGCATGCATTCCTACCCGCCCCAAGCCAATTACCAGGACCTGCTTGTTCCTCAGGCCTTCCGCGGCTTCCTCGAGGGCTTGGACGAAACCCAGGGCGGTGCATTCGGCATTGTCCACGACGGTCCACGTTCCGAGGGGGTGGGCGACGAACTGTTCGTCGTCGGCCATGAATATCATGTCTGAACCGTTATTGACCGCCTCGGCGAAACCAGCCACGTCCGTGAAAGAGGTGACCTCCGCCCATATCCCCACATGTTCCAGTATCTCCTTCACGGAATGAGCGAACCCTGGGGTGACACCTTGCCCGCTGGTGACCGGTACCACGGATGACGTGAGCTTTGACACGTCCGAATCAGGTCTCAGGTCGGCCGCTTTAAAGGCCAGGGATTGCAAACCCATTCCGATGGTGTCTTGCAGCCTCCTATCAGTGTCCATAAGGCCGATCCGTATCTCTTGAATCATCCTTCCATTCAATCTGGTCAATGAACCCACCTCCCGATCGTAAAGGGAAAAAGATTTCCAGGGGACGTTGGGGCGAGGAAATCTACGAAAAACGAATGACACACGGTCCCCTGGTTGTCATATGCAGATCTTCGGGCAGAACTCTGTACGGCAGGAAGGCCAATCGGTTCGACCCTCCGAACGGTTTCGATTGAAAAAAGGTCCAGCAAAGCATCGAGAAAAGCCGACTCGATTTGAGAGCAGGACCGATCGATGCGAACGCTTCCCAATGATACGAGAAGCGCCTCGAGGCTCGGCTCACGCTCACCTATTTCTGGGAGGGATTCCGAACCATCGTCTCCCCGGGAAGCCCCCGGGCCTTCCAGGATCTAACCCATTCTCTTCGACCCCCTGTAGGTTTCGATGAACTTGTTGTATCGTGAAAGGGAGGCCGCCTGGAGTCCCATCGATTCTAATTTGCTTCGGACGGAACGGGCGCACCGTCCTCCGTTATCTATGTCCAGTTCATGCTGCGCGACCCCGGCCAATCCAACCTCCGGCGGGATTATGGAGGTCACCACGTTGGCGCCAGCGTTTATCCTGCTGGCCAAACCAGATGGGCCCTCTATGTCCAGGCTGGCCGGGATGAGCCGGTCCTGACACACCAGCCTCATCACTGCGATCACCTTCAGCTCGTCATCCGCACCCATATCTGCGATGTTCGACATCGGCGTGCCAGCCTGGGGGACGAAGGTCATCGCCCTCACCTGCTGCATGTCGTGCAGATGCATCTGGTATATCGCATACGCTCGATCCCAAAGGGATTCTCCGATGTTCAGGAGAAGGCCATCCTCTGCTAGGAGCCCGAACTTTCCGGCGGAAATCCTCTGGCCGAGTCGCACATCGAAATCTTGGTCAACCCGTAGATACCTGAAAAGTTCGCGGTTGTGCGTCTCCTGGTAGCAAGCGTACCAATCGGCCCCTGCCGTCGAAAGGTCTCTCAATACCTTATCAGGAAGAACCCCCGGCGATACCATTATGGGGAGGTCCACTTCCTCTTTCACCATGTTCACGAGATCGACCAGCCTTCTCCAGCCTCGGGACCCATGGAAGTAAGGGTCCTCCCCCATGGTCAGGTCGATGAGGTGCACTCCGCTCTCCGCCAGGGTGGTCGAGAGCGATAGCACCTCCTCAGTGCTCTTTCGGTACCTTGGGCTTATAGAATTATCATGGTTATAGAAACAGAAGGCGCATCGATTGCGGCAATAAGTACTGAAATAAACGAATCCATACATGAAAATCTCATTTGAGAAATGTTTTCTCCGGACATGGTTCGCAGCCTCAAAGAGATCATTTATCTCATTTGGTTCCTTCAACCCCAACAAATGGAGTGATTCATGGAAGGAGGGTACGACACCATCCACAGCCCTTCCCAGAACCTCCTCTAGGTCAAAACGATCATTTTCCATGACATGTGGGATTGACATCGCCTGGGGATTCATATGTCCAATCTCACCCCGTCCAGGTAGATCAGGCTTCTACCCACCCTCTTGATGTTGGCCTCCCCGTTCTTCATCTGGGCTAGGCGTTCTATGCCGAAGCCCACGCCAGTCCATGGCACGTCTATGTCGTTCATGGCATCGAGCTTATGCGGCCCAAAAGAGGCCGAGGCGACTTCGACCCCGTGAACCATGACATCTATCGTATCACCATATACCTCGCTGGATTCCTTCACAAGTTCATAATCCATATCGATGGAGCCCATGACCATGCGTACCAGGTCTTCTATCCTATCTCTCCTATCTCCTTGGACATCGATCTCCACCAAATTCAGCATGGTGAACTCTTCAAGATGACGATTGCCTTTCGATTCGTTCCTAAAGCACGGTCCGATCTCGAATATTCTGATAGGGGTCCTTAGGCATTTTATGAGCCGCCTCATCATGGAATACAAGTTAGGGGCAAGCATCGGTCGCAAGCACTCTTTCTCATTTAACCAAAAGACCTGTTTCCATAGTGGATGGGATTCGTCAAGCCCCATCTTAAGTAGTGAATCCCTACCTATGATCATCGGAGTATAGCACTCGATAAAACCCTCATCAATGAGTTTTGTTACAATCCATTCCTCGATCTCCTTTACCGAATGTCTTCTCCGTGCAACGCATTTGTTCATTAATTGCTGTCTTTGTTTTCTAACCGCGGTTTGGACCACATTCTCGAATACAAGGTCTCGGGCATCGACCGATGCGAATCTTTCCGAGGGAACTGGCAATCCCAGTTCTCTCAATCTCTGAATTTGCGTTACCGTGTATCCGACTTCCATTCTATTACCGTCCTTCTGATGAAAGCGAAGGGCCCGGGAGTCGAACCCGGCTACTTTAGCTGTAGAGGCCTAGCGGTCCCGGACCGACCCTCCCCTTTGGATCATAGGAATGTGGTTTTGTAAGCTCGTTCAGTTTCTAACTCCGCATTCCCCAATTAATAATTCTTTATTTAGCCTATTTAATGGTTATGACATCGATTATTATAATATGATAATGTATATAAAATGTTTATTATGATATATAAAATTATAATTAATAATATTAACAATATTATTATATCAACATGTGGATATAGGGACATTGTTAATTATATTAAATATGTTATAGTATAACCTATAATATATAAATAATAATAAATAACTAATATATATTAATAAATTACAATATATTAATGACTAAAGGGAAAATGAAAATTATATATTCGAATGCTTAATTGAATTTATTTAGTGATTTTATCTAATAACTAATGGTTTTTGATATAATATGACTATTTCAATAATAATTTGTGATTTTATAAAACATAATGTTATAATATATTAATATATACATAATTATACCTTATCGACTTCATATTAACCACGATAAGTATAAATAATAAAAAGAAAAAATCAATATTGTTAGTAATAAACTATAAATATTAATTATAATAATACGAAGCATCGTTCCAAAAATTTAATATATTAAATTCAAAAACCTCAAAATTCCTGAAAAATGCTCTGAGTTCGATTATTTATCGTCGAGAGGGTTAGTAATTGATCAAAAAATCAAAAATTCATTCGTTCAGTATAATGCATTATCTCGGCCGATCGAACAACCTCTGATTATCACAATCAATGGAATGAGGCCCATTGTCTACAGAGGACGATAAAGGTATAATCGTCTCCTGCCATACCGCATCCCGATAGCAATGACCGACGAAGCGAAGGAATCCTATTCCTCCCTGATGGCCCGCTCCAAGGAGATGTTCGTGCTAGGTTCCGCAAACAGCATACTCTATTGGGACATGGAGACCAAGATGCCCCCGGCCGCCCAGGCCATGCGCGGCGAGCAGCTCTCGGCCTTGGAGCTCATCATCCACAAGAAGCTGACCGACCCGGAGAACGATGTCCTTTTGAAGAGATGCGAGGGCGACGTGAACGCCTTCGACCAGCTTCAGAGGAGGAACCTGCATCTCCTGCGCAAGAGCTACGACGAGAACTCCAAGATACCCGACAAGCTGGTGACGGAGACCGCCATGCACCAGTCCAAGTGCAACATGGTGTGGAAGAAGGCCAAGGCGGCCCGGGACTTCAAGATGTTCCGCGACGACCTGGCCAAGATGATCGACCTTCGCGAGCAGGCCGCGGAGATCCTCATGAAGGTCAAGGGTACCAGAACCCCTTACGACGCCCTTCTGGACCAGTTCGAGCCCAACATGACCGCCGAGCGCATCGACGAGGTGTTCGCGGAACTGCGCCAGGGACTGATAAAGCTCATCGGGAAGGTGGATTCGTGCGGCTACAAGCCAGACATAACCCCGATGTCCCGCAAGGTGCCGGTGGAGGTGCAGAAGAAGATCTCCCTGGACGTGATGAACTTCATCAAGTTCGATACGACAAGCGACAAGGCCGCCGGACGATTGGACGAGACGGAGCATCCCTTCACCACCGGGACCTTCGATGATGTGCGCATCACCACCCACTACTACGAGGACCGCTTCTTCTCCAACGTCTTCAGCGTGATGCACGAGGGCGGCCACGCGCTGTACGACCAGGGGATACCGAGGGAATGGATGTACCAGCCCGTGGGCACCCCTTGCTCGTATGGCATACACGAATCGCAATCGCGCTTCGTGGAGAACATCGTGGGCCGTTCACCGGAGTTCCTGAACCACGCCCTGCCGAAGTTCCGCAAGTATTCGCCCAGATCGTTCAAGGGGCTCAAGAACAAGGACATCATCGCCGCCGCGAACGCCGTCGTTCCGTCAAAGATACGCATCGAGGCGGACGAGGTGACGTACGCGCTGCACGTCATCATCCGCTTCGAGATCGAGAAGATGATCTTCTCGCACAAGGTCACCATCGACGAGTTGCCGCAGGTGTGGAACCAGAAGTACTCAGACTACCTTGGAGTGAAGGTGGAGCATGATGGCGAGGGTGTGCTGCAGGACACGCACTGGTCCGGCGGCAGCTTCGGCTATTTCCCTTCCTACGCCTTAGGCAACATCTACTCCGGCATGTTCCTGGACAAGATGCAGAAGGACCTGCCGCAGTGGCGCAAGAGCGTTCGGGGCGGGGACTTCTCCCCGGTGTTCGGATGGCTCAGAAGCAACGTGCACTCCAAGGGCGACCTGTACGACCCGGCCGACCTGGTGAAGGTCGTCACCGGCAAGGACGTGGCAGTGGCCCCGTTCCTGAGATATCTGGAAAGGAAGATGACCAAGATATACGGGTTCTGAGAACGAGGGGCAACCCCTCCTTTTAATTTTTTATAAAGTAGGGTCTGAAGGGGTTTTTCACTTGAACCGCAGGGTCTCCAGGTTCATCGGGGCCCGGGTGGTGATGTTGAACTTGCGGTATAGCGCGGAGGCCAGGTCCATGCACTTCTTCTCCTCGCCGTGGCCGATGACGATGCGCTCCGGCTTCGGGTCCAGGGAGGCGATGTAGTTGATGAGCTGGCGGCGGTCGGAGTGCCCGGAGAAGCCGTCCACGATCTCCACGTTCATGCGGAAGTCGACGGTGATCTGCTTTCCCTTGTCGGGAAGCGTCAGCTCCTTGACCCCTCTCTGGATCTTGCGTCCGATGGTCCCATCGGCCTGATAACCGACGAATACCAGCGAAGCCGTTGGATCGCTGGCCCAGGCCTTGACGTATTCCATCACCGGTCCGCCGTTCATCATTCCGCTTGTCGCAAGAACTATGCACGGTTCCACGTCGTGCAGGATCTTCTCCCTCATCTCCTGCGAGTCCACGCGCCTGAACATGTCGCTGAGGAAGGGGTTCTGCCCCATCTGGAATATCTGGGTGCGCAGCTGGCTGTTCAAGTACTCCGGATAAGCGGTATGGATGGCCGTGGCCTCCCAGATGCTCCCATCCAGGTACACCGGTACCTTATCGACCTTTCCGGTACGAGCGAGCTCCTCGATGACCAGCATGACCTCCTGGGAACGCCCGACGGCGAAGACCGGAACGATAATCTTGCCCTTGCGCTCCATGATCGCCCGTTCGATGATTCCCCGAAGCTGCGTAGCAGCGTCGATCCTGCTGGGCTGAATGTCGTTGGAACCGCCATAGGTGGATTCGATTACCAACGTCTCCAATCTAGGGAACTTGTTGGTGGTGGCGTTGAACAACCAGCTCCTCTCGTACTTCATGTCGCCGGTGAAAGTCACATTGTAAACGCCGTCGCCGACGTTGAAATGGCAGACGGCCGAGCCGAGGATATGCCCGGCGTTCTGCATCGTCAGTCGAATATCGCGAGCGATGTCCGTGGTCTCGCCGTACTTCAGGGTGATGCAGTGCTTTACGACCTCGCGCACGTGCTTCGCCTCGTACTCATTTCCCTTGGCCTCGCCGTAGGACACCTTGATGGCGTCCAAGAGGCTCAGGGACATCAGGTCCCTGGTGGGCGGCGTGCAATAGACCGGCCCGTCGTACCCGTACTTGAACAGCGTCGGCAGGAGCCCGCAGTGGTCCAGATGAGCATGCGTGATGACCACGGCATCCAACTGATCGAAGGGCAGGAACTCCGGGGCGTTGAAATATGGCTTGGGCTGCGGCTCTGCCTTGGAGGGCCACATGCCGCAGTCGATGAGGATCTTGCTGTCTCGGGTGTGAAGCAGCGTGGCGGAACGTCCGACCTCCAGGTATCCTCCCAGGCAGGTCATTCGTATCCAGTTGTCGCCCTCGGTCTTGGCCTGGGCCAGGCGGCGTCCCACCTTTCTAAGGAATTCCTTTCGCTCCTCCTTCACCTCGCGTAGGTAAGCCCTGGTCTCGTACACCGTCTTGGAGGGGATGGGGGGAGCGCGGATGACGTCCGGGGACCAGCCGATCTCCTTCTTGATCTCGTTGAGCACAGCGCCCTGCTTTCCTATGGCTATGCCCGGCGCCAGGGCTTCGATGTGCACCTTGCCGGTATCGTCATCGAAGAATATGTTCTGGATCTGCGCCTCCTCTGGGATTATCTCCCGTAGGTGCTTCTCCACGTCCTTGGCGTCCTTAAGGGTGGTGGGGTCCGGCCGCACGTCGACACGGCGGCGAAGACCTTGGGCGATCTGCCGCACCATGTCGTTCCCGGAGGCGAAGGCCTCCATGTCCTTGGTGTAGATGACCACTAACGGTCCTTCGAAATCGATGGAGGTGATGTCGACGTTGGATGGTACGATCCTCCGGACCTGTTCTCGGGCATCCTCAAGAATCTTTTCTGCGCTCATGACGTTCACTTTATGGAAATTATAACAGGTAAGTTGGTTGGGAAGGTGTTTCAGTTCGGCCTGGGGACGTTGATCCCCATGCGCGAGGCGCGTTTCAGGATCTCCTCCTGGGACACCTCGACGTAGCCGTCCTTGGTGATGGTCACTATGTCCATGCCATCGCCGCTGGCGGAATCCCTCTTCATGGCCGCGTTCAGTGCGCGGATGGCCAGGTTGATGGAGTCGTCCAGGGTGATGTCCTTCCGGTAGTGGTCCTCCAGCACGCCGTAGGCGTAGGGGGATCCGGAACCGACGCTGATGTAGCTGTCGGGGATCGAGCCGCCGGCGGCATCGAGGGAGAAGACGTGGCCGCCCTCCTTGTCATACCCGCCGACGATGAGGCCGACGTAGTAGTAACCGTAGGCTCCTCCGCCCCTCCTCAGGATGTTGGAAGTCAGCGTGGCGGCGGATTTGACGGTCATGGGGGCGGTCCTCTTCAGCTTGTAGAGCTCCACCTCTGCCCGCAGGTAGCGGGCCATGACCTGCGCGTCGCCGACCAGGCCGGCGGTGGTGAGACCGATGTTGTCATCGATCCGGAAGACCTTCTGGGTCTCCTTGTGGGCGATGAAGTTGCCCATGGTGGCCCTGTGCTCGGTCGCCAGGACCACTCCGTCAGCGTTGACTATCCCTATGGTGGTAGTACCAGTCTTCATGTTGTCCATATGAATCAAGTCCTCCAAGACCGTGTAAAAACGAATGATATGGAATGACTGGTAGGCTCAATCATCACTATTATATATAAGGGTTTTCCCAATTTTTAACGCATTCGCTGATCACTGCTGGCCATCCCTGATTCGCTCGTCCGGCGCTGTGAAGAAATCGCCGATCAGGGTCCCTGCCCCGTAGCCCACGGCCGCTCCGGCGAGAGCGCCGGTGATAAGTCGGATGAGATTGCTCGATTCGTGGTCGGTGACCGCCTGCGCAAGGCCATCAACGGCCATGGGGACCATGAGCACGAGGAGCCAGGCCCAGGGAACCCTTCGGCCAAGGAGAATGAACATACCCAGCCCGGCCACCGCTCCGGCCAGGATCCCCAGGTCGCGGGCGCAGAAGGGCATCTGGTTATCGTTGATGAAAAATGAGCGCTCAGCCTGCTGATGGCAGTTCACGTCGCCAAGCAGATACACGGCGCGCTGCGGCAAGGGGACACCCTCAAGATCATCCCCGTGGTCCAGGCTCCCGATGCTCCCGTCAAGGCCACCGATTGAGCCGGCGGGCAGGCTCAAGGGGGCGATCAGGATGGCCAGGAGGACCGCGGACAGGATGGCCGCGATGACGAGCATGTGGCGTTTGGCGACCGGTACCTTCATTCGCTCCCGCTACCGCCCACCGAATATTAAGGCATTAAGCGTCATCGGGCATTTTTTATATGCTGAACGATTCACGCATACACATGGCAGAACTGCCTGACGACCTAAGAAGGCTGTCCGATTTCCATGGGCACCTGGGACCTTACGTTCTTCTCGGTTACAGGATGGGCCTGGTCGCCAGGAAGTATTTTCCGGGCCGGTTCTACGCCACCCTTTTCACCGGGACAGAGCCGCCGGTGTCGTGTCTGATCGACGGCGTTCAGTTCTCCTCGCGCTGCACCTTGGGTAAGGGGAACCTTTCCGTCAAGGAGGGCGGGCGGCCGATGGTTCGCTTCTACAACGGCATACGTTCCCTGGAGATGTCCCCCCTGGAGACCATACAGAAGAGGGTGGACATGGTCAGCTCCTACGAGTCGGGAGAGAGGCTTTCGGTCGAGCTGCACCAGATGTCCGACCTGGAGCTCCTTCTGGTCAAAGAAGGCGGAAGAGAAGAGTCTGACCGCATAGTGAAGCTGTGAGATACACGCCCAGGGCGATGGCCCCCCGCGTTCCATAGCTCCTCATACCCCGCTCCCCGGAGCTCCATCCGTCCAGGCCGCCCAGGAAGTGAGCGACTATGAAGGCCAGCTCCACGACGTAGACCGATGCCAACGCCGTCAGGGCTGAGGTTCCGCCGCCTATCAGTCCCATTATTCCCCCGGTCAATCCGATTATCGCCGGGGCGAAGATGGTGCTGGTGGTGCTCATCATGTCCATGACCGGCCTCAGGTTCTCCCGCACCTTGGCCCGGGCCTTCATCACGTCCCCCATGGACTGCGCCAGGTTCACCGCCAGCTTCCCAGCTCCCGCATGGTCCTCCTCGGCGCAGGCCATGACCGCCAGGAAGTTCTGGTGCAGCGCAGGGTACATGGTTGAGAGCTCGCTGTCCTCCCTGACCGCCTCCGCCAGGGATAGGCGGCCGGTCCTGGTGGCATGGACCATCCTCAGCCCCCATTCCCTGAACGCACCATGCTCGGTCATGGAGACCTCCTCGAAAGCCCGCTCCAGGTCCCTCCCTCCCAGCATGGCGTTTCCCAGGCGGTAAAGCGCATCAACGAACGATCTTTCGGTGTCTTTCCGGTCCTTCTTCTCCGAGCGTCCCAGGACGATCAGGGCGAAGAGCAAGACCACCAGTCCCGCCAGGGCTGAAGCCATGAGCGACCCGGTCGCCATCCCTGCCGTGACCCCCGCCGGGACGGCCGCGAGCACCAGCGCCCGCCGGTCCATGGGAAACTTCCATCTCCTTTCCGGCCCCCGCAGGGGATTGCGTCCCATCATCGACCGAATGTAGCCCAGGGTGAATCCGGGCACCAGGACCAGCAGCAGCAACGCCAGCATCCCCAGGTCCAGTTCTCCGTCGATCAGTCCGCCTTCCACGCCCAGCAAAGGGATCAGGGAGAACAGCATCACCGGGGCGAGAACTCCGAAAGCGAAGACCAGCATCACCGGCATGGACAGGGACCCTATGTATCGCTCACAGGCCTCCTTCACTCCCTCCAGGGCGATGGAGCTGGCTCGGTCCAGCAGCCTTTCGCGTCCTCCTGTCTCGCTCTCTTCCGCGGCCATGATCAGATGCAGTGACCTGCGCAGGCCGTCATTGCTCCTGTCCAGCTCAGAAGTCCAGGCGGACAGTCCCCGCCGGAGGTCGTCCACCTCTCCGGTCAGAGCCTTCCAGGCCACCGACGCTATGGCTGTCTGCAACTTCCCGTCTCCCGATCGAGTGCCCATCTCGACCGCCCTCTCCAAGGACGGCGACAGGCCCATGCTCATCCCCATCGCCCCGATGACCGCCGGGGTATCGACAAGGAAGGACCTCTGTTCAGCGGAGTAGCGGCGGGCCGGGCCGCCAAGTACATGGGCGGTGATCAGCAGGGGGGCGATGACCATTCCGGCGGCCAAGAGCGTATACGGATAGGGCATGGCAAGCAGAACGAGCGCCGCCGCCGGCAGGCACACCAGCAGTGACCACAGGAAGGAACTGTAGGCGGTCAGTGAAACGCCTTCCTCGGATTCGTTCCTGCGCCGCATGGATTCCCGCATCCCCGGGGTGAGCTTGGGGGAGAAAGACCTTCTCAGGAACGAGGGCACCTCTTTGGCCAGTTCCGGCAGTCCTTGGCGTCCGAACTTCAAGGTCAGCGCCCCCTGAGATGGTCCATGAATCCCCTGCCGGTGTCCCTGCCTCCCTGCCAAAGATACTCGTTTGCCTGCAAAGAGTATGACGGGGAGAGGTAGGCCGGATCCTCCCTGCCCATCTCCAGAAGCGTCTCCCGCAACGCGATCCTGCGCCTGAGGTTGTCCATTCCCTCCTCATAGCTCATCCCCCAGCCTGATGCTATCCGGGCCATGAGCGGCATGCGGCGTTCGCTGATGTGATATCCGCCGTCATAGCTCAGCATCGGCTGGAACTCTAGCCCGTCAGGTGTTCGGACCACCTCGGCCACCTCGGTTATCCGGCGGACCTGTCCCAGACCGCCTCCGGGGCGGACCAGCCCCATCGTCACGATGACATCGGTCGAGGCGAACGAGGCCTCCGGGATCCCGAGCTCGTTCACCACCCGGTCGTGCACTTCTCTCGCACCGTCACCGTGGATGGTGCCCAGCACAGAGGAGCCAGCCTTTCCGGTGCGCATGCTCTCGTAGAGGGTCATGGCCTCCCTGCCCCGCACCTCGCCGACCACGATGGCCGATTCTCCCAGGCGCAGGGACACTCGCAGCGCCTCCTCGGCCGAGGAGGCCCGGTCGCCGCCCAGGGCTGGATTGACAAGCATGGACTGCACCTTGAATCCCAGCGACTGCAGGGCGTTCACCGGCACCTCGCGGGTGTCCTCTATGACCAGTATGCGCTGGTCGATGGGGAACTCGAACAGGAGCGCGGAGAGCAGCGAAGATTTTCCGGAGCCCCGGGCCCCGCATACCAGTATCGACGCGCGCCCGTCCATGAGGAACGAGAGGAGGCCCGCGGCCACCGCGTCCAGGGAGCCGCGCTCCGCCAGGCGAAGCAATGTCCAAGGCACCTCCGAGCGCCGTCGCAGCGCCAACGCCAGGCCGTCCGGGCTGAGCGGAGGGCACAGTGCGGTCGCCCGCACACCCGCCTCGGCGATGTCCGTCTCCAGGACGGGGTTGGAACGGGAGAATGGGCGTCCAGACCTGTATTTCAGCCTGCCGACCAGTCCCACCATCTCCTTCTCGGAGACGATGACGTTGGTCTCGCACCGCCCGAAGAGGTTCCGTCCGCCAGCCTGATTGAGGGTGAGATAGGCCCGGGTGTCCTGGCAAGGGGCGTCAACATAAACATCCTCCACCCTGGGATCCCGGAGGATGATGTCCAGAACGCCCAATCCGAGGGTGTTGCGCATGACGGCGTCGAGAAGTTCTCTCTCAATGTCTGCAGCGGGGTCCAGGGAGCGCACCAGGGATCGGATGTGTGAGCGGAGCTCGGAACCCTCGCCACCCAGCGATGATGGGGGGACCGAACGCACCAGGGCCACCGCCTTCCCCAGAAGCTTAGCCGAATCGCGATCGGCGGTATGCTCCCAGGGAAGCACGCAATATCGTTGCCTGAGGCCGGAAGGATCAGCGGCTATCTCGATCCTGCCGCCTGGTATGTCGCGGCGGTCCACCACCTTCCAGCCTGCAGGGGGTTCCCTTTCGATCCAGTAGCCAGATGTCGAGGGTTTCACCATGCGCCCGCGGCGAAGGGCGGGCAAGGCCGCGGCAAGGTCCACCGGTGCCCCGTTCATAGGTCGCTCCCTCCCGGCACCTCGGTGATGCGAAAGCGGTCGGCAGCGAGGGTCTTCTTGGCCTTTCTGCCGTCCGATCGGAGGGCCTCCATTGCCGCCCGCTGCCTTTCCAGGCAGCTATCGCAGGAAGCCCCATCACCGGGGCAGAACAGGTCCAGCGATCCGGCCCGCACCTTTTCCAAATACCTGTTGATCCGGTCCTGCGGTATGGGTCGGGGGCAGGGAAGAGAGCTTAGTACATAGCGCAGACCTTCCCAGGCCAGTTCGGCGGCCATCAGCGAGCGGAGAGAGCTCACCCCGTTCTCCCTTATCCACACATCCTGAGCTCCGCGCATGACGATCCCGATAGCCTCGCGGTGCGAACCGAGCGCACTCCGGAGCGCCCCCAGGCATCTCTCCGATGGAGCATCGCCGGCATCCGGGCATCCAGTGCAGTCTATCTCGATCATCCTTCCCTGCAGCTGGGACCTGCATCCTTCAACATTCGCCTGCGCGACCGAACGCGCGCCTTTCCTGGGCATCAGAACGACCTTCGCCATTTTCTTCCCTGAGACCCCAAGCGACGGAAGGGTGGTATGTAATGACGATTAACCGTACGCTACGCCCCCAGGGAATTATTAAGGGGGCAGGCGATTGCAGGGCATGGAACTGCTAGCTCCCGTCGGGACCGAGGAAGCGCTCAAGGCGGCCATCGCCGGCGGGGCCGACGCTGTGTACCTTGGAGGCAAGAGCTTCGGCGCCCGGCACTTCGCCAGCAACTTCACCGATGGGCAACTCGCCGGCGCCATCAGGCTCACCCACGATCACGGGATGCGAACCTACGTCACCGTCAACACCCTGATCAAAGAAGGCGAGATGGCTGAGGCGATCTCCTTCGTGGAGATGCTGGATTCCATAGGGGCGGACGCGGTCATAGTCCAGGACCGCGGCCTCCTGCCTTTGATTAAGGAGCGTTTCTCGATACCGGTCCACGCCTCCACCCAGATGGCCATTCACAGTTCGGCCGGAGTGGACTGGGCGGAGAAGCAGGGCATTGAACGGGTGATACTGGCGCGGGAGCTTGGCCTGGAACAGATTAAAAAGATCGCCGGGGATGCCAGGATCGGTATCGAGGTCTTCATCCACGGGGCATTATGCTATTGCTTCTCCGGCCAATGTCTGTTCTCAAGTTTTCTGGGCGGCCGGTCCGGCAACCGGGGTATGTGCGCGCAGCCATGCCGGAAACCGTACACCATCGGGAAAAGGGAAGGTTATCTGCTGAGCACCGCCGACACATTCGGTGTCGGGTCCATCCCCGAGCTGCTGCGTTGCGGCGTGGCCTCCCTTAAGATCGAGGGCCGCATGCGTTCTCCGCAGTATGTGTACATCACCTCCAAGATCTACAAGAGGGCGATTGAGAGGGCGGCCAACGGGGAGCCGCAGCTCATCACCGAACGGGAAAGGGAACTGCTGGAGGTCGTTTTCAACCGTGGCTTCTCCGGCGGTTACCTGATAGACAGGGAGGTCATGCAGACCCGCTTCCCGGAATCAAGGGGAAGGCCGCAGGGACCGGCCCGGATCTCTGACGGACGACTGAGGATGGCCCGAGGGTCGCTGGAGGCGGGGGACGGCATCAGCCTTTACAGAAGCGACGAAAAGGTCGGAGGATTCGATCTGAGGGCCTCCGATATCTGCGGAGAGAACGTAATCGCAGTTCCGCCCTTCCCTCTGGACGATGGCGAATATTCGGTCTACAAGACCAAGGACCGGGAGTTCCCGTCCATCGAGGCCCTGCTGTCCGGGATCGTCCTGCAGGAACAGAGGGCCTCCCGGAAGGAGGTGGAACTTCCCCCGAAGCGCCTGCGCAGGTCGGAGAAGGTCAGCGAACTATCTTTCTACGTTTCAAGCTTGGCCGTGCTGAACGCGATCGTCCCCTATGCTGACCGCGTATACTATGATGGCGTGAAGCAGGAGGCGGAGGCGAAGGAGCTTTGCCAGGGAAGAGGGATAGAGTTCGTGAAGGTCCTGCCCCGGCTATCGCTCGAGGAGGCGGCGTCAGAGCACGACCGGGTTATGGTCAACACCGTCGATCAGTACGAGGCGAACCAGGCCAGGACCGTTTACGGTTCCTACCATATGAACGTCTTCAACAGCTATACCAGGCCGAGCATGCATCAGTCAACACTGTCTCCGGAGCTGGACCAGGAGGAGCTGCTTCAGGTTCTCTCGCGCACCGAGGGCAGGTGCGAGGTCATGGTCTTCGGCCGTTTGGAGCTGATGCTCAGCCGGGACCCCACGCTCCCCGAGGGAACCCTGGTGGACGACCGGGGCGTGCGCTATCCTGTGCATCGCGATCCCGAAGGTTTCGTGCACATCCTGCACAGCACAGACCTGTTGCTGCTCGACAAGGTCCCTGAGCTGAGGGCGATGGGCGTGGATTCTCTGGGCATCGACGTGAGGAGGAGGCACCCCGACCTGGCAGCCTTCGTTGGCAGAAGCTTCAAAGGGCTCGACCTGGTGAACCTGGAGGATCTGAGGCGGAAATGCGGCCGCAGCAGTCTCGGCCATTACCGCAAGGGCGTGTTCTGAGTTAGCCTACAGTTAAAGGCATACGCCAATAGTATGGGGGCCGCTGAAAGTCTGTGCTCGCTGAGGGGAAGTGCATGGACCACGAGGGCGTGGGCGGTTTCCTTGAATCGATACTGGCGGTGATGGTTGTGATCACCGTCTCGTCGGTGTTCCTGGTGGTGCTATCCTCCGGGCTGCTGCAGGTGGAGGAGAGCATCGATGAAGAGGATGTGATCACCTGGCTGACGGCCAGAGGGCTCTATGCGGAAGAGGGCGCGCTCCCCCTCGATGGGCTTGGCAGTGCTCAGCTTCCATCGGACCTGCCGGAGGGCGTCTCCGGCCTGGAGATCGCCTACCGTCTGTCGGGAGATCGAGCGCCCCTGATCACCATGGGGTACGGTGATGCGCGACAGGGGGACATACGGGCCTTCCAGCTTCCCCTGCTCATCGAGATGGAGGGAAGGAACATTCCAGGAGTGATGGAGGTCAGGGCATGGGGCTGAGAAAAGACCGCCGGGGGATGGCCGTTCTGGTCGACGCCCTGATATTTCTGGTGGCCCTCACCATCCTTATGGCGGCCATACAGGTGAACGCTCCGCATGGCGATGCCGACGGGCCGGCGAGGATGCTGGGGTCCTATCACGCCGTTATGCTCTCCGGCGAGCTCCCGGTGAAGGATGAGGGTTCCATGTCCGCCGCCACATTGTCGGAATACCTCATAGCCCTCTCGTTCAACGGTGCGCCGGGCGAGGATCAGATGCTGCTGATCGAAAGCATGGTCAACGGGACCATCGCCGAGCTTGAGATGATGGAAGGGAGATCATGGCTGATCATTGCATTCGGCGATAACCAACTGCTTTTCGGTCCCGGACCTCCAGGGGATGGGGATGTTCACGCCGACCGCCGGGATCTCGGGGACGGTTCGGTGGTCTCAACCCTGTACGTCTCCTAAAGGACCTTCCCCACCTTGCTCTGCGCGATCTCCGCCGCCCGGGCGCTCTCCAGGCCGGCGAAGATCATGGCCAGGATGATGCTTCCGAACATTATGTAGAGCCGCATGTCCCCCAGTCCGAGATCGTAGTGGATGATCTCGGCGCCGACCAGGAAGGCCCCGACCGCGCTGAGCGCGTACATCGCCACCCCGTAATAATAGATGGGGACGGAGACTATCCTGCACCCTCCTCCGCAGAGCTTGCACTCTTTGCGCCGGTACCATGCGGTGGGCGTCAGGTCCTTGCAGTCGGGACAGTAGCAGAACTTCATGGAAAGGTCATCCGGGTACGGGGAAAAATGGTTTTCCCTCAGGCCATGCCTTCCTGCTCCCGGCGGCACCATACCGAATCGGGCAGGCTTCGGTACAGGTCCACCGGCTCGTCCTTGGGCGGCCTGTCCTCCAAAATGCGGCTGATGCTGTCCCAGTTGAAGGACCAGTAGAAGATGCGCCAGTTCCTGCCGCTGGCCAGCTGCGTCTCCTCCCACCGGGTGCTCAGTATCTTCATGTCCTGCAGGAAGTAGAAGAGGCGGCGGTCGTCATGGTCCAGGGCATTGTCGATGATCTCATCCAGATATCCGAAGTAGTTCAGGACTCGTAACGCCACGTCATCCGCCACCGGACCGCTGAAACCCGCGGTCTTTTCCAGCACTCGGACGACCGATGCGTGCCCCAAGGACCCTTTCATTTCATTCCGCTCATCAATGATACGTCCTCCCGGGGGCTTATAGGCATTGGTATATCTCATCAGCATTTCTCTGACCATCGCACCCTTCCCTGCTCATTATTAATACTGCGGAGCGATAACCAAAAAGGCCGGCACGTGAAAAGGAAATGATCGTCGAGACGCTCAACCAGATCATCATCGACCTCATCGAGACCACGGGATATCTGGGGATATTCCTGGCCATGCTCGTGGAGGGGATATTCACTCCCATACCTAGCGAGCTCATCATGCCCTTCGCCGGGTACGTGGCCTATACCGGCGAGCTGAACTTCTTCCTGGTCATCCTTGTCGGAAGCCTGGGGGCGGTGGTCGGGTCCACGGTCGCATACATGCTGGCACTGTGGCTGGGCCGCCCGCTCATCGACAGGTTCGGAGTGTTCTTCGGCCTGGACGAGGAGAAGATGAACTCCGCTGAGCGCTGGTTCAAGCGCTGGGGGGTCTGGGGAATATTGATAGGGCACTCGCTCCCCGGGATCAGGTCCGTGATATCATTTCCGGCCGGTCTGTCCAAGATGGACCGCAAGAGGTTCGTGACCTTCACCTTCGCCGGCGCCCTGGTCTGGAACACCGTTCTGGTCACCGCCGGATACACGCTCGGGGAAAGCTGGATGAGCTTCTGGGAAAGGACGGACAGCCTGCATCTGGACATCCTGATGCTGGGCGGACTGGGCGTGGCGTTGCTTCTGTATCTCGCATACCACAGAAGGAAGCGCTCCCGGCTCACTCGATCTTCAGACAGCGAATGATGTCCTGGCGGGAAAGCATGCCCAGGAGCTTCCCTTTTTCCATGACCGGCAGGCTGCGCAGCTTGAACTCCACCATATAATCGGCTGCTTTGGACACATCGTCGTCCGGGGCAACATAGATGGTGGCGGTGTGCATGATGCCGGAAGCGTCCTTGCTGTAAAGCTTCAAAGCCCGCCCCAGGCTGACGTTCAAACCGGCGGTGAAGGCCTTGAGCAGGTCGAGCTTGGAGACCATCCCGACCACCCTATCGTTCTCGATGACCGGGAAGCTGTTGAAATCATAACGCTCGAACATCTCCTTCAGCGTCTTGAGGTCGGTCTTGGGCGTTACGGTCACGACATCGGTGGTCATGACGTCCTTGACTTTCTTGCGAACGATGTGGCGCTCCATTCTGATCCTATGATGATTGTCGCCCAGGCATATCCAATTATCCCTGGAATCAAGAGTTAGGAGCGGTTCGGGCCGGAGGCGCTTCAGATGGCTGCCGCGGTCCATCGCTCAAGAACGAAATGAACGAATGGTTTATTCGATGCTCACGGATACCGGCCCATGGACGCTCAGGAAGGATGGTCCGCCATCACCGCCGATGTCCGCGGGAGATGCCAAGGATGCCCTCGCGATCCGCAGAAGCTCCCGGTGCTGTTCCAGCTCAAGGAACCGGGGAAAGTGGAATTAGTGATCGTATCCCAAGAGCCCGGGCATTGGCTGCGGCCCTTGGGTGACGGCGCCTCGGCAAAGCTTGCCGAGCTCACCCTGGGAAAAGGATCTCCGGACGAGGTAAGGAAGGCCAATCCTTTGAGCAAAGTTTCCAACATCATCGGTCCATTCGACCCATCCTCCTCCCGCGTATACTGGACGCACGCCCTGAAGTGCGTTCCGGTGAACGGGGACCGTGATGTGAATAAGGAGTGGCGCAGGGCGGCCACCAGGTGCCGGGAGCACTTCATCCGCGAGCTCAAGGTCCTGGGGGGAAGCGAGCTGAGCGTGATGGCCTTCGGCAAGTACGCGCTCGAGCTCTGCCTGAACGTTCTTGATGGCCAGGATATCGATCAGGAGCTGAGCATCAGCGAGTTCATGCAGTCTGTGAAGCTGCCTTTGGCCTACAAGTACCGCTTCAAGGACGGGTCGGTCAAGAACATAGACCTCTACGTCTTCACCAATCCATCCGCCGAGGCGGTCAAGGTCATGAAGAGCGGTGGGAAGATGACCGCCGACGAGATCCAGGAGCTGGAGGTCCGGAAGGTCCAGGAACGATTGGCTCAGCGGAAGTTACGCTGAATCGCATGCTGATTCCCCATGGAATGCGCTCGATGATGAAGGGCGCGGCTCAGATCATCAATGACCCGCAGAGCAGGCACTTGACCGCGCCGGCCGGGTTCATCCCTCCGCACACGGAGCATTTCTTCTGGTCTCCGACCTCGGTGACGCTCATGGCTTTCCCTTGTCCTTACGGGGGCTTAATGGTTGCGCGCGCTTTCGCCTGCTGACGTTTCATCGCAGACGAACCTCCTAGAAGACCAGCCATCTGTATCGATCGAAAAGGTAGACATATTCCGGTGACCATGATGCCGCCATGGCCGGGCCCAGGTTCGTTGATCATCCGCTTGGTATGGAAATTGAGGTGCTGGCTAGGTCGGTCGAACAGCGCACCCTGGCGATCTGGGCCGCGGAATGCGCGGAGAGTGTATTGCCCCTGTTCGAGAAGGGCCGCCCGGAAGACAGCCGGCCTCGACAGGCCATCGAGAAGCTGAGGGATTGGATAGGCACCGGGGAGTTCCGAATGAACGATATCAGGAGAGCGTCCCTGAATGCTCACGCCGCCGCGAGAAGCGCACCGGAGAACAGCTCGGCCCGGTTCGCCGCCCGGGCCTGCGGACAAGCAGTGGCCACCGCTCACGTGAAGGCCCATTCCATCGGCGCCGCCTGGTATGCTGCCAAGGCTGTCTGGGCCGAGGGGGGCGGGGTGAATGACGTCGGTGCGGAGAGGGAATGGCAGCTCCATATGCTAATGAGGCTATCCCGCCGTCATCAGAACAATGATGGGGCTTCTGGGAGATGAACGAGAGGAGGGCGCAGGCGCATGCCAACGATCGCTGGACCGGCCCTTTGACGGACGGGCGAATGCCCCGGCAGTTCTTGATAGACCGCTGAGGAGACGGTTCCCTAACAGATAATTGCCGCGAAATCTATTTCAGCGGACCTGACGTTCCGGATAAGCGTTCCCATGGGTCAGTGTCCCAGATGCGGCAAGAAGCAACTGATCGGCAGCAGCATGTGTCCGCAATGTCAGTCGGCGGTATCGGCCGAACAGCAGATGCGCAACGTGGAAGCCCTGAAGAGGTCGCTTCCCCAATCGTTCGACCGGATCATATGGAACCTCGTCAACTCCCGATTCGGCAAGTCCCAGCCGACCGATCACGACTGGAAGATGATACATGACCTGATCCGGACCGACCGTGACCAGTTCATATTCCTGGTGAACGGCATCACCACCGACAGGTACATCAGCGGAATGATCTACAACCCATCCACAAAGAAGATGGACCATACCTATGTGGGCTGGGAGGCGACCCTGGTGGATGGCGGGAACATGCAGCCGGCCTTCTATGATGGGCGGGCCAGGGACATGAACACCTATGTGCATCAGGCGCTGAGCAAGGTGAACTTGTATTGCAATGCCGAGATCGCCATAAGGGCTGGAAGATACGAGGACGCGGCCAGGTTCTATGAGCACCTGACCATGTATGAGGAGGCGGGAAGGATACGAAAGATGGCGCTCACCGAACGCAACACCTCGCGCAACGTCTCGGTGAACATGAACCAGCTGATAGACCAGGTCCGGCAGGGCGGTCTCGCGCTGGCCTATAAATGTCCGAACTGCGGCGGTTCGATCAAGATCGACAAGGAATTCGACCCAGGCATGAAGATCTGCGCCTATTGCGGAACACCGTTGGATACCTCGGTGATCGCCACGATGATCAAGAACCTTTGATCGCAGATAAGATCGGAAGTCAATTTAATTATCGTAACTTATTTTTTTTTATGATGATAGGAAAATGATTCTTTATTACTCAGATGCGTTCATTGTGTGATGATTCGCCCGCACATGAGTCAATAACATCCAAATGCGCAATCGGCTAATAATAAAAAATTTACTTCTGTATAGAAATAAGGAGATAGGATGCGGCGTAGACCTGAAAGCTCTGGATGTTCGATTCCATTCGAGATGGATGAATCACGAACTGTCCGGACAACTGGGCCGGTCGTATGCGGATTGAACGAGAAGGGGTTCGTTCGCATCAACGGTGTGGACCAGGGAATGTTCATCAGGAGCATGGACCTCTCCAATCCTTTGATCCTTTTCCTGCATGGTGGACCTGGGATGCCAGAGTACTTTTTAAACAGCAAGTACCCTACTGGACTGGAGGAGCATTTCACCGTCTGCTGGTGGGAGCGGAGAGGTTCCGGTTTATCGTTCAGTGATGACGTCAAAGAGGAGACCATGACCGTTGAACAGATGGTCGATGATACTATCGAGGTCGCCAATCATCTCCGGAGGCGTTTCGGAAAACAGAAGATTATTCTCATGGCCCACTCTGGAGGTACCTTTTTTAGCATAAAGGCCGTTGCTAAGGCACCAGACCTTTTCGAAGCCTACGTGGGCATGGGTCAGATGTCGTATCAATTGAGGTCGGAGAAGCTGGCCTATGAGCATATGTTGAGATGCTATAGGGAGAATGAAAACGCCAGGATGGTCCGCAGGCTTGAACGGGCATCGTTCGGGATGACGGTTCCTCTGCCTTCATCGTACATGCGATTGCGCGACGATGCCATGCACCGCCTCGGAATCGGAACCACCCACGAGAGGAGGTCCGTTTTCAAAGGGATATTCATCCCGATCTGGCTTAGCCGGGATTACACATTTTCGGAGAAGATCAACATATGGAGAGGCAAATCCTTCTCCAGTCGATGCCTGTGGGATGAGATGCTGTCCACGGACCTCACGGAACAGGTCACGGATTTGTCCATCCCGATCTATTTAATGTCCGGCCTTTTCGACCATACTGTTTCCCGATCCGAGGCGATGGCCTACCTTGACAAGCTGAGGGCGCCATTGAAGGGATTCTACACCTTCGAAAGATCGGCGCATAGTCCCCTTTTCGAGGAACCGGAGAAGATGATGAAGATCATGCTCGAGGATGTCAGCAGGCGGAAGAATTCCCTTGCCGATCGGAAATAGCATCCAGGCCGTATCCTATTCCGAAAAATACGGCGCAGTACGATTGATCCAATAGGAAAGTGCAGGGGTGGAGATTTGAACTCCAGAACCACTAAGGATAGGATCCTAAGTCCTACGCCGTTGGCCAAGCTTGGCTACCCCTGCTTGAGCTTTCCGAATGAATAATTATTATTTATCCTGTCTGTCTAGCAGCTCCTGAAGCATGGCCTTGGCGTTCTCCAGGGCCTTCTCTCTTCGTTTGGGATAGCTCTCCACCTTGGCGCGCACGTGAACACAGTCGTCACCGCTGGAGATCTCCAGCTCCTCTAGGAACGCCTTCTGCTTGTCCAACCGGAAGAAGAACTGCCCGTCGTCGTCCATTCGCTGGTCAACACTCTCCAGGAGCAATGACAGATCGTCCCTGGACAGCCGGCGGAGGAACCCTCGGATATCGGCCTTGCGCGATAACGTGCAGGTCATGATGAGTATCTTGTTGCCGTGATACCCTTCCGAACGGTCCACAGCGATATCCTCGCAACCGGAGGCGAACGTCATAGCCTTCCTGACCCTCTCCTCGACCTCGGTGGCTTGGGCGAAGGTGCGGAAGTCTAGGTGAATGACGCTCATGACCCGGCTATCGCTCCCGCCTGATTAAACGATTTGCCTCTCAATGACAGCGGACCATGCGATACTGGTCGTAGCCTATCAGCACCTTGCGGTAACCGCAAAGCTGTTGGTCCAGGCCCGAATCCCCGGAATCTGAGTGCAGCATGGGGGTCTCGGCCAGTTTTGTCGGGGTGGCGATGATGAGCACGTTATCCAATCCGACCATCTCGATCACTCCCGGGGAGAGCTGCTGGTTCCCCCGCCCGAGCACGAATCCCTGGCGGCCGATAGGGGTGACCAGGAGCTTGGCCTTCCTGCCGTTCAGAAGCCGCAGCAGGTCCTCCTCGGTGGCGTCCGTCTGCACCACATCACCATCCAGATATACGTCCACTCCCAGCAAGGTCTTCGGCAGGCGCATCCTGTCGGCCACCGCCTTGGTGGATGTCCCGGGGCCGAGCACGTATATCGTTCCCGGTTCCATGTTCTCGACCAGGTATTCGGCTATGGCCACCTTCTGCTCCTCGTCCGAAGTCCCGAACACTACACCTTTCGCAGGCTGAAGCGAACCAAGGTCGGGCACCTTCAGATATCCATACAGCCGCGATCGCAGTTCCCCGCTACGGAACGCTTCCTCGTCCACATCCATCACTTCAGCGAGCCTGGTGTCCATTTCCCCGCCGACAAAGCGAGAAACGGCCATCCCCGCCTCCTCAGGGGTATTGGCGAACACCGCGGAGTGCATCTTCACTCCTGATGGAATACCAACAACTGGAACATCATTTCTCAGGGCGGTCAGGACATCACGGGCGGTACCATCGCCGCCGCAGAACAATACTAGTTCGGTTCTTCCTCTGAACTGCCGACAGGTCCGCACCGTGTCCTCAGTCCCGCTCCTTCCGTCCACCCTGTGCACGACCTCGTGCTCAAATCCCAACGCCTTCAGGACATCCTCGCCCATGCTCCCGGAGGCGGTCAGGAAACGTGTCGTCAGCGGAATGATCGAAAGCGCCTTTTCGGCCCTCCGTTCCGCCGTCGGCGATGCGCCTCTTCCTATGGCGATCTCCAAGGCTTCTGCATCAGTGCCCTTGAGTGCGACCTTCCCTCCCATCCCCGCGATGGGATTGATCACTAGACCGACGATCATGTTCAACGGGACACCATACGCGGGTGCGGCCTTTTGATGTATCGGTCGAGGTCACGCCTCTCATCACCATGGCCTCAGGCCAAATCGATCAGCTCCATCTGTGAATCCCATAGCCGGACCATGCTCGATGACGGCCTGTCCTGTCCGCCGTTCAGTACGCAGGTGACATCGCCGCTGTCCACGATCCCGCCTTCGGAAAGCACCACCGCCTTCGAGCACATGCACCTGATGATATCGATATCGTGCGTGATGAGGGCGATCCCCGTCCCGTCCTTTCTTGCCCTTGCTCGTATGAAATCGAGAATGAATGCCTGGACGGATACATCGAGCATTGATGTGGGCTCATCCAGGAACAGGTATTCCGGATGGAAGGACATAACCCTCGCGAGCACCGCTCTCTGAACCTCCCCCCCGCTGACCTGGGAGGGATACCTGTCAAGGAGCTCCGCGGGCAGATTCACCTCTGAACATGCATCCATCATCCGTTCCCTGACCGCGTTCTTCGGTGTCCCGGACATCATCAGCGCCTCCCGGACCGAATCCCGGATCCGCATCTCCGGGTCCAGGGCGCCCTCCGGATGCTGGAACACTATCTGCATTCTCCCGCGCAGAGGCCTCAGCTGCCTCATTGACATATGGGTGATGTCAGCATCATCCAGGAAGATCGAGCCGGATGTGGGGTCCATCAGGCGAAGTGCGATCCGAGCCAACGTGGTCTTTCCCGAGCCGCTCTCCCCAGTGATCCCGACGATCTCGCCCTTTTCCAGACGGAACGAGACGCCGTCCAGGACCTTGAACGAAGAACGCGTCAATCGGCCCTGGTGAAACACCTTGGTGACGTTCTCAAGCTCAAGCACGGCAGCACCTCGCAAAATGGTCTTGGGAGATCTGAATCAGAGATTGCCGTTCGGCGCATTCATCAGAGGATCGCGGGCATCGATTGCGGAAACGGCAACCCCCATCGCGGAGAAGCACCATTGACCCCGGAATGGTCTGCAACCCCCGTTCCGGCAGCGATCTCCACAGCCCAATGGTGTATGGATGCGCTGGGGATTCCAGTATCTCCCTCGTGGGTCCGATCTCGACGATCTCGCCCGCATACATGATCGCAGTCCGGCCGCAGATCCGCGGCGCCTTATGATCATGCGTTATCAGGATCATGGATCGATCCCTGCTTTCGGTCTTCAGGAGCCTCAGGACATCGATCTTCGATGCGGTGTCCAATCCTTTCGTGGGCTCATCAGCTATCAGCAGCTCCGGTGAAAGCGCGGTGGCCATGGCTATCAGTGCCCTCTCGCACATTCCGCCCGACATCTGATGCGGGAAGAGTCGGTAGATCCTTTCGGTATCATTGAAACCCACCCGCCCGAGCCTTTCAATGGTGGACCTCCTGACATCGGCGCGTACTTTGTGTTTATCATTGACATGCATCTCATCGATCTGCTTTCCTATTCGAATGACCGGATCGAAAGCCAGGCTCGGGCTCTGCGGCACCAGGGCCAGATTCCCGCCGCGAAGGCTCCTAACCCCTTCCTGGTCCAATGAGGCGATCTCCCTGCCTCGGAACTGTATCGATCCCTCAACCTCGGCCACCCGATCGAGAAGCCTCATTATCGCGTGGCCCAGCACGGATTTTCCGCAACCCGATTCCCCCATCAAGGCCAGGCTCTCTCCGGAACCGATGTCCAGGTCGACATCCGACAAAGCCTCGAACGGACCCTGGGCGGTGGGGAAGGTAACCCTCAGACCGCGTATGCTCAGAAGCGGTTCCATTCACACCATCTCCATCTGATAGGAGGCCTTCCCGCCTTTCATCGCCAAGAGGAAAAAGGCGATGGCAGTGATGCATATCATGGCCCCTGGGATCACATACCACCACCACAGGTCCTGTGCATATCCTCCCCGATTGAACGCATTGCTTATCATGCCCCCCCAGCTCACCTGGAAGGGATCGCCGAGACCAAGGAATGCCAATCCCGCCTCGGCCATCATCGCAGAGGCTATGGCCAGGGACCATTTGGCTATGATTATGTCCTTGGCGTTCCTTATCACATGCCAGAACATGATGTACAGGTCGCTGAATCCCATGGCCTTGGTGGATTCGATGAACGACATCTCCCTGACCTGTATCACCCGGCTGTGGATCATTCTGGCGGTGGGGCACCACCAGAGGATGGAAATGACAAGGACGACGTTCCATACGCTGGGGCCCAGATAAGAGGCGAACAGTATCATCAACGGCAATCCAGGGATCAGAAGGAAGAGGTCGGTGACGCCGAGCAGAAGGTCCTCCACCCAGCCGCGAAGGAATCCTGCCAGGAGTCCCACCGAGACGCCAATGCTGATCGAGACGGTGGCCGCAGCGAATCCGACAAGAAGGGATATTCGGGATGCGAACATCAGTTGAGAGAAGATATCCTTCCCCATGTCGTCGGTGCCCAACCAGTTTTCGTCGTTGGGATGCTGGAAAGGCGTCCATCCGCGCTCGCTCGGGTCATGGGGGGCGAGATAGGGGGCGAATACCGCTATGAGCACCATGGCCAATAGCAAACCCAGTCCCAACACGCGAGCTGGATTCCTCTTGAGGGAGAGGATGGGCGAAGGCGCGACGGTCGGGCGGATCCTTCCGATGACCCGGGTGATCTGCCTCATTGGATCGGTCGCTTTCACGCTCCAACCCTCCTCTCCGAGGAATCCCCCACTCTGGGGTCCGCTATTCCGTACAGTATCTCTGCCAACAGGTTAGTTGCCAGCACCATGAAGGTAAGAATGATGAACACCGCCTGGATGACCGGGTAGTCTTGCATTCGGATCGCATCGTACAATAAGGTCCCCATTCCCTGGATGGAGAACACTATCTCGATGAGCAGAGCACCGCTCACGATGAACCCCAGGTTCATGGCCAGCATGCTAAGGAAAACGGGCATGATGTTCCTGGCCACATGCATCCACGCAATTCGGCCCTCCTTCAGGCCCTTGGACCTGGCCACCAGGATGAAATAATCCTCATTGATCTGGGTCACCGAATTCCTGAGCACCAGGAATTTTGAGGACCCTACAAGCAATGACAGGACCGCGACCGGCAGCAGCAGGTGGTAGGCGATGTCGAGGATGTCTGTCAGACCCGAATACTCACCCGATCTCACGTGGCCCAGCGGGAACCACCCAAGCTGGAAGCTGAATATGCGGACGAATATCATGGCCACCAGGAAACCGGGGACCGTATGCATGAGGATGGCCAGGAACGTCAGCACCCTATCGGCGACGCCCCCCCTGTTCATGCCGCATTTTATCGCCATGAGCAGGGAGACCGCCGCTCCAATGGCTATCGCGGGAAGAAGCATGACCACGCTCCATAGCAGCCTGCTTCTGATGAGATAGTTTACTTCGAGGCCAAGACTTATCGAATATCCGAAATCAAAGGAAAAGATGGATGACAGGAATATCAGGTATTGGTCCCATATCGGCCGATCTAGACCGTACCTCGATTCCAAGGACCCTCTTACCAAGGGGTCCAGATTTGTCACGCTCTCTCCGAATAGGTTGCTCACCGGATCGCCAGGCATTAGGCGGGGCAGAAGGAACGCGATGGTCAGCACCAGAAAGGATATCAAGGCGAATCGGGCGATCTTCAAAATGAACCATCGCTTCCTACGGCTGATCAAAATCCTCTTCCTCCATTATGCAGATCTCTTTCATTTCAGGGCTGTGGGAAAGGAAAAAGGGTTTAGGAAAAGGATTGGCGGGGCTGCATCCCCGGTCCCGTTCTAGATTCCCCGTCTCACGCGCACCTCAGGTTGAAGTATGTGTCGTAGCACATAACGGTCCCGAAGCCCAGATCGAATCCGAATCCTGTGTACTCGGTATTATACGGTTGAATGATCTGGGACCAGTACAGCACCAGGCATGGGAGGTTATCGGCGTAGTAGTTCTGAATGTCGGCCGCCGCTTGCTCCATGTCCTCGTCCGTCACCGCGTTCCTCAGCTGGCTGATCAGGGCCTGGAACTCCGGATCGAATATCTGGGCGTCCCCCAGCCCCGCGTTGCCGTCCGTCACCGTGGTGTAGTAGCTCTCCCAGGCGAAGGTTCCGGCCTGAGATGTTCCGCTCAGCACCATGTCGTACTCGCGCTTCCTCTTCTCAGCGGCGAATCCGGAGGTCACGATCTTCAACTGAACGTCGATCCCGACATCCTGCAGGTTGTCCTCTATTATTTCCGCCGCCCGGACCCAGGTGGTCGAGCTCGACAGGATCATCAGAGGCTGGAACTTGCTTCCGTTGGGGTACTCGCGGTATCCGTCCGCATCAATGTCGAGATATCCCAGGGAATCCAGGAGGTCCTCGGCCATGGCCTTGTTCGTGGACAGCTTCTCGGTCTCGATGTAGTTGGGGAAGTCCTCCGGAAGTATTCCCGTGCTCCCAATCTGTCCGTATCCGCCCTGGACGATGTCCCTCAATGATGCGTAGTCCAGCGCATACGACACGGCCAGCCTGAGCGTGTAGTTGTTGAACGGCGCCTTGTTGTTGTTGAAGTTCAATGCGTTCACGCCGAGGCTCGGGTTCAGGTCGATATCCAGATCGTCATCGGCGAGTATCTGGGATACGTAGTAGTAGCTGATCCCCGAACCCCATCCGAAGACGGTGTCGATGTCCCCGTTCATCAGTGCTAGCATCATCGAGTCCGCGTTGCTGTAGAACCGTATGGTGATGTTCTTCAGCGAGGGCACTCCCCGATAGTAATCCTTGTTCACGGTGAACTTCAGGACCCTTGCAGTGGTATCGAGGCTGACAGCCTTATATGGGCCGGTCCCCACGGTCGCGTTCATCTGGCTTTCCGGAAGGCCGTATGTCATCGGGTCGTTCACGTACTTGTATATGTGCTCAGGGAACACCACCAGGCCGATGCGCATATTGTTCAGCAGGTTTGCGTACGGCGTCTTCATCTCGATCTCGATCGTGTACCGGTCGAGCGCCGTCACATTGGCGATCTCGAGCATGAACTTGGCATCGTTCATTCCCCATGGCTGTTTCAACAAGGTGTAGTTGATGGAGAACCAAACGTCACTGGCTGTGAAAGGCACTCCATCGTGCCACGTGACGTTCCGGTTCAGATGGAAGGTCCAGGTCTTGGCGTCCGATGTCTCCCAGCTGTCAGCCAGTCTCGGACAGAAATTGCCTTCCGCGTCCATGCCGATCAGCGACTCCTGATAGACGGTCGCTCGGAACAAGTAGGTACCCATATCGCTCCAGCCGAAGGTGTTGCCGGCGGTCGTCACATAGCCGATGTTCAGATTCTCGACCGATTTCACCAAGGGGGTCGCTGAACCATTCGCTGCCGGAGACCTGCCGACGGAGTTGATGGCGACAACAGAGAACTCATACTCCTTCTCATCCAGGTCCAAAACCTCGTATTCGAACACGATGCCCACATTGACAGTCGTTCTGTCGTCCGAACCTTCCTCCGCATAGCTCACCTCATAGTATTGGATGGCTGCTCCGCCGTTGTCCGCCGGAGCGTTCCAGGTCAGGACTACCTTTCCCTGGTGGGCTGCCGTCATAAGGTTCTGGGGCGAGGTCGGTACGGTCGGGGGGTCCGCAGACGGTATGCACGTTACCGAGTTGCTGCGCGCCCCGATGCCCGCTGTGTTCTTTGCGGACACCTTATAAGCATAGGATGCCCCGTTGATCACATCGTTATCAAGATAGGTTCCTACAGCGCCTAGCTGTATGGAGATCTCGTTCCCTCCGCTCTTGGTCCGATAGACGACATATCCAGTTATGTCGCTGCTGCCTTTTTTCTCAGGTGCGGTCCAGCTCAGGGTAACTGCACCATCGCCTCTCGTCGCTTCGAGATTCGTGGGCGCCCCTGGAGCCTCATTGTCTCCGTCCAGGTTTAGAAAAACCACAGAACTGATTATCAGTATGGCGACAACAAGGACGGCACCTATGCCGATCTTCAAATTCTTATCCAGTGTCAATCCCCCTAATTCCCCTCCGAAGAAAGGAGCTGTTTCTGAAAACAGATAACAAGTATTTTAGTATTACTAATTATTAAAAAGTGTTACTCATTAATCAATAATATTAAATATAATTACCAAAAAGTATATATGCTGGACATCGAAGATCGACAATGAATGGAGGCGATCCGCCTTTGCAGAGATCTATTAATTGAAGAATCAGCAAGATCGAGGAGATTATGGGATCGGTTCCATCAAAGGGATGCGACCGTCTTGCTCCATGCCGCCTTTCAGGATGAAAAATGAATGATGGGGAAGGTGCGGCGGCTGACATCCGCCGCACCAGTAGCGTTTGGAAGCCGGCAGCGGGCCTACTGCATCAGAGGCCCGAGCTGTCCCATGGGGCGAAGCCCGGCGTCCGCCGCGCCCTTGCTGGCCATGACCAGTTCAGGCATCATGTACTGCTCGCGAACCTCGCTCTTCTGCTCGCCCGCCCTCATGTACTGCATGACCTCCTCGGTGAAGGCGTTCATGAAAGACATGCTGACCTGGGAGCAAAAGGAGTCGATGATCTTCACCACGCTGTTGTCAATGACCGAGAAGGCCTTGTTCAGGGGCATCTCGTCCACTACGTTCAGCAGGCGGTCGTTCTCCACCACTACGGTGGTCTTCGCTATCTGCCTGATCTTGGATATGCCCATCTGGGCCTTGTCCATCCTCTCCGTCTCGAAGGAGAAGGGGGTGATCGCTATGACGAAAGTGATCGAATTGAGGTCCTTGGCCACCTGGGCCACCACCGGAGCGGTGCCGGTTCCCGTGCCGCCGCCCATCCCGGCGATGACGAACACGATGTCCCGGTCCTTAATCGCATCCTTGATGGCGTCCTTGGCGCACTCTGCGCAGTATTCGGCCACCTCAGGGAATCCCTCGGCGCCGCGGCCCTCGGTCACGTCCTTGCCGATGAGCAGCTTCTTGTGCGCGTTGACCTTCTGCAGGGATCGCTCGTCAGTATTTATCGCGACCGTCTGCACGTTCTTCTTGCAGCTGCCGAAGATGTTGTTGACGATGTTGTTTCCAGCTCCTCCGCAGCCCACCACCGATATCTTAGGTTCGGCCAGTCCTCGGCTGAGCATAGACACTATCTGCTCGGTCCTGACCGTCTGTTCCATTATTCCGGCTTCCATCTTTTGGCCCCCATATCTTTCGGCGACGCGTCCTATAGCGCGTTCGCTAAGTGAGTTAGTGCATCCCATCCCTCTGCGCTCTCGCCCAGAGCGGGTCCTTACATCCTTGCCATGATCTGCCTGCTCTTCTGGAAGTGTTCATCCTTGACCTTTTCCAGGTTGTCCCTGGAGAGGAACTCCTTCCGCAGGCATTCCACGACGATGTCCTCCACCGAGTTGTAGTAGCCGTCCTCCACCATCCCTTCCATTATGCTACGTACAGCCGGTGGGACCTTCAGGACAATCTCTCCCCTGCCTTGTCCGCCAACCTGCGTTCCACCATCCCTCTCAATGAACGCGCGAAGGGCGATGCGGGCAAGCTGCGATCGGTTCGAGATCTCCGGGTGCCCGTCGATGAAATCATCGATGAGCTCCAGGTCCTCGCCTTCTAGGCGCAGCGTTATCCTCTCTCCCTCCATAGTTTACGAACTCCTTGGCTTGGGCTGAAAATTAGATTGTCATACGAACTATATAAAATGTCTGTCATTTGTCACATTTTGTCATACTGACGCACACACAAGAAAGGCCAGTGACTTATTGCGGCGAAGGACGAAAGGCGATGGGTCCATAAATACCTCTGGGCATATCGCTGTTTGAATGATGCCGAGCTGCGCCAAATGCGGGAAGCCCCTCATGGAGGGGATGCGCTTCTGCCCATATTGCGGTCAGCCGCTGGTGGCCGAGGAGATGGAGCGCTTCGAACCGGCCAGGGGGGAGATCGTGACGGCAGTGGCAGCCCCGGTGCGCATACTCGGGCGGGAGGGGACGTACGCCATGGCCCTGACCCCCGTCAGGCTGGTGTTCGCCCGCATTCACGAGATGGAAGTCGACAGGGGCAAGGGAGAGCTCCGCCAGGCAGGGATATTCATGCCCGGTTCCAGCAGCTGCGACAACGTCTCGCGCTTCTATGAAATGCCGCCGGAACAGGTCCTTGCAGAGACGGCGGGGAACATCTCCATCGATGCCTCCGACGTCTCCGCCGTACGACTTTCGTATGACGGTGATGATGGCGGGATGTATGTCATCAAGATCAGCGCCGAGAACCTGGAGCTGACATTCACCCTGCCGTATGACAAATACTATCGCGACCTCCTTTTCCGCATGTTCGAGGGGCGCATAACCTGGTGATCAGATGTCCATGTGGTCCAGCTCGAGCATCAGCTGGTAGAAGTCTATCCCGGCGATGTTGCCGTTGTCCTGATAGATCTCCAGCAGTCTCTGCTTCCCCACCCTCAGCACCTTCGAGCTCACTCCATACTTGATCGAAGAGTTCGCTTCTATGAACGCCGCCAGATTGTCGCAGCCCTTCAGCATGGCCCCGTCCACCGCCCAGGCGCCATCGTTCCGCGGCCTGTTCCTGAATGGATCGAGCAGGAGCTGCTCGAAGTCCTTCCTCCAGGTGGCCGGCAGCAGCGGAAGCAGCTTCTCCTCGACCTGCTGCTCCTCGTAGTTGGATATGAGCTCCTCCAATCCTCCTACGGACTTCTTCACCGGGGTGATGATGTCCTTGGTCAGGACCTCTGGAAGGTCGTGGAAGAGCGACGTGTAGAAGTTGTTCACCGTGCGCTGCGGGGGCGCCCTTATCCTCAGCGAGCAGAGATATGACATGATGGCCACCATGAGCATGTGGCCGAGCACCGATGTCCTGGGTATCCGCGGGGCGCGGGCCCAGCGCTGCTGGTAACGCAGCTGGCCACAGAACTCGATGAAACCGTAGGACTTCTTGGCCAGCATTATGCGCTGAACGCCGATGAGGTCGTAATGGTCCTCGATCTGCATCTCTATGCTCTTCTTGGTGTCCTCGATCCCCAGCATGGTTGGGTTTGCGTTGTACACAAGCTTGAACTCCCAGTTCGTGGCAAGGTAATGCGCCGCCCGGAGCACCCTCCTCTCGACGCTCTCGTCCTTGTGCAGATGATAGGCCTTGAATCGCTCAAAGAACTCCTGGTCGATGTCCGGAACGTCGGACAGCAGCTCCCGGAAAACATATTCGTTGAGCTCGCCGCCCTTCTCCTTCTGCATGCGGTGGTAGACCGGCGGCTTGAGGTCCGTTAGGAATATCCGATGCAGGAACTCGAATATCCCGCCCTCGATTATCCTGGTCCAATCGATCTTGGCGCCCTTCTCGGTCTCCTCGAACCTGGCCAGGACGTAGGCGATGACCATCTTGTGGGACTGCTTGTCCAGTTCCGTCAGCTCCACGGGGCGTATGTGGTCGTTCCACCGCTGCATGTTGGCGGCCTCGAAGAATTTGTAGATCAGTCTGGCGTTCATCGGTCCTTGGGACATGGGCTTCGCCCGGGAATGCTCGCCAACGGGATTAATGCTTCGCTTGGAAAAGGACAAGGAGTTTTCAGCGGAGGCTCTTGCACTCCGGCAGGTCCTTCAGTTGATCGAAGTCGATGCGCAGTGTCACCATGTCCCCCACCTTGGAGACATGGGCGATGGGTATGCACAGGCTGACCCCCGTGATGGCGATCTTCTTGATCCCCAGGTCCTTCTTGGACTGGGCGTTCAGGGTGACCCCGACCATGGACACGTTCCAATCCTCGACGGAGACCTGGAAGTCGTTCACCGTTCCGATATCATAGGCGTCCGAGGTCAGTACGGATTTTGACAGGAGGTCTTTCATGCTAACCATAACGATCACCATCAACTAGCCCGCTGAGCAGTTAAATCATTTTCGCAAACTTTCCAAGGAATCGAACGCCGATTTTCTTCCCATCGGGATCCGGGGCAAGCTTTTCATATCTCCGTCCGATTTCCGAACGTGGACGGACCAGGATCGGACGACCGGATCAGGCGGCTTTACCAGGCTAACCGCAAGAGCATCATGAAGCTCTCCCGCACCAAGAACAAGGGTGGAAAAGCGGCGACGCAGGTGGATGTGATGCTGGAGACCGGGGAGGTGCTGCTGAGCGTGAACGTCCGCCCCTCCCGTGTCATCTATACCGAGGACAAGAGCTACCTGACGTTCTTCGTCAAGCATGATCCCAAGCTCGGGGAAGGCGAGGTCGACGCCCTGTTCGAGAGGGCCCTGGCCGAGAAAGGCCCCTCGATCTGATATGGGGAGTTACAAAAAAGGTTTATCGGGCCTCGACCCTGCCCTTGAGCGTGAGAAAGCAGCAGGTTGCGAAGCTGGCAGTCGCCGTTGGGCTGCTCATATTCTTCATCAAGCTGACGGCCTACCTCATTTCCGGTTCCGTGGCCCTGCTCTCGGACGCTCTTGAATCCATAGTAAACATAGCCGCCTCCATCATGATGCTGGCCTCGATCAGGGTGGCCCTCATGCCGGCGGACGCCGATCACAAGTACGGGCACCAGAGGGCGGAGAACATCTCGTGCCTGGTGGAGGGCGTGCTGATAGTCATCGCTGCCATTCTGATAATAATCGCCAGCGCCGGGAGGCTGCTGGACCCGCAGCCCTTCACCTCCATCGGCCTGGCCATCATGGTCTCCCTGGCGGCCACTTCCTTGAACGGGGGCATGTCCTATCTGCTCATACGATCGTCCCGCAGCAACGGTTCGATCGCCCTGGAGGGGGATGCCAAGCATCTGCTCTCGGATGTCATATCCTCGATAGGGGTGGTGGCCGGCCTACTGTTGGCCGAACTGACCGGATGGTACATCCTGGATCCCCTGATGGCCTTGGTAGTGGCCCTGCTGCTGGTCCGCATGGCCTATTCCGTTCTGGCAAAGACCTGCCATGACCTGATGGACCACAGCTGCCCGGAGTCAGAGGCGATCATAGGGAAGGTGCTGGATGAGCACGGCGGGTTCCTTCAGTACCACGACCTGAAGACTCGGCATGTGGGCGAGAACGTCTATGTGGAGATGCACCTCTGCGTTCCCGCAAAGACGACCATGGCCGAGGCGCATGAGCTGACCGAGAGCATCGAGGCGGCCATCCGGATGAAGGTCCCGGGCGCGGTGGTCAGCATCCACATGGAGACCGAGAAGGAACTGGTCTCACCATCGCAGCCTTGACAGCCTGTCGGCGGCCGTCCTCAGCACGTCGTCCGTTTTGGCGAAACAGAACCTCACCAGCTCCTCCCCTCCGTCGTGATAGAAGGCCGAACCGGGAACGCTGGCCACTCCGCATTCCTTCAGGATGTGCAGCGCTCTTTCCTTGGAGTCCATCCCCGGAACGGAGCTGACATCCGCAAGTATGTAGTAGGAGCCTTGCGGGACATGCGGGTACAGGCCCCCCTCCCGAAGCCCGCGGACCATCAACTCCCTCTTGCCCTGATACTGCTGGCATAGT
The DNA here is from genome assembly GCA_036677555.1 of Methanomassiliicoccales archaeon. Lineage (GTDB taxonomy): Archaea > Thermoplasmatota > Thermoplasmata > Methanomassiliicoccales > UBA472 > UBA472. The sequence goes on along the minus strand of JAVBWG010000006.1, from coordinate 134,777 downwards.
CGCCGGTAGAACTCCCCGGATAGTTCCTCGATCCCCTTGGCCACGCCAACCTGCAGAGGCGCCGGTGCGCACACGTAGACGAGATCGTTCATATAGCCGATCATTCGCGCCCATTTCCGGTCGCAAACTGCGTACCCGATGCGCCACCCGGTGATGCTGAACGTTTTCGAATAGCCGGATATGACCACCACGCGGTCCCTCGCCTCCGGAAAGGAGAGGGGCGATACGTGCTGCCGGTCGTCATATACGAAGTACTCGTAGATCTCGTCGGAGAAAATGAAGAGGTCATGGTCCACCGCCAGGTCCACCAGCCCTTTCAGCTCGGACCGGCTGAAGACCTTCCCCGAAGGGTTGGACGGGGTGTTGACGATGATGGCCCTGGTCCTCGGTCCAATGGCATCCTTCACCATTTCCATGTCAAGGTCCCATTCGGGCGGCCTCATGCTGACGAAACGGGGAACGGCGCCCATGGCCAGCAATGTGTTCACATGGTAGCCGTAGAAGGGTTCGAGGACGATGACCTCGTCCCCTTCGTTCAATAGGGCCATGCAGGTGCAGTAGAATGCCCCCGTGGCTCCGGCAGAACAGACCACTTCGCTCTCGGGGTCCACCTCAAGCCGGTTCAGGTCCTTGAACTTCTTGGATATGGCGTTGCGAAGGACAGGCAGTCCGTCATATCGGGTGTAGGCGTTCACGCCATCCAAGGCCGCCCGGTGCGCCCCCTCGATGACCTCTCGCGGGGTGTCTGTGTCGCAGACTCCCTGGGCCAGGTTTATCCCTCCCAACCTGGTGCATTCCAGCGTCATGTTCCTTATCTCGGACTGGACGATGGATCGGGACCTCTGGCTGAAATCGCGGGCCATGATATCGCATCGTGAATGACTAAGGGGAATTAATACCCTATCCGGCGCTCCGTCGGAAAAACATATGATGTTGAACGCAGTTGGCCTGGCCGCCTAACGTACGGTTGGCGCGCACAGGTGAGAACATGGAAGAAGAGAAGGTCGAAACCGCGGTCGTGGATGGTACGGAGAACAAGATCGTGGCCCTCAAGGTCCTGCAGGAGATGTACTCCAACCAGCTCAACGCATACGAGAGGCAGATAGATGAAGTGTCATCGCTGGGGAGGGTGAACCGCAACACCCTGTACAATCCGGCGGTCCTGCACGAGATCGAGGCCATGGCGCAACGCAAGAAGTTCGAAGAGCTTCTCTCCGCCGTCTGGATCGCGCAATCGATGCTGGACGACATCATCGCCCTGCAACGCACCGTGTGCGTGCTGAAGCGATCCATGGCTGATGAGGCCATCGAGACCGCCGAGAAAAAGGAAAGGGACATCGATCACCAGGCGCTTCCGTACGAAGCGATGTAGGCGGGGACACTTTCAATCACCCCTCACCAAATCCTTTATTTCCCCCCCTTTCTTGTTTTTCCACGATCATAATGACCGACTTTGAGATCGTGAACACCAAGGAGACCCCGGCCATAGCTATCCGGGACAATGTGAAGGCGACCGAGATACCTGCAGCCATGGGCCGGATGTTCGGAGAACTTTTCCCGCACCTGGGAAAGGATGTCCAATGCGCCGGCCCGCCGTTCGCGCTCTATTTCAGCTGGGAGGGCGAACTCATTGACATGGAGGTCGGTTTTCCGATAGCCGGAAAAGGTATCGAGGCTGGAAATGTGAAGACCGTCAAGCTGCCGGCGGTTCGCGCTGCCATGGCCATGCACATCGGCCCCTACGACCGCCTGATGGACACTTACAACCTCATGCTGGAATGGATGAAGGCCAACGGGCACACCCCCGCTTCGTACATGTGGGAGGAGTACCTCAACAGCCCGGATGAGGTTCCGCCTGAAAAGCTCATGACCCGAATGTACTGGCCGATACTTTGAACCTGGGCTGATAAAAAAGGTTTTAAGTGATGCCCAGTTAACCAAATCCATTGAAAGGTCCCGCGCGGGATGTCGCCCCGCCGCGTGGACCCGAAAGGATGATGCATCATGACCGGGAACAGCTCCAAGGACGTGGTTAGGGGATTGAAGGACGTGGCCGCTGCGGAGACCCGCATTAGTTACATCGATCCCTCCGGCTCCCTCTACTATTTGGGTTATGATATCGACGACCTCATCGGCCAGGTCGTCTATTCCGAGGTGGCGTATCTCCTCGTTCACAAGAGGTTCCCTAACAAGGTCGAACTGGACGCCTTCAACTCCGAGCTGATATCGAACATGCGGCTGCCTGAGGAGGTGGTTGAATCCATAAGGACGTCACCGAAACAAGCTCACCCCATGGACATCCTGCGCACCGAGGTCTCGAATCTGGGAGAGTTCGACACGGATCTGCTGGACATATCCCCTAAGGAGAACCTTCGGAAAGCGGTCAAGCTCATAGCCCAGGTGCCGACCATCGTGGCCACCATCCACCGCACCCGTCAGGGCCATGATGTTCCCGAGCCCCTACCCGACCTCACCTTCGCGGAGAACTTCCTGTACCTGTTCAACGGCAGGGTCCCCGACAAGGCGGAGGCGGATGTCATGCACCGCATAATGATACTTCACGCTGATCATGGCTTCAACGCATCGACGTTCGCCGCCCGAGTCACGGCCAGCACCAACGCCGACATGTATTCGGCGGTCACCACCGCCATCGGCACACTGAGAGGCCCGATCCACGGAGGAGCCAGCCAGAAGGTCATGGAGATGCTGGACGACATAGGCCTGGAGGCGGAGGTCGAGGAGTACATATACGGGCTATTGGGCGACGGTAAGAAGATCATGGGCTTCGGCCACCGCGTCTATCGCGCCGAGGACCCCCGCACCAAGCATCTCAGGCACATCGTTCAGAACCTGTGCAATCAGAAGAGGACCATGGACCTCTACAACAAGTGCACCACAATCGAGAGCATCGTCCATCAGAGGAAGAACATCTATCCCAACGTGGACTTCTATGCCGCGGTGGCGATGGACGCACTGGGCATACCCAAGGACTATTACACGCCCTTCTTTGCCGCCAGCCGGGTCGTCGGCTGGGTGGCGCACATAATCGAGCAGTACGAGGACGCAGTGCTGCTTCGGCCGCTCTCGAATTACGTCGGGGAGTTCGGAAGGCCGTTCGTGCCAATAGAAAAGCGCTGAGGTCGTTTGGCTTTTGGTAAAGGACGGAACGGAATCGCCCTTCGAAGGATCATTTAGGGCGCTATCAATATTCTCATCTCTTGAGATCAGATCTTCAAAGGAATAACCCACATCGGCGGAGAGAAGTCATTTAAGAAAAGAGGAGATGGATGGGCCCAAGGTGATTCGAACACCTGACCTCCCGGTTATCAGCCGGGCGCTCCAACCAGGCTAAGCTATGGGCCCAAGTAAAGTGGCGAATGCGGCATTCAATTTTAAACCTTTCCATTGTCCTGGCATTGAAAAGCCCTTCCTGCAGGGAAAAACCTTGTTCCTGCAAGGAAGATCAGCGAGAAGGATGGGGAAGGGGTTATGACCAGACTGCGGTGGTGGCCGCAGCTGGGGCGTAAGATCTTTGGGTCCTGTATTTCAGGCGGGCGTTTTAGTTCCTGAAGGATACGGAGTACTCCATCTCCTTGGCGCCGAAGTACTTCTGGCAGAACTCGGCGGTCTTCTTGGGAGGGTACTCACGGCAGCTGAACACGTCGAGGAACGCGCGGTCAGTGTCCTCTGCGAAGTGACCTGAGATCATGGAGGTCTCGATCAGCTGACACAGGGAATATCCCTCCACCTTGGGGATGGGACCGAAGCGGACCACGATGGGGTCTCCGAACCTGTTCATATTGATATACTCGCAAAGGTCGATGGCGAACTGGGTGATGACCTCTTTGCTCCGGATCTTCTCCGGGTCGCATTTTCTCAGGTCGATCGCGGTAGCCAGTCCCCACTGGTTCTCCTTCACGTACTTAACCATCGCTTCATCATCGTTCAGAAGCTTGCCCGACATAGGACTCATGGTATACATTTCTGGTAACGCCCTCTAGGTGCACCGCACCTTGAATCGTCCGCATGAACGCTTCTGATATTAAAGTTTAACCCGTAACTATATGTAGAATTGAAAAACAATTTGAGCGGAAAAAAGAATTTTAAGGCATTGCCTTTAATTAATTATCCCCGGTTTTATTAAAAGAATTCTTGAACCGACCTTATCCATTCCCGCCAAGGGCGAGAAGGTTATTAAAGTCGACCATGATTCCATGCCGATGAGCTCCAAAGACGGCCTCAGGAACAAGGGAAAGACCCGGGCGGACATGGAAGAGCGCCGAGAGGCCGTCGAATCGTTCACCGGGGCCAAATTGGTGCACGCTGGCCGTTGTTCCTACGACCCCATGGTTGCGGAGAAGAACGTGGAGAACATGATCGGGACCATACAGGTCCCTCTGGGCTTCGTTGGGCCGCTTAAGGTCAAGGGCGATCACGCCGACGGCGAGTTCCTGGTACCGCTGGCCACGACCGAGGGGGCACTGGTCGCATCAGTGAACCGCGGCGCTTCCATCATAAGCGCCAGCGGCGGTTCCGAGGTCATCATCATCAAGGACGAGATGACCAGGGCTCCGGTGTTCCGGACCAGAGGCGTCAGGGACAGCCGGCGAGCGGCCGATTGGGTGAATGAGAACTATGGGGAGATAAAGGCCGCAGCGGAGGCCACCACCAGGCATGGCAAGTTGGTGAAGGTGAGGGCTTTCGCCTCCGGCCGGTCTCTGTTCCTGCGATTCTCCTACGACACGGGGGATGCCATGGGGATGAACATGTGCACCATAGCTACGGAAGCAGCCTGCCGGCTCATCGAGGAGAAGGTCGGAATCAAGCTCATATCTGTCTCCGGCAACATGTGCGTGGACAAGAAGCCGGCCGCCATCAATTTCATCGATGGCCGGGGGAAGACGGTCCTTGCCGACGTCAGGATACCTGCGGATCTGGTCAGGGAGAAGCTGCACACCACCCCGGAGGCGATGGTCGAAACTTGCTATCGCAAGAACCTGATCGGCAGTTCCATGTCGCTATCGTACGGTTTCAACGCCCATGCCGCCAATATGCTGGCGGCACTCTACATCGCCACGGGCCAGGACGCCGCCCAGGTGGTCGAGGGAAGCATGGCCAGCACCACCTGCGAGGCGTGCGAGGAGGGCGTGTACCTATCTGTCCGGCTGCCCTGCATCGAGGTCGGTACGGTCGGAGGAGGCACCCGTCTTCCATGCCAGAGCGAGGCGCTCTCGATGATGGACTGCCTGGGAGCCGGGAAGGCGAAAAAACTGGCGGAGATCGCCGGAGCACTGGTACTAGCCGGGGAACTGTCGACCCTGGCCGCCCAATCCGCAGGCGAGCTTGGCAAGGCGCATAAGGCTCTGGGAAGATGAACTCCCCTCCCGGCCGTAATTAAAAACCCTCATATACCTTCTACCCCATGGTGCGGACGCAATGCCAGTCATCAACTTCAACCTGGAGGACTTGAAGTCCCTGATGGGTACCAAGATGGAGGACCACGAGCTCCTGGACCGCATACCGATGATCGGGGCGGACTTCCACGATTTCGACCCCTCCACCAAGGAGGCATCCATCGAGTTCTTCCCCAACCGGCCGGACCTGTATTCGGTCGAAGGGCTGGCTAGGGCGCTGCGCGCCTTCTTCGATATCGAACTGGGGCTGCGCACCTACGACATCTCCGCTTCGGACATCGTCATGAGGGTGGAACCGTCGGTGAAGAACGTCCGCCCTTACGTCGTAGGGGCGGTCATAAAGGGCGTAAACCTGGATGACAAGAGCATCCGTTCCCTGATGGAACTGCAGGAGAAGCTTCACCTGACCGTCGGGCGCAAGCGGGCCAAGGTGGCCATCGGCGTCCACGACCTCGACAAGGTCCATCCTCCGTTCGTTTATCGGGCTGTACCCCCCGAATCAATATCCTTTGTTCCCCTGGCCAAAGAGGAGCGGATGACCCTGGCCGAGGTGCTGGAAAAACATGAGAAGGGCAGGGACTACCGGCAGCTCCTGGACGGAAAGGACCTGTACCCGATAATCCTCGACGCCCGGAACGAAGTGCTTTCGTTCCCGCCGATAATCAACGGCCGGCTGACCACCGTCACCACTGATACCAGGAACCTGTTCATCGATGTCACCGGGACGGACCAGAACACCATCAACGGCGTTCTGAACATCGTGTGCACCTCCATCGCCGAAAGGGGCGGAGTGATCGAGACGATCTCCCTCCGTGGCGAGGAGAAGGGGATGACCCCCAACCTGCGGCCGAAGCAATGGCTGCTGGATGTGGACAGGACTAACGCCGCCCTCGGCCTCGAGCTTGAACCTCTGGCCATGTGCCAGTGCCTGACCCGCATGGGCTATTCCGCGGAGCCCAAGGGCCGCAAGGTCAAGGTATCCTCGTCCCCGGTGCGCATGGACCTCATTCACGTGGCTGACGTGGTGGAGGACGTGGCCATAGGCTACGGTTACGAGAACTTCGGAAATTCCAAGCCGATCTCCCGGACCGTCGGTGGCGAGAGGCGGATGGAGCGCGTGGCGGACCTGGTCCGCCAGATGCTGGTCGGCTACGGGCATTGGGAAGTGACCACCCTGACGCTTTCCTCTATGGACGAGCAGTTCTGCAAGGTGCCCTTCCCAGAGGTTCCGGCCGTCGAGGTCCTGAACCCGGTCAGCGAGGACCATAACTGTCTGAGGGTCCAGCTCATCCCGTCATTGCTGACGGTGCTGCGCAGGAGCAGGCACCGCGATCTTCCGCAGCGCGTCTTCGAGGTGGGCGACGTGGTCATCGATACCAAGCGCCGAAAGCATCTGGCGGTGATGTCCATCCACTCCAAGGCCGGTTTCACCGAGATGAAGTCGCTGGCGGAGGGCGTGCTCAAGGAGCTGGGGGTCCAGTGCTCGCTCGTCCCCGGGGAGATGGGCATGTTCATCCCCGGTCGCTGCGCCATGGTCAAGGTCAACGGTCGCACCGTCGGGCATTTCGGTGAGCTGCATCCTCAGGTCATAACCGCCTACGAACTGGGCCATCCGGTCATAGCCTTCGAGCTGGACCTGCAGGACCTCATGTCCGGCCGCGGAGAGAAAATCGTTTAAACAAGCCGAGGTAGCCAAGCCCGGACAACGGCGCCGGTCTTGAAAACCGGTGGTACCTGTACCTCGGGAGTTCGAATCTCCCCCTCGGCGCTTCCCTTTTCAGGGGATATATACGGAAATCTAAAATGTCCCCTTTCAACTTTTCATCGGTTACATTCCGATCGATCTTTCTGATAGCCATCATAAAAAAAGCTAGAAGATTTTGACGTATACGGATTTCTCCAGAAGGTTCTCTTGTCAATAAAAGCACTCTGAAGATCACGATGTGAGCTCGATTGATACAGGATTTTTATTCACGCAGGAGAACCGAATCGACAATTAGTTATTATCAGTCGTTATAATAATTGATCGTTCTTTCAGGAGGTCCAGTGATGAAAACCGTTGTGAGAGGGATGTTCGGTATTGCATTGGCGGTCATCACGGTCGCGGTGTTCATATCGTCCAGTATGATCGTCGCGGCCGATGCCGGTGAGTTGAACGTCTCATCATACACGATGCATGGGACCATCCGTATCAACAGCGACACCGAACTGGAAACTCTGATCGCAACGAATCTTTGGAACGGAAGCGGTACTGCCGACGAACCGTACATCATCGAGAACCTGCGGATCGACGCTGCCGGCGAGAGCAACGGGATCTTCATCGGCAATACCACTGCCTTCCTTGTCATCAGGGACTGCGACGTTTCCGGTACCGTTTATGATGATATTCAGTACATGAGCGGCGGTGCCATCACCGCATACAATGCAACGAACATCGTCATCGAAAACAACAACTGTCACGATTGCAGATCCGGATCTGGCGACGGCATCGATGTTCTTGAATCGAACCTGATCACGATAAACAACAACACATGTTCCAACGTATGGTGGGGCATTACCCTGATAGGTTCATGCAATGTCACGGTAACGAACAATTCCTGCAACGGAAATGTGATGGGCGTCTACCTTTATTCGTCGAGCAATAACAATACCATATCCGACAACAACTGCAGCGGGAACTTTTGCGGTATTTCCCTGGAATGGTACAGCGATCATAACATCGTTAGCAACAATGATTTCAGCGGAGGGAATTACAGCATCTACTCGTATTTCTCGGGCAACAACTCCATCATGAAGAACGATTGCAGCGGATGCCTTGATTTCGCCATCTATCTCAACAACACTTATGACACCAAGGTCGAGAAGAACGATATCATCGATGGCGATGGATACGGCCTCTATCTGGCATCATCCGATCAGAACAGGATATATGAGAACACCATCCGCAACATGACCGAGTACGGCATCTACCTCGACAACTCGAGCGATGATAATGAATTCACTTTTAATTATCTGCTGAACAATCACGGCGCCTCATCGGAATACAATTCATCCCACGTACAGGCTTATGACGCCGGTACGAACAATTGGTTTTTTTCTACTAACTATTGGAGCGATTGGAGGGCCCCCGACGTCGACTTGGACGGCATAGTCGATGTTCCATACGTCATCGATGGCGGCGACAGTGTCGATGGTCGCCCCTTATCCTTGCTTGTAGAGATCATGAGACCGAGCGAACAGTTGAACGTGTTCTCGGACGATGTTCATGTGACATGGTTTCCCAAGATGAATGTGATGGCGATAGCATACTACGAGGTCAGCATCGATGGCGTGAACTGGATCACGGTCAACAAGACGGACGGAATAGTCCATACGTTCAGCGACCTCGATGATGGCGAATATACGGCCTATGTCCGAGCATATGATGCCCTTGGAAATTTCGGCGAGACCTCCGCCAATTTCACAGTGGCGTCGGGGGATGATGGCTATATCATATTGTACGTGGCGATCGTCGTGGTCATTGTCGCCATCGTCGTCAGTATGATCTACCTTAAAAGGAAGGAGTAGGCTGCTCGATCAAACCTTTTTCTTTCCATTTCAAAGAACGAACCGGTCTCAATAAGATGCTCAGTTTCAATTCTTATCCGGAACGGCATCCTTGGTGCTCAGCCACAGCGGTATCATCGCCAATGCGGTGAGTACCCCCAAGGACGCCAGTATCCCCCACATGATCCATCCGTTGTCGAACGTGTCGTAGAGAATGCCGCCGATGAAGGTGGAGCCGAACCAGCCGAACGACGAGACGACGCCGAACACCCCCAGGTACTTGCCGCGGGAATCGTCCGGCGCCAACAGCACCGTCAGGGCGTTGGACACCGGCACCACGATCATCTCCCCTACGGTGATGATTATCATGGTCAAGGCCAACCAATAGCCGTCCGTCACCGCTGCCACCAGCAGATATCCTATGGAGTACACCACCGATCCGGCCAGCATCCCCATGTATGCGTTGCGTTCCGTCAGCCACCGGCTGATGGGCATCTGCATGAGGACCACCATGATGCCGTTCAACCCGAACACCAGTCCGATGGTGGCGGTGTCGATGCCCACCCGTTCGTTGGCGTAGACTGTGTAGGTGGATCCGAACTGCCCGGACATGATGAACAGCGGTAAGGTGAACAGGCAGAACAGGAGGAATATCGGCTTTAGGCTTCCCAGACCCCTGAGCCCGGGCTCCTTCTTCTCCCTGGGCACCGGCACATAAGATTCGGTGAGCATCATCGCCACCAAGAGCGCGGCGAAGAAGGAGATGACCGCCGATATGCTGAAGGTGAGTGGGAAGGAGATGAGTATGAGCGCCCCGCCGATGATCGGTCCGACCGCGAATCCAAGGTTCCAGGCCACTCGCAGAAGCCCGTACGCCTCCATGCGCTTGGACGGCTCCGTGACATCCGCCACCATGGCGTTGTTGGCCGGCTGGAACACTCCTCCGAAGAAGTAGCTGAGGGTCAGCAGCACGGCTATGGAGATGAAGTCGGGGCTGTAGGTGACGATCAAGGCCAGAAGAATGAACGTGAGACAGCGCAGGAGCATGGAGGCCACCATGACCCCTCTTCGGCCGTACCGATCGGCCATCAGCCCTCCTACCATGTTCCCGGCGGCGCCGACAACACCGGCAATGGTCAGCACCAGGCCGCCCATGGCCATGGAGACCCCCAGGTCCTGCTTCAGGAACAGCAGGATGTAAGGGCTGATCAGGCTGTAGCCTACGCCGTCGATGAGCATGGACCAGAAGAGGACCCACATCCTCCGGTCGAATCCCCGGTAGCCTAGAACCATGACGACTCACCCTCCCAGCGTCTCTTTAAACATATGTGGTCCATCAGGATGTCTTTACATGGCATCGGGTCATCTCAGACCAGCGGTCTCCCTTCCCTGATCACCGGAACGTCGTCCACATAGACGTCCGGACTCAGCACCAGGCAGTCCAGGTGAATCAGGGCGTGCGCGTCGTTCTCCAGGTTCATGCCGATGGCGAAATGGACGGTCCCCCCGACCTTCTCATCCTCCAGGGTGTTGCAGGACATCTTGGCACTGGGGTTCAGGCCTATGCCCAGCTCGCCGAGGTGCCGGGCATTCCTTTCCTCATCCTTCTTCCCCTGGTCCCTGGCCATGGCCGCGGAACGGTCCAGAAGCGCATCCAGCTTGTCGGCGGTCTCCCCTCCGGTGATCTCCACGGCGTAGCCTTTCTCAAATCTCACGCGCACGGGGACGTCAGGCATCTCCGCATGCGTGTCCAGGTCCACCGTCCCGTCGAAGACGATGATGCCTTCGGCGGACCCGTTGGCCGGGGAGACGTACACCTCTCCGGTCGGAAGGTTCCCGCCCTTGCCCGGCTGGGTGAAATCTCCGTCGTCGTAATGGCCCTTGCGACCTTCGATGCTGAAGCGGACATCGGTTCCTCCCGGGGAGGTCACTCTGACGGTCCGGCCGGCATCGATCATCTCCTTCAGCGCCTTGGCGTTCTTTCTGAGCAGCGCATAGTCGATCTGCACGCTCCTCTCGAAGATCTCCCTGGTAAGGTTGGGTGACCAGAACGAGCGGCTGCGCCTGTCGCCGTCCAGGACCTTATCGTATACGTGGGAATATTTCTCCCCGTCCCTGCCGACATAGCCGATGCGCATGCCGTACGGGTCCTTTCCTATGCGCCCGCGGCAGATGGATATGATGACCTCCGGCTCGCCGCGAATGGCCTCGAGCACCGCCGGATCGGCCATGGTGAAGTTGTCCTTGTCCTGCTGGACGACCATTGCTGGGACCGCTTTGAGGTCCGCAGCCTGACGGAAGAGCTCCTGGCTTATCTCGAAGACATCGCCTCCCAGGTTGGTGATGATGAGCACCCGCTCCCCCTCCTTGACCGCAAGGCATTCCGTAAGCGCTATCCGTGCTGCCCTCCGAAGCTCTTCCCCATCGACCATGCGGTCTTGAGATGAAGGCGATTATTTATGCATTTTCGAAGAGTCCCATCTCATTGCCCAGGGCATTTTCGCCATGGACACGATAAAGGATTTAAGACCCCATTCGCTAGGATGACCGGGGGAAAGAACATGGCCACCATAGTACATTTTGACCTTCCGGCCGAAGACCTGGAAAGGGCCGCATCCTTCTACGGAAAGCTCTTCGGATGGAAGTTCGAGCGCGTGCCCGGTCCGATCGAATACTTCGGCATCACCACCTTCGACGAGAATGGCAAGGCGTCCCTGGGCGGGGGGATGGGCAAAAAGAACGAATGGGACACCGGCATAACCAACTATGTCGGCGTCGCCTCGGTGGAGGAGACGCTGAAGAGGCTGGTCGAGATAGGCGGCAAGGTCGTGCTGGCGAAAACCGAGGTCGGAGAGTTCGGATACTTGGCGGTATGCATCGACACCGAAGGCAACAAGTTCGGTCTTTGGGAGAGCAAGCCCGGCTCGCCGTTCTGATAAATTCCGGGCAAATTATTTAACACCCCAGGATCAATATGTCCCTGCTGTCAGAGTAGGATGGGAGCTCGATGTGCGAATATCGATACAGGGATAGCTATTGCGCCAACGGAAAGGTGCCTAGCATGAGATGCCTGGGGGATGGCCGGTGCCCTCTGCGCGAGCGCTCCCCATCCGTTTTTTTGGGGCGCCAGGGCTGGTACCGCCGTCACGATATGTCATATCCAGGGGTGTGGAGGGAATGAGCGGCTGTCCCCGACTGGGCGCGGACGGGAGATGCAACGGGCTCTACTATGGCTTCGCCTGCATAAAGGACAAGTGCCGCATGGAGGACCGCGACGCCTCCTGCCCCAACTGCATAGGCGGCGACTACTGCCTCAAGTACGGCCGCTTCGGCTGCGTAGGTCCAAAGAACTGCGCCACCAAGGAGGAGTACCTGGCCTTCATCCGCAGGGCCAGGGACCGGGCGATGGTCTAGACGTAAAGTTCCTTCCTGACCCGGGGGACCATGGCCGCCAGCACGGCCTGCTCCGTCAAGGCCTTCCTATCCATGACGTCACCGGTCAGGATCCCAATGGCACCCTTTCCCGAACCCTGGTCGCCCTCCTCGAAGAGCTGGGCGCAGGCATCCCCCACGGTCATCCCCTTGCGCACCAGCTCGGCGACCGCCGGCGGATAACGGAATCCCATGCCGTGGCCTCTGGTGGTCCAGCCCATCCCGTCCACGATGGCGCAGTGCTGCACGTCGTAAAGCCCGTCCTCCCTTTCCACCACCCCGGCCTCGATCCCGATGCCCAGGTCGCCCCTTCCAAGGCTTTCCCTGGCCCGGGCCTCCGCCCCCCGCTCCGCCTCCCTGCCCCAGGGCTGCTCCCCAACCGTGCTGCTTACGGGAACGGCATTGACGGCAAGCTGAGGATGGAACCTTCTCAGCACCTCGCGTACCGCAGCCGTTTTCACCGGGTTCTCCGAGCCCACGTTAACCACGAGCGGCCGCAGGAGGCGGCCATCGATATCTATCTCCCCCTGCAGGACCCGGGTGGAACTGATCGGACGATAGTCTTCGGCAAGAACGTATGGCACCACTATCAGGCGTACCGCTTTCAGACCATTGCGAAGCCTCATGTCGTTGATCCTCGGTCCCAGCCCGTGGGTCTCCTGGGAGACGACCAGGGCGTCCAGGTCGGGATCGGAGGGCGCCGTGCCCTCCTTGGCGTTCAGAGGAACAATCGTGAACTTCACTCCCTTGGCGGCCAGGTGCTCGCGCAGAGCCCTCTCCCGCTCGGCATAGGGAAGGACCAGGTTCTTGTGCCTTCGGCAGTAATCGTCGCTCATCAGGCCGACGGCGAGCTCGTCGCCGTTGGATATGGCGACCTCGAGGAGCCTCCGGTGTCCCCTGTGAAGGACGTTGAACGTGCCGCCCAAGCCCACCTTCATCATAGCACCGACAGCAGCAGAGCGCCTATCATTATGACCACGCTCAGCACGTAGAGGATGAGCAGCTGCCTTTTCTTCTTCTTGAGCGACTGCTCGTTCCCCGTCTCGCATTCCTCGGAACAATAGCGGTCATCGCCCACGAAGGCCTTGCCGCAGGACCTGCAATGACGATGCTGGGCGATCTTCTGGTTCATGGACATCGGACCTTCCAGGGGGGATATAAAGATTCGGTCAGGGAGAACGGCGGTCCAACTCGTTGTTCACGATGGTGATGCAATGGTCGGCGTGATAGGAGATAGGACCGAGCTTGACGACCTTGGGACGGTACTGAAGCAGGAGCCCCTCCTCGTCCGGGGTGAGGTCCATGTGATCGCTCAGCACGAATGTGACGTTGTCCGTCAGTTCCGTGTCCCGGATGTCCGTGCCGTCCTCCTTGAGGTACACGATCTCCGTCTCCCCCAGCAGGCCGAGGACATCCTGATAGTTCCTCGTGCTCACGTAGATGCCGGGCGTGCTCCTCTCCTCGCTGCGGGCGTCCCTCATCAGCGCGTTTCGGATGAGCGCCCCGGTGCTCCTTTCGTCGGGGTTCAGATAGCGCAGCTCGCTTCCCACCAAACGGATGGTCCGCGCCGGTCCCGGCGGACCCTGCAGAACCAGTATGACCTCCACGTCCTTGCGGATGTTGTGGCTGAGGAAGAAGGCGGAATTGATGCACCTGAGCAGCACATCCAGACGGCCAGCGCCTCCGGCCAGGTCGTCCAGCTTGAAGTCGGCTGCGGTGGCCGCCTTGTGACCGATGATCACGTAGCGCCTCACTGCAGACCCTCCAGGCCGCCGCCCTGCATCTGCTTCATGAGCTGCTTGCGCAGCTTGCGGTTACCCATGAAACCGCGGACGGCCTTCTTGGATGTGTTGTACTGCTGCAGCAGCTCGCGGACATGCTTCGCATCCATGCCCGAGCCGCGGGCGATGCGCATCACCCGGGATGACTTGATGAGCTTGGGGTTCTCCATCTCCTCCTCGGTCATGGAGTCCATGATGATGCGGAAGCGGCGCAGGCGCTCCTGCGTCTCCTCGATGTTGACCTTGTCCTGCAGTCCGCCGCCCATGCCCGGGAGCATGCTCATGAGCTTCTTCAGCGGGCCCATGCTGGTCAGCATCTCCATCTGCTCGTACATCTCCTTGAGGGAGAACTTTCCGGACATGATCTTCTTGGTCGTTTCCAGCGCCTGCTCCTCGGTGATGGTCTCCTTCGCCGTCTCCATCAGGGACTGCAGGTCGCCCATTCCCAGCAAGCGGGAGATGAACCGGGACGGTATGAAGGGGTCCAGGTCCTCCAGGTGCTCCCCCACGCCTATGAACACTATCGGCGCCTTGGTGCGTGATACGGCGGAAAGAGCGCCGCCGCCCTTGGCGGTTCCGTCCATCTTGGTCAATATTACAGATGTGACCCCCACCGCGTCATGGAAGGCCTGCGCCTGCGGACCGGCCTGCTGACCGACGCTGGCGTCCAGGACCAGGACCCTCTCCGAGGGATTTGCGACCTTGGCCACCGCCTTGATCTCCTCGATGAGGTCGCCTTCCAGGGCGTGCCTTCCCGAGGTGTCTACGATGATGACGTCCAGGTTGCTGAACTCCTTCATGCCGCCTTCGACGATCTTGACTGCAGAGCGTTCGCCGGGCGAGCCATACACCTGCACGCCCACCTTGTCCCCGATCTGCTTCAGCTGATCGTAGGCGGCCGGGCGGTGCACGTCCGCTGCGATGAGCCCGACCTTCAGCCCCTTCTTGTGAAAGTAACGCCCCAGCTTTCCGGCGCTGGTGGTCTTGCCCTGACCGTACAGGCCGACCATCATTATGACCTGTTTTCCCAAGGGCAACGTCCGCTGCTCCCCCAGGATCTTGACCAGCTCGTCATAGATGATCTTGATGACATGCTCCCTCCCGGACTTGCCGGCAGGGGGCTTCTCGGTGAGCGCCCGGCGCTCGACCTCCTTGGTTATCTCCAGGACCATCTTTACGTTGACGTCCGCCTGCAGGAGCGCCCGCTGTATGTCCTTGGACACCTCCTTGATCAGCTTTTCGTCGACATTGCTGGAGTTGGCTACCTTCTTCAGGACGTCCCGCAACGATTGGCCCAATCCTTCCAATACCATCTTCAGACCTTCATTGACAATCCAACCGGGTTAGATAACCTTTGCTACGTGGAGAACAGGAAAAAGGGGTTTGGGAAGGACCAGTCCTGTCAGAAGGGATGGGATGCACTCTGAAAACCAGCCCAGACCTTCCCGAACACTACTATCTTTTCGACGATATATATAGTTTGCCATTTTTCTAAAAAACAAGGAAAGAACCGGCAGCTGCCAGCAGCCAGCCGGTTAAGGAATATTGAGTGTTAAATGGTTTTCAGAGGTAGCCCGACTTCTGAAGGACCATCAGGTCCTCGGTGCTGAGCTTCTCTCCGCGCTTGAACTTGTCGAAGATCTCCTCAGACTCTTTCATGGCCACGCTCTCGTCCTTCTTCTTGCGGGCCTTGCGGGCCTTCTGCCGGAGGCCGGTGATTATCTTGTCGTAATCGTGCACCTGTCTGATATGGTCGATATGGCGGCGGTGCTCCTCGTCGGCCTTGCCCTTGGTCTCTATGAACTTCTCCTGGGCCTCGTCCGCCTCCTTCCTGAGCTTGTCCGCCTCCTCGTAGATCTTTATCATGGCGTCGTGCTCGTTCTGGGCGCCCTCGGCCAGTTCGCTGACCAGGCGGTGCTGCTCCTCGGCCTTGTCCTTGGCCTCGCGCAGCAGGGTGACGGCCTGGCGGACCTCGTCGTTGGCCTCCAGGGACTTCTCCCTCTCCCTGATCTGGATCTGAAGAGCCTTCATCTGTTCGACGAGAGCCTTCTCCTTGTCCCTCTTCAGGTCTCCGGAGGTCATGTGGATGAACTCGAGCTGCTTCAGGTCTTTCTTCAGCTTGGCCACGGACGGCCCCTCCTGGGGGACGTTGTCCTTCTTCAGGGCCATGACCTTCTTGTTGAACTCGCTGACCTGTTCATTGAACTTGTCGCGGGCGTCCTTGGCGGCTCGCACCTGTTCGTTCATCTTGTCGCGGTTCTCGCGGTGCTTGGCAGCACTGTCCACCAGCTCACGGACCTTGGCGTTGAGTTCGTCCCTCTTCTGAACCCATTCCTTGGTCTTGTCGTTCAGTTCATCCCTGAGCCGGCGGTGCTTCTCCGCCTCGTTGTTGTTAAATTGACGCTTCTGGTCGAGGTCCTCCAAGAGTTCTGTCATAAACGTTCACGCTCAAATGTTAAATTAAATAAGACTCAAGCCTGGAAAGAGGCATAAGGGATTTCGTTTATAACTTTTTCGATACCGCGGTTCATCTATCCAGTATCGGAGCGGCGGCTCATCTTCTGTCGTCCTCCTCACGCTCCTCGTCCAGGTCCACGTCCTGCCAGTCATCGTTCGGCGCCTCATCCGTCATGGTGAAGCGCACCTTCAGATGGCCATTCTCGTACTGCAGGGCGGCCGTTCTCACCCTGGACTGGTAGAAGCAGACGCGCTTCCCCTGCCTGGAAAGCCGGCGTTCGGTGCAGATGATGAGGCCGGCCACCTCCAGGTCCCTTATGCGCCGATAGCACGCGGCGATGGGTATGCCGAACTGCTCGGATATCTGCAGGGCGCTGCGGGCGGAACGTACCGTGGCCATCAGTATCTTGACCGCATACTCGTCCGTAAGCAGCCGGGACTTCCCTAAAAGGTCCTCGTTCCCCATCTGGGGACTTGCAACGCCTTACAAAGATAAAAATTGTTGCGGACCTCAATCATGGACCGGGAGCATCTCCGTCCTGCCGTGGTCCCTCCACTCAATTTCGACCTCGAAGCGGCCCTCCCGGAAAGTGAGGCGAGCGACATCGACCTGGCACATGTAGTATTTGCATTTCTTCCCGTTCGGTGATATGTCCGTGCGAAGGCATTTCACCAGGCCGGCGGCCTCCAGGGAGTTCATGCGGCGATAGGCGACGGCGATGGGTATCCCGGACATCATGCAGATCTCCTGAACAGAGCGGGGCTGGGAGAATGTGAGGCTGAGGATGCGGCCGGAATATTCGTCCGCCAAAAGCCTCGACAGCTTCAGAGTGCCTTTGGCCATATTTTCTGGAAACACCGATGGGAATATAATTCCCCCTCCCCGGATATCAGGGCTGATAACGTCAGAGCATCGGCTTCCAGATGGGGGCGCCTTGGGTCATGTCGAGGCAGTGGCATATGGTCGTGGGCTTGATCCCGCGAAGAAGCACCGAACCGTTCAGGTTCTCCAGCCTTATATGCAGCCTCGCCTGATGGCTCAGCGTCTCCAGTCCTGCCGATCCGTCAGTGGCCTCGAGAACCACCATGTGCCCTCCGCGGCGCATGAGGTCCACATGCTGCATCAGCTTCGGGATCACCTTCCCGTAAACGGACTCCAGGGCATCCAGCCCCATCAGGGACAGGTAGGGCTCCTTGGAGTCCTTGAGCAGATACTTCAGCGAATCCCAGCGCAGGTCGTTGGCCAGGTCCGCCCCCTCCATCTTCTTCACGAACGGGCGGGGATCGTCGGCCTCGCTGGCATCCAGAACATGCAGCGTGTCCAGGGGGACCTTTCCCAGCCTTTCCGGGAGGGAGGAGTGGTCCAGGGTCCGCTGAGGGTACCAGAGCACTCCCCTTCCTTGCCGGAGGTGCTCGCCCACCAAGGCGGCCTCGATGCTCTCCAGGAGCTCCATAGGCAAGCCGTTCCCGATCTCCACCAGGGTGAGGGAGCCGAGCGGCGCACCGCCGAAGAGACGGTCCAGCTCCGACCATCCGAAGGAACCCCTTCCGGCTGGTGCTGCCGAATCGTTCCTGGCGAAGCGTGCGTCCTGCAGGTTGAGGTCCCGGTCCATCACGGTCACCCTTCCGCCTTCCAGGGTGAACAGGTATCTCCAGTTGTTTATCGACGAGCCGCGCAGCTTCTCGATGTCCATCGTCCTCACGCGATTGTTGCCGTGCATCGAGTTGCGAAGGATTACGATGCCGTCGCCCAGGTAGTCCAGATGGCTCTTCTCAGCCGTCTCCATGACGAAAATGATGTTGGTCCCCGCCTTTTCAACCAGGTCCTTCTGCAAGGTGGTCATTATCCGATAGGCGGGAATGCCGTAGTTCTCGGCCAGGGCCTCCACGGAATCAAGGACCATGAGGGTCTTCTTGGGGAGGTTGGTCTCAACGACATCATAGGCCATCTCCAGCTCGGGAAGCATGGAGCCGACCTCCACCGTGACGGACCCGTCAGGGTTGATCTGCGGCCCCTCATCATCCTCCATGCCCATCTCACCCGCCTCTATCTGACCCTCCAGGCGGTTCAGCTCCCTCCGGTCGACGTGCAGCTCCACGCTCTCCAGGACCGTCCTTTTCCCACCATCTTTGCTCCAGGAGCGGCGTAGGAAGGCCATGCCGGCCTTCATCAGCTGGTTCTTTTCCACGCGGTCCTTCAGCCAGGGGAACTGCTGATAAAGCGCCACGTCGGAAACGCGGGATGAAAGGTAGTATTCTGGCTGCCTGTCGGAAAGCAACTCGATTGTCTGCAGGGCCATGGTGGTCTTCCCAGTGCCCGCATCTCCTTTGATAAGAAGCGAATGTCCTCCTGGCGATAGCAGGAATTCGATTATCTCCCGAGGCAATGCCCCTGTCGTTGCTGAGCTCACATCGCACCTGGCGAATATATTCCGATAGGGCATATTAATGGATAACCCCTCAATTATCAGAGGGTGCATTCTTCGCGCGATAGTAAGCTTATATGTCAAGAGCATCATCACTTGAACTCTATCGTGAACGGTGTGTTCGATGCTTATCTGTCCCTTAGACTTCCGTTATGGGCGCAAGGAGATAAAGGCCATATTCTCCGAGGACCGCAGGATAGACATCCAGCTGAAGGTCGAGGCGGCGCTTGCCCGTGCCCATGCCAAGGCCGGAAACATCCCTCGCTCCGCGGCAAGGGAGATCACCTGCGCAGCTTCGATCGATGTCGTCACCAGGGAGAGGGTGTACGAGATCGAGGCGGAGACCAGGCATGATGTGATGGCTGTGGTGAAGGCGCTCTCGGAAAAGTGCGGGACAGCTGGAAACTACGTGCACCTGGGTGCGACGTCCAACGATATCATTGACACCACGACCGCGCTGCAGGTGAAGGCCGCCCTGGAGATCGTGGAGGCGGATCTGTTGGCGCTCCTTTCCACTTTGGCGGACCTGGCCGAGCGGCACCGTTCCACCATGTGCATGGGGCGAACGCACGGACAGAACGCCATTCCCACCACTTACGGCTTCAAGGTGGCCGGCTACGTCTCTGAGGTCATGAGGCACATCGAGCGGGTGCGTGAGGTGCGCAAACGCGCATGCGTCGGAAAGCTGTCCGGAGCGATAGGCACCGCCGCTGCGCTCGGTCCGAAGGCAAGAGAGGTCCAGTCTTTCATGATGAAGGACCTCGGGCTGGGCTTCGAGGAGGCGGCCACACAGGTGGTCTGCCGGGACCGGTACACGGAACTGGTGTGCCTTATGGCCAACATATGTACATCATGCGAAAGGTACGCTACGGAGGTCCGCAACCTGCAGCGTTCGGAGATCGCCGAAGTGGCCGAATCCTTCGACGCCAAGAAGCAGGTCGGAAGCTCGACCATGGCCCAGAAGCGGAACCCGATAATATCGGAGAACATCTGCGGCCTGAGCCGCGTTGTCCGTGGTTTCATCACCCCGACCTTCGAGAACATGGTCCTGTGGCACGAGAGGGACCTCAGCAACTCCTCCGCGGAGCGTTTCACGCTGCCGCATGTCATGATACTTACGGACGATGTCCTGGCCAAGATGGAGACGGTGTTCCGCGGGATTTCCGTCAACGAGCAGAACATGCTTAGGAACATCAAGGCGGCCAAGGGGATGATCATGGCCGAGCCTGTGATGATGGCTTTGACAGGAAAGGGCATAGGCCGGCAGGACGCCCACGAGATCGTGCGCTCCACCAGCATGAAGGCCGAGGAGAAGGGCTGGGACTTGGAAAAGGCCCTGTGGCAGAACCCCGAGGTCAAGAAGCACTTCACCAAGGATGAGCTGGCCGAGATTATGGACCCGGCGAACTATCTGGGCTTCGCGCCGCAGATGACCGATGACGCGGTGGCCAAGGCCAGGAAGCTGCTGGGGTGAGCAGCAAAGGATTATAAACCTGGGTATGTTTCCTGACGTTCGCACGGGCACTTAGATCAGCGGAAGATCGCCGCCTTCGCAAGGCGGAGGCCGGGGGTTCAAATCCCCCAGTGTCCACCATTTCCTCTGACTTCTTAGAAAATTGCCGCGCCCGATGCAGAGATGTCAATTTTCTTCCCCAGATGTTAAAAATCCGATCCGGCCAAGCAAAATGTTCATTGCCTGGAAATGCCTCCCTTTGAAAGAATGAGCGATGAGCGCACGATGAAGATGCGTTCCATACGGAACGACTTTTCCAGCCGGAAGGATGAATACGACCTAGAGATAGCCAGAAGCGTCCCCCATTACCGCAGGATGCTCGAATCCGCCATCGATTCCCTGCCTTTCGAATCCGATGATTTACACATCATTGACCTGGGGACCGGAACAGGTGCCCTGGCCGAACTTGTCCTTCAGCGCTATCCAGGTTGCCACTTGACCTGTGTGGACATGACCAGTGATATGCTTGACAAGGCCCGGCAGCGATTGGACCCTGCGTCCGATGTGCAATTCGTGCTCAAGGATTTCTACGAACTCGAACTGCCCGGGAACACTGACGCCGTGGTATCATCGTTGGCGTTGCATCATCTGATTACTGACGACGACAAACGCCGCTTCAATACCAGGGTGTTTGAGTGTCTGCGACCAGGGGGCGTCTTCGTCAACGCCGACGCCGTACTTGGTTCGGATGAATGTTTGGAACAGCTGTACAAACACAAATGGAAAGAGTTCATGCGGCAAACGATGAGCGAGACGGACGTTCAGGCGATATTGGACCGGCATCGCAGGGAAGATTCCCTGCCCATGCTCATGGACCAGCTGGAATGGCTCAGGGAGGCGGGTTTCTCCAAGGTAGATGTGATATGGAAGGACCATATGGGTGCGGTGGTATGGGCAAGGAAATGAGGGCCTCACCGGCTGATGACCGTCAACGGTCGCTCTTCCTCCCGTAAGGGCAGGCATACAGGCACATGCCGCACACCTGCACTTTTCCCTCCGCCTTCATTCTCTTGTAGTTCTCGTCACATAGCCGGGCATCAAATCTGACCTCCCTGGGCTCGTCCTCAACGAAGTTGCGGCCCATAATGGCTGATGTGGGGCAGTTCTTCACGCATTCCATGCAATCACCGCAACGCTGCTCCAAGGGCGTTCCCAACGGGGCAAGGGGGGCGTCGGTGAGCACGGTGGTCCATCGCACCCTTGGTCCGTGGTCGGGGGTGACCAGCAGGCAGCTCTTGCCTATCCAACCAAGTCCGGCTAGGTGCGCCGCCATCTTATGCGAGAAAAGGCCGCATATCCTGCCATCATCGACCCTTCTGGAAGCGGGGATAGGAAGGGCATGGTATCCGTTCCTTTGGAGGACGCTTGCCACACGTGCGCCGATGCGGTCCAATATGATGTTTGTGGAATCGTAGGCCATACTGTCATACATTATCGCGGCCCATCTCTCCTCCTGCCGAGGTACCAGGTCGACCACGTCATCGATGAGCCGCACACCGACAGACACCGCCCGGGGGTACACGCTGAGATCGATACCTGCCGGGGACAGATTCCCCGGATCGACCTGGGTCAGGTCCGCGAAGCCCAGATAGTCGTTCTCTCCGTTGAGGGCGTTCCTGATCGCTTCCTCAATGTTCATGCGACCACAATTCTCTGAACCATATTCATTATTACCATCATTTCTCTGATCGTCAGGGGATCTTGTACCGATGTGTGTATCCCAAGGTGATGCTCCTCAATGAAACAAGCTTACACATCAAAGAAAACGACCACGGACCTTTAATTAGACCTGTGGTAAAAAAGGAAAAAAGTTTTGACCGTTCAGAGGCCCAGCCATTGGTCTACCGTATCGCGGTTATCATCTATCCATTTCTGGGCCGCGGCCTTCTCCGTCATGCCATCGTTGAAGATATAACCCATGACGGTCTGGATGTCATCCTGGGTCCAGTTAAACCTTTCCAGAATGGCGTAGGCCTCCGGGTTGTCCTCCTGGAAACCTTCGCGGGTCAATGAGTGGACGAACTCCTCCTCGCCGAACACTCCCTGCGGGTCCTCAAGGTATTTCAGATCCCACTTGGCGAAGGCATAGTGCGGAGACCATAGTGTGACCACGATGTGTTCCCCATCCTCATAGGCGGCCGTCAGTTCGGCGAGCATGCCTGCGCTGCTGCTGGCCAACAGGTCAAAGTCCAGATCGTACAGGTCAATGGCATCCTCGGTGTTGGTCATCATACCGGCGCCCGGGTCGATACCGACTATTCGGTCCTGGAACTCGCTAGAGTAGTTCGCCAGGTCATAGATCGAGTTGACCTCGGTGAGGTAGGTCGGGACCACTAGCCCTATGACACAGCCTTCCAGATTTGCTCCGACATCGACAATGTCATCTCCATAGACATCCCAATAATTACCTTGGGTGACAGGAAGCCAGGCGGACACGCTTATGTCAATGTCTCCGCTAGCCAATGATTCGTACATGATGCCCGCATCACTGTTGATCATCTCCACCTCAAAGCCGGCCTCTTCAAGCACCAGCGTGAGCACGTTGGTAGAGGCGATCTCGCCCTCCCACAGCACATATCCGAAGCGGATCTTGTCGTTCTCATCATCGTTCCCGTTGTTTCCGAGCGCCGCGATCGCGGCTACTATGACCACCGCGGCCACAAGGGCAACGCCGATCAAGGTCTTCTTCTGTTTCGAATCCATTCTATTTCACCTACCTATCTCTCCGGACCGGCGGGACCGGTCCTTGTGAAGGGAGAAATCGTCATCGTTTGGACCCCAGGCTCTGGGTGAGCCGGTCCAAGATTATTGCCAAGAGGACCACCGCCAATCCTGCTTCAAATCCAAGGGCAACGTCCACTCTCTGGATGGCGATGAGCACGTTCCTGCCCAGCCCTGTCGCGCCGATCATGGAAGCAATGACCACCATTGACAGCGAGAGCATGATGCATTGGTTGATGCCGGCCATAATGGTCGGTTTGGCCATCGGGATCTCGACCTTAGTCAGCTTCTGCAGCCAGGTCGTTCCGAAGGAGTCCGAGACCTCCTTGAGCTCCTTGGGCACCTCACGTATCCCGAGGTTCGTGAATCGGACCACCGGCGGGATGGCGAAGATCACGGTGGCGATTATGCCCGGCACGTCACCGAGCCGGAACAGGATGACCACCGGGATGAGATATACGAACGAGGGCATGGTCTGCATGAAGTCCAGTACCACCTTCATAATCGAATTGAACCAATCGTTCTTGGCACTGATGATTCCGAGCGGTATCCCTACCAGCAACGATATCAGCGTGGCCACGATGACCAGGGTCAGGGTTAGCATCGATAGCTCCCAGAGCCCCATGTTCCAGATCACCAGAAGGGCCGCTCCGATGGCGGCGGAAAGGAGAATCTTCCTCGTAAGCAGAAGTGAGAAGACGACGATGGCCACAATCATGGCCAGGTCCGGCAGCGAGGTCATCACCTTGAGCGTGACGTCCATCATGCCATCCAGGGCATTGTAGGTGGCGTCCAGAACGGGTTCGAGGTTGTCCTTTACCACGTCGACCAGTCCTTCCGCCCACTCTCCCCAGGGTATCTTGTCGACCATCAGTTACCACCCCGGTGTGAGTTGAGGAATGGAAGCACGTTCCCGGGCACTATCATGCCATTCAGCTTGCCTTCGTCCGAGATGACCGGGATCGGATAATCGGTCACTATGAGAATGGATACCAGTTCATCCAGAGATGTGTCCGGGTGAACGGTGCGAATATCCGTCTGAGCCGCTTCCATTATCTTGGTCATGCCTTCCTTGACACCCTTCAAGGCGTCGTCGGCATAGAGCAGCCCCATGAACCTGTGCTCCCTGTCGATGACGGGCACATTGGATAGGTTGGAATCCCTCATGATGACCAGGGCGGTCCTCAGACCCTGTCCGATGGTCACGGTCTGCTCCGGCCTCATCATTACGTTCTGACAGGTCAGCACCTTGTCGCGGTCCACTCCGTCCACGAAGCGGGAGATGAAATCGTCCGCGGGATTGGTCAGTATCTCTTCGGCGGTGCCTATCTGCACGATCCGCCCGTCGTTCATCAGTGCGATGCGGTCCCCCAGTCTCAAGGCCTCTTCGAGGTCGTGGGTCACGAAGATTATGGTCTTCCTCATCCTCTGCTGAAGTTCCAGCAGTTCGTCCTGCATATCCTTCCTAATCAAAGGGTCCAGAGCGCTGAATGCCTCGTCCATCAACAATATGTCCGCGTCGGTCGCCAGGGCCCTGGCCAGTCCCACACGCTGCTTCATGCCCCCGCTCAGCTGGGACGGTAGCATGCCCTCGTAGCCTTTCAGGCCCACGTTCTCTATGGCCTTCAAAGCAGATGCGAAGCGTTCATCGCGCCCCACGCCCTGCACCTCTAATCCAAAAGCGACATTGTCGAGAACGGACCTGTGCGGCAACAGGGCGAAATTCTGGAACACCATGCCGATGCGTCGCTTTCTGAACTCCCTGAGGTCGGTGCGGTTCATTCTCAGAACATCCTTTCCATCGATAACGACCTCGCCATGAGTGGGTTCCACAAGCCGGTTCAGGCATCTCTCCAGAGTGGACTTCCCACTGCCGGACAGCCCCATGAGAACGAAGAGCTCGCCTTGTCTTACCGTGAAGTTTATGTCATAGAGCCCCACGGTCGCCCCGGTAGCATTGAGGATCTCCTCTTTCGTTGAGCCGGATGACATCATCCTCAGCACCTTTTCCGGGTTGTGGGAGTTGAAGACCTTGGAAAGTTCTTTGACCACAATCTTCTCATCGCCGTCGGTCATTGTTTCGACGTTCGCATCATCCACCGGGTCCTTGCGGCTCAGGCCTATCAGGAACTCCTGCACAGACATCCAAACCGGAGAGACCAAGGTTTGCAGGCCATGGTCCAGGCGGCCCTCCACCTTCTCTATGCCTCTTTTCGCTCCCGCGATGCGTCCTTTCAAAGAGCGATTCCGCAACCCAGCCCCCTTTACATCTAAATCTGATGAACTATTCAAATCAAACACCAATTATATACTTCCGATAATAATATATTCAAATTTTTCTAATCGCAATTTCCTTAAAAAAGCCCATCATAAATATAATTTTCGCGCATGAATATCATGATAATCATATAATATAATAATTGTAATATATGTATAATATGGATATTCCAACCAGGATGAATATTTTTACAAAATTATTTCATAAAAAAGTATACGTCAAAATTGGTAAATATAATATTGAATAAAATAAAAATAAAAAAGTGTTTCGTTCAGGATGTGGCCTTCACCCTTTCCTCCTGAGTCATCGCCGCCAGCTCCCTCACCTTTTTGAGGTCTAGCTTGAGGCCTTTGGCAACCTGCTTGCCGTAATCGGCGTTTGCCAGATAGAATATGGCGACCTGACGGTACTGGAGTCGCTGCTCGGCTCCTCCGAGATGGCCTACTATGTTGCTCACCAGGTGCTTCCGGTCGGTGTCGCTCATAACCTTGGAATAGAGGTCTCCGGCCTGAACGAAGTCCGAGTTCGGGTGGTCGTGGCGCTGCCTTGCCGCCTTGCCCTTCAGGTCGAAGGCGGGCTCCCCCGATCCAGGGACCGCCTCGGGGCCGTTGAAGGAGTTCGGGTAGTAGTTCGGCCCGGACCCGCCGTTCTCCCCGGTCATCATTGGCCCGTCGCGCTGATACGTATTGGCGACCGTGCCCTTGGGCTGGTTGACCGGGATCAGGTGATAGTTGGCGCCGAGCCGGTGGCGGTGCGTGTCATGATAGGAGAACAGGCGGCCCTGCAGCAGCTTGTCGGGAGAGGCGGCGATGCCAGGCACGAAGTTACCCGGCGAGAACGCCGATTGTTCCACCTCCGCGAAGTAATTGTCGGGGTTGCGGTTCAGCACCATGCGGCCGATGGTCATCGGCGGCACATCGCCATGCGGCCAGACCTTGGTGATGTCGAAGGGGTCGAAGCGATACTTCTCGGCCTGCTCGGGGGTCATGATCTGAACCTCGACCTTCCAGGATGGGAAATCGCCCCTGGAGATCGATTCGGCAAGGTCCCGGGTGGCGTGGTCCGGGTCCTTGCTCTTCATCCCCTCCGCCTCGGCGGCGGTCAGGTTCTTAATGCCCTGCTCGGTCTTGAAATGCAGCTTGATCCAGTAGTATTCCCCTTTGTCATTGTACCATTTGTAGGTGTGGCTGGTATATCCGTTCATGTTCCGATAAGTGGCCGGCGTGCCGCGGTCCGAGAACAGGATGGTCACCTGATGAATGGATTCCGGAGTCAACGATAGGAAGTCCCAGAACATGTTGGGGTCCTTGAGATTGGTCGCCGGGTTCCTCTTCTGGGTGTGGATGAAGTCCGGGAATTTGATGGCGTCGCGGATGAAGAACACCGGAGTGTTGTTGCCGACCATGTCATAGTTCCCCTCCTCGGTGTAGAACTTGACCGCAAAACCCCGGGGGTCCCTCTCCGAGTCCGCCGAGCCCTTCTCGCCGCCCACGGTGGAGAACCTGACGAAAACGTCGGTTTTCTTTCCCACCTTGTTGAGGAACTTGGCCTTGGTATACTTGGTGACGTCAGCTGTCACCTCGAAGTATCCGTAGGCGCCGGCGCCTTTTGCATGGACCACCCTTTCCGGAATGCGTTCCCGGTCAAAATGGGCCAGCTTCTCGATCAGATGCACATCCTGGACCAACGTCGGACCGTTTCGTCCGGCGGTCATGCTGTTCTGGTCGTCCTCCACGGGCTTCCCGAAGCTATCGGTGAAGGTCCGCTTCTTGGGGGATGTCTTCTTCATGGTGAAAAACAGGAAGTCCAAGGTAGATAAAACCAACCGAACCGTCGCCGTAAGAAGGGGGCTGGACACCCCCCTGTGGGGCAAGGTGCCGAGACCTGTTCATTTACACTATACCTGAGTGCTCAATATAAATACTAGTAACTGCTTCGCATAATTCGTTACAAGGGTCAGCTGATCTTTGCTAACAACAATAGGTAGATTAGTAATGTACGGACGACAGAGGTCGGGCGGATACAACCGCCCCAGAAACGACGGGCCCCGCGAGATGCACGATGTCACCTGCTCCGACTGTGGAGCAAAGACCCAGGTTCCTTTCAAGCCGACTGAGGGCAGGCCTGTCTACTGCAGGGACTGCTTCCAGAAGCACAAGCCGAAGGACAGGTTCTAAACCTGAATAAAAACTTACAAACCACTTCCCTTTTACTTACTTCTTCTTTTAATATCTCAATTATCTAACACTCTTTACTAATACGTATAGGTCAAATGATCATTGAAATCTCTTGTTGTCCCCGATGCCCTATCATACTGGTCATTTCTTATGCAGGTATAAATCGTCTCTTCTCACCAACTAAAAATGCCAATTATCATGGTTCCTCTGCGTTCCAAAGGTAAGGATAATATGAACGGACAGGAAATCATCTAAAGCAGATGACATGCCATAGCGACCTTCTGAAGGCCTGATGATGGTACTGATTTACAATTTCGTGTTGACTATGCTATACTATTGATGGGAGATTAGGACCGATTCCGGTCCAGAGCTCTGTTCTTCCGTCACCCTATGGCCTTTTTCCATCAGATGCAGACATTTATCGTAAGCATCCTCGATTACCTTGGTAGAAACGAATCCCGGTTCCAGGTCCACTTCTCTGAAATTGAACTCTTCGCTGAACTCCCTGACTTTTTCGTGGAAGTGCTCCCTATCTCCTATCCCGGTATCAATGCGCAAGACCCGGTTGTATCCGGCATAATCAAAGAGCATCTTTAGCGTTTCCAGGTTCCCGTTCTCCGTACCCTTGGTGAACTCCATCTTGTTGATGAGGCCCCGCCAGTTCTCGGCCCAGGCCGGGGTCATATAGAACACGCCAGCATAGCGCTTCAACAGCCGCAGGTAACCGTCCGTTCCCCCTAATGGGGCGGCGATGCAGTCATCCACGATCTGTCCTCTTTCATCGGTCAGTATGACCACTGGCGATCGCACGTCCTCAAATAGCATGTCCATGTCCTTGAAGGCGTTTCCGCACAGTCCATAGCCAAGCAATATTGCTGAGCATTGGCGGTCTATCTGCTTGACCGCGCTCACCACCTCCTTTGCCAGTTCCTTCGGGTATTCATGAAGTCCAAAGGGCTTCATCCAGACCAGGCAGGTCCGACCTTCACCTTTTGGCAGTTCAGCGATCTCCGTCTCCCTGATGGTATGGACGTCAGGTCGCAAGGGGCGCAATTTCCTCAGCAAGTTCTCGGAATGCTCATCTTCTACCACGAAAATGTCCCGCAGGCCCCGGTCCCTGTTCAGTATGTAAACTATCTCATCTTCCAGGATTGGACAGCCCACGATGCCCATTCGCCCATCGCTAGACATATCGATCACCCCCGAACCCGCATGCTACCGATGGCGCTCTCCATATGGGTGAGGTCCTTGTCCATGGTGCTTTCAAAAGACTCCAGGCGCTGGCGAAGGTCGAAAAGGTACTGATTCTGCTGCTTCAGTTCTTCAAGTATCTGTTGTAGCAAGATTGTTTGATCGTCGATCATCAAGGTTGTAAGGAGACTTCGTTCCTTAATAATCTTTGGGCGCTCGTGTCGAACAATTTTTATGAAGTGGACCAACATAGTATATCCGGTGGTCCGGTGGACATTGT
Organism: Methanomassiliicoccales archaeon; assembly: GCA_036677555.1. GTDB lineage: Archaea > Thermoplasmatota > Thermoplasmata > Methanomassiliicoccales > UBA472 > UBA472. The sequence goes on along the minus strand of JAVBWG010000006.1, from coordinate 105,561 downwards.
ATTCATGGGCACGAACGGCTGGTACGATACGGACACGGGTAACACGCTGAGCGTCCTGATAAGGGCCAAGGAGCTCAACGTGGTGTTGGACGCGGGCGGAGGGCTGCACAAGCTGGACCGCTACGCCGATCTCACAAAACCGACGGTCTTCATGCTCTCCCATCATCACCTGGACCATCTGATCGGCTTTCACCAGCTGGCCCGCTTCCGCTTCAAGAACAAGGTCACGGTGGTGGGGATCATCGGCACGCATGACATCCTGCACGAACTGCTGCGGGACCCCTACTCCGTGCCCCTGGGGCTGCTCCCCTACAACATAGAGATGATGGAGGTCAAGGAAGGCGTGCACGAAAGGCCTTTCACATTCCATAGCCGGCTGCTGTTCCATTCCTCTCCCTGCCTCGGTTATCGTCTTGAACTGGACGGGCGCTCCATAGCCTTCTGCACGGACACAGGCCCGTGCAAGAACGCCATTGAACTGGCCAGGAACGCCGACCTGCTCATCACCGAGAGCTCCTTCCGCACCGGGGAGAGCAGCGACCTCTGGCCGCACCTCACCCCGGAGGACGCCCTTGATATCAAGAGGACGTCGGGGGCCAAGCGCCTGGTGCTCACCCACTTCGACGCCTTCAAGTACCCCACGCTGAGGGACAGGGAGGAGATCGAGGAGCGTTACCCCAACGAGCTGACCATCTCCAAGGACGACATGATCGTCACCATCTGAGGGAAAGGAATAAAGTCCGCGTCACGATTGCCTTGGCATGCTCCTCAAAGCAGAAGCGGTCGGCAAATCCTTCGGTCCCAAGGAGGTCCTCAAAGAGGTGGACATCCAGATCGAGCTGGGGGACCGGATCGGGCTCGTCGGTCGCAACGGGGCTGGGAAGACCACTTTGATCAAGCTTCTCATGGGCCAGGTGAAGCCTGACCTGGGAACGCTCAGCATGCGCACCAACAAGGTATGCTATCTGTCGCAGTTCGTGGAGGTGGACCACTCCGCCTCGGTCGATTCCACCGTGGCCTTCCTGAGCGAGGAGGAGTCGCCTCTGCGCAAGAGGGCGGCGGAGATCGAGGAGGTCATGTCGTCCGGTGGCGATTCCGAGACAGATTGGAACGCCCTGTCATCGGAGTACGCCTCGATACAGGAGGAACTGGCCCGGTTGGCACCGCAGCAGACCAAGGGCAAGGCCATGGGCATATTGGAGGAGTTCGGGCTGGAGCACAAGGCCAAGGGGAAGATGGGGGAGCTGAGCGGGGGTGAGAGGACCAAGGTCATGCTCTCCCGGGTCTTGGCCCAAGCGGAGCAGGCCGACCTCATATTCCTTGACGAGCCCACCAGCCATCTGGACATCGAGACGGTGGAGTGGCTGGAGGACCAGCTGCTCAAGCTGAAGGGGGCGGTGATCATCATCTCCCACGACCGTTACTTCCTGGACAATGTGGCCACCAGGATAATCGAGCTGGAGAACGGGCGGTTGACGCACTACACCGGCAACTACTCGGTCTTCATGGAGAAGAAGGCCTTGGACCGGGAAAGGCTGATGATGGCGCACGATAAGGCGGTGAAGGAGAAGGAGCGCCAGGAGAGGATAGCCGACGAGCTTCACGCCAAGTACAAGTTCAAATCATATCACAAGACCCGGGAAAGGATGGCCGATAGGGTGGAGGTGCCCGATCCTCCGGTGCAGGAGAAGGAACTGCAGGTGCGCATATACGCCCTTGGAAAATCGGGCAAGAACGTCATAACCGCCAAGGAGCTGGAGGTGGCCAGAGGCAAACGCAAGGTCCTGGACAAGGTGGACCTGGAGGTGGAGAAGGGCGATAAGCTCGGCATATTCGGACCGAACGGTAGCGGCAAGACCACCCTGCTCAAGGCCCTCCAATCCAAGCTGCCCTACCTGGGGGAACTGTACGTCTCCCCTGGAGTGAAGATCGGCTACTTCGCCCAGGAGCATGACCTTCTGGACCCCGAGCTCACGGCAGAGCAGCAGATGAAGAAGGCCCTGGGCCAGCAGGCCGTGGAGGCCCGTGCCATCTTGGCAAGGCTGCTTCTCACCGGGAAGGACGTCGAGCGCCCCATCAGCACGCTCTCTGGGGGTGAAAGGGCAAGACTGGCGATAGCGATCCTTCTGGCCCAGCACAAGAACCTGCTCATACTCGATGAGCCGTCGAACTACCTTGATATTCCGAGCAAGGAGGCGGTGGAGGAAGCGCTCAGGGAATACACCGGCTCGATCATCATAGTCACCCATGACCGTTATCTGCTGGACGCGGTGTGCACCAAGGTCGGCGAACTGCGCGACGGCAAGTTGAAGGTGTTCAATGGAACGTACTCGGAGATGAAGGGGCGGCAGAAGTTCGCCCAAGGAATAGAGGTGGCCGAAGTGTACAAGGCCGTGGCCGGTTTCAAGGACTGGGTGAACAAGGTGACGTATAAAGAGGGAGACAAGGTCACCATCGCCAAGTCGGAGATCGAGAACTTCCGTTGGGCCCTGGACAACGGCAAGCTGAAGAAGGTCCCCGGCACGGAGCTGAAGAAGGTGCGTAAGGCTCCACCGCAGGAAGACGATGATTGAAATATTGCCTTGGAAATGAGAAGGCATGCATCAGCACCTTCATCCCAACCAGTTCCCGGCGTCCGAAAGCCATCGCCTGGTCAATGAGGACCGCCGGAAGAGGCAACCGGTGGAGGTCATCGTTCAACGAATCGCCCCTAAGGTGGGAGAGATCATCGCCGACCTCGGCGCCGGCGTAGGTTATCTGTCTATCCCGCTAGCTGACGAGGGAGCGACCGTCATCGCCCTGGACCTCCAGCAGGACATGCTAGACGGCCTGCGAGAGAGGGACAACGGACTAGGTCGGATACGTTTGGTGAGAGCGACCCTTCCGGAGATCCCGCTGCCCGACGCCTCGCTGGACAGGGCGGTCATGGTCAACGTGTTCCACGAGGTGGAGGACAAGAAGCGCCTGGCGAAGGAGATCTCCCGGGTCCTGAGGTCGGAAGGAATGATCACTCTTGTCGACTGGCAGGCAAGAGAGACCGAGAAAGGACCTCCGATGCACCTAAGGGTGCCGTTGGCAGAAGCGTCTTCGTACTTCCCTGGGTTCGTTCTGGAGAAAAGTTACGATGATCCGGAATACTATCATCTGGAGCTGCGCCGGGAATGAGCACCAGGGAAAGCTGGGACCGTCTGTACGAAAGGGACTCTCGTCCCTGGAAAGGAAGCAGCGATGAAGAGCTTCCGATGCACGGCCTGGTGCTGGAGCTAGGCATAGGCAACGGGAAGAACCTGACCTCCTTCACCTCCAGCGCTGAGATAATCGGCCTGGACTTCTCAAGACCGGCGTTAAAGGCCTGCGCCAGGAAGTACCAGATACCTTTGCTGCAGGCGGACGTTACGGCGCTGCCGTTCCGTGACCGAAGTTTTGCGAACGTCGCAGCGTCCCACGTCCTTGGGCATCTGGACCGGGCATCGATGTGCACGGCGTCCGAGGAGATCGAGCGGGTCCTGCAGAAAGGAGGCGTCCTTTACGTATCCGTCTTCGGCGAAGAGGACATGCGTTTCGGAAAAGGTGAGGAGGTGGAGCCACGCACCTTCAAGAGGGGGAACGGGGTGATCACCCACTACTTCCTGGAGAACGAGGTGCCTGAGATGTTCCCCGATCTCAAGACCATCAAGGTCTGGGAGAGGCGGATGGAGAAGCGCATCCTCGGCAAGGCCGAAGTGAGGCAGGAGCGCCGGTTCCTGCTAGTCAAGTGAGTTCGTTCGTTTTATCTACTATCCCGGGCGTCGAGGTTCGAATGACCGTATTCGGGATACCCGTCCTCATCGGCTACCAGGACCTCCGGCCGAACCTCGACCTGGGCAAGGAACTAGGGCTGGACTTCGTGGAGCTGAACGTCAACTTACCCTACTCGTTCCCGGAGAACATCAACTCCCGGGACCTTCGGACGGCCATCAAGGACGGCATGCGCTTCAGCGTGCACCTGCATGACGAGCTCGATCTCGGCTCCCTGCAACCTTCGGTCCGGCAGGGTCATCTCGATAGATGCGAGGAGGCGCTGCGCTGGGGGTCCCGACACGGCGTGTTCCTGATCAACCTGCACCTCAATCCAGGGGTGTACTTCACCTTGCCCGATCGCAAGGTCTGGGTGTACGAGCGTTACCTGGAGGAGTACATCGAGTCCTTGAACCGATCGTTCACCAGGCTATCCTCCCTGGCCGAGTCGCTAGGCATTAGGATATGCGTCGAGAACACCGGGCATTTCGCCCTGCCTTTCATGCGCAAGGCCGCCGGTTCGATACTAGACCTGCCCTCGGTCGGTCTGTGCTGGGATATTGGCCACGACGGGCGCTCGGGGATGAAGGAGGAGGACTTCATGCTCTCCCACATCGACAAGGTGTGGCACATGCATTTCCACGACTGGGACGGGAAGAGCGATCATCAGATACCCTTCAGCGGGCAATTGCAGTGCGATCGATACCTGCGCTTGGCGAACGATAACGACATGTCCGTGCTGGTCGAGGTAAAGACCGAAGAGGCGGTGCGTTCGGCCATAAGGATCATGCGCGACCGGGGATGCATCCCCGCCCTGAGGTCATTTTAATAACCTAAATGGTCATGGCAATCACAACGACATACTGGCTCTCGAACGAGTGCCAGATGTTCCAGGGTCATATTTCTGTTGCAAATGTTTATAATGCCTGTTCCTCATTTCTATCCAGGTGAATAAAACATGGTAGCGATACCGGATGAGGTCATGAAGGTCCTCAACGACCCCGCGTCGGTGAGGGTCCTAGCCACGAAATCAGACAAGGGCGATGTTCACATCATCCAGGCCGGAAGCATAAAGGCCCCGGCCCCGGACACCGTGATCATCGGGGCGATCCTGATGAAGCGCACCGGGAAGAACCTGGAAGGAATGAAGGCCAAGGGGGAGCTGGTCTCCATTTTGGCCGGCAGCGCTTTGAACTCCTACGAGATCAGGGCGAAGGTCAAGGACCTGGCCACGTCCGGGCCGATCTTCGACGGCATGAACGCCGAGCTGTCCAAGATGGGCATGAAAGCGAGCGGAGTTTGGGTGTTCGAGGTCAAGGAAGTCTGGAACCAGAGCGCCAACTATTCCGCCGGCACCAAGATGGTCTGAGGACCATCCCTTACTTTTTCAATCGCACGCGCACCGATTCGGCGTGCGCGCGCAAACCTTCCGTCTCCGCCAATCTCACTGTCGCCGGGGCAAGGTCCTCCAGCGTTCTCTTGTCCAGCATCTGCACCGACGAGCGCTTCATGAAGTGCAGAACGTCCAGACCGGAGTGCACCGCGGCGTTACCGGCCGTCGGCAGGACGTGGTCCGTCCCGGTGGTGTAATCACCGCAAGCTACCGGAGAATCATCACCGAGGAATATCGCCCCGGCCGTCTCGATCGAGGGGAGGATGGACATGGGATCAGAGGTCTGCACGGACAGGTGCTCCGGCGCCAGCTCGTTGCATACCGCCACGCCGTCCATCATGTCCTTCACGATGATGTAACCGCTGTTCTTCAATGACGAGCGGATAAGTTCCTGGCGCTCGCTTTTCAGGGCGCTCTCCTCAATGATCTTTCCGACCTTCTTCACCAGTTCCATATCGTCAGTGACCAGTGCGCAGGCCGAATCGGGACCATGCTCCGCCTGAGCAAGGATGTCCGCCGCCACGTTCTCCGGTCTCGCCGTCCGATCGGCCAGGACCGCTATCTCGCTGGGCCCGGCCGGGAAGTCCATCTCCACGTCCTGCCGAAGCAGCACCTTGGCGGCGGTGACGTAGATGTTGCCAGGTCCAACGATCTTCTGGACCTTGGGCACGGTTTGAGTACCGAGCCCCATGGCCGCTATGGCCTGGGCGCCGCCGCACTTGAATATGGTGTCCACACCGGCCATGTCCAAAGCCACTAGTGTCAAAGGATGTACCGGCGGGGGTGTGCACGCTATCACGTTGCGAACGCCGGCCACCTTGGCCGGAACGGCGCACATGAGCGCCGTGCTGGGATAGGAGGCCTTCCCTCCTGGGATGTAGATGCCCATCGATGACAACGGCGAGTATTTCCATCCCAGGGAGCTCTCCCCGTCCTTGAACAGCGTGACGTCATCGGGACGCTGCATCACATGGTATGCCTCGATACGCGTCCGGGCGAAGTTCAAGGCGTCAAGAAGCTGCTGATCGACCTTGGAGTAAGCCTCGTCGATCTCCGCCCTGCTCACCCGGAGGTCGGTCAGCTCGACCTTGTCGAAGCGGGCGGTGAGCCTGAGCACGGCCACATCTCCCTCGCTGCGCACCTGCTCGATGATGTCGCTGACGGTCGGAAAGACCTTGCTGAGGTCGGAGCGTCCCCGGGCCTTCCAGGACTCGACGGACAGGGCTTGCCACATGAAGGGGTGATTGATGCGGTATTAGATAAAAGCTCAGCCGTAGCCATCCATCTCGTAGCTGACGCGCTTCCCCGGGGGGCAGGACGCCGAATGCCGGATTAGGTCCTTGACGGTGTTCCGAAGCACCGTGGCGTTGATGTAACCGACGGCGCCGCCGATCTTCTCGCCCTTGCAGAAGTAGACGAAGGTCGGGGTGCCTGTTATCTGGTACCTGGAGGCCAGCTGCGTGTTGTGGTCGGTGTTTATCCTCATGAACACCGTATCCGGACCCAGCTCCTTCTGGGCCCTGAGGACCTCGGGCTCCACCTCCTTGCACACGGAGCACCCCGGGGACCAGAACTCCAGCACGATGAAGCGCTTCTCCTTGCGCAGCAGGTCCAGGAACAGCTCGTCGCTCACGTCCTTGATGTCGCCGGCCATGTCATCTCATAGGGGCGTCTTGACCCAATAACCCTTTTCCTTGCGCCTGTCGACCCCGTCCTTGCTGTAGCGGGTCTCCAGCTTGAAGTCGATGTCATACTCGTTGGCCATGGCCCATTGGTGGCTGAACTCCGCCGCCCCGCGTACGGTCAGCTCTATGGCCATGAACAGCATCTCGACCTGCTCGTCGTTGGGCAGATCGTCGCAATTGCAGCTCCAGTCGTAACGGAGCACCTTCTCCACCGTGGGGAACATGCTTCCTTCGGTCCGACGGAACTGGTCCCGGAAGACCGAGAAATCGATGGCCGAAGGCTCGCGTCCCAGGTTCTTCTTCACCTTCAGGAACAGCACTTCCGACTTCCCTATCTCGTCCAGCACCCGCTCCACGCGATCCTGACGTCCCTGGGGTGAGAAGTATCCGTCGATCGAGACCTCCGCGGAATGCTCGGTTATGCCGCGCTCGCACTCCTTCATCAGTTCCATCAAGGGCGCCAGTTCGTCAAGCATGACCAGGACCATGGCGTACCTGGTGCGTCTCCTGCCAAGGTAGTCAGGAAGCTCCGAGAGGGCTCGATAGGCGTTGACGTAGCCCAGGAGATGCACCGACATGTCCAACACCCGAAGGTGCGCCTCGTTGATCTCCAACCGCAGGTCGGTTCCGCCGGAGACGGCGGTCATCTTCACCGGTCCGGTCCTGGCCGGGTGCTCATCGCTGTTGCATACAGTGCATTTCGTCATGTGATCACTTGACAGTTGTAAATGGTAACCTGTTTCAGCCGAATCGGCGCTGGTAGTCCTCCAGCAGCGCGGCCCGGTAATCCTTCTCCATGGACGGCGGGACGTAGTCCAGGCGCTTGACCTCGTTTAGCAGGGTCGTTCCAAGCTCTGGCTCGTGTAGATCGCGGGAACGGACGTCCTTCATGATGTCGTCCAAGGCATTGATGCCTATCTCCCTCCCCTTTACCATCAACTTAGGGGTCTCGTCCAATTGGATCGCGTCTAGGCTGCTGTCGCACTTCTTGCAGTCGGCCATGGGGTTAACCTAGCACCACGTTCGTGCGCGAATGATAATAAACTTTGCTTAATCGCATCAAAGCGGGAGAAGCGTGAGGCCCAGGTTCAGGCTGTTGAGCACGTAGTCCACCGAGCCGCGCATGATGAACTCCACGGCTATGGCCGCCAGCAGCATCCCGATGATCTTCGAGAAGACGTCGATGGCGTTGTTGCCGACCTTCTGGGATATCAGCAGGGAGTTGCGCATGATGCCCCAGGTTATGGCCAGACTTATCACTCCCGCGATGAGCACGGTGAAGTGGCCATACAGGTGCACCAGAAGGATGGCGGTGGTTATCACTCCGGGACCGCTGAGCAGCGGGGTGGCTATTATCACCCAGGCCACGCTGGTCTCCTCCTTCTTGCTCATCTGCAGGGAGAAGATGATCTCCATGGCCATCAGTAGCAGGACGATGCCACCGGCGATGCGGAAGGCGTCGACGGATATGCTGAAGAGCGCCAGAAGCTCGGTCCCTATCAGGGCGAAGATGACGAACAATATTCCAGCCACCAGCACCGCCTTGTTTGCGGAGGCCATCTGCTCCTTCTGGGTCTGGTCCCTGGTCAGGGTGATGAACATGGGGACGGTGGCGAACGGGTCGAAGATGAAGAACAGCAAGGTCGTGGCGTACAGGAGCTCTTCGAAACCCGGCATGAATCTCAGTAACCGCAGGGTCAATATCCATTTTTCGTTCCGCCTCGATAATTATTTGTCTCCCCCGCCGCCTAGCATAATCGATGAGGAAGGACCCTATCCTTGCAAGGAGGAGCGTCCGGCGCTATACGGCGCAGGACGTGGAGGAGAAGGATGTGAGAAAGCTTCTGGAGGCAGGTATGTCCGCCCCTTCCGCCGGTAACGAAAAACCTTGGCACTTCGTGGTCGTCCAGGACCGCTCTACGCTCGAGAGGGTCATGGAGTTCCATCCCTACGCCAAGATGCTCAAGGAATGCGCCGGGGCCATCCTGATCTGCGGCGATCCATCGCTGGAGAAGTATCCCGGGTTCTGGGTGCAGGACTGCTCGGCCGCCACCGAGAACGTGCTGATAATGGCCACCCAGCTCAATCTGGGGGCAGTGTGGCTGGGCATATACCCGATCGAGGAGAGGGTGAAGGGGCTGCGCGATCTCGTGGGCGTTCCTGATACGGTGATCCCCTTCTCCCTCATTCCTTTCGGCCATCCGGCCGAGGAGCGCAAGCTCATCGACCGGTATGATGAAGGAAGGGTGCATCGCGAGAGATGGTGAACCTTAAGCATTTTATCTTGGCGGCACGGTATGCTACCGGGATAGAATGAAGAAGCTTTGGAGATGCCACGTCTGCAATGACATACACCTCGGCAACAAGCCGCCGGAGGTATGTCCTACCTGCGGTGCGAAGAACGCCTTCGTGCTCTCGGACCTCGGCGAGGCGTTGGAGATAATCGGCAAGGACCACGCGCCCCTGGATGACCAGTCAAAGGTCGTGGCGGCCTGGAGGCAGTTCTCCGAGCGGAGCGCGACCATCAAGCTGACGGACAAGGCCGACGAGGTGGAGCTTCTTTCAAGAGGGGTCCTGGAGAACCTGAATGGGAAGGGGCAGCGCTACTGCCCCTGCCGAATCACCACCGGCGATCGCGGCAAGGACCTCAATCTCATCTGCCCATGCAACTTCATCCGGCAGCCGACCTTCAAGGAGGAGGGGGAATGCTGGTGCGGGCTTTTCGTCAAGAGGGATGACAAATGAGCGGAAGTAGACTGATCTGGTTCCATGGAAGGGAATGCCCCCACTGTCGCAAGCTGACGCCGGTGGTCGACCAGTTCGAGGCCGAGACGGGGATCAAGCTGGAGAGGCTGGAAGTATGGCACAACGAGGAGAACGCCAAGCTAATGCGCTCCCTGGCGGACACCATCGCCCCGGCCTGCGGCGGGGACCTGGGCGTTCCTGCCTTTTATAACGAGGTCACGGGAAAGGCCATCTGCGGCCGCATCGACATGGCCAAGCTGGTGGCCTGGGCCAAGGGGTGAACCGTTGGAACGGAGGCTCAGGGTCCCCGGAGGAAAGACCCTGATCCTGGACATCACCTGTCAGAACGATGAGGTCGAGGCCATCAGGATCAGCGGCGATTTCTTCTTTCATCCCGAGGAAGGGCTGGAGGGACTGGAGACCTTTCTTGTCGAAAGGAAGGTCTGGAGGTCCGAGGACCCGGAAGGCGATATATCTGATTACCTGTCAAGGAACGGATGCCGGACGGCGGGCTTCGGCCCGTCTGACCTGGCCTTCCTGCTGAGGGGATTGAGATGCTGAGAAAGAGATGGAGGGTCCTCGGATACGAGAAGGCCGGCGCGGCCTACAACATGGCGCTGGACGAGGCGATCGCAGAGGCGGTATCCTTCCGGGTCGCCGGCCCGACCTTGCGTTTCTACGGCTGGGAGCCCGCTGCGGTGAGCATCGGCCGCTTCCAGAAGCTGGACGAGGTCGTGGACCTGGAAGGGTGCCGGCGGCTCGGCGTCGACGTTGTGCGGAGGAGCACCGGCGGAGGCGCGGTGTTCCACGACCGGGAGATCACCTACAGCGTCATCTGCCCGGAGGAGATGATGCCGGCCGACATCAACGAAGCGTACCGTGAGATAGGCGGCTGGACGGTAAATGCTCTCAAGCTCATCGGCATCGATGGGACGTTCGAGCCGATCAACGACGTGCTGGTGAACGGCAAGAAGATCAGCGGGAGCGCGCAGTCCCGCCGAAAGGGGATCTTCATGCAGCATGGCACGCTCATCTACGACCTGGACCGGGCCAAGATGTTCTCCGTGCTCAAGGTGCCGAAGGACAAGCTGGAATCCCATTCCCTGGCCGACCCGGCGGAACGCGTCACCAGCGTGAGGGAGCAGAGGAAGGTCCCCTGGGAGTATGTGGCGGCGGCCATTGCCAACGCCTTCATCATGAACCGGGAATGGTACGCCGGGGACCTCACCTCCGATGAGCTGGCAAGGGCGGAGGTCATCGCCAAGCTGCGCTATGCCAATGACGATTGGACGTTCGAACGCTGATCATTCCATGTTCAGCAGCAGCTCCTCCGGGTTCTCCAGCAACCTCACCAGGTCGCGCAGGAACTTGGCGGCCACCGCCCCATCGTAAGCGCGGTGGTCGAAGGTCAGGGACAGGGGCAGGACCTTGCGCACCTTCACCACCCCGTCAACCGCCAGCGGCCCGTCCATTATCCTCCCTATCCCCAGTATGGCCGTCTCCGGGTAGTTGATTATCGGCGTTCCGTACGTGCCGCCGAACACGCCGTAATTGGTGATGCTGAACGTTCCCCCCTTCAGGTCCGCCAGGTCTATCTTGCGTTCCTGGGCGCTCTTCGCCAGGAGCGCAATCTCCTCGGCCAGTTCCCAGAGGGACTTCTGGTCGGCGGCCTTTATCACCGGCACCATCAGCCCGTCGTCGATGGCCACCGCCACCCCGATGTTGTAATATTTCTTGATGATCAGCTCTTCGCGCTCATCATCGATCATCGAGTTCAGCAGGGGATGCATCTTGAGCGCTCGGACGATGGCGGTGACGATGAACGGCATGTAGGTGAGATTCACCCCCTTCTGCTCCTTCATCGGCCCCTTGAGCCTCTCCCTCATCCCCACCAACCGCGTCACGTCGGCCTGCTCCATGCTGGTGACGGCGGCCGTGCGCGCCTGCGATTCGAGCATCCTCTTGGCCGTGGTGCGCCGGATGCCGCGTATGGGCACCCTGTCCACATAGCCGTAGATGTCGAACTTCGGCACCGTCCTGGGGGCCGGCCTGGACTCCAGGTCAGATATCAGCACCTGCCCGCTGGGACCGCTCGCCCGGGCGGCAGTTATGTCCGCACCCTGGTCGCGGGCGGCCCTGCGCACCGCCGGCATGGCCCTGACGTCCCGCGGCGACCGCTTCTGGGTTACCGAGGTGACCACCACCTCATCCGTGGGGAGTTCGCCCACCACGGACACCGATGGAGGCCTCTCCTCGATCGCCGCCGGCTCCGGGGCCTTCGCGCTTCGGACGGTCTCGCCATCATCGCCGATGACCGCCAGCACCTCGCCGACTTTGACCAGCTCCCCCTCCTTGTGGTCCAGACGAAGGACCTTTCCGGCCACCGGCGACGGTATCTCCACCACCGCCTTGTCCGTCTCCACCTCGGCCAGGGACTGGTCCTTGGCGATCGTGTCGCCGACCTTCACCAGCCATTTCTTGACCTCCCCCTCGGCGATCCCCTCGCCTAGGTCCGGAAACCTGAACTCAGTTGCCATCATGACCACCTAGAACCTCAGCGTTCGTTCGATGCCGTCCCTGATCATCCTCTCGTTCACATAATAGTGGTCCTCGCCCTTCGGCAGCGGAACCGTGATGTCCGGGGCGGCCACGCGCTCCACGGGCGCTTCCAGCTGCAGGATCGCCCCCTCATATATGCGGGAGGCTATCTCCGCCCCGGGGCCGAAGGAGCGCGGGGCCTCATGCACCACCACCGCCCTTCCGGTGCGCCTGACGGAATCGACCACCGCATCCGAATCCATGGGGGAGATGGTGCGCAGGTCGATTATCTCCACCGATGCCTGCATCTCCGCCACCGCCCTCTGGATGAGGGGTATCATCGCCCCCCATCCGATGACTGTGACGTCATCGCCCTCCTGCACGGTCCTGGCCTTTCCCAGCGGCACCAGGTATTCGCCGTCCGGCACCTCCTCCTTGAGCATGCGGTACGAGCGGGTGGGCTCCAGGAAGATGACCGGGTCCGGGTCGCGTATTGATGACGTCAAAAGCCCTTTGGCCTCCAGGGGCGTGGAAGGGACCACGACCTTGAGCCCCGGTATCTGCGCGTACAGCGCCTCGGTGCTCTCGGAATGGTGCTCCAAGGCCTTGACGCCGGCGCCGTAGGGCATGCGCAGCACCATGGGCACGGTGATCCTTCCCCTGGTGCGGTTGCGCATGCGGGCAGCATGATTGATCATCTGATTGAGCGTGAGATACGAGAAGCCCATGAACTGGATCTCGGCGACAGGCCGGAGGCCGTTGAAGGCCATCCCGATGGCCACTCCGGCGATGCCGGCTTCGGCCAGGGGGGTGTCCATGACCCGCTGCTCCCCGAAACGATCCAGAAGCCCGTCCGTGACCCGGAAGACGCCGCCGTCGACGCCGACATCCTCGCCCAGGATGACCACCGAAGGGTCACGTTCCATCTCCCCGGCCAGAGCGGCATTGATGGCCTGCACCATGTTCATCATCATTGCCCGTCACCCCCCATCTGACGCCGGAGGTAGGGCGGCATCTCGGCGTAAGTGTGGACGAACACATCGGATCGGCCGGGCGCAGGCACGGCCTCCGCCTCCGCGGCCGCCTTCTCCACCAGCTCGCCCAGCTCCCTGGTCAATCCTTCAGGGTCCTTGAGCATGCCCTGAGCGGCGAGGTACGTCCCGAACCTCTTGAGGGGGTCCTTGCGCTCCCATTCGGCCACCTCCTCCTTGGAACGGTATTTGCGCCAATCGTCCGAGGTGGTATGGTCGCTCAGACGATAGGTGTAGGATTCGATCAGCGTGGGACCTTCCCCATTCCGGGCGCGCTCGACGGCCTCCTTGGACGCCGCATACATGGCCAGTATATCGTTCCCGTCCACCAGGATTCCCGGGAATCCGTACGCCGCCGCCTTCTGTGCGATGGTGGGGGACGCCGTCTGCCTGGACCTCCGGGTGGATATGGCGAACTGGTTGTTCTGGCATACGAACACGTTCGGCGTCCGATAGACCCCGGCGAAGTTCAGCCCTTCGTGGAAATCCCCCTCCGAGGTGGCGCCGTCTCCGAAGTAGGCAAGGCTCACGCTCTTCTCCCCCCTGAGTTTGCTGGCGTATGCAATACCCACCGCATGGGATATCTGGGAGCCCACCGGTACAACGGACGGGGTTGCTCTCGCTCCATCAGGATAGACGTTGCCAAGTTCGTTTCCCATCCAATAGAGGTATAGGGTGCTCAGCGGTATGCCCTTCCAGAGCAACGCGCCCATCTCCCGGAAGGCCCACACCAGCCAGTCCTCCTCCTTCAGGGCCATGGCCGGCCCCAGCTGGCTGGCCTCCTGACCCTTGCTGGGCGGATAGGCGCCCAACCGGCCCTGCCTCTGCAGCTTGACGGCCTTCTCGTCCGCCATCCGGGTGAGCAGCATGGTGCGGTAGGCTTTCAGCAGGAGCTCCTTGGATATCTTGGGCATACGGCCTTTCTCGACATTGCCTTCCTCATCCATCACGCGGAACATATCTCCCCTGAGCGGATCAAATTCCTCTGTCAGCATTTTACATCACCTCTTTGAACAATGCATAAGCGTCATACGATGATCGGACCAGCGGTCCGGAGCGGACTCCCCTGAACCCCAGGCCCCTGGCGGTCCTTTCCAGCTCCTGGAACTCCTCGGGCGGGACGTACCTGCGCAGCGGGAGGGAGCTTCCTTTTGGCGGAAGGTATTGCCCCAGGGTCAGAAGGTCCACCCCAACCTCCAGCAGGTCCCTGAACGCTTCCAGCACCTCGTCCCTGCCTTCGCCCAGGCCCAGCATCAGGGAGCTCTTTGTGATGGCGGCCGGCGATATCTCCCTGACCGTGGCCAGGACGTTCAGGGAGCGGCGGTAGCTGGCCCTCCTGTCCCTTATCCACTGCAGCGAACGGACCGTCTCCAGGTTGTGGCCCAATACGTCAGGCGATGACTCCAGGATGGTCTCCAGGGCCTTCCGGTCACCCTGCAGGTCGGGTATCAGCAGTTCGACGGTCGTGCCCGGACAGTTCCATCTGATCTGTCTGACGGTATCGGCGAAGATCCTCGCCCCGCCATCCGGGAGGTCGTCCCTGGTCACCGAGGTGATCACCGCGTGGCGGAGGCGCAACCGCTTCACGGCCTCGGCCACCCTCTCCGCTTCGCCCTCATCTGCATCGGACGGTTCTCCCGATGGAACGGCGCAGAAGGCGCAGGAGCGCGTGCATCTGCTTCCCAGGATTATGAAGGTGGCATGCCCCTTTCCCCAGCATTCACCCAGATTGGGGCAGCGGGATGAATCGCAGACCGTTCGGAGGCCCCCCAAGGCCTCCCGGACGCCGATGCCCGATGCCAGTCCGGCCCTGGTCCTCAGCCAAGGCGGTTTTTCGGAGACGTCCGGCGGGGCCATGCATCGGACATATGGCACCCCGTGGTTCATATGCCTTTCTTAGCGAACCTCCTGACGGCCTCCATCATGACGTCCACATGCTGAAGGGGCATGCCGCGGTGCAGCGAGCACGAGCACATGAACACATAGCGGTCCCAGGGACGGAAGTCATTAAGGAATCCCTCCGTCTCCCGGACGATCCGGTCCGCCGGCCCCAGCAGCAGGGTGGAGAAGGCGTCGATGCCCCCCATGAGGGAGATCCTTCCCCCCGCCGCCTCCCTGAGCAGCATATGGTCGTTGCGCTCCGCGAATTGGAACGCCCTCGCGCCCGTGGCGATGATGTCCTCCATCAGCGGCAGGTTCTGCGGTGAACTGAGATCACCGTGCGGATGAAAGACCGTCGGCAGGCCGAGTTCGTCCGCTGTGCGCACCAGACGGCCCAGGTTGGGAACCGTGAATCGACGGAACGCCTCCTGGCCGAAGATGTCAGGGTTGTCGGAAGCCGAGGCCAGGAACGAGCAGTCCAGTTCCGTCTCGGAGGCGATGACCTTAAGGAACTCCATGGAGAGGCCTGTGGCATAATCGACGTATTCGGCGGCCAGGCCCTTGTCGAAGTACATGTCCATGGCCAGGTTCTCCATCCCCCTGAGCAGCGCAGCCTTGGTCACCGGGCCTTCGATGTTGCAGACGAGAGCCGCCGAACCCTGGAGACCCTCCCTGACCAGGCGATAGCTCCCTGCCACGTTCGGAAAGGGCGCCTCCCGGCGCATGTCCAATTGGACCAGGTCAGGGTCGGCGGAATCCTGGAACGGGTGGCGCACCACGCTCGGTATCCCCCGCTCGGGATACTTCACCTGCCCCCCAAGGGCCCCTATCTCCAGCCCCACGTAGTGAATGCAGCCGACGACTGCGTCCTGGCCCAATCGCTCATGCAGCGCCAGAACGGACCTTGCAGATTTGTCCGCATCGTAGGCGCCTGCGCAGACCTCCGGCGTGGTATATCCCGTCTCATCGAGGCCCAGGGTGAGGTCCCGCAGGAACACCGGCGGGACCTCAGGGATTTCGTCCCCAAGGGAACGCATGAACAGCTGGCGCCCGTTGCTCCCCAATGGTTCACTCCTCCGGCAGGTGGGTAAGGTCCACGTGGTCCATTATGACCGGCACGGCGTTGATCTTTCCGAAGTCCACCAGGCCCATGGCGGTCATGGTGATGCTCTGCACATCGGTGGCGTTGAACCCCAGCTCGAAGAACTGCAGGCCGCTGCCCTTTGACTGGTCATCAAAGCTGAGGCCGGTGAGGGATGCGCATATAGCCATGGAATCGTTCCATTCGGCGTTGATGTGATCATTGGCCATGTCCATGGCTTCAAGCAGGCGGGAGAGCGCCTCGCCCTTCTCGGAAATGGCCTTATGAGATGCCACCAGAACAATGGGGAAAGAGCTCCCCAGACCGGACGAGCTGCCAAGTTCGTGCACCGAGCCGCCGCACAGGTTCTCGGTATTGATGGCCCATGGCTCGCTTCCGACCATGGCATCGATCTCGCCCGAGTACATTGCCTCCGCCAGGTAGCTGGGGTTCAGGTAAACGAAGGTCAGGTTGCCGGTGTTGACATCATTGGCGTCGCACCACTGTATGAACGCCCCGTGCGAGCTGGAGCTCTGCTGCATGCCCACCTTCTTGCCGTTCAGGTCCTCAGGTGCGGTGATGTTGACGTCCGAGATGATGCGGTGCATTCCCTCGGCACCGGCGATGCGACCGATTATCTTGGCACCGATGCCTTTGCTGATGAGCTGCACGGCAGGCGCGTCCCCCATCGCGGCCACGTCGGCCGAGCCGGTCACGATTGCCTCCGCAGCCTGGATGCCGCCGGTCACGATGGCCGGGGTGACGTTCAATCCCACATCATCGAAGTATCCCTTGTCGTTGGCGACCATCAGCGTCTCATAGTTCATCTTCTCCGAGTAGGCCACGGTCAGGTCCATCTCGCCCTCATCGGGGGGCATCAAGAGGAATGCCACGCCGACTGCTGCGATCACCACAACGATCACAAGGACGATCGCCACCGATTTTCTGTTCATTTCTGGTTCCTCCCTTCATTCCAATATTCAATCTTCCAGGCCGCCCATGGTGATGAACCCGCCCCTGGGGGAGCCGTTGGCGCAGGAGCATACCTGCAGGCTCTTCACGATGTCCTTCTTCAGTGCGGTCATCTCCGGGGACAGGGGATCGCGAGGCCATGCCGATTCGATCCTCCATTCCTTGTTTACACGTCCGGGTGAGGCGGACATGAGGACCACCCTGGTCCCCAGCATCAATGCCTCCTCTATGCTGTGGGTGACGAAGACCACTGTCTTCTCCTGTCCTTCCCACAAGCTGAGAACCTCATTGTCCAGTTTGCGCCGGGTCTGCTCGTCCAGAGAACCGAACGGCTCGTCCATCAGCAGCAGGTCCGGGTCCATGGCCAAGGTTCGGGCTATGGCCACCCGCTGCTTCATGCCCCCCGAGAGCTCGTTGGGCATCGCATGGGCGAAGTCCAATAGGCCGACCATTCCCAAATATCTCCTGGCCACCTCCTCCCTCTCCGATCCGCTTCCCGTCCTGACCGAGAAGGCCACGTTGTGAAGCACATCCATCCAGGGGTAGAGGCTGAACTCCTGGAAAACGACGCCCCGTTCCGGCGAAGGGCCGGCGATGGGCTTCCCTTTGAACCTAACCTCTCCCTCGCTGGGATGCTCGAACCCGGCCAGCAGGTTCAGGGTGGTGCTCTTACCGCAACCGCTTGGTCCGATCAGGCATAGAAAATCTCCCTGCTCGACCTCGATGCTGACATCGTTCAGGGCCACCAATCCCTTACCTGTGCGGGGATTGGCGAACACCTTGGACACGTTCCTGAGGGAGGCGAGCATCTCAGGCCTCCTTGTCCAGTCCGAGACGGTTCCTTACCGCGTTCTCCAGGCCGGCGAAGAACAGTTTTTCTATCGCCAGTCCGATGAAGCATATCACGATTATGCAGATGAAGGCGGAGACGAAATCCAGGCTGTAACGGGAATCGTATATCGTGGCCCCGAGACCGACCATGGCGCCCAAGACCATCTCCGCGGCGATAAGCACCCTCCAACCGTTGGCGAGGCCGATGCGCATCCCGTCGATTATGGAAAGGGATGCGGCGGGGATCAGAACACTGGCGAACAGGGACAGCCTGTCCTTTCCGGACATGAGCGCCACCCTGGTATAGACCGGGGGAACTTGGCGTATGCCGCCGGCGGTGTTGATGATGATGGGGGGCATGGCCGTCATCAGAATGATGAATATGGTCGCCGATTCGCCCAATCCGAAAATGAGCATGGCGATGGGAACCCAGGCCAGGCCGGGTATCATCTGTATCACGTAGATGGACACCATGCCCATATCGTACAGGCGGCTCAAGGTTCCGAAGGATATGCCGACCACGATCCCGATGACCAGGGCTATGGCGTACCCGGTTCCCCAACGCAGCATGGATGAACCGGTGTGGTAGTAGATCGTCTCTCCGTTCAGTTCAGCACCGTTGAGGGCGTTCCATAGCGCGGAGAAAGTTTCTGGGGGGGTGGGGAACAGTGCGCCGCGGGTGTGGATCATCGCTTCCGCCACGATCCACCATACGGCGATGACCAGGGCTATCCCGATGGCGATATTGACCGAGTTGGCAAGAAAGAACCTGCGGGCCTCCGGGCGGAACTCAAAGTGCGAGCGACCGTCCTTCAATGCCTTTTCAATGGCCTCCTTCCTTTTCAATGATCCATTTTTATCCATCTCGCTGCCCCTTTGATAAAAATTTATATTATTTGATTCTACACTCAATTTTAAAATGTTAAACACAAATAAACTATTTATTACTTGATATCCTGCTGTTGGCTATAGCGGCCGTTCGTCCTCCGATGCAGAATTTTTAAATACGCTCGATTGATAAGACCACCCGCTAGGCTTGACCGGGACGTTCGGCGTGTCCTTATACACCGTAATCGTCGATATGCGGGGGTGACAGCGGGGGACGTCGTATCCGGAGCGCTAGAGGCCCGATCATTGGCGTTGAGGCCCTGTCCTACGGGGTCGGTGGCAGCATCGCGGTGCAGCTGGAGGGCGGCACCCCTTGCTCTGATCGTGGGGAACGGGTCAGGCCCTGACGGGAACAGCCTTACCACGGACTACCTACGCTCGAAGGGGAGCGGGGCTGAGTCGGTGATCGGTCAACCTCTATCGGTTCGGGCGGCAACCCCCGTGGCCTAGCACTTCTTATTTCCCAAGCTCGATGGATTCCCAACCGACGGTGGATGCGGGTTTACACCCGGTTATGATCTCCTTTTCGAAGTCGAACATGACCTCGCTGTCGATCCCGTCCATGACCACGAGCTTCGGTTCCTCGGTCACCTTGCCGATGACCGAGGCCGTGATCCCCACCGAAGCATACATATCAATGACCTTCTGAGAATTGGAGGGGTCGCAGGTGACCACATATCCGAAACCCTGGTAGGATTTCAGCCATTGCAGCATATCCACGTTCTCCGGGAGGGGTATGCGGCCGATATCCACCTTGGCGCCTTTTCCGCTGGTCTCCAACAGCATACCCAGCGTTCCCAAGGTGCCGGGGTTGCTGATATCCTTGCCGGACCGCACCAGACCCTGCTTGGCGATCTTGTTCATGATGAGCATCTGCCTGCGCAGGATGGGCGCTTCCTTTCTCGAGGTGGTGTCCCAGGCGTACGGCAGCGCGTCGGGATAATAACCTTCCAGATCCATGCCCACAACGATGTCGTCCCCCGCCTGCGCGGTGTGACTGAAGATCGCCTGGCCGGGTTCTGCGGTGCCGATGATCGCGATGTCGATCGCATCGTAATCGCAGTCCGGGTGGGTATGGCCGCCGATTATGGGAACGCCAAACTTCTTGACAGCCGATTCCATACCCTTCATGACCTGGGAGCATATCCTGTTGTCTTTTACCGACAGGATATCCAGCATGGCGATGGGAACCCCGCCCATGGCAGAAATATCGTGGATGTTGACCAGTACTGCATAGTAGCCGGCGAAGAAAGGATTGGCTCGCATTAAGGCGGGCATGATCCCGTCGGCCGCCAGAAGCAGCAGCTTTCCGTCCTGCTCCACCACTGCCGCATCCTCTCCATAGGACGCAAGTACCTTGGAGCATGCTTGCTTAGGGAAGAAATTGATGACAGATGATATGCTCTTCTTCCTGGTCACGCCTGGAAAGTTCCTCAGGGATTCGACCAGGCCCTTTAGTTCCATGTGGGGCGGAAGGTCTTCAGGGGATTTATACGTTATTCGCACAGATCACAAGTCCAGTTTTGCCTGTTTGGTCTCTTTTACCAGATAGGAACATTCCGAATCGCTTACCAGCATCTGAACGAGAAGATCTTGGAAAGCGGACTCCAGGTCGTTGTTGGGAGGAACGAACGCTTTGCTGCTGGTCGGTATCTTGAAACCGGTCTTCTGCATGAACTTGCGGGCATCTGAAATCTCATCCTCCTTGGCTTGAATGCCGGGTGAGAACTCAAGAATACCAGCTCTTTCCAGCTCCTCTTTGAAAATGGGTCGCTTGAACAGCTTATACAGGGCATACAGGGCAAGTTCCGGGTACTTATCAGGTGAAGCTGCCTTGGCCTGCTCCACGACCCTGAGGTATATGTCCCGCTCCCTGCCCTTGACTGGTGTGTAGATCTTTGCGGGCGGAACGTCTTTTTCCTTCAGAATGTTCATGTCGCTCAATGCCCGAAGATATCCGGTGAGGGTGAGCCGGTGCATATCGTAGCCCTGCTTCTTCAATTCTCTCGACAGATAACTTATAGACCGGCCGTCTTCGGTCAGCATGGAGATGATTATCTGCTTCAGATCCCTCTCTGGATGGAACATGTGTTAACAGATATGGTAACAAATATGGTAATAATATAGGTTTGCCCCACTGGTTTATGTCCGTTAATTGTTAACAGATTCAGTTCAGAAATTCATTTAAACCTGTGTGCCGAATGCCATATTCCCTGAGTTGGATGGGTGCAATGGGACCTTCTAAATAGGCCCTCCTTACTAATTCAATGGCGAACGAGAGATCAGAAAGAACGTGAGTGAAATGAAAAGCGCAGAATCCCCCCGTAATACGAGCCCAAATAGCGAACGAGAATCGACCGAGATATCCCTGTTCGTCCGCACTTCGGATGAAGAGATCAAGAAGTGGGACAAGAGCAGGATATTTGACGCACTGATGCGGGAGACAGACATCAGCGAGGACGCCGCCTCCATCGTGGCCCGTGAGGTCGAGAAGATGATAGGGGAACTGCAGCTCGACGTCATAACCGCCCCGTTGATACGAGAGCTGACCAACGCCAAGCTGGTCGAGTACGGCCTGGCCAAGATCCGCCGCCAGCATACCCGTCTGGGAGTGCCACTCTACGACGCCAGGCAGATCATCATGAGCCCGAACAAGGAGAACGCCAACGTTCCTCATGGTCCAGAAGCAACCAACCTCACCCTGGCCGAGCAGATCAAGAAGGAGTTCGCGCTGCTCGAGGTGTTCAGCCAGGACCTTGCCGACGCCCATATGCGCGGCGACATACACCTTCACGACCTGGGAATGGTCGACCGCCCCTACTGCAGCGGTCAGTCCATTGAATACGTTAAGAAATTTGGTCTGAATCTCCCCAACGCCATTTCCATAGCCAAGCCCGCCAAGCACCCCGAGGTGCTCATAGAGCAGGTTGTCAAGTTCTCCGCTGCGCTTCAGGGGAACTTCGCCGGCGCCATTGGCTGGGACGCCTTCAACCTCTTCCTCGCCCCTTATCTGACCAACGTGGACGACGCCCGCATGAAGCAGCTGGCTCAGATCCTGGTGTTCGAGTTCGCCCAGCAGGCGGTGGCTCGCGGAGGACAGTCCATATTCAGCGACCTCAACCTCTACTGGGAAGTGCCCGACCACTTCCAGAACGTGGACGCCATCGGTCCGAACGGCAAATTCACCGGAAAGGTCTACGGCGATTACGCCGAGGAGAGCCAGAGGTTCGTCAACGCCTTGTTCGACGTTTACCTCGAAGGGGACGCCATGGGCCGCCCGTTCTTCTTCCCCAAGCCGAACGTGCACATGACCGAGAAGTTCTTCAAGACCGACGGTCACGAGGAGTTCCTGAACAAAATCTGCCAGACCGCCACAGAGAAGGGTAACACCTACTTCGTGTTCGACAGGGGCGGAACCGCCAAGATCTCCGAATGCTGCCGCCTCACCTTCAAGCTGGATGACAACGACCTCAACGACGCCAAGACGCCTTGGAAGATGAGGTACTCGGCTATGCAGAACGTCACCATCAACCTGCCTCGCATCGCCTACGAGGCGCACCAGGACGACGAGAAGCTGTTCCGCCTGTTGGAGGAGAAAATTGAGCTGGTCGCCCAGGCGCACCTGCAGAAGAAGGAGTTCATAGGCAAGCTGTTGGGCATGGGCAAGTATGGCCCGCTTGCATTGCTCACCATGAATCTGGACGGCGAACCGTACTACCGCTTCAACAAGGCCTCGTTCCTGATAGGGATGGTCGGTCTCAACGAGCTGGTACAGTACCACACTGGCCAGCAGATGCACGAGAGCAAGGAGGCCACCAAGTTTGGCCTCAAGGTCATCTCGGTCATGAAGAAGCACTCCGAGGAGATAGGCAAGAAGTACGGGCTCAAGATGCCCCTGGAGCAGACCCCGGCCGAGAGCACCGCCTACCGCTTCGCCAAGCTGGACATGAAGTACTACCCGCTGCAGGCCCCCACGGTGATGCGCGGCAACAAGAGCTCGGGAGAGGTCTACTATACCAATTCCACCTACCTGAACGTGGGCGCCCAGATCAGCGCCATCGAGCGGGTCAAGGCGGAAGGGCTGTTCCACCCCCTGGTGGAGGCCGGAGCGCTGTCTCACGTATGGCTCGGGGAGCACAAGCCCCCGGCAGAGAACCTGGCGGCGTTCGTCATCAAGACCTTCCAGAACACCCAGAACTCGCAGATCGCCTTCAGTCCGGAGTTCACATCCTGCCTCAGCTGCGGCAAGACCGCCCGCGGACTGTCCGACACCTGCTCATACTGCCATTCCCCGAACGTGGAAGGGATTACCCGCGTGACCGGGTTCTTCTCGAAAACCTCCGGGTGGAACAAGGGCAAGCTGGGAGAGCTGAAGGAGAGGACCAGGAACATCATATCCTGAGAACAATGAGGGGTCCGCCCCTCACCTTAACTTTCTTTTCATCTTTTCATCGCAACTTCCAAACGTATATGTAGGGTCGACATCGAAATATCATGGACGGTATCGACGATGGTCCGAATTCAGGTGACCGAGCACCGGCTGGTGAATATCCGCCGGAGCAGCCTCTGCGATAACTGCTGTGTGCACAACTGCACCTCATTCAACGGCAGCCGGATCACTGAATGTTTTGAGTTCCGTCCAGTGCTTTCCGTGTTCCTGAAGTGCCGGGAATGCGGAAGGATATACGACCCTTACCGCAGCCTGTGCTCATTGTACTATGAGCTGTGCCCGGAGTGCAACCATTCCGACAAGGGCTCTCCCACCATCAGCCTGGTCTGCCGGGAATGATCATCCCAGCAGGCGCGGGCCGATGAGCTGCCACATTATCAGGAACAGAACGAATATGGCCAGGGCGTAGGTGATCTTCCCCACGTACCTCATGCGCTCCTCGTCGCTGGCGTTCCTCTTGAACCTCTTGACCAGGGCATCGAGACCGTCGCGGAAGAGGTATCCCCCATCCAACGGCACCGCCGGAAGGACGTTGGTCATCCCTACCATGAGGTTGATCCAGAAGATCCAGTAGGCGCAGTTGGCCAGAACCCAGAACGCCCCGTCCGGAAGCACCGACCACGCACCCTGCGGTTCGTACAGGTCGGTTATGGTTCCGGTCAAAGGCGCCAGGCCGTAGAAAGGCAATGCTATGTATCTTAGCGAGGAGGTGACGTAGGAACTCCAATCGTCAGCTCCGGCATATGGAGTGGCAAGCCGCTCCAGAATTATTCCTGGGTCGTTGACCCCCGCACCCATGTACGCGGAGTTAATGCCCATGAACCCGTAGTCCTCGAAATCATCGTCGACCGTGCCCGGGCTGACATCCTGATAATAGGCGAGCCGGCTCATCAATGTCACGCTGGTGACGGACGGTTCGGCGACGTAATCATCGGCGTCACGGTCGTACACGAGGGCGGTCACGTTGACGGTCTGACCGCCGACGGTCGAGCGCAGAACGGACTTCAGGTCGCTGTCGTTCCTTATGACTGTGTCGTTCAATGAGTAGATGATCATACCAGGTCCGAGACCGGCCTCATCGGCCGGATAACCTGACGAAACGGAGGTCAGCAGCACGCCGGCGAAGATCTCGGCGGTGCGCAGATCCCCTTCGTAATAATATGAGACGGTCACCTTTTCCCCCGGATCAGGGCCTGAGAACTGGTAGAAGTCATCGTACGTAGCGATGGGCGTCCCTTCCATTTCCACTATCTGGGCGCCAAAGCGCAGGCCGGCCATGTCCGCCGGACCGTCATCCGTCACGTTGACGATGATGGGGTTATCGCGCACCGGTTCAACGGAACCCATCATGGCCGAGGAGAAGATCAGCGCGCAGACCAGGCCGACGATGATGTTGGTGGCCGGTCCGACCGCGTAGACGTTCATACGCCGGCGCTTGTCCGCCTTGACCAGCGCCTCCTCGTCCGGCTCCACGAAGGCGCCCATGGGGACGATGAGGAGCAGAAGGCCCATGGACCTGATGTCCATATTGCCCACCCTGGTGAGGATGCCGTGCGCGACCTCGTGTATGACTATGGCCACCAACAGACCCAGTATGCCATACCACAATGGGATAATCGGATTGACGCCGGGGATGCCGAGCATCATCTCCAGGCCGGGAGCGCTCTCCGCCGGTATCTGGTCGACGATCGTGGCCTCCCACAGCAGCAGGGCCATCATCAGGAACATGACTACTGCGCACACCCATTTGGCAACCGCGGCATACGCAAGCCAGAACTTTCGAGGGGAGGCCATTTTATCTATGGCCCGTTTTCCTCTCTGGGTGCTCCACATGAGGAAAGGCCCGTAGGCCTTCATACCATACTTCCTGATCCATCCATTGCGGTCGGCCAAGCGCACAAAGAAGACGAACGCGATGATGGCCAGCAGGACCAGGAGTATGTCTTCGTACATCAGATTGCAGGAAAGGGGGCTCTGTATAAAATACCTAGCGCTCCCGCGCCTTCCACATCTCGTCGTCCATATTGTTATAGACGGCGGACGGGTCGTCTGGGCCGCAGACCTGGTCCTCGCACTGATGCGCAATCCTCAGTATCTGATCCTTCTTCAGGATCCAGTAGTGGATGCGCCACAGCTTTCCCTTCTTGAGATGGACCTCCTCCTGGGTGGTAGTGAGGAAACCCTCTTCCTCCAGCCAATAGAAGACGTCGCGGTCTTCGGAGGTGAGCTTGTTGTCGATGACCTCGTCGGTGTAGCCGAAGAAGGAAAGGATCCACTCGGCGAGCTTCTCCTGGTCCTCTCGGGACATCCCCTTCTTGCCCATGGTGTTGGCCAAGGCCTTCACCATGTCGTCCAAGGTCACCACCGTCAAGTTGTCTCTCCCCCGAGGACGGAATCAGGTTCGAGGTATAAATTAACTCAGTTAACAGGGCATCGATCAGAAATCGTCAGCTTGCTCCGGACCCCACAGACCATTATCGCCCCATATCCTGAGATACCCAAACAGGCCCAGGGGGACTATGATGAGCAATGCCAGGAACGCCGCGCCCAGCCCGAGGTCCCCGTGCAGCTGCCGATGAACCTCGAGCGGAACGACACAGGCCAGGAAGAGCACGAGTATGGCGTAGCAGTACTTCACGAACACCTTTTTGAACCATTCGGTCCAGGTGCCCTCGATGGCGATGTCCCGATCACTGCGCACGTCATGTACATCGTCTTCCTCCTGGTGCTCCTCCTCGGGCGATCGGACCTCGAGCCTGCGCTTGCGGGCCATGTGACCTCAGCGGAAGTGGCAGGCCACCATATGCCCGTGGCCCTTGTCCTCCAACCGGGGCTCGACCTCTTCACAGATCGCCTCGCGATAGCGGCAGCGGGTGTGGAACCGGCATCCCTTGGGAGGATTGGCCGGTGACGGAACGTCCCCGGAGAGCAGCACACGCTGCTTCCTGGCGTCCGGGTCTGGGACCGGGATGGAGCTGAGCAGGGCTTCCGTGTACGGATGCATGGGGTGGTTGAAGAGGTCCTTCTTGCTGGCCTCCTCGACGACCTTGCCGAGGTACATGACGCATACGCGATCGCACATGTACTGGATGGTGCTCAAGTCATGGGATATGAAGGTGTAGGTCAGTTTGAAGTCCGCCTGCAGGTCGTTCAACAGGTTCAGTATCTGGGCTTGAACCGAAACGTCCAAAGCGGAGGTCGGTTCATCCAGCACGATCATGTCTGGGTTGAGCATGAGCGCTCTGGCGACGCCGATGCGCTGGCGCTGCCCGCCGCTGAACTCGTGAGGATAGCGGTAAAGGTGGTCCTGGCTTAATCCAACCTTCTCGATCATCATGGACACCCGCTCCATGGCCCGGTCCCGGTTGGCCAGACCATGTACGAGCAGGGGTTCGCTGAGTATGTCCTTGATGAGCATGCGCGGGTTCAGGGACGAATAGGGGTCCTGGAACACGATCTGCATGTCGCGGCGCAGGCGGCGCAGCTCCTCCTTGTCCTTGGCATCCAGGGCGTACTCGTTGATTATTTCCTGGTGCTCCTTGCTGATGGGGACCTTTCTCTTGGTGCGCTTCTTCTGCTTTGCTGCCTCGGCCAATA
This sequence comes from Methanomassiliicoccales archaeon, assembly GCA_036677555.1. Classification (GTDB taxonomy): domain Archaea; phylum Thermoplasmatota; class Thermoplasmata; order Methanomassiliicoccales; family UBA472; genus UBA472. The sequence continues at coordinate 78,692 of JAVBWG010000006.1, read as the reverse complement.
GTGCCTCATGCTGACGCTCGAGCTCGATCAGCTTCAGCCGGACATCCTCGGGCATCTTGTAATAGACATGGCCATCGGTGGGCTTGGTGAGCATCAGCATGCAGCGGCCGGCAGTGGTCTTTCCGCATCCGCTCTCCCCCACCAGACCAAGGGTCTCTCCCTTGCGTATCACGAGGTCGATGCCGTCCACGGCCTTGACGCTTCCCAAATTCTTTTTGATGAGGCCGCCGCGGATGGGGAAGTGCTTCTTCATACCCCTGGTCTCGATCAGGATATCATCCATTCTGAACACCTCCGTAGAGATGGCAGGCCACGCTATGCCCCGGCCTTATGTCGATCAGCTCCGGCTTCACCTTCTTACAGTGGTCCATGGCATATGGGCACCTGGTGTGGAAGCGGCAGCCGCTCGGCGGCTTGATGAGGTTCGGAACGTTTCCTTCGATGGTCTCCAGGCGGGTGATCTCCAGATCGACCTTGGGTATGGAGTTCATCAATCCCTGGGTGTAGGGGTGCAGAGGTTCCTTGAACACGCTCTCCGTGTCCGCCCTCTCCACCATGCAGCCCGCATACATGACGCCCACCCGGTCGCAGACCTCTGCCACGATCCCGAGGTTGTGGGTGATCATCAGCACGGAGGTGCCCATCTCGTCCTGCAGTTCCTGTATGAGCTTCAGGATCTGGGCTTGGATGGTGACGTCCAAGGCGGTCGTCGGCTCGTCCGCGATGAGCAGCTGCGGTCGGCATGACAACGCTATGGCGATCATTACCCTCTGCTGCATCCCTCCGCTCAGTTCGTGCGGGAAGGATTTCATCACGTTCTTCGGGTCGGGGATGCGTACGAGCCGCAGCATGCGAAGGGCCTTCTCGTTGGCCTCCCTGATCATGGGCTTTCGGTATCTGCGGAGCAGGGGGACCTTGGCCATCAATGTGAGTATGCGGTTGTCGGGATTGGCAGCCATCATGGTGTAAATGCGCTTATAGAAACCATAGGTGAAACGATACCTTTTCCCGTGCGGGTTCCTGACAAAGCTGGAGTTGCATTGCGGGCAGATCTTCTGATCGTCAAGGACTATGCCCTTGCAGTTGCTGCAGATGGACTCTCCCTTTTGCCCGATCTCCCTGGTGGCACGCTTGTACTTTACCTTGGCCTTTCGGCTCTCCTCCAGTTTCTTCAATACGGATTGGGCCAGCTCCTTGCGTTCATGCAGAAGGATTATCTCAGATATCTGATCCCCGGCGGTGAACACCGGATTGAGGGCGCTCATCGGTTCCTGGAAGATCATGGAGATCGCCCTGCCTCGTATGAGCCGTATGTCCTTCTTGTTCAATTTGAGGATGTCGATCGTTGGTTTTCGATACATATCCACATCAATGTTCTTCCTCCAGAGCGATTTCTTGATGTTCGCCCTGTCGGAAATCTCCTTGGGCGTGGAGAATCGTATGATCCCGTTCTCGATCTTTCCAGGCGGAGATTGGACCAGCCCCATGATGGAATTGGCCGTGACGCTCTTGCCGCATCCGCTCTCGCCTACCAGGCCGAACGTTTCACCCTTGTTTATGGAGAGGGTGACACCGTCAATGGCCTTCACGATCCCCGCTTTGGTGTAGAAATTGATGACCAGGTCTTCTATCTCAAGTATCGCTTGTTCGCTCATCGTTCTACCTCCTAAGCCGGGGATCGAGTATGTCCCGGAGCGCATCGCCGAGCAGGCTGAATCCCATGGTGAATATGAGTATGGCTATACCGGGCAGCACGACCACCCACCAGGCCACGTATTCCTTGCCATTGTATATCACATGCCGCAGGAAGTACTCCTGACCGTCAGATATCATTCTGCCCCACTCAGCATATCCGGCATTTACGCCGAACCCGATGAAGCTCAGACCGGCCGCGACCAGGACCACTGCACCTATGTCCATGGTCGAACTGACTATGAGCGGGGATATCGAATTGGGTATGATATGCTTGAAAAGAATGCTGCTCTTCTTGACGCCTATCGCCCGGGCCGCTTCGACGTAGGTGTTCTCCTTGATGGACATGACCTGTGCCCGTATCAGTCTGGCATATGAAGGCCACCACACTATTATCAGAGCCAGCATCATGTTCTGCAGATTCCTCTCCATGATGGAAGCGATGGCCATGGCCAGGATCAGGGCTGGCAGCGACAGGAAGATGTCCGTTATGCGCATCATCAGATTGTCGATCCTGCCTCCATAGTATCCTGCCACGGCCCCCACGACCAGACCTATCAGCAGTCCTGTGACGACCACGAACAGCGATGTGGTTATCGAAGTTCTCGCACCCCAGACCAGACCGTAAAGCATGTCCGAGCCCCAATGACCGGTGCCCAACGGATGCCCGTCGGCTCCCGGAGGTTTCGGGGGCTTGATGTCTTTGGGAATGTCCAGCGGGTCGCCGGGAGTGGGCGGGCAGATCAATGGCGCAAAAAGTGCCACCAGGACAATGAATATGACCATTATCAGGCCGGCCATGGCCGTGACGTTCCCCTTTATCAACGAGAAAGAGGATCGGAGCTCCTTAATCCTGGGCTGGATCTCCTTTTTCAAACGATCGGTGTTGAACCCGAAATCGTTGGACCTACCCTTTGACGGGCTCTTTTTCGGAGCGGGTTTGGTGCTGACAGCGGTTTTATTCGTGTTCTTATCATCAACCATGATCATCACTCCAGTCGAACCCTCGGGTCAAGATATGCATACATGACATCGACGACCAGGTTCACCAATACGTAGATGACCGCGACCAGCAGGCAGAATCCTAGCACGGAGTTGTAATCGAACGACCTGATCGAATCGGCCGACCAGGAGCCGAGGCCTTGCCAGCCGAATATGGTCTCTGTCAGTACGGCCCCTCCCAGCAGGCTTCCGAACGAGAGGCCGATGACGGTTGTGGTGGGGATCATCGCGTTCTTTCGAGCGTGCTTCCATACGATGCTCCGCTCGTTCAACCCTTTGGCCCTGGCGGTCTTGATATAATCCAGGCTCAGAACCTCTAGCATGCTGTTGCGCATGATGCGGGTGACAATGGCGATGGTGCCGAAAGACAGTGTGACGGCAGGCAGGAAAATATGTTCCAAGGCGTTGAAGAACATCTTCAGATTGCCTACCAGAAGCGAATCCACCAGTATGAGGCCGGTTATGTCTGGTAACGCCTTATTGATGTAATAGATGTTGTCCACCCTTCCGGCGAATGGAAATATCGGGTAGACGTAAGCGAACAAGAATTGCAATATCAGAGCAAGCCAGAAGATGGGTATTGAGACCCCGATGAGGGATACTACCCTGGTCACATGATCGAAAGGCTTGTTCCGCTTTACAGCGGACACGATCCCAAGGTAGATCCCGATGAAGATTGCCAGCACCATGCTGACCACAGTGAGTTCCAACGTACCTGGGAAGAATATGGCTATGGCATCGGTGACCGGAGCGGCGGCGGTCTTTGACCAGCCCCAATCCAGCTCGATTATGCCCTCGAGCCAATATATGTATTGCGTATAGATCGGCTCATCGAAATGATACTTTTCAATGACCTGCTGGATCTGGGTTGGAGTCATCTTTTCGTTGATGTAACCCGCGGCTGGGTTGCCGCTGATCCTGGTGAGAGTGAATACGATGATAGAGACACCGATCAAGACTGGTATTAACAGTAACAATCTCTTTATCACGTAGTTCAATAATCGCATTGGTCTCGATCTCCAGTCCTGTTGTGTGTTGCGTTACGTAATTAAAAAAATTAAAAGGGAAAGGGGTTTAGAACTTGATCCTCGCGATGATCTCCGTCAGGATGTTCGCTTCGGCTCCTGCCTCATCTTCATCGATCAGTGCCTGAGACAGGTACAGCTTGGACCACTCGAGGTTGTATGCATAGACCGGTATGTCCTCGGAGTAGGCGAACATTCCCTTCGGAATAGCTCCGTTGGGCTGTATGGCGGTTCCGAGAAGACCGTCCTCGATGTACTGGTCGTAGTTGAAGGCGTGAGCGAACGCCAGCCTGACATTGCGGTCGGCGAAGAAGTCAGCCGGAACGTTGGTGTTCTCCGGGTTCGGCAGAGCATCCAGGTTCAGGTTCTGGTTCAGGCCGAGGAAGTCGACGTTGAAGGTACCTATGCCCTGAGTGACGTTGATACCATCATAGTCCTCAACCTCTCCCTTGGAGGCCCTGTCGATGAACGCCCAGTCAACCTCTCCGGACTTGAGCATCAGAATCCTGGTGGCTCCGGAGCCGATCTGCTGGATCACGACGTTCTCAATGGCCGCCTCACCCATGTGGTAGTCGGGGAACGCCTTCAGAATGATGTTGACGTTCCTGGTCCAAGACTCAAAGGTGTAGGGACCGGTTCCGCACATGTCGGTGGCCAGCTTGTTGTTGGCCGCGGTTCCGTTGAAGTCGAAACCATAGTTGGGTCCGACCCAGCTCTTGGATATTACCGAGCCGACGTTGTAGCACATGGCGTACAGGAAGGCCGGGTAGGGGCTGGTCAGGTTCAGCTGTATGGTGTCGGCGTCAACAGCCCAGACGTGCTCAGAGATGACATCCAGGGGAACTCCCGGGATGTACTTGCTCTGGGTGGTGTTCCAGTATCCGGCCTCATAGGTGTAGAAGTCCGGTATGAGCACCTGCCCGAGCATCCAGGCGGGTCCGTGCGGGTCGTTGATGGCCAGCGCGCGCTCGAGGCTGTATCTGACATCCTCGGAGGTCATGTTGGTGCCGTCGTGGAACTTGACACCGGTCTTGAGGTTGAACACGTACTTGGTTCCGTTGTCCAGGATACCGCCGTTATCAACGGTCGGGATCTCGCTGGCCAGAACAGGGACCAGCTCGGAAGCGGAGGACCCGTTGTAGAACAGAAGGGTCTCGTACACGTTCTGCATGATCTCTCCACCAGCGGTCTCATAGCCGATGGCGGGGTCCAGGCTCTCCGGGTTTCCGGAGATGGTGGCCGCAGTGAAGGTGTCACCGCTGTATCCGGCAGGCGCTCCAGCAGGGGCGGTGTCCGGCTTGTCGTACTGGTAGTAGATCAGACCAGAGTGCATCGGGTTGAACTCGTATCCAGTCAGCCAGTCCCTCTCAGCGTGGAAGTTGGTGGCCTGGGCGGTCCAGATGAACACGCACTCCTGGTACATATCCATGGATATGTCCTTGTACTTGGCGGCCCTGGAAACCGGGTCGATGTCGGTGGCGGCATCCTCGATCATGGCGTCAAGGGTGTCGTTGCCGTAGCCTATCATGCTGGCATAGGTACCAGACTGGTGATAGAACGGCTGAACGTAGTTGTCAGGGTCGGCATAGTCCGGGGCCCATCCGAGGAACATGGCAGGCATGGCTCCCTGTTCCCTGAGCTCAAGATACTGGGACCACTCAACTCCAGACACCTTGATCTGGATCTTTCCCGGGTTGAGCAGTTCAAGGTTCTGCTTCATGATCAGGCAGGCCAACTCCCTGTTGGCATTGCCAGAGTTGAAGAACAGCTCGAGCTTGAAACCCTCGGATAGATAACTCTTTTCTATATCATCATCTCCGTCGTCATCGCCTCCTCCTAAAGCCATCATGATTCCGGCGCCTATGGCCGCTCCGATCAAGAGCCCGACCAGTAGGAAAACGATCGCCTTTGAACCACCAGACTTCACGGGTTCGGCAGCACTTTCTTCCATTCTCAATCCTCCTTTCCTCCCATTCCATAAATGGTTGGGAGATTGACTTCTTTAAACAATTTGATGCTATAAATACCTTTGTCGATTATCCGGGTGCGAAATTACTATCCAGCAGTACGAAAAAACGGCCCAATTATCACCAGAAAAAGCGTCTTAATCGTCCAACATTTATCCAAGATTTTTGTCATAATGACAAAGATTTAGGCGTCCTATCGTACAAATTGTTAAAAGGCAACTTCCGATGAAAATCATCGTTCATTATCGAAAGGGAGGGCGCGTTTTACCTATTGTCGATTGTACGAGACAGCACCTCTCGGGCCCAGAAGAGCTTCCTCGATTTCATGCCCGGGTCGCACCCCTGTTTAGGATACGGCCTGTCGAAGTCCCAGCCGATGGTGCGGATTCGTTTCGCCCCGAAATGCAAGGCGATCATCACCGCCCGGTCTCCGTCCGTGAACCCCCCGAAATTGTACACGTTCCCGAAAGGTTTGCATTGGACCGTGGGAACGAAAGGCTTGGTCAGAATGGGCACCACCTGCTCGATCCGGGCCATGTTGTCCCCATGGGCGTGAATGAATGCTAACGCACCGCTATCGATAGCCTCTATCTCCGCCTCAACATCGCCATCCAGATCTGTCACGATCATGTCGGGGACCAGTCCTGCCTCGATCAAACGCCCTGTCGCCGAACCGGCGGAGACAATACTATCTTCGGCCGACAATGTGCCAAGATCGGCCTCCAATGATGCGGCTGCCCCTGCTATCGACACCCGTTCACTCAACTTTTCGACAATCGTACTATGATCCGGAATTCGCTTATCGACCACCAGCCTCGAAAGCTTCTCTGCGGATTCAATGTCAGCGCGTATGTCGAAGCCCAGATCGTCCATGATCTCGAGGTAAAGCGGACTCCATTCAGCCCATTCCATATCAGGCCTCAGGATAGTTCTGCGGCTCGGGCTCGGCCTCCCGTCCCTTGGCCGTGCGGGTGTAGTTCCTCATGTTCATATTGATCAGACCACCGAAACCGGCCAGAAGGAAGCCGACGATCACCATGAATATGATGTACTGCTCACCGGGGTGGGGATAGTCGAACACCAGGGCTATCAGGTCGAAAGCCGCCTGCAGAATGAAGGCGATGGCGAACAGGCTGACGCTGACCACCAGGCTGGTGACGTACAGCTTGTTGAACGTCAGATAATGATTGATAAGTTTTCCCATCTGGAATGAGAACAGGGAGAATGACCACATCCAGAGCAGGATGCTCATCACCCCGAAGGATTGGATGAAGTAACTGGCCTCGGTCATGCTGGCGACCGTGTCCACGGCGAAAATGATCCCCGCGATGAAAAGCAGTGCCGATACGATGACGAACGGGATCATCTGGCTGCCGTTCTTGATCGCCGTTCCAGTGTTCTTTATCGACTGGTCCAAACGTTCGGCGACGCGATAGGCGAAAAAAATCATGTATAGGCCGAGAACGAGGGCGATCATACCCCATCCCATGCTGGCGACCGTCTCTATGCTCGCCTCCTGAGCCACCAGCTTGATGAGCTGAGGCAGGATGTTGAAGAGCCCGAGAACGGAGAGGACCAACCCCAAGGGGGTGAATATCCGCTTCCTCATCTTATCATCAGCCATCATTTTGGTGATGATGTAATATGTGCCCTCCACGGTGGGCGCCTGTTTAACCCAGACCCTGCGGACGGAATCCACCTTGACCCGGGAGAAGACCATGGGATAGATGAACTCGTCCTCTGCCCCATCGCTGACCAGGATGACCCGGTCCGGCTTCACCAGTTCCAGGACGTTCTCCAGCTGGGTCGTGAGGACCAGGTCCGATTCATAGCCGACCTTTACGTCGCCGCATATGGTGGCGATCTCCACGTCCTCGCCCTTTCTGAGCATCTCGTCGTACATGCTCAGGGCGGCCATGACCGTGTTCACATCAGAATCCTCAGCGTCCTTCAAACCCAAGGCCATCACGGCATTGGCGTTCTCCTCGCGACCGATGAATGGGCTGTTCAGGCCGGCCTTCTTGCCGAAATCGTCGTCGCGATCGACGCTCAGAATGAGGACCTTCATCTTCTTATCAATCCAGCAACCTTCTATATAAAAATAATGCAATGACTATTGAATCAGAGACCTGAGAAATGAGACTTTTTTATGCGTCGCGGGGAAAAAAGGTATAATTGGGGATTCTGGTATAGGTAGCTGAAATGGAACGGAAGACCGGTTTCCGGGAATGCCCGAAATGCGGCCTGCGCAACAGGCCTAACGCCACTCAGTGTGATTTCTGCGGGCAGAACCTCGGTTCTTCCGACGACTGGCAGCAGCATATAAGCGACCTTGAGTCCCTTAACAAAATGGAGCTGCGCCGGCCTCTGGACGAGCGGACCTCCAAGCGGATCGAGTCCACAATCATCAGGAAGGACGCCTCGGCGAACCGGAACCTGGAGATCAAGGAGGCGGGGAACATCGGGAAGGTCCTGAAGGACCTGGACGCGCCTCCGGCTAAGGACAGGGAGCTGAAGGAGGAGAGGGACCGTCACCCGCCCGTCCCGGAAAAGCTGAGGATCAAGGAAGCTCCATCGGTTCCCCCGGTGGAAAAGAGACGGGACGAATCAATTACTACAGCCAGAGGGGCGACCATAGCGGAGATCCTGAGCGCGCCGGCGAAGGAGGCAGCTTCCGAGCCGGAGCCCCCTGTCATCGAACCGGTGCCATCACCAACGCCGGCGGAGGACGTTGCGGAGGAGGGAGAAGCGAATGAGGTTGTCGAACCACCTCATGTTGAAGCCGATGCCCCCCCTGCACCGGAAAAGGAAGATATCGCTGCGGCTCCTGCCATGGAACCTCCTGTCACGGAGAAGGCGGAGGAAGCAGCTCCGGTGGTCGAACCGCTCGTGGAAATGGTGCCGGCCAAGGGGGTGACCCTGGAGATCGTACAGACCCCCCAGCAGGACGTCGTTCCGAAAGAGAGCTCGCCGGAGGGGCAGGGGGAGGTCACCATATCCTCGGATGATGCGCACGAGACCATCAAGCTGAAGCTGGTGGAGGTGGTCAGGCCCAAGGAGCGGCTGACGCCCATGGCGGTCGACTCCCGCCCCCAGAGGATGCCGGCCCTGGCGGTGCTTGCCATAGGGACGGCTTTCTATCTGGTGGTGCTTGGCTTGACAGCCGTGGGAGCTTTAGGCACCTTGGCCGGCATTGGCGGAGGTGCGATCAGCTCCTGCATGATCATCTACGGGGCGGCGGTCGTCTATCCCTCGCTCCAAAGGAAGAAAGATGACGAGGTCTACATATGCCCGAAGTGCCATGAGCATGTGGAAGAACGCTCGGTCTGCTGTCCCGCCTGCGGAGCCGAGTTCGAATCAAAGGATTGAGTGAGCTTATGAGGCTGGTATGGCACATGCATTCATGCTTTGAGATCAACGACCAAGCGACCGTGGTCATGGACCCCCATGACGGCCGCTCGATCGGAGTGAAACCGCCCTCCCTCAAAGCTGACGTGGTCACCATCAGCCACGATCATTTCGATCACAACGCGGTGAGGGTGATCAAGGGCGATTACGCAGTAGTGAAGGATGTGACGCCCAAGAACATCAAGGGCGTGGCCATACGGGGCATCACAGGATACCATGACGACGTCGCGGGGGATAAGAGGGGAAGGATGAACATATTCCACCTAACCCTGGGGGGCGTCCGCTTCTGTCATCTGGGCGATCTCGGGCACATGCTTTCCGCAGCGCAGGTCCAGGAGCTCGGGGAGGTGGACGTGCTCTTCGTGCCGGTAGGCGGGGTGTTCACCATCGACGGGGCGCAGGCCCAGGCCCTGGTGAGGGATATTAGGCCCAAGGTGGCCATACCCATGCACTTCCGGGTTGGCGGACTCTCCATGTCCATCCAGAACGCGGATGGGTTCCTGAAGGGATTGCCCGAGGAAAAGGTCGTCCGGGTAGGCAATGAGGTGGAGTTCGAAGCCGAGGACCTGCCGGATGCGACGGAATACTGGGTATTCTCCCAGTAATCAGCTTATTATGTCCAATGCCTCTTCCACGCGGCCCTGTTCTATAGGGGTGCTCCTGGAGCCTACTACGCCGCCCTTGCTGTTGGCGACGATGCTCGCGCCGACGTAGGGGGAACCGTAGTTCAGGGTGGTTATCTTAGGTTCGACCTTGAAAAGGTCCCGCAGCATCTTCAGGTCAGAGGCGGAGGAAGCGGGATGACATATCAGTCCCTTGTTGGTGACCTTGCATACCGAACCGACAGTGTTCTGCCCGGCAACGGTTCCGCGGACGACCTCCACGTTGAATATCTCCTCCAGGGCATGCAGGCTGCGATCGTCCATCTCAGGATTGACAAGGCATCCCCGGTCGTTCACCAGAATATTGTTGCCGCAGGCGTTGAGACGGTCTTCGAGCTTGGCGACGCTGAGCTTGGAAAAAACGCCTATCTCCGTATCGGTGGCAAAGCTGTTCACAGCCGCCCCGTAGGAGTTCATGGCCACCAACGAGCCGATGAGGTTGGTGCTGGCCACGGTCCCTTTCTGGCACTTGACATCCAGAGCGGTTGAGATATCGTCCTGGAAACGGTCATCGGAGTCCATGGGCAGAAGGGCCATGGCCTCGTTGGCCACGGCGTAGACGCCGATGAACTCCACACCGTTGTAGTTAGAGACCCGCAACATGTACTGGCGCTCACTCAGTGGGAAGAGATACCTCGACCAGCCCGTCCTCGAAACGGACGGCCTTGACCCGCACCTTGCTCGGAGGGGCGGTGATGCCGCGGGCCCAGATGGCCTCGTTGACCTTCGGGTCGATCCATACGCTGTCCTCCTCGGCCTTCATGTGGCGGGCGACGTAGGCGCGGATCTCCTTGATGGCACGGTTGGAGCGCTCGGTGGTCGGTACGGTCTTGGTCTTGATAAGCGGGATTATGTAAACGGACTCGTTCTCGGCCATGCTGCTCACTCCTTCAGCTTGCTGTGTCGCCAGTTCCTTCTCATGGGGTGGCGCAGGAAGGTGCGGTCGGTCCTCATCATGACCCACGCCGGCACCCGGCGGTTCTGCTTCAGCTTCTTCATCAATCGCGCCTTCATGGCGGCGGGCTTGTTGCGTGCCATATTACTTCCTCTCAATGTTAATTTCCCTCTTCTGAGGGGAGACCTTCCTGAGAATCTGCTTCAGGGTGGGTTCGTCTATCTGCGAGTTTATCTGCCCGTTCTGGGCCAGCCTGATGAGCTGGTCCTCGACGGAGCGGGCTATGTCCGGATAGGCCATGCGGACATTGGCCAGCCGGTCGCGGGCCTCGGGGGTCAGCAGTTGGCGAAGGATCGCCTGGCGCTGGGCCTCCATGGCCTGGGCCTGCTGTTCCATGACCGCCTGCTGTTCTCCCTGGCGCTGCATCTCGGCCATCTTCCGCCGGCGCAGTTCCATGAGCTCAGCATCGTCCACGGACATCACCTCGTTCAGTTGGAATCGATAACTTCCTTGGCAGCGTTGTCCAGAAGGGCCTGACCCTTGGGGGTGACCACGCGGCCATTGTTCTTGTTCTTGGCGACCAGGCCGGCGGACTCCAGCTGCATCAGGGACCTCCTGATGATGGAGCGGCTTCCCTTAACGGCCTTGTTCGGTTTGGACCCGCGGTCGTTGAAGCCCCCGTACTCAGCGGCGAGCTTGGACGTTCCGATCGGTCCCTTGACATAGACCTTTCTCAGCACAGAGGCCGCCCTGGTGTACCACCAGTCGGCTTGGATCGGCGCCTTCTCCGTGTGAACGCCGGTCTTGGCGAACTCCGCCCACTCAGGGGGGTTCACCGCCCCAGAGTCCTTCAACTTCTGGGCCACGTTTGCGATCAGCTTCTCGGAGGGCACATCATAGACCGTAACCATCTTAACCAACCTCAATGAACTTCAGATATAGACTAGACCAAATGGTATGTTCGGCCACTAATATGGTACCCCTATATAAGGATTCTTGTCCTCGGAACCCCTTCTGGTGCATTCACCAGAGAGATCTCGCGGCGGGACCCGGCCTTTTTTCAATTTGGCTAGAACGCCGATGAACGCAGCCTCTAAAGAACGTTTCGGGATGCCAAGCGTAAGAATTGAAATACGGGTCAGTGCTTAATTGGACGCGTGAAGACCGTCGTTGCTATCACTGGAGCTACGGGCATCATCTACGGGATCAGGCTGCTCGAGGAGCTGGAAGGCGAGAAGTCGCTCATCATCACCGAGACGGCCAAGCGGATCCTGGAGGCGGAAACCGAGTACACCGTCGAGCAGGTGCTCCAGCTGGCGGACGAGGTCTACCATGAGGACGAGCTGTTCGCCCCGGTGGCCTCAGGCAGCCATCGTTTCGACGCCATGGTCATCTGTCCTTGTTCCGAGTCCACATTGGCCAAGATAGCCTCCGGCATAGCCGATAATCTGGTGACCAGGGCGGCGGCGGTGTGCATGAAGGAGCGGCGCAGGCTTGTGGTGGTTCCCAGGGAAACGCCGCAGAGCGCCATCATGCTCAGGAACTCTCTGCGCCTGGCGGAAGACGGGGCGACCATACTGCCGGCCAGCCCCGGATTCTATCCGAGGCCGCAGACGGTGGAGGACCTGATAAACTTCCTGGTGGGCAAGATACTGGACCAGCTCGGCCAACCGCACGATCTGTTCAAGCGCTGGGGTGACTGATCACTCCACCAGGATCGCCGGGCGCCATGGAGCTGCCTGCCTTGCCTTGTTCTGAGGGTCCGCGACGCCGGGTACTCCGGCCTCATGCACCGCTACCGCGCATCCGTATTCCTTCTCCAAGAAATCCCTGCTCGCGGAAAGGAAAGAGAGCTCGTCGAACCGCTGCGCCACCTTCCTTGCCTCGGCAGGCGACCTCTTCATGAGGTCCTCGGCGGTCTTCCTCGCGAAGTCCGAGGCTTCCTTTCCCTTGACGCGGACCAGCTCGTGAGCCATGGCCAACTTGGTGAGCGTGGGGACCTTGAGGTCCCCCTTTTCATGCAGATCGGCGGCCATGGCGACCACCTCCCGCTTCCAGGGGGCGGTGGTGAACAGGGTGATCCTGGTGGGCCTGATGCCGGTGACCTTGAGTATCTCGTTGGCGTCGTCCATCATCGCCCGCAGATAATCCTCGGCCCTCTCCTTGGACACGTCTATCTCCCCTTCCATGACCTCGGGCAGCAGGGAGGCGGACACCAGGCCATCGTGGCCTGACGCCTCCCACAGCTCTTCGGCGGTGTGCGGGGTGATGGGCATCATCAGCGGCAGCAGCAGGTCCAGGACCCGCCTGATGGTGGGTGCGTGACAGCCCCCCCGCCTCTGATACCAGCGCAGGTCGTTGAACGCTTCGAAATACACCTCGTTGGCCATGGAACGCAGGTCATAGGTGCGCATCATCTCCTTGACGCGAAGAACGCGGGAGGCCATGCGGGATATCATCCAGCCGTCCACATCGCTCTGCGGCCCGTCCAGGGACGCGAGGTCCATCAGCGTGCGCTCCATCTTCTCGGTGCGGGTGGTGTAGCCTTCCACGGCCTCGTTGTCCCAGTCCACGTCCGCGAACGGAGAGGCTATGTGCGCATAGTACAGGCGCAGGGCGTCCACCCCGAACTCCTCGGCCGCGCCCGGGATGGGCTGGGCGCCCCCCTTGGACTTGGAAATCTTTCCGCCCTTCCCCATCACCCACCAGTTGACGAATATCCCGCGCGGCCACATCTCTTTGGGAAGAAGCGCCACGTGGTTCATCAGGAAGGCCGGGAAGTGAACGGTCAGGTGCTCCTTTCCGCCCAGGTTGAGGTCCAGGGGGTACCAGTAATGCACATCGTCGCGGATCTTTTTCAGCACCGCCAGATCGATGCCGGTGGAGGCGGAGACCGCGGCAGCATCCCCCTTTTCCAGGATGACATGGTCGAAGAACTCCTCGGTCATCTGCCCGGCCATTATGGAACCATCGTTGGCGAACTTGGATATGGTGTAATAAATCGGGTAAAGCGTGGAATCGGAGATGGCTTCGATTATCCACTTCTCATCGAACGGGAACTTAGTGCCGATCCAGTTGCCCTGCCGGACGCAGGCTCGCTCCCGGAACCAATCAAGAACGCCGTGAATGTTCTGGTAATACTCGATCGGGAAAATCTCCATGTCCTTGGCCTGCTCCTTGGAGGCGGCGGTCGCTTCCGCGTTGGCGTAATCGATGAACCACTGGTCATCCACCTTCCTGATGACGACGCGCTCCCCGCAGCGGCAGGTGACCGTCTCCGAGAGATCGTACATCACGGCCGCCTCGCCGGAGGCGATCATGACCTGCTTCATTCGTTCCTTGGCCTCCATCACCGGAAGCCCGGCGTAGTCGCCGGCGGTGGCGTTCATCTTTCCGGTGTGGAAACCATCCTTGTACACCAGTTTCTTAGCCTCTTCCAGCCTGGGATCGCCCGGGGCGGTGATGCCCATCTTCTCCGTCACCTCGACCGCCGGGAGGTCGGACCAGCCCTTCATCTCTATGATGGCCATCGGCTTTATCGCCTTCACCGCGGCCTTGTCCAGGCCGAACCTTTCCAGTAGCGCGTCGTCCTGCTGGACCGCCCTCAGCGATATCCAGTCATCAGGGGAGTCCGATGGGACGGACGTAACCAGCCCGGTTCCCACGTTGGGGTCGACGAAATCCGCCGGGAGGGTCAGTATCTCGCGGCGGACCATTGGCGCCAGGCATTTGAGCCCGATGAGCTGGGATCCCTTCACCGGGGATATCTTCTCGATCCCGTCCATCTGATATGTCAGCTTGAAGTAGGCGTCCTCGCTGACCACCCATACCTCGTTCCCGACCCTCATCTTGACATAATCGACCTCTGGGTTCACCCAGAAGTTGGTCTGCCCGAACACCGTCTCCGGCCGGAGGGTGGCGGCCACCAGATACATGTCGCCGCACTTGAACTTCAGGAGCGTATACTCCACGGTCTCGGCGGAACCGCCGCACTGGATGTCCGTTTCGGAAGCGTCGATGGCCACCGGGCCATGGGCGATGCATGCGGGAGCGTAGTAAGGCTTCTGGATGAGCAGTCCTTTCTGCATCAGCTTGCGGAACTGCCATTGGATGAACATCTGGTAGTCCGGCCTCACCGTGGAGGTGAACCGTCTCCAGTCGCACATGAAACCGAAGCGCTTCCAGTACTGGTTGACATAGACCTCGTTGAAGAACTCAACGACCTTTACCGGGTCCTTGAGCGAATCCAGCATATCCACCGGGCAGGTGTTGCCGCAGAGATAGTCGATTGTCTTCTGATCGCGGCGGGCGATCCTGGCGGCCAGGCTTATCGCCCCGTTGCCGGTGGCATGGGTGCCCACGGGGAACATGACGTTGAATCCCTCGAGCCTCTTGAAGCGGGCGATGGCGTCCACATAGGTGAAGCCGCGCATGTGCCCGACGTGGAGATATCCCGTCACGCCGGGATAGGCGAAGATCAACATGAACTTGGGCCGGCCGTCGTTCTCGACCTCGTTGATGCGCGCGGCGTACCAACGCTCCTGCCACTTCGCCTCTATCTCGCTGGACCTTACGGACATCTGTCGCACCTGACTTTTTGGCTGATTAATAAGAGATTAGTTAAAGGTTGTTGAAAAGAAAAAACACTCAAAGATCGTTCTGGCGGACTAGAATCCCCCTTTTCCGCCTCCGCCTCCGGAACGGCCCCCGCCGAACCCGCCTCCGCCACGCCCCAGGGTGAGGATGAAAAAGAGGAGCAGCCATATTCGCCCCCTGGTCACCGCGGTCAGGGCCACCAGAACGACGATCACGATGATCCATTGGGTGGTGGTCAGCGGAACACCGCCCACTGGAAACGCCGGATCCCCCGATTCCGGCTCCTGGTAGTCCTCGATGATCTTCAGACCAAGGAAGTAGGTCATTTCGATCATCGCAGCACCGTACTCGCCTTCCTGGAGATAGGGGGTGATGTTGTTCCTCCCGATGTCGCTGATGTAGGCGGTGGTGAGCGTGCTGGTAAGCCCGTAGCCGACCTCGACCTTCCATTCCTCGGTCCCGATGGCCAGCACTATGAGCACACCGTTGTCCTTGCCCTCCTTGCCGATGCCGTTCTTCTGGAAGGTGCGCAGCGCGAAGTCATTGATGTCCCGGTCCCCCGTGTCATTGACCACCAGGACGGCCATCTCGCAGGATGTCTGCTCGTCGACGTACTGACAGTTGTTCCATATGGTGTTGAAATCGTAGTTCGAAAGCATGTACCCGTCATCCGTCACGTAACCGCTCAGTTCAGGGATGCCCTCGAAACGGGGGTCCTCCTTCGGGAAGAAGAAGGGGATGACGACAAGGGCGAGTATCAAGGCCACCACAACTATGACGGCCAGCAACGCTCCGACCTTTATGATCGTCTCCCTGTCGACCCTCATGCCACCCTCGCATTCCTATCGGGGCGCTCAATCGAATACCGGATTGTCCTGGTCGTAGTACAGCGCCTTCTCGAATCCGAAGGCCGAGGCGAACAGCACGTTGGGGAATTTCCTGATGGCGGTGTTGTACTCCCTCACAGCATCGTTGTAGAACTTACGTTCCGAAGCGATCTGATTGGTGGTGGATTCGTATTGGTCCATGAAGGTCAGGATGGCCGCCGGGGTGGCGGTGGGATTGGGATAGGCCTCGTGCACGGCGTTCACGAAGGCGGCGAACGCCACATCCAGCTGTACGGATGCGTTCATCTTGTCCGCCGTATTGCCTGAGAGGTTCTGCCAAACGTTCCTGGCGTTGGTCACGTTGACATAAAGATTGTACTCGAAGTCCATGGTCATGTTGACTATCTGGAACATGGTGGGTACCAGATCGATCTTCCTCTGGTAAGCCACCTCCACGTCGCTCCATTGGCTTTGTACGCCCTGGTCCTTGGAGACCATCCCGTTGTAAGCCAGTACGACCATCATCAGTACGATTACCACCGCTACGATTGCGACGATAGCGGCGATGAGCCCCTTGCTGAGGCGTAGATCGGCCATGGGCACGAATATCCATCAACGGATATTCAACCTTTGTATGCTCAGAAGCCTGGAGCCAGCCCTGAAGGTCCGCGCACGAATGGGAGGTACACCAAACGGGCGTCGTGCACCTGCAGACCGTAGTCCAGGTATTGCAGGGTGCCAGGTCTCTCTGCTTCCATGGTCACGATGACGAAGTCGGCCATCTGCATGGCCTCCTCCTTGGACACCGAGGTCGGCCACCTCTCCACGTTGTTGAAGTCCTGGCGCAGCGAGTACATGGGCTGGTTTTCCGTAAGGCCTACGGACCAG
Organism: Methanomassiliicoccales archaeon; assembly: GCA_036677555.1. GTDB lineage: Archaea > Thermoplasmatota > Thermoplasmata > Methanomassiliicoccales > UBA472 > UBA472. The sequence goes on along the minus strand of JAVBWG010000006.1, from coordinate 61,730 downwards.
TGCTTGAACTCCCCTATCTCGGTCTCCCAGGCGGGAACGTAGATGAAAAGGTTGCCGCCATTGGCATCCCCCTTCATCATCCGGCTGAGCTTGTGGAAGGTGCCGCCGGCCACCTTGGACTGGTTAATGGAGAAGGAGGAGAACAGCCTCCAGAAGGGCATGTACATGCGATCCGGCGGCGCGTTCATGCTGAACTCCCCGATATCGAAATCGATGACGTTCGGACCTCCGTTGCGGATATGCATTGTCCGACAGTGACTGCAATAGAACGCCCGGTCCTTGACCTTGGAATAAATGGGCTGCTGGCATCTGGGGCACTTGATCTGGATGACCTTCATATCCGGAACCCTCCCACATTGAACTTCAGCCCCTTTTTCAGCTCCCTGCCCAGGTCCGACGAGCGTTTGTCGTCGAAATCGCCCTCGATGATCTCCGAACCGTGCCGGAAGAAGCGGTAGGTGAACCCGAGTATGACCGCCCCGACCACCAGCCCGATGATGGCGATGGAGCCTTCGCCAGATCCTATGCCGAAGACTATCGAACCGGCGGCTATCAGTCCGCTGACGGACGTTCCCCCGGTCATGGCCAGGCTTTGATAAAGCGCATCGCCCGGCGCCCGGCCGGACAGCACCTTCCCGGTCACGCCGTCCACGGTGGCCATGTACATCCTCTCTCCGTACGAGTAGCGGACCACCCAGATCGGATAGAATATCTGGCTGATCTGCTTCGGTATGGCCGTCACCTTTTCGAAGGTGATGTGCGGCACGTTCGCGTCGTCCCTCGCATCGCTCAGAGCGTTCTGCTTGGACATCTCCACCATGTCATCCTTGCTGGTGGTCGATTCGAACGTGGGAATGCTCTCGAAGTCGGCGAATGACGCCTCGCCGCTGACGTTCCTAAGGTGCTTTATCCCCAGGTCGCCGGGGTCGCAGGCGATGCTGGTGTACCGGTAATCGTGAAGGACCATCTCCTCCTTCGGTATCCTTTCCGTACGGGTGTTCCCGTCGCGATCGGTATGCCGCCTTTCCTCGTAGCCGCATATCCACCCAGCGACCCTGGTGGTGGTGCTCCAGAACGGCAGGTATATCGGATAGCATTCAAGCAGCTTTCCCTTCGTTCTGAGGTCCCGGGCCTTGAAGCCCTTTCGCCACCATTCCTCGGTCGCCCGAAGGACGGTGTCCCGGCCCTGGGCGTTGCGGAAGGCCACGGTCATCACCCCGGCGTCTCCCTCCGCCCAAAGCAGCGAGCCGCAGTAATTGCAGTTGAGGACGTTCTCCCCTTCGCTTATCTGGATGGCCCCGCCGCAGGCGGGGCAGTTCAGACCGACGCTGATGGACATGTTCACATCCTCCTGGCGACGAAATTGGAGGCGGCGAAGACGCCGGCGATGGTGACGGCGATCAACCCGACCGCCAGAAGCGGCGAGTATTGGGCAAGGATCCCCTCGGCCAGGAACGCCAGGAAGCCCAGGCCGGCCACCGCCATGTAGGCTCCGGAGCTCCGGGGCGGGAACTCGCCGGAGAACACCTCGCCCGATGAGGCGCTGATGATCGCCACATAGCCCTTCTGCTCGAATGCGTAGTCCAGCTTCCAGATGGGAAAATACACCAATGCCTGCTCCTTCGCCGCCCCTGGAAGGTTGCCAAGATACGAGGCCATCTCGATATCGATCTTCACAAGTTCAGCCCCGTTGGTGCTGAACTTATCATCGAACACCTTAAGGTCGCCGCCTGGGACCTTCAGGTTGTGCAATCCCGGCAATGTCGTGGAGGCTGCAGGCTCCACGAACACCTGCTCCATCCCGCTGACGTCCCGTTTGAACATGTATACCGGGAAGTACTGCTTCTTCAAAGAGGAGATCTGAGCCAGCTTGTCCAGGTCCTTGGCCCTGGTGGATCCCCCGGCCCAACGCCGGAATATGCCGACGGCGTCGTTCTCCTGGACCGAGAACGGCAACGCGTAGTAGAAGCCGGCCCCGGACCTGTCGATGAAGATCTGCGAGGAGCAGTAGGAGCACTTGACGAACCTGTCGCCGGCATCGAATTCCACCGGAGCCCCGCATTTGGTGCACTTCATGCTGGCCATCGGAACACCTTAGAAGCCAGTTCCACACTCCGGGCAGAACTTGGCGTTCATCGGCGACTCCTTTCCGCATTTGGGGCAGCTCTTGTTACCCTTCAGCTGATTGCCGCACTCGGGGCAGAATTTGGAGTCCGAGGGCACCTCTTTCCCACATTTACCGCACATAACGCTGTTGTTCTGCATCTTGTTGCCGCAGTTCCGACAGAACTTGGCGTCGACCGGGTTAGGAGTGGAGCATTTGGGGCAGGCGACCGTGGCCACTGCAGGAGCGGCCGGGGCGGGCGCCGGAGCCTGACCGGCCGCCGGTGCCGCCCCGCCCTGCCTCATGGCGTCCACCATCATGTACCCCGCACCGAAGCCCGCACCAACGCCTACGCCGGCCGCAGCCGCACCGCCCGATGGGTTGGAGGCCGCCTCGCGCATGGCCTGTCCGGCCTGGTAGGTGGCGTAGTTCGTGTTCAGTATCTGCATGGAGGCGCGCATGTCCACCGCCTTCTGCACCTCGTCCGGCAGGGAGATGTACATTCCGGAGACCTTGTCGATCAGAACGCCGTACAGCTCGAAGTGGTCCTTGGCCTTGGCCAGCACGACCTGCTCGATGTTCATGAGCTGGCTGGCCAGGTCGGCCACGCCCATGCCCTTGTTCTTCATCTCGCCGATGGCGTTGTAGATCAGCACCACCATCTGCTCCTTTATGCGGTCCTCAACCTCGGCCGAGGTGGTGAAGTTGAAGGTTCCCACGAACTGGTTGACAAAGTTCTCCGGGGCTCCCACCTTGTAACGGAACTCGCCGAAGACGCGCAGGTTCACCATGCCGAACTCCGCATCGCGGAACTGATAGGGCTGCTTGCTACCATATTTGCCGTCGAAGGCGCGCTTCTGCAGATAGACGACCTCTGCCTGCTGCCTCGCCCCCGACAAGGCCTCGATGACCTTCCCGATTATTGGCGCGTTAAGCGAGGTCAGAGCGTAACGGTCCGGCCGGTCCAGGTAGGCAAGCGCCTTCCCGTCCCGGTAAAAGACCGCTATCTCGTCCTCTCGGACCACGATGTTGTCGTTGAACTTTATGTTTCGGGGCATGCGGTACATTATGTTGTTCCGCTTGTTCCCGTCCTCCCAGTTGAATGTCTCAGCACCGATCAAGCTCATGTGATCACAGCCCCGTTCCGGTTATGGCCGCCTTGCGGCGCTTAAAGCGGCTCTCCAGCCCGTCGACGCGGACCCTGACGGTCTCCACGACGTCCCGGAGGCCGGAATCGTTCCCGGACCTCACCATCTCCGGCACCCTGATGAGCGCATCGTCGATGAAGTTAAGGCTCTCGATCATAGAGCTGTCGTACTCATATAACCGGTCAAGTTCATCGTCCTTCATCCTGACGTCTGCGGAGATCCCGGAGTAGCCCACCTCGGCGTGAAGGATCTCTCCTTCCACCCTCTTCATGGTATTGACCACCCCGCCCATCTCCTCCAGGGCCTTGGACACCGGGTTCTCCCTGACCAACGCCCTCCTCGCATCTTCCAGCTGGGACCTCTGAAGCCCCAGCCTCTTGGCCACCTCGGCCCTCAGAATGCGGTCGGAGTCCCTGAGGTCCTCCCTGATCCTGTAGCCACGGAATCCGGGGACGACCAGCTGGATCTTCTTCAGCAATCCGCGGTCGTCCTCCACCCTGTCCCTAATGTCTGGCAAAGGAATCCCTTCTCCTGCCGTGGATATTGTAAGGTCTGATTAAAAAAGTTGGCCTATCTTCCGCCTTTGAGGTATTCCTCCACAGAACCCCATTTGCGAAGGGCCCGCTTCGCCAGCCAGTACCCGATGAGCGCGCAGGGGATGAATAACAGGAAAGAGGCCAGTGAATCAGTGAGGAAATAAAGGACGTCTGCCAGGATTATTCCCACCGCAGCGCCCCAGATCGTGCCTACCCATATCAAGTTAAGAGCCAACTACTGCACCTTTTGTCGGGAACGACGATGTGGGATAAGGACGTTTCGAAAACGGTGTGTAGACAAATGGCTAGGTTGACGGGCTCTGATGGTTTAATAACTAGCCATTTAAACATTTTGTATAAGTATTGGATGATTATTTGTCCATTATTTTTCCGATAACATTCATATAGGGACATCCTATGCCATCGTGTCAAGCGTTAGCAAGGGGAGTGAGATCACCTTGAACACAATAGAGAACAGCAGATCAACCACCGGAACCAAGACACGTGTGCCAGATATCAGCCCTGTGAACGGGATGTGCCCCATATGCGTGGAGGATTGCAATGTCCTCTGCGAGGTCGGCAAGTCCGCCTTCCGGGGTCGCGAGGTCCTATACCCTATGCCGGAGTACTTCGGCAAGAGCACCGCCGCCTCCAACAAGGAATTCCATCTGGACTGGTCACACTTCCAGATCATGGCCGAGCTCATCGGCGCATATGGCATAGAGCCAAACTCGGACAAGGCATTCTTCGAGAATGTGGACATCACCTCCGCGGTCGCCACCCGCTCCAAGAAGCCGATAAAGCTGAAAGTACCGCTGGTCATAGCCGGCCTCGGTTCGACCGCCGTCGCCAAGCGCCACTGGGAGGCCATGGCCAAGGGGGCGGCCATGAGCGGGGTCATCCAGACCGTCGGTGAAAATGTCTGCGGCATGGACCACGAGTCCGTCTACACCAAGGGAAAGGTCACCAGCTCTCCAGACCTAGCCTTCAGGGTGAAATCCTACAAGGAACTCTATGACGGCAAGTACGGCGGCATCGCCGTTCAGACCAATGTCGAGGACCAGCGCGGGGGCGTCGATGAGTACGCCCTCAGCAAGCTGGAGGTCGACATCATCGAGAGGAAGTGGGGGCAGGGCGCCAAGGCCATCGGGGGCGAGGTCCGCCTGACCACTCTGGAAAGGGCCTTGGAACTGAAGAAGCGCGGGTACCTGGTCCTGCCGGACCCTGAGGACAAGGATGTGCAGGAGGCCTTCAAGGCCGGCGCCTTCAAGAGCTTCGAGAGGCACTCCCGTGTGGGATTCCCGGACCATGCATCCTTCGTCGAGGATGTGGAGAACCTGAGGTCCCAGGGAGCCAAGTATGTATTCCTGAAGACTGGCGCCTATCGGCCCGAGGTCGTGGCCTTCACCATGAAGGCCGCCTCCGAGGCTAAGATCGATATGCTGACCTTTGACGGTGCAGGCGGAGGGACCGGCATGTCCCCGGTCCCGATGATGAACGAGATGAGCACCCCCACCGTGCATCTCCAGGCCCAGATGATGATGTGCGCCCAGGTGATGAAGAGGAAGGGCAAGTTCATTCCGGACCTGGTAATGGCAGGCGGTTTCGTAAACGAGACGCAGATCTACAAGTCCATGGCCATGAGCGACCTCGGCGACGGCCCGCTGGTCAAGGCCATCGCCATGGCCCGCGCTCCGCTGCTGACGGTCATGAAGAGCGCCAACTTCATGAAGCTGGCGGAGACGAACTCCCTGCCCAGCAGCTTCACCTCCGCCTACGGCAGCGATCCCAAGACCTTCTTCATCGCCGCCCAGGAGCTTGAGCACCGCTTCAAGAAGAAGAAGCTCGGAACGGACATCCCGTACGGCGCCGTCGGTGAGTACACCTACTTCGTGGACCGCCTTGGCGAGGGGCTGAAGCAGATGATGGCCGGCAGCCGGAAGTTCACCCTGGCGAACATTCAGCGCGCCGACATCGCATCCCTTACGCCGTACGCCGAAAAGGTCACCGGCGTGGAGACCCTGGAAAACATGGCCGCAAGGGTCATGATGCCCATGCTCGAAAAGTGGTAGATGGGACCGAAAAACCCCTTATGAAACCTTTTATCTTCCCCTTCAGGGGAAATTATTTAATTGTGCAGTTCTATAATAATCTCGTTCGACGGACATCTTTCTGCCCGCCGGACCAATAGGAGGAGAAACGCGAATAGGGGTTAAGGCCCTGATCGGCCACCCAAACCCCTTCCAAACCCTTTATCATGCCGTTCTGTCCCGTAGGAACATCAGGAACAGAGGAACTGACAGCAGCTGAAGGCCTACGGATATGGCGATCATGGCCGGGATGGACATGTCGTACAGCATGCCTAGGACCAGCGACCCCATGAACCAGAACATGCCGAACACGGTGTTATAATAGCCATAGGCCGTCGCCCTTCGTCCTACCGGCGCCAGATCGGCCACCACCGCCCGCATGATCGATTCCTGCGCCCCCATACCCAGACCGAAAAGGCCCATTCCGGCGGCGATCACCACCATGGAATCCGAGAAGGCCATCACCGGGAAGAAGGCGGCGGGTATTATCACCAGAAGCAACACCTTCGGGCCGCCCCGGTCGAACAGCTTGCCCAGAACCATCGCGGATATGGCATCCGCACCCATTGCCAGTGCGTAAAGAAGAGGTATGACCATCTCCTCGCCCAGGGCGCGGTTCTGAACATGGTAGGCCACCAAAGGATAGTCGATGTAACCTGCAGCCATGAAGGCGGCGGCCAAAGCGTACAGCCAGAAGCGACGCGGTAGCACGGTCTTCTCCTGAGGCCGGGGGGGTTCCATCAACTGGGGGCGGGGATATTTTTTGTACGTGTAGTACAGAACGGCCAATGTGATCATGGCCGGGATGCCCATGAGCAGGAAGGCCATGGAATAATCCCCGCCAGCGAGGAAGACCAGGAATATGGCGACCGGACCGATCATGGCCCCCACGGAGGACAACGCCTCCTGGACGCCGAAGGCCCAGCCCCTCCCGGTCTTGATGGCGGCGTGGGAGAGCATGGCATCCCGGGCCGGTGCCCTTATCGCTTTGCCCATGCGTTCCAGCACGATCAGTATCGCCACCATGTACCAGTCGCCGGTGAAGGCGAGCAGAGGTATGGCCAGCAGGTTCATGGCGTAACCGACCACCACTATGGTCCAGTAGCGGCCGGTTCGGTCGGTGATGTGACCCGAGACCACCCTCCACCCGTATCCGATGAACTCACCGAACCCGGAGACCAGGGCGACGGTGGCCGCGGTCGCTCCCAGTGTCTTCAGATAGGACCCGCTGATGCTCTTGGCGCCCTCATAGGACATGTCCGCGAACAGGGAGACCACGCCGAGGAGCAGGATGAAAACGGTTGCGTACCGGAGGGACTGGCGTTCGCTGACGCTAGCGCTATCCCTCCCTCCACCCAACCATTTGCGAATGTTCACCGGCGCATCCCATCCCAAGACCGGAATTACTGGCTTAGGGGATCGGACCTCGGTCATTTAATACTATCACAGGGACCTGATATTTTATCCGGCGGGAATAGGTACATAGGCGAGCAGCATCGTTAGCTCCTTTCATGGCCGGACCTGAGAACCGCCTAGCCAAGGAGCGGAGCCCGTACCTGTTGCAGCATTCCCGCAATCCGGTGGACTGGTATCCCTGGGGGACTGATGCCTTCGAAAGGGCGAAGGAGCTTGACAGGCCCATATTCCTCTCCATCGGCTATTCGTCCTGCCACTGGTGCCACGTCATGGAACGGGAGAGCTTCGAGGACGACGAGGTGGCCAGGATGATGAACGAATGGTTCGTCTGCGTCAAGGTGGACCGGGAGGAGCGTCCAGAGGTGGACAGCCTTTACATGAAGGTCTGCCAGATGATGACCGGAGGCGGCGGATGGCCGCTTACCATACTTATGACCCCGGACCGGGTCCCCTTCTGGGCCGGGACCTATCTTCCGAAACGCTCCCGTCATGGAATGCCTGGGATGATGGACCTGCTGCCGGCGGTGAACCGAACATGGCGGGAGGGAAGGGAGAACATAAGGGATGTCACCGTCAAGGTGCTGGAGATGCTGGATTCCTTCGAGAGAGACCCGACCGATGGGGACGTCCATGACCTCCCCGATATGACTCTTCAGCATCTGAGCGAGGACTTCGAACCCCGATATGGAGGTTTCGACGGGGAAAGAAAGTTCCCGTCCCCGCACAAGCTGCTGTTCCTTCTGCGATATCACAGAGAGAGGAAGGACAGGAAGTCGCTGGAGATGGCCATCAAGACCCTGGACAATATCGTGAGGGGCGGCATCAGAGACCATCTAGGAGGAGGGTTCCATCGCTATTCCACCGATCACCGCTGGCATCTCCCCCATTTCGAGAAGATGCTCTATGACCAGGCGCTCATGCTCATGGCTTTGGCGGAGGCCTACGCGATCACCGGCGACAGGGAGTACCGTCAGGCCGGGGACGAGCTGGTCGGTTACGTGCAGCGCGATCTCGCCTCCCCCGACGGGGGCTTCTGGTCTTCCGAGGACGCTGATTCCGAGGGGATGGAAGGGGCGTTCTATGTATGGAAATTTGAGGAGCTGTCCGCCCTTCTCCCGCCTGAAGACCTTGCGCTTTTCAAGGAACTATACGATATCTGGGATTCCGGTAACTTCCGGGACGAGGCCACCCGCACCCGGTCCGGGGTCAACGTGCTCCACAGGACCAAGGCCTTCCGGGAGTTCGCGGCCGCGAAGGGGATCGAACCCGAACAGGCCTACGCCTGGGACAAGGGTGTGAGGGAACGCCTCAGGGCTGAACGGGAGAAGAGGGTCCGGCCGGCGCTGGACGACAAGATGCTCACTGACTGGAACGGGCTGATGATCGTCGCCCTCTGCCGGGCGCACCGCCATCTTGCCAGCGATAGCTCGCTCCGCCTCGCCAATAACGCCCTGGAGTTCCTGGACCGGAACATGGTCAGGGACGGAACGCTCTACCATACCTATCGCCAGGGAGAGGCGGGAGTCCCATCGCTCCTGGATGACCATGCCTGCCTGGCCTGGGCCCACCTGGAGATGTACTTCTCGACGTTGGAGAAGAGGCACCTGGAAAGATGCCTGGACCTGGTGGAGGAAATGATGGCCATGTTCCTGGACCGGGAGGACGGCGGCTTCTTCCTGGCCCGCGAGGACCCGGACCTGCTCATGAGGATCAAAGACCTTTACGACGGGGCTTCCCCCTCCGGGAACTCGGTGGCCTATTACGTGCTCACGCAGCTGGCAGCGCTTTTCAACGACCCGCGGACGGTGGAGGCCTTGGAGGGGATGGAGAGGCATTTCATGCGCGAGCTGCGACTAACGCCATCAGCCTACGCCATGTTCATGTGCGGGGTCATGATGAAAGGATCGTCCAGGACCCTGGAGGTCTTCGGCGCTTCCGACCCTTGGTTCCCTGGATACCACCCCCACCTGCTCACGGTCAGGGCGGAACATCTGGAGGACCGGCCGCTGCTCTCCCATGGATACCGGCTCTGCGTCAAGGGGGCCTGTCTGCCGGAGACCGACGAACGAAGAGAGGTCGAGAGGTCGCTAGAGTAGGTCGAAGGCGGCCGCCAGAGCGCCATCCTCGGCCTTGGACACCGTGGAGGCCGTGCCGATGATGATGGCGTCGCCATCTCGCAGATTGAATTTCTCGTGCAGGAGCTTGGCCAGGGCCGGATCGTGCTCATCGATGACATAATCGGGGGGCACGGTGAGCCTGCCATCCCTTACGATGAGGGTGGTCGCCCCCTCCGCCCCGGCCATTATGGCCGAGTCGCGCTGCTCCACGCCCAACTTGATCTTGTCGCCGTTATTGCTCATCTGCACGGCCACGCATTCCTTGCCCAGGGCGATGGAGCCATGGCCGATATCGGCTATCTTGATCGGAAGGTCCGAGAGGAAGGCGTTTCCGTGGCGGGTGATCTTGACGCCCGTCTGGCGAATATCGATCATATCCAATCCACGGAGGTATTCTATTATCGTCCGCATGCTGCCTTCGCCGATGCCCACCGCGTCCGCTATCTGTTTTCGTCCTTTGCGTTTCTGGTCCGAGAGCACCATCAGCGTGCGGTACACGTGGTGGTTGCCGAAACGGTGCACCGGACCGTAGCGGGGCAGATCGACGAGCTTCATGCCTCAGAATACCGTGACCTGTCCTTTTACAACTTTCTCCGTGACCTTGCCGATGTTCTCCAACCACTCGTCCGAGATGGCGAAGGCCTCCTTCTGCCACTTGGCAACGTCGGCGCCAGGGGTCATGAACAGTTGGACGCTGCAGGTCTCCGGATCACTGATCGGGCGGCCGATCTGGGAGAGTATGCGTACGTCGGCCTCAATGATGTTGCCGTTGCTCTTCTTCACGATGTCGTTGGCTATCCAGTTGGCCAGGATGTTGTACATCTTGCCCACGTGGGTGATGGGGTTCTTGCCGGCCGATGCCTCCATGGACATGGGGCGGTACGGGGTTATGAGGCCGTTCATGCGGTTCCCGCGGCCCACTGAACCGTCGTCGCCGTTCTCTGCGCTGAGCCCGGTCACCGTCAGATAGAAGTTGCCGGTGGCGGGGTTGTCGGCGTGGTTGATGTCCAAGTGAAGGTCGTAATCGGTGAACTTGGTGGCGTTGTCAAGGACCCTCTCCTTCATCTCATCCACGACGCTCTTGTAATGGTCGGCGTCGGGGATGTAGCGGTCGACCATGGCGCAGGCGATGGTCATGTTTATCTTCTTGTCCTTGCGGGAGCACATGACCTTGACGTCCTCCCCGGTCTCCTTCAGCTTCTTCTTCATCGCGCCGTTCACGTACCTCTCGGTCTCCAGGCACACCAGCTCCGTGTCGGAGTAGGGGGCGAAGGAGCATCCGAAGGAGGTGTCATTGGCCAGCAGGCAGTGGTTGCCGTGCCCGTCCATCTTGCATTGGTCCTTAAGAGCCTCGAAGTTCTTGATCAGGTCGAAGGAGCCCTTCCCGATGCGGCAGTCCACGGTGATGTGGCGGTTGACATCCAGGTTGGGGAAGCGTTTCAGATATTCCTTGGTGGCGTTGATGGCGGTGGTGCTGTACGGCAGGCGCTCGCCGTTGACCTGGGTGATGGCCCGGCCGGACAGCATGATGTGGATGGGTTCAAGAACCTCGCCGCCGGCGAACTTGGGGGCGCTCTGTCCGCCCACCACCTCGTTCTGGTCGGTGTTGTGGTGCAAGATCTCCCCGAATCTCTCCAGGTACATCTTGCACAATGCCAGGGATACGGCCTCCGCGATACCGTCGGAGATGCTGTCCGGGTGCCCGATGCCCTTCCTTTCCACCAGCTCCACGCTCTGGTGGGCCAGTGGAACGGCGTTCATGCTTTCGACCACTATGTTCTTCGAGATCTTCTTGGGGGAGACCTTGCGGCCCACCGGCTTGGCGGTGGCCTTCGCCTTTGCACTTACCTTAGCCATGAATAGTTCACCTTGTTGTGAGCAGGGACCCGTCAGGGGACCTGGATGGTCCATTGGAATTTCCTAGTTTGATATAAGGGTGATTGACTCAAATATTCATATATGAATATTCATTAAGGTTAAACATGAAGTTCCCTCCCGAGGGCGAGATAAAGCGGCTCCGAAAATCCCTTGACATCACGCAGCAGGAGCTGGCCAAGATATGCGGCGTCAGTCAGTCGACCATCGCCAAGCTTGAAAGGGGAAGCATCAAGGGAAGCTATGAGGCGGTCACCAGAATATTCATCGCCCTGCAGGAGGAGTCCCGCCGCCATACCAAGGCCAGCAAGGCCGGGGATCTGGCCACCAGGCAGATCGTGGGGGTGCAGTCCAACGAGCTGGTGAAGTCCGCCACGGAACTGATGAGGTCCTCTGGGATATCTCAGATGCCGGTCTTTCAGGGGCGTCAGCATGTGGGAAGCGTCAGCGAGAACCAGATACTAGCGCGTCTGCGGGACGGGGATAGGATGGAGACCATCGTGGAACTCAGGGTGAGCGATATCATGGAGGACGCATTCCCGATAGTCGGCGAGGATACGCCTATCGAGGCGGTCACCGCCCTTCTCAGCAGCTCGCACGCTGTGATGGTGGGACGCTACGGGGACATGACAGGCATCATAACCTCGGCCGACCTTCTGAAGATGCTTTGATCGTTATTCTCAAAGGAATTAACGTTCACAGCGAAGAACGAACGAATCCAGATCATTGGGGATCACGACCGGGGAAAATATTCCGAGAGCCTCTTCGAGCAGTGCGTCCGCCTCGTCATAGCGGCCGCTTATATGAACGAGGTACAGCGCCCCAACATGCGATCTCCTGGCCAGGAGCGCCGCGTCCTTGGCGGTGCTGTGCCCGAACTCCCTCGCCTTGGCCTCGAGATCGGCGGTGACAGTGGCCTCGTGAACTAGCACGTCAGCATCGCGGCATGCATCCTCCAGTTCCGGGCAGGGGGCGGTGTCGCCGCTGTAGACCAGCCTCATGCCTTTTCGGGACGGCCCCATCACCATGGCGGGGGTGACCACGCCGTTGCCGGCGTTAACCGACCTCCCTTCCACCAGGCGGGAGAAGTCTGGGCCCTCCCTGACGCCCAGCGCCTTGGCCTTCTCCGGATCGAACCGTCCTGGCCTCTGGTCCTCCTGGAAGGCGTACCCCAGCGAGGGCACGGTATGCTTGACCTTGAAGCACTCCACGGAATAGCCGTCGCCCCGGACCACGTCTCCCGGCATGAGGTTGTGCCCGTTCACGTCAAAGTTGAGCTTGAACAGCCCCAGGGTGGTGACGGACCCCACGAGGTCGAGGGTGCCCACCGGACCATATATCTCCAGCGGTTCGGTCCGGCCGTAGAAGTTCATCGACTGGATGAGCCCTGGCAGCCCGAGGAAATGATCGCCGTGATGATGGGTGATGAAGATGCGGGTTATCTTCATGAAGGAGGCAGAGGATGCCATGAGCTGCCTCTGCGTCCCTTCGCCGCAATCGAACATCAGGACCTCCGGACCCGACCGGAGAATTATGGATACGGTGTTGCGCTTGGTGGTGGGCACGCTTCCGCCCGTGCCCAGGAATGTGAGGTCCATGCCCACCTAAACCCCCTTGGGGGTAATAACCCCTTTCTCCTTCCTGTCCATGTATCTGTTGCCGACGATGAATATGATGAAGCCGATTATGGCTAGACAGGTGGCCATGAACATCGAGCCATGGTATCCCAGGGCGAAGACGGTGACCCCGCCCACCAGCGCCCCGATGATGGCCGATATGCTCAGGAAGGATTGCAGGAGACCGGATGAGGTGCCCTTCTCCTCGTTCCTCTCCATGAGATACTTAATCGAACCGACATAGAGGCAGGACCAGGCGGCAGCGATGGACACCTGCATGGGGATTATCTGCTCCGGACTGGTGGCCAGCGTATAGGAGGGGAAGGTGAGGATGGAGAAGGCGAAACCCGCCATGACCAGGTGATAAGTCTGGAAACGATCTATGAAGCGCATGAAGATGTACTGGGCGACGGCATTTATTCCGTAAACGAAACCGATGAACAGGGGAGTGGCCCCCAGGTCCGCCAGGAACAACGGATACACCACCCAGATCATGTTGGCCCCGGTGTGCCTGAACATGATGGAAAGGTACACTGGATAGTTGTGACGTATCATCGCCGCCGGGAAAAGCGGTACCTGATGCACCTTCTCCCCCGCGAATATCATACGGGATGATATGATGTAGGCAAGCAGCAGCATCAGTCCGCTGGCCAGGAATATCTCGTAGTAGATGGTCAGCATCCCGGCAATGAAGGTTCCGATGCCGAAGCCGAGGCTTCCGTAAGCGGTGAACTTGCCGATCTTCCCCTCGGTCTCATAGACATAGGTCAGCAGAGCCGACGGATAGATTCCAGCGCACAGCCCGATCATCACCCGGACGACCGCTATGGTCTCCTTGCTGTCCGCGAAGACCAGCAGAAAAAGCGCGATGGAAGTGAGGGCCAGGCCGCCCTGCAGATAGAGCTTCCGTCCATGCACGTCGGAGGCTCTCCCGAATATATAGGAAGACAGGAAAAGAGCCAGATTGAAGGAGGCGGTGATCAGCCCTATCTCTATGGTGTTGGCGCCCAGCTCGTCCCTCAGCATGTTAGGGATGAGCAGAGCGGCGCCGGACAGTCCGGCGCTGGAGAGCAACTGGATGTAACCTGCCTTCATGACCCCAGGGAATCCTTGCCGGATATTATCCTTTGCCAGATCACCTGCCGAGCGATTCCAGCTCGCGGTCCTTCCGGGACACCTTCTTGTATTCGCGGTAATGGTCTTTGCACAGATGCACCCGCTTCAGACCATCGTCGACCTTGAGCTTCGCTTCACTGGCCGCATCCCCCGATATGGAGCGCTCGGCCTCGGAACCGCATCCCTTGACATCGCAGGCCTTGCTGGCCCTGGTAGCGTGACGAGCTTCCGCCATGGACCTGGAACCTCCCTTACTGATATAATAGGATTGCTGCCTCAGGGGATATGCTTATTGTCTGAGCGGGGGATCGATATAGCATGAATGACAGACGCAAGGTACTGGTCTGCGTCGACGGTTCGGACAATTCCCTGAGGGCCGTAGAGCTGGCCCGGGACCTGCTGGTGTCGTCCGATGCCTACATCACCCTGTTGGTGGTGGTGACGCCCATGGACTGCGATTACTTCATGGAGAGGACGGCACCGGCCTGCGACGTGGAAGCGATCGCCAAAGCCAAGTCCCGCGCCGCCGCCTCAGTTCTCAAAGAGGCAGGGCTGGACCACTGCCTGAGCGCCATGACCGGCAATCCGGCCGAGGTGATACTGAAGATGTCGACGAAGCATCACCTGGTCGTGATGGGCCGCAAGGGCTCGGGAAGCTCTGCTGCCATATCGCTGGGGGGAGTGTCGGGGCAGGTGAGCCAGAACATCAAGGCGCCCCTGGTCCTGGTTCCCTGAGAAGCTGATGAATCCAAAGTATTTTTAGCCGGGGGGGCATCTCCAGACCGTTCCGAGGTCGCATCATGGTCAAGGTAGCTCCATCAATACTATCCGCCGATTTCGCCCGCCTGGGCGATGAGGTCAGCCGGGTAGAGGCGGCAAAGGCCGACTGGGTCCACGTTGATGTAATGGACGGGGTGTTCGTGCCCAACCTGACCATCGGTCCGGAGGTCATCAGGGCTCTGCGCCCGCATGCCAAGCTACCTTTCGATGTGCATCTGATGATCGAGATGCCCGAAAGGTATGTCGAGCGATTTGCCGAGTGCGGGGCCGATTACCTGACGGTGCATGTGGAGGCCACCCACGATGTTAAAGGGGTTCTCACGCACATCAGGCGCCTGGGGATGAAGGCCGGGATATCCCTCAACCCCGGTACTGAGCTGGCCAAGGTGGAACCGTTCTTCGGGGACATCGATCTGTTGCTCATCATGACTGTCCAGCCCGGTTTCGGTGGTCAATCCTTCCGCCCAGAGGTGCTGCCGAAGATATCGCAGGCGCGGCAGATAAGGGACGACAAGAACCTGGATTTCGAGATCGTCATCGACGGCGGGATCAACCGGGAGACCGGAAAGCTTTGCGTGGAAAGGGGCGCCACCGTGCTGGCGGCCGGTTCCGCCCTCTTCAAGGCCAAGGACATGGCGGCGGAGATAGACCTTTGGCATGGATTCTGAGGGCGTTTTCCAATAGCAAGTATAATAACGGTGAACCGAAATCTAGGGCGAGCCCTGTCGTATTTAAACGATAGGGTATAACAAATCGTGGGAATGGTCCGATCATGGCGCGAATAGGTTCCAAGAAATCACTGGTGGCCAAGCTGGGAATTAAGGAAGGTCAGAGGATACGCATCATCAATGCCCCTTCCAAGTACGACATGGCCCTGGGGCGCCTCCCCAAGAACGTGGTCGAGGCCGGCAACGGGGACAGCGATCTGGATTTCATTCAGCTCTTCACCTCCTCCGAGGACGAGCTGCGCAAGGAATTTCCGAAGCTCATGCGCACCCTCAAGAAGGACGGGATAATTTGGATTTCCTATCCCAGGACATCCTCTAAAATCGATTCCGACCTTACAGGTGTAACGGTCCGGGAGGTCGGCACGGGACACGGCATGGCCGAGGTGAAGATCTCCTCTTTGGACGAGGATTGGGCGGGGATCAAGTTCGTGAACAAGAAGAAGGAACTGGACTGAAGGCAGGAAAGTTCATATCGAAGGGCGGGCAATCCGGGGTGCGATGTACATGAAGTTGACTGGTAGGCAGATGGTGATGTTCCTCACCGTTATCGCCCCGCTCCTGTTCCTTTTAGCCGCCCTGATCATCACGCCCAGCATATGGGTGATAATGCTCGCCCTGATCTGGTTGGGCGTAGGGCTGACCATGCTCTACATCCCCAAGTCAGAGGACTGATCAAACCCTTCTGCCGAACGCCACCTTCCTTTCCACCCGGGTGATGCGCACCTTCACCGTCTCCCCCGGAGTGGCATCCGGGACGATTATGACCATTCCTTCTATCTTTCCGATCCCGTCCCCCCTTTCGCCAATATCGCTGATCGTGACCTCATAGGTCTGCCCTTCCGCCACCGGCCTCCTTCCGGGCTCACCGTGCTCCTCGCGCATGCTGAAAGCATTCGTGGCTTGGACAATAACTTTATGGCCGAGACGGATAACATCTCCGATCATATGGGCGTGAACCTATCCGACCTCGTCACGGTCAAGGACCTGGAGCCGCGCGACCTAATGGGAAGGACCGTGGCCATTGACGCTTACAATGCGATCTATCAGTTCCTGTCGGTGATCAGGCAGCCGGATGGAACGCCGTTGATGGACCCCAGGGGGAGGGTCACCTCGCACCTGGAGGGGCTGCTCAACCGCAACGCCAACCTTTTGGAGATGGGGTTGAGACCAGCCTACGTCTTCGATGGGGTCCCCCCGGAGAAGAAGGACGAGACAATCCGCGTGCGTCGGGAAAGGAGGGAGGCGGCCAAGAGGGAATGGGAGCAGGCCAAGGCCGAGGGCGATGTTCGGAAGGCGTACTCCAAGGCCACCCAGTCCTCGCGCATCACCAACGAGATAGTCGAGTCCTCGCGCATCCTGCTGACCCATCTCGGCATACCGGTGGTGCAGGCCCCGGAGGAGGGGGAGGCGCAGGCGGCCCACATGTGCGCCAAGGGCGATGTCTGGGCTTCGGCTTCCCAGGACTTCGATTCGCTGCTGTTCGGCGCGCCGCGCCTGGTGCGTAACCTTACCCTTTCAGGAAGGCGGAAGATGCCGGGGAAGGACGAATACCGCGAGGTCCGCATGCAGATGATCGATCGGGAGGAGACCCTCTCCGCCCTGGGGCTGACCGGGAAGCAGCTGGTGGACCTGTGCATCCTGGTCGGCACGGACTTCAACCCTGGCGTCATGGGCATCGGCCCGAAGAAGGCCCTGAAGCTCATCAAGCAGCACGGAACGCTGTCCGGGGCGCTGCGCTCGCTGGGTATGGAGGATGAGGAGATGGAGAAGGTGCGCGCCATATTCCTGGACTACGAGCGCACTGACGACTATCGGCTGGTGTGGGGACAGCCGGACCGCCAGAAGGTGCTGGATATGCTGTGCGGCGAATACGGGTTCTCGGAAAAAAGGGTGAATGGCGCTCTGGACAGGTTCTCCTCGGGCAAGAAGGACCAAAGGCGCCTCGACATGTTCTGAGCCTTTTATCCGTATTGCCGATAGTAGCCAGGACCAACGGGTTTAAAAGGAAGTTGGCCAATAGGGGCGTAAAGGGACGGCGATGATAAAGCAGGTCCAAGGCAATTACAACCCGAGCGCGCTGGAAAAGTCGGTGCAGGCCTATTGGGCGGAGACCGACGCGTACAAGAAGACCAAGGAGCTGAGGGCTTCAGGTCCGGACTTCTATTTCGTGGACGGACCACCGTACACCACTGGATACATTCATCTGGGCACGGCGATGAACAAGACGATCAAGGATATGATCGTCCGGTTCAAACGCATGCAGAAGTTCAACGTGAGCGACACGCCTGGCTATGACATGCATGGGCTCCCCATCGAGGTCAAGGTGGAGAAGTCCATTGGCGTGAAGAACAAGAAGGAGATCGAGGAGTACGGCATAGACCGTTTCGTCGGCACCTGCAAGAACTTCGCCCTGGACTTCCAGAAGCAGATGAACGCCGACTTCAAGGAGCTGGGCGTATGGTTCGATTGGGAGAGGCCGTACCTCACCATAGCTCCCGGCTATATCGAAGCGGCGTGGTGGACGCTCAAACGCGCATATGACAAGGGCCTTTTGATCAGCGCCAGCCGGGTGCTCCCGGGCTGCCCGCGCTGCGAGACCGCCTTGGCCGAGGCGGAGATAGATTACTGGGATGAGAAGGACCCTTCCATCTATGTCAAGTTCCGCCTCAAGGACGATCCCAAGGTCTCCCTT
This sequence comes from Methanomassiliicoccales archaeon, assembly GCA_036677555.1. Classification (GTDB taxonomy): domain Archaea; phylum Thermoplasmatota; class Thermoplasmata; order Methanomassiliicoccales; family UBA472; genus UBA472. Next base: position 43,512 of record JAVBWG010000006.1, on the reverse strand, counting down.
CTGATCTGGACGACCACCCCCTGGACGCTGCCGGCCAACCTGGCCGTCGCGGCGCACCCCGACTTCGAGTATGTCAAGGTGCGCTATCGCAAGATCGGGGTCACCGACACGGTGATCATAATGAAGGGGCTGGAGGAGGAGATCAAGGGTCTTGGCGGCTGGGAGAAGTATGATGTGCTCCAGACGATACAGGGGGACGACCTGGTCGGCGTCGAGTACATCACACCATTCCTGGAGGACGTTCCATACCAGACCCAGGCCACGGGGAAATGGCTGCACAAGGTCCTTCCGTCCAAGACCGTCGAGGCATCCAACACCGGACTGGTGCACATCGCCCCCGGGCACGGGCCTGAGGACTTCGAACTGGGCAAGGAGTTCGGACTGGAACCGTTCTGCCCGGTGGACGAGACGGGCGTGTACACGCCCCTGGTGGGCAGCAAGTATGTGGGAATGCATATCAAAAAGGCCAATCCGGAGCTCCTCAAGGACCTGGAGGCCAAAGACCGCCTGTTCTTCAGCGGCACCATAGAGCACCGCTTCGGACACTGCTGGCGCTGCAAGTCCCCCGTGCTGTTCAGGACCACAGATCAGTGGTTCCTGCGGGTCACCCAGGTCAAGAACCAGATGCTGGAGGAGATCGAGAAGGTGCGCTGGACCCCGGACTGGGCCGGCTCGTCCCGCGAGTACGACTGGGCCATGAACGCCCGCGACTGGTGCATATCCCGGCAGAGGTACTGGGGGATACCGATCCCGGTCTGGACCTGCACCTGTGGCGAGATGAGCGTCATCGGCATGGCCGAGGAGCTCAAGGGAGCGGAAGGCTACGTTGAGGACATGGAGCTGCATCGCCCATGGATCGACGCCGTCAAGCTGGTCTGCCCGAAGTGCGGCCGCAAGATGAGCAGGGTGCCGGACGTTCTGGACGTATGGTTCGATTCCGCCGTGGCTTCCTGGGCCCAGCTGGGCTTTCCGAAGAAGAGGGACGCGTTCGAACGATTGTGGCCCGCCAAGTTCATCGTGGAGGCGCACGACCAGACGCGTGGGTGGTTCTATTCACAGCTCGCGGCCGGCGTCATTGCCTTCGGAAGGGCTCCGTACGAATCGGTGCTCATGCACGGCTGGATGCTGGACGGGCAGGGTCAGCCGATGTCCAAGAGCAAAGGGAACGTCGTCGAGCCTGGGAAGGTCATCCAGGAGCATGGCGCGGACGCGCTGCGCTTCTACCTGCTGAAGACCTCCGCCCCCTGGGAGGACATCCCCTTCCAAATGGAGGGGGTGAAGAACGCCCGCAAGACGCTGAACGTGTTCTGGAACGTGGTCAACTTTGCCACCACCTACATGGCGATAGACCGCTTCGAACCGCAGCGCATCACTAAGGAAGCGGTGCGACCCCACCTGAACCAGGAGGACGTGTGGCTCATATCCCGAACCGAGAAGCTCAAGAACGAGTTCACCCGCCAGGTCAACGCCCTGGAGCTGCATAAGGCGGGAAGGGTGTTGGAGCAGTACATCCTGGACGACCTGTCCAGATGGTATGTCAGATTGATAAGGGACCGCATGTGGAGCGAGGATGGCGACGCGGGCAAGCTAGCCGCCTACCGCACGCTCTACGACGCGATCATGGAGACCACCCTGATGCTGGCGCCGATATGCCCGCATCTGGCCGAAGAGGTCTACAGGCACATGGACGGCTCCAGGCCGACGGTGCACATGATGGACTGGCCGGCCAGCGACCTCACCAAGGTGGACGAGCGGCTGGAGAAGGCGATGTCCATGGTCCAGGAGATCGTGGACACCGTCACCCGGGAAAGGCAGCTCAAGAACGTCAAGCTGCGCTGGCCCATGAAGAGGATAGTGATCAAGGTCGACAGCAACGACTCGGTGAACTGCCTGCGCGCCCTGGAGGACATACTCAAGTCCCAGGCCAACGTCAAGCATGTCGAGTACGTGGGAACGGGCGAGGAGTGGTCGGAGACCGTCCTCAACGTCGTGCCGAATCCCATGGCCATCGGGAAGGTGTACAGGCAATGGGCCTCCAAGATCGCGGTGCTCCTGCAGAGCCGCCCGGCCGGGCTGATAAAGGAGAGCATGCAGCGCGGCGAATATTCACTGGGTATTGAGGGGCAGCTGGTGAAGATCGAGCCCAACATGGTCTCCTTCACCGTCTCTTTGCCCAAGGATGTCTATGCAGCCACCTTCAGCGGCGGGGAGCTCTACCTGGACTTCGAGGTGACCCGGGAGATCGAGGCGGAAGGCTTCTCAAGGGAGATCATCCGCAGGGTGCAGCAGACCCGCAAAGACATGAAGCTGGACGTGGAGGAGTTCATCAGGGTGGAGATCAGGGCCGATGTGAAGGTGGCCGAGTACGTGAAGATGTGGAAGCAGCACATCATGTCCGAGGTGCGCTCCAAATCCCTGGATCTGGTCATGGAGGTCCATGGCGACCAGGTCGGCAAGTGGGAGATCGAAGGGGAGAAGGTGGAGATAGGGGTCTCCTCCATGAACCTCAAGGACTCCATCAAGGAGCTGGCCAAGATCCCGGGGATCACCGTCAAGGCCGCCGAGGCGCTGGTCGACGCTGGCGTTCGCTCGGAGGCGGACCTGAAGCAGCTGGGCGAGGAAAAGGTCGAGGAGCTGACCAAACTGTCCAAGGCCGATGTTCGCCGGGCGCTGCACCATTCCGACCGCACCGCTGAGGCGTGCAAGCCTGTCCCGGAAGGCAGCGGGAAGGTCATGGACAAGGCGGAGATGATGCCCTACCTTTTGCGCATACCGAGAATGAACGAGCTCAAGGCGGAGATGCTCTATGATGCCGGATACCATTCACTGGACAAGCTGCAGGCGGCAGACCGCGAGGAGCTGAAGAAGGTCCCTGGGCTGGGAAGCAAGACCATCGACGAGATAGTGAAGTACATCGCCGATGGAGGTTTCCAGCGCTGCTCCGCCTGCGCGAAATGCGGACATGAGGTGACCGCCAAGGACCTCAACTGCCCCTCGTGCGGCGCTTCGATGCGCATCGAAGCCGTGGAGGAGGAGGCGGAAGCGCCCAAGCAGCAGGGGCTGCAGGACGGCTACAGCTACCTTATAAAGGACGACCGTTCCTACGAGCTGTTCTTGGACCAGCTCAAGAAGGGGAAGCGGGGGTTCTGCATCACCCGCAACTATCCGGTCAAGATCCGCGCCAAGTACGCGCTCGGGGACACGCCGATCGTCTGGCTCAGCAACGTGGGCAAAGAGGACAGCCTGCGGCCCAAGGACCTGGAGAAGCTGAACTATTCGCTCGAACAGTTCCTCGCCCAGGGCCAGGGGGTGGTTCTTCTCGATGGATTGGAGTACCTGATCACCAACAACAACTTCCTCACCGTACTGCGATTCGTCCAGTCGCTGAGGGACCAGGTGGCGATCAACAACTCAATCATGATGCTGGTGCTGAACCCCTCCACCCTGGACGCCAACGAGCTGAACCTGCTGGAAAAGGAAGTTGACGGGACGCTATAGTCCCAGGGAGTCCAGCACCTTGCGGAAGCCGGGCACTGTGTCGTAGCCCTGGACCTCGTCTACGCCCACCCAGGCGCACTCGGTGTGCTCCCAGTCCAGCTTGACCTCCTCGTCCCCCGCCTCGAACAGGAAGGGGTGTATGTTCCAGACGTACGTTCCGTCGCGTATCCGCAGCGTCTCCCCCCTCCCCTCCAGGCGGGCGGAGGTCATCCCGGTCTCCTCGGCCACCTCCTTCAGGGCGGTCTCCTCCGGAGTCTCCCCGCGCTCTATGAAGCCGCTGACCGCCGCCCATCTCCCCTTGTTCGTTCCGACCTTCTGGCTTCGCTTGAGTATGAGCATTTTGCCTTTCCGGCGCAGGACGCAGGTGACCACCTTCTTCTCCACCAGGTCCATCATGTCCAGGCCATCCCCCAGGACCACCGCCCGGTCTCCGTCCCTGAGCAGGGAGATGTCGATGGAGTCGATCATCGGTACCCCGGCCATCACCGCTCCGGTGGCCACGATCGTCTCCGCCTGAGCGTTCACGATCGCCGCCGGTAGGTGCCCGTTCTTCTTGAGGTCCATTATGGTATAGGAACCGACCGTTGATCCCTTTCCATGCGGGAATACCAGGATGCGGTTCTCGACGCTCTCGCCCTCCCTGCCGGAGGCTACCGTCAGAAGCCCGGTCTTGGGATCCACGCCGCCCAGAAAGCTGAACGCCTCGTCCAGAACCAGCAGCCGCCCGATAGCCCTCCCCTTGAATATCTCGCGTCCTTTCAGTTTCATAGTATCATCTCCATGAGTTCTCGCCGAGAACCGCAGAAGACCTTCTGCGAGCACAGCCCGGGAAGATAGGCGCAGGCCTTGGCGGAATCGCTGGCGGTCACCTTGTGCACACCTTCTATGGGCGCCACCACCATGCAGGTGTCGCACAGCACCTTGCCGAAGCGTTCCAGTACCGCCCGTTCCTTGGGGCAGCGCAGCCAAACGCCTTTGGAGGTGCAGAACCACACCTCCACGTCACCCTTCTTCCTCTTCCCGTCCAGTAAACCTGCCAGCTCCTTCATCTCGCCCTCCGAGAGATGCGGACAGCCGATGGCGATGAGGTCCGGCCTCGCCCCTGTGCGCAGCCTCCTGACAGCATCCTCGACATCATCGCGGGTGATCCTGACCACTGGTAGCCCTTCCAGTGACGCAGGCTGCTCGGGCGTTACGTTCTCCACCATGAACATGGCCACCGACCCTGCGGCAGCCATCGCCGCGGCCAGTGATTTTAATCCATTGGTATCGCTGCCGAGGCCGCGGAAGAACGGTATGCACGCGCCAAGCCTCCTTCCCACGGCGTGACCGACCAGTGACCACTCATCCCTGGTTATCCCATCCTCCACCTCCACCACATGCGTGGCCCTGCGGTTCTGGTCGAGATGAAGTCCGTAGTTAGGAGTCCGCCCGGTCAACGCCGCGGCGAGTGCGCCAGGGCCTCCCTCCCGGTTGGTGCGAGCGCCCAGAACGGAATTGGCGAAGGAGAGCGCCGATGATTCGGCCCAGGCGATGTGATCGCCCCCCTTCGGCCGGTTCGTCAGCAGATAGGGCGTGCAGGTGCAGTTAACCTCCACCCCCATCCTCTCATAAAGGGAGATTATGTGCAATTGCCTGTCGGCGAAATGCTGGTCCACGCCCATCTCCCTCCACCGCTCCCCGTCCATGCCCATGGGGTTGAGGGTGGTGGGCACGGCCACCTTTCCATCAGTTGCCATCTCCTCCAGGAATTCAATGCCCCCCTCCCCGATGGTCTTGTAGGAAACGCCTGACAGATGGGCGGAGGAGATGGGGATGAGCCGATCGGCGCCGTATATCGCACCCAAGGCCACCAAAAGCTCCATGGCCTTGCGCTTGGCCTTACCTTCCCTGCCGGCCAGCATGGCCTGCTCTTCCGGAGTGAGTTGCATATCCAGGAGAACAGGATCGATAGATAAGAAGGTGTTGGATTTGAGGGTTAAGGCGGGCCTGTGGGGATTCGAACCCCAGTTCGAAGCTCCGGAGGCTTCAGTGATATCCAAGCTACACTACAGGCCCGCGGTCATCGGGATACCATGACCTATTGCCCGCCCTCTCGGGAAGGGAAGATCGAGACGCGCTCACTTCTTCTTGAACTCGGTGTATCCGCACTTGCCGCAGGACGTGCGGTCCTTGTGCTCGGCCATGAACACGCCGGGTCCGCACTTGGGGCAATTCTTCTTCAACCGTTCCAGCTTGTCCCCCTTCGCCTGGTAATAGTCCTTCTTCGCCGAGGGGGTTTCCTTCTTGACCTCTTTCTTCTTGGCAGCCATGGATCACACCTCACTTCTTCTTGACCGCTTTCTTGTCAGCGAGGCCGTTCCTGGCCTGCAGATAGTTCTTCTCGATCTTCTTGGCCGATTCCTCGCTGCCGTACACCTTGGCGTAACCGGCGCTGACACCCATTCCGAACTCGGTCTCCATGTGGTCGATGACGACCTTGTCCTTGCTGACCGCCAGGGCCTCTGCCAGCTTCGCCTTCACATCGGCCCTCTTGGGGGAACCCTCTCCGCGGTGGTCTGCCTTGAAGGTGACCTCGGTGCGGTCCATCAGGGCGTTGGGCTTCTTGCTCTCGATCTCGATCTTCACTTCAATACCTCCATTGAGCGTATCAGTCTCTGCGCCGCCTGGTTGACCTTGGCGTCGGTGCGGACCAACACCACTCCCTTTCCCGGGAGCCCGTACACGAGGCAGGACCCTGCCGGGGCTATGGCGGCGCACACCAGCGCGGCCAGGTCCTCCTCCCCTACCACCCGGACCTTGGTCTTGCCCTCGGACTCCAGGCCATCCTTCATGGCCCTTACCAGTCCGGGGGTTATGTACCCGGGGGGGTTCTCCACGTTCGTTTCCGGCAATGGAAGGTTGTCGGCGGGATGCTCCCCCGCCTCCAGCTCCCTTCTTTCGTTGCGCCGGTCGTAAACGGTCAGATGGGGGATGACACCCTTGTTTATAAGGGTGCTGGAGACCACGTCCCCCACCGATATGACCTTGTCACATCCGGAGAGCGAATCAAGGACGTCCTCGCCCTTGAACAGACTTCCGAATGGCATGCCCAATTCGCTCCTCATGCTGTCCGGCATGCTCCACCCTTTCGGGGGAACTTCCAGATCAGCGCACTTTGAGGGCGAACTTACCGTTCTTGTCAATGTTCATCCTCTTTGCTATCTCGGACTTGGTGTGATCGATTATGACCACATAGCCCTGCCAGTCCTTGGAGGTCTCCCCGCCGCAGAGCGGGCATTTGTCCTCCTCGGTGATGGCGAAGCAGACCTTGCAGGCCTTGGCTACCTTCATTTCTCCTGTCCCCCTTTCTTGGCCCGGTCCTCGATCAGCCACTCCTTCTTGCCCAGACCTGGCTGCCTCATGGTCAGTCCGATCTTGCTCTCGCGGGGATTGCGTTCATTGAAGGAGAGGGTGACTATCCTGGTGCGAACCAGGTCTCCGATCTTGACCTCGCGCTTGGTGTCCTTGCCGATGAGCCTCTGGTTCTGTTCGTCCGCGTCCATGCGGTCATCCATGACCTGGCTCACGTGCAGAAGCCCGTCCAGGGGTCCGAAGCGCACGAACGCTCCGAACTTGAGCACCTCGCAGACGTGCCCTTCCACGACCTCGTTGACCATGGGCTTGAAGACCAGGGAATCGAACCGAACAGACTGGTAGACGGCTCCGTCTCCGTGGACGATGCGGCCCTCGCCGACAGGCTCGATGTTCTTGATCATGACGGTGAGCGAGTCGTCCCCCTCGATCTTCCCTTCATAGGACTCGCGGGCCAACTCATTGACCACCTCGTCCACGTCATCCCCCAACCTGCTGGGTGGGATGCGGACAACCTTTTCCCTTTGGGTCAACATGTACATGAGGAATCCTCTTAACTACCTTGGCATGATAAATCTGTTATATAAAGATTGACCACCGAGCATATAAGCGTTCGGGATGCTGGATAAAAAAAAGAAAAGGTATGGAAAGGGGTTTTGGCTCAGACCACGAAGAGCACGGCGAAGACCAGGGTGATGGTCGACAGCAGCTTCACCAGCACGTGGAGCGAGGGACCGGCGGTGTCCTTGAACGGATCACCGACGGTGTCACCCACGACGCCCGCGGCATGCTGAGGCGTGCCCTTCAGACCCTTGGACTCGATGTACTTCTTGGCGTTGTCCCAGGCTCCTCCACCGTTGTTCAGGAAGAGGGCCATGAGCACACCGGCGATGGTGGCGACCATCAGGAAGGCACCGACGCCCATGACGGCATAGTCGTTCTCCCTGAACGGCGTGAGGGGGTCCTCCGGGTAGGCGAAGCGCAGGATCAGACCGAGCGCCACAGGCACGACCACCGGCAGAATGCCGGGCAGGATCATGGCCTTCAGGGCACCCTTGGTGCTGATGTCAACGCAGGTCGCGTAGTCCGGCTTCTCGGTACCGGCGAGGATTCCGGGCCTCTCCTTGAACTGGCGGCGAACCTCGGCGATCATGTCCCCGGCGGCCTTGCCCACAGCGCTAATAGCTAGCGAGGTGAACAGGTAGACCAGCATGGCGCCGATCATGGCGGAGATGAAGACCACGGGCTGCAACAGGTCCACGGTGAAGCTGTTGTAGAAGTCCAGGATGTCCACGCCGCGGATCTTGGCGACCTGCTCGAAGAACGCTCCGAACAGCAGGTAGGCAGCGAGGGCCGCAGCGCCCATGGCGTATCCCTTGGTCAGGGCCTTGGTGGTGTTGCCGATGGAGTCCAGCCTGTCGGTCCTGACGCGAACCTCCTCAGGCTGCCCGGACATCTCGACGATGCCGCCAGCGTTGTCGGTGATGGGGCCGAAGGTGTCCTCGGCCAGCACGAAGGCGCAGGTGGCGAGCATGCCCATGGTGGCCACGGCGGTGCCGTACAGACCATAGATGAACTCGTGGGCGGCGTCCGGCGAGGCCAGGACACCGAGCTCATACGAAGAAATCAAGGCGACGGCGATGGCCAGGATAGACATCGCGGTGGTCTCCATACCGATGGAGATGCCGGTGATGATGTTGGTGGCCGGGCCGGTCTCGGAGGCCTTGGCGATCTTCTTCACCGGGCGGTACTCGCCAGCGGTGTAGTACTGGGTGATGTAGACGATCACGATGCTGAGAGCGATACCGATCATGCCGCAGATGAAGTAGAGGATCTCTCCACCCAGCAACTGGTCCACAGCAAAGTAGAACAGTATGGCGGCGATGACGCAGGTCACGTAGTAACCGCGGTTGATGGCCTTCATCGGGTTCTCGTCCTCGTTCCGCATGCGCACGGTCATGATGCCGACCAGGCCGGCCAGCAGACCGAAGCCACGCACAACGAGCGGGAACATGAACCAGCCGGGGTTTCCGGTGGCGGCGAAGATGGCGATACCCAGGATCATGGCGCCGATGTTCTCGGCGGCAGTGCTCTCGAAGAGGTCCGCACCACGTCCGGCGCAGTCACCGACGTTGTCGCCGACCAGGTCAGCGATGACGGCGGGGTTTCGCGGGTCGTCCTCGGGAATTCCAGCCTCGACCTTTCCAACCAGGTCAGCGCCGACATCGGCGGCCTTGGTGTAGATACCGCCGCCCAACTGGGCGAACAGCGCGGCGAAGGATGCCCCGAAGGCGTAACCAACGGCGAGGAACAGCGCGTCCATGTATAGCTCGGCCGACTCGGCCGGGCCCACGGCGACATACGCCTGATAAACGAAGAATATCCCGGCGACCCCCAGCAGGCTCAAGGCCACCACGGCTATGCCGGAGACGGCGCCACCGCGGAAGGAGGTCAGGAGCGCCTCGTTCAAGGAGCGCCTGGCGGCGCTCGCGGTCCTGATGTTCGAGTTCACAGACACGTACATTCCGATGTATCCCGACAGGGCGGAGAAAAACGCCCCGAGCAGGAAGGCCACCCCGGTCCACAGGTTGATCCCGACAGTGATCAGGACACCCAATATGACGCTGATGATGGCAATCGTCTTGTACTGCCGGGCAAGGTAGGCCATGGCCCCCTCGCGGATAGCGTCGCTGATGGTCTTCATCTCAGGAGTACCAGTGTCCTTCTTGAGAACCCACCAGGTCAGGAATCCAGCGAAGAGGAGACCTATTATGCCCGCGATCGGTATTGTATAGTACAGAGGATCGTCTAGCATTGAAAAGCCTCTTTAAATTCCAGCCTAAATACGGCTACCTATATAAATCGTTTAGGCTGTTTTCGAACATGAAAAATGATGTCTGGCCCTGAACCGGCCCGGACGGCCGGTGCTCTGCGATTCCGAGGGCCCTTCAGCTTAGAACCTGGCCTTCAGCACTATCATCCCTTCCTTGCGGGAGATGTCTATGGAATGCTTGGCGGAGCTGTGGGCGGTGCCGCGCATCTTCAGCACCTCCAGGTACTTCCTCCGGTCCCCGTACTCCTCGTTCAGCAGCAGGAGCAGTATCCCGTCGACCGCATACGATATCTCTGGCGGGTACAGCTCTCCGGGCCGGACCTCCCCGGTCACCAGGGTGGTTGCGTTCCAGTGCTTGAGTCGGTTGGTCAGGTCGAAAAGGAAGTTGCGATAATCGCCCTTGAACATGTCGCCGACGACGGTCAGCGGGTCGATGACGATGCGCTGGGGCATGACCTCCGCGATGTGGAGGTCGATGGCCTCCAGTATCCGCTCCTGGTCCCCGGACCTCAGAAGGTCGCCCATATCAACGTAGACGATGTCCTTGTCGAAGTATTCCGGGCGCATGAACTCGAACTGGGAGGAGAAACGAAGCATCCAGTGGGTTGGTTCGCTCAGCGTGGTGAAGAATAACCCACGCTCTCCCCTCTTCGCCCCCTCGCACAGGAAGCGCAGGCAGAAGGTGGTCTTCCCGGTCCCTGCCGACCCCGACAGCAGTATCACTGAGGGAAATGGAAAGCCGCCCTCCACCAGTTCGTCCAGTCCAGGTATGCCCGATGGGATCCTTTCCATCTCGGTCCGGTCACCTTTCGTTCCTTCCATGATCAAAATCCTCCAATGGTCCTTTGGACCCGTTGTTCCGGCGGATGCCCTTCGTGCGATTCGAGCTTGAGCTCTTTTGCTCCCAATGAAAGCGCCGCATGGTACAGGTTGGGATTCCTGGACTGGTCTATGACCAGGAAGATGGCCATCCCCTGAGAGAGGACCTCCATGAGGTCTTTCAGGAACACCTCCACCGCCTGATGGCTGTTGTAGAGAAGCAGGATCGACACGTTGTCGATGAGGGCGAACTGCAGCTTGGACAGGTCCAGACCCTTCTCCGATGAGGAGTACTCCCTCAGCGCCTTGGGCAGTTCATCGATGTGGCTGGGGCCCTCGAAGAAACCGACCCTCGGAGAGGCGGTCCCATTGCCCGAAGAGAACCTGGACTGAGCGTCAAGGAAGTTCAGCTCATGATGGGGGATGCCGTGCATGTCCAGCAGGTGGACCATGTACCGATACGGACGGTCCACGGAAATGAAGAGCCCGGGATTGCCCTCCCGGATGAGCGCCTTGAGCAGCACCAGTTCGACTACCACGAACTGGGTAGTGCTCACATCCAGGAGGTAAAGCCCTGGAATGGGGACGTCCCCAATCTGCCTGCGAAGATTTTCGCTTTGAGAAAGGTCCCTGGCGTTCATAATATTTCTGAGTATGTAAAAATCCCAGGCCTATATATCAGATTCGCATGCTCTTATCGAATCTGAGATTCATTCCAGTCGGGGACCGCATTCTTCTAATGTTAAATATCACCAAGGACATTTGGACAGGATTGCTTTGATTGGCGGTGACGCGCTCGGTCTGATACTGGTCTACGCCTATGTGGGAGTGATGGTGGTGGTCACCGCCAAGTCCCGCTTCCTCCGAGAACGCTCCTTCCACCGCAAGTTCATACACATAATGATCGGCAACATCGCCCTCTTTTGGTGGGTGTTCGACACCAACTATGTGATGTCCCTTCTGGCCGCAGCCCCGTTCATTCCTTTGCTCCTCCTGTTCTCCAAGTACGGCGGCCATCGGGAGACGGGGGACGGCAAACTGATGGGGGAGCTGAAAGGCTCCATTCTCTCCACTGCCTCCCACGACGGGCACAGGCTGGGGCTGGTGTACTATGCCATATCCTGGACCCTGCTGGCCTTCTTCGCCTTCCACGACCTGCTGATAGCCTCGGTAGGCATCGTGTGCATGGCCTACGGGGATGGAATGGGGGGATTGATCGGCAAGACCTTCGGGAAGCGAAGGATATACGGCAGCAAGACTTTGGAAGGTACGTTGGCCGTCTTCATCTTCGCCGGACTGGCGATATTCCTGATGATCAACTACTACAACCTCCTGTTCTCGGCAGGCCTTTACGGGACCAGGTCGATATCGCTGACCGTGAGCGCATTGGCCGCCCTGGGCCTGAGCGGCTATGTGGCGGTGGTCGAGCTGATCACCCCCGGGGAGTACGATAATCTGGTCATACCCCTTACCACCGCGCTGATAATGGCCATTTCGGGGATCTGAGGGAAGAAGATGGAATTGATCGTGGTCGACGGCATCGACGGCTCCGGGAAGAGCACCGTGGCCGAATGGATAGCTGTTCATTACCGGACCAGAGGGGAGAAGGTCTTGGTTCGAACGCACCCTTCCGATTCCCTCTTCGGGCGGCTCAGCCGACGGTCCCTCACCGCGGAGGGGAAGCTCATGCGCACCGTGGCCACCATATTCTTCATCCTTGACGTCCTGAACTCCCTGCGGCGGCTCAGGGGATGGAAGGAACAGGACAAGGTCATTTTCGTGCGATACGTGATGGCCACCGCGTATCTCCCGGCATCGCTGTATGTGGCAGGCTATGAGTTCTTCTGCAAGGTCCTTCCAATCCCGGAGAAGCTGCTGCTGGTGGACGTGTCCCCGGAGTGCGCTCTCCACAGGATTGAGGAGAGGGAGCATGAAAGGGAGATGTTCGAGAACCTGGAAGCCCTGGAGAAGGTCCGCGGAAAGGTCCTGGACCTCGCCGCCCGCGGCTGGAGGGTCCTGGACAACTGCGGACCGGTCGACGAGACCCGCGCTCAGCTCGCCGAGGTCCTGTCTGACTGGGACGCTTCGAGCTGAACCTTCAGCAGGTGGACCATGGGTAGCGCCACCACGGTGAGGACGATGCCCAAAAGGAGCAATGGGCCTAAGCCGTCCAGCGAATAGATGGGAGCGAATGCCAGGGGGGCAAGGGAATACCCGAAGAAGCGGGAACTGTTGAAGATCGAGGAGACTGTGCCCTTAAGATTCGGGATGACCTCCACAGTTATGGTCAGCAGAGAGGCCCATATGAAGGCCGTACCGGTGCCGAACACCAGCAGGGAAGCGGCGTAATGGACCCGGTCCGATGAGACGTACAGGGACGCGAAGGCCAGCCCCACTACGATGAATCCGATGGCGGCAGTGAACGTTCTTCCTCTGGCGTCCACCAGTCGGCCGCCGAGCGGGGCGGCGAACATCCCGGCCACGCCGCTCATCCCCACCAGGATGCCGATGGTCTCCTCGTCCATCGATAGCGGCGGTATCGATAGATGATCGGACAGGAACCCCAGGGCGCCCATGTAGCAGAGGAAGGCCAGGAAGCCGAGGGCGCACAGAGTGATCACCGCCCGGTTCCCTGCTGCCTTTTTTACGTTGTCCCTGAGGTCCCTCATCGCGTCCGGGTTGGGGCGGGACAATGGGCAGGCGGTCCTGATCCAGAAGTTGACCCCCAACGCGAGGATGGCCACCAGCATGAACATCCACCTCCAGTCGTATGCGGTGAGGAAACCGGCGATCATCGGTCCGGTGGCGATACCAGCGGTGGTGAAGGCCCCGAAATACCCCATGACCCTACCTCGCTCCTGGGGAGGGGTCATATCCCCCAGCACCGCCAGGAGCACCGGGTTCACGAAGGCGTAGCCGACGCCCTGCACCGATCGGGAAAGGTAGAATGACATGAGGTCGGAGCTGAGCACGCAGAACAGGCAGCCCAAGGCGTAGATCAGGAAACCGGCGGTCAGTATCCGGCGTCGGCCGTAGACGTCCGATACCGTGCCTGAGAAGAGGTTGAAGAGGGCGAAGGGCAGCATGAAGAAGGTGATGGACACCAGTATCTCCTCCGCGCTCGCCCCGAACTCCGCCTTGAGCACCGGCATCATGGCCAGAACGGCGTTTCCTGACAGCGGGCCGATGTAGCCCCCGCTGAGCACCGCCAGCCGTTTGGTGTCCATTGCCAGTGAAAGGTCGTGGTCCGTTATTAAGCGCTTGCTAGCGCCCTTTCCGGGATTTCGGTGGCAATATATTTTAAGGCGCGGGGGATAGGAGGTCCGATCAACATGGAAGAGAGAGCGGTACGCGACATCAAGGTCACTGAAGGCATGACCGTCGACCAGCTGGTCCGGGCCATGTCCGATTCCGGCGGTTTCACCGCCAAGAAGCTGGCGGACGCCATCGATATCGTGGAGAAGATGGTCAAGGACGACAAGTGCCTGACCTTCCTTTCCTTCCCGGCCTGCATCATGGCCACCGGCACCAGGGGCGTCATCGTGGAGCTCGTGAAGCGCAAATTGGTCGATGTGGTCATAACCACCTGCGGCACCCTGGACCACGATCTCGCCAGGTCCTGGAAGGACTACTACCACGGCGATTTTGCCATGGACGACGCTGAGCTGCGCGAGGAGGGCGTGAACCGCCTGGGAAACGTGCTGGTGCCGGATGAGAGCTACGGCCTGGTGCTGGAGGAGAGGCTGCTACCCATGTTCGAGGAGATACTCGCCGGTCGGAACGCCATATCCACCCGGGAGATCATCGATCAGGTCGGTGCCCGCCTGGACAATGAGGATTCTTTGCTCTACTGGGCCCACAGGAACGGCATACCCATATTCGTTCCCGGCATTACCGATGGTTCCTTCGGAAGCCAGCTGTGGATGTACTGGCAGACCCACCGCGACCTCAAGATCGACCTGTTCGAGGACGAGCAGGAGCTCTCCGGCCTGGTGTTCCGAGCGGAGGTCAGCGGCGCGCTCATCGTCGGAGGGGGGATATCGAAGCACCATGTCATCTGGTGGAACCAGTTCCGGGGAGGGCTGGACTATGCGGTCTATATGACCACCGCGGCAGAATACGATGGCTCCCTCAGCGGAGCGCAGGTGCGCGAGGCCATCTCCTGGGGGAAGGTCCGAGAGGACGCTTGGCAGGTCAACGTGGAGGGTGACGCGACCATAACCCTGCCGATACTTGTTTCCTCGATCGTCGAGCGGATGAGATGACCAGAGTTGCGGTGATGGGAGGGGACGGCATCGGCCCCGAGGTGGTAGGCGCCACCATGCACATCCTGGAGCAGATGGACCTGGGACTGGAGTTCGTCAAGGCGCACATGGGACTGAACTGCTTCGAGAGGACGGGCGAGTACCTCCCGGCACAGACTCTTCGCACACTGGAATCCTCGAAGGCCGTTCTGTTCGGTGCCATAACCTCTCCGGTGACGCCGGACCCCTGCTACAGATCGCCGCTTCTGCAGCTGCGCAAGCATTTCGACCTCTATGCCAACATCCGCCCCTGCTTCCCGATACTGCCGGAGTTCAAGATCGTCGACCTGAACGCCGTCATCGTCCGGGAGAACACTGAAGGCATGTATACTGGCCGTGAACGGGAGGAGGACGGAGCGGTCATTCTGGAACGGGTCGTCAGCGAGAAGGGCTGCCGTCGCATCGTCGAGAAGGCGGTGAAGGTCTCCAGGGTAATGGGCCTCAACAAGATCACCTGCGTGCACAAGGCGAACGTATTGAGGAAGTCGGACGGTCTTTTCCGAAAGGTGTTCTATGAGGTAATGAAGGACACCGGAATGGAGGCGGATGACATGATAGTTGATGCGGTGGCCGCCGCCCTGATTTCCAAACCAAAGCAGTTCCAGTGCATCGTCACCCTCAATCTGTACGGCGATATTCTTTCGGATGAGGCGGCCGCGCTGACCGGAGGATTGGGCATGGCCCCGTCCGCCAATCTCAGCGATCGTTTCGGCCTGTTCGAACCGGTGCATGGCAGCGCCCCTGATATCGCCGGGAAGGGCATTGCCAACCCGTCGGCGACCATCCTGTCGGCATGCCTGATGCTGGAGTTCCTCAAGAAAATGGATGCCGCGAGCCGGCTTCAGTCCGCCCTGGTGCAGACGCTCACCGAAGGGCACCGGACGAGGGACATGGGGGGAACGCTGGGCACCATGGAGTTCGCTGAGCGTGTGGCAGATCGCCTGAACTGAGACCGGCAGGCGCACCTATTTCTATCGTCCAAGACGTTCCTTTCGGCATGAGCGCCGACCTGCGCCGAAAGATCGTTGACCGCTGCCGCGATTGGGGCATCGAGATGGTGGGATTCGCCTCGGCGGACGATTGGGACGACCCGCCTTTCCAGCCCTTCCCGCCGAGGGAGTTCTGCCCCAAGGCGGTATTCCCCGGATGCCGCACCGTGGTGGTCCTGGGGCTTCCGGTGACCCTGCCAATACTGGAGACCTCCCCGTCCATATGGTATCAGGAGCTCTACAGGAACCTCAACGCCCAGCTGGATGAGAGAGCCTATCAGCTTTCAGAAATGCTCAATCGACTGGGCCACGCTTCGGCCTACGTCCCTAGGGACGGTTACGGTACCGTCGAACTGCTGAAGGACAATCCCTACGCCTTCTTCTCCCACCGCCACGCCGCATACATGGCCGGTCTGGGAACCTTCGGGCTGAACAACATGCTCCTCACCAGGGAGTATGGGCCGAGACAACGCTTCGTCTCCGTGTTCACCACTGCCGAGATACCACCTGGAAGACCGATGGAAAAGCAACTGTGCGTGAGATGCATGCGCTGCATCAAGGCCTGCCCGGTACAGGCCATCGGGGATGTGGAATATCCGAAGGGGTCGATCGATAAGGTGAAGTGCACGGGCCGGAGCATCGATCTGAAGAAGAAGTACCGTTCCCCGTGCGGCATCTGTATCAAGGTCTGCCCGGTGGGCGAGGACCGCAGGCTGTTCAAGCGCAAAGACATGGGGCTGTACGACGGACCGGAGAAGGACCCTGAACTTTTCGAGGCCTGGGAACACGTGCGGAAGTATGGCAGCCTTTAGGCCAGGTGGGTCGACGAAGCAGGTGGAAGTAGCTTTAAGTATCGACCCTCTATCCAGATAGGCGATGAGCACCGCGAAGAGAACGTCCCGTCCCATCATCGACGAGAACGAATGCAAGGGCTGCGGCCGCTGCGTGGCCGCCTGTCCCAAGAAGGTTCTGCGCCTCTCCGGCCGCATCAACCGCCGTGGCTACAACGCCGTTGAATACGTTGGAGAGGGATGCATCGGCTGCGCAACCTGCTTCTACAACTGCCCTGAGCCGTACGCCCTTCAGGTAGACGACGGGAGGGATGCCCAATGAGGAAGTTCATCAAAGGGAACGAGGCTGTGGCCATCGGCGCCGTGTACGCCGGCTGCGACACCTATTTCGGTTACCCCATCACACCGGCCAGCGACATCGCCCACGCCGTAGCGGAGTACTTCCCCCAGTTGGGGCGGGAGCACCTGCAGGCTGAATGCGAAACAGGGGCGATCAACATGATCTTCGGCGCGGCTTCGGCCGGCAAGCTCACCATGACCGCCTCCTCTGGACCGGGGATATCGCTCATGCAGGAAGGGCTTTCGTACCTCGCCGGAGCACAGCTGCCGGCGGTCATCGTTAACGTCCAACGTGTCGGTCCAGGCCTGGGCAACATCGGCCCGGAGCAGGGAGATTACAACCAGGCAGTGAAGGGGGGTGGACACGGAAACTATCACAACATAGTGCTGGCCCCCGCTTCCGTCCAGGAGATGTGCGACCTCACAATGAAGGCGTTTCAGATGGCCTTCGAATACCGCAATCCGGCCATCGTGCTGGCAGACGCGGTATTAGGGCAGATGATGGAGTTCCTGCAGCTTCCGGAGAAGGAGTCTGTTCGACCGGAAACGTCGACGTGGTCCGTCCAGGGGAACGACGCCACCCGCGGCAACCTGGTATCGTCGATATACCTCGACAACGAGCTACAGGAGCGACACAACTGGATGCTTCAGGAGAAGTACGCCTCCATGCAGAAGGACGCGCTTTCTGAATCCTATCTGACTGACGATGCCGAGATCGTCCTCACTGGTTACGGGACCAGCTCCCGGGTCGCCCGCTCGGCGGTGGACGAGCTCCGTTCCCAGGGGATCAAGGCCGGCCTGTTCCGGCCGCTGACGCTGTTCCCCTTCCCAACGCAGGCGCTGAACCAAGCGGCCAAAGCCGGTAAGCTGCTCGTCGTGGAACTTAGCAACGGCCAGTATCGGGACGATGTGCTGCTGCACCTGGACCGAGATAGGGGATGCGCGGTCGATCTGATCAACCGCATGGGCGGGAACATGATGAAGGTGGACGATGTGGTGGTACGAGCCCGCAAGATGATGGAGGCGAAGGCATGATCCGGAAGGCCCAGGGATTCTATGGGACCTTCGACCGCAAGGAGCCAGGGACCCGAGCCACGCATTACTGCCCGGGCTGCGGCCATGGCATCATACACAAGCTGATAGGGGAAGCGATGGCTGAGCTGGGCATACAGGACCGGACGGTTTTTGTCTCGCCCGTAGGCTGCGCCGCCTTCTGCTTCCATTACTTCGACTGCGGGAATGTGGCCGGACCGCATGGTCGGGCATCCGCCGTGGCCACCGGGATCGCCAGGTCACTTCCGGGGAAGGTCGTCATATCCTACCAGGGAGATGGAGATCTGGGAGCGATAGGGTTCAACAACGCGTTCCAGGCAGCGAACCGCGGAGAGCATTTCGCCTGCTTCTTCGTCAACAACTCCATATACGCCATGACCGGCGGGCAGATGGCCCCGACAACGATGCTGGGACAGAAGACGACGACCACCCCCTTCGGCCGCGACCCGGTCAAGGAAGGCTACCCGCTTAAGGTGTGCGAGGTGCTGAACCAGCTGGACGCCCCGGTGTTCATCGAGCGCGTTTCCGTTTCGGACACCAAACACATCATGCAGGCCAAGAAGGCCGTGCGCAAGGCGCTGGAGATACAGAGGGACGGGAAGGGATACGCTTTCGTCGAATTTCTTTCACCATGCCCGACCAACTGGCGCATGGACGCCGTCACCTCGGCCCAGTTCGTGAACGAGCAGATGGAGAAGGTGTTCCCGCTCGGGAACCTCAGGGACCGCAGCGCCGACCCGGTTCCGGTGGCGAATGCCATCCCCCATCTTTCGGTCAAGGACCTCATGGGCAAGGGCCATGACGGCAGCTCAGCTCAACTGGATGAGTGTTTCAGCGAGCGCAAGTTCAAGTTCTCCGGTTTCGGTGGACAGGGGGTGCTCTCCCTGGGACTGGTGGTGGCCGAAGCGGCCGGGGCATCCGGGCGCTTCGTGTCCTGGCTTCCCAGCTATGGACCGGAGCAGCGGGGTGGATACGCCTCCTGCTCGGTGGTCGTGAGCGGAAAGGAGGTCGGATCTCCGACCGTGGATTCGCCCGATGTGCTGGTGGTCATGAGCCAACCTGCGGCCGAGCGGTTCGCCATGAGCGTTCCGAAGGGAGGATCGGTGATCTACGAGTCCTCGCTGCCAGAGCCAGCGGTGCGCGAGGGCGTGAAGGTAATGGGATTCCCCGCCACACGCATCGCCGCCGAGGCGGGAACGCCGAAGGCGGCCAACACCGCGCTCCTTGGCGCCCTTACCGCCCTGCAGCTGCACGGCCTACCCGAGGAGAAGGTGCTTTTTGCACTGGACGCCAGCTTCGCCGCGAAACCGGCCCTGGTCGAGAGGAACCGCAAGGTGTATCGGGCGGCCTTCGATTGGGCTAAGAACAACCTATAGGAGTGCTTCGGCACTCTGCTCCTTTTTTCTTATTTCGTTGGTAAAATGGCCATATTAAGTAAGATTCTTAAACGTCCGGCCGTTTAGGTAACGGTATTGCGGACTGGGCATGACGCCTGGCTTACCGGAGGATGACCGTTTGACCACTCCTGACAAACTTGGTACGCGAATTCGCACCTATCGCGAGAGATTGAACATGAGCGTGGAGGACCTGGCCAAGAACGCCGGCGTGGAAGCAAGCTTGGTGCGGAATGCGGAGAGCGGAGAGGTCTATCCGCCGCTGGGAGTTCTCGTCAAACTATCCAGGGCGCTCGGGCAGAGACTAGGCACCTTCATGGACGACCAGGTACGTCCGGACCCGGTCATCACCCGCTTTAAGGACCGTGCGGAGGAGACCGCCTCTCACAAGGAGGGGGCGGTGGGCAAGTACCACTACTATCCGCTGGCCAAAGGCAAGACCGACCGACACATGGAGCCGCTCTACATCATCGTGCAGCCCTGCGACGACGCCTGCACCTCCTCGCACGAGGGGGAGGAGTTCGTCATCGTGGTCAAGGGTGAGGTAGAGCTCGTGTACGGCAAGGAGCGGTACCTCCTGAGCGAAGGAGACTCCATGCATTACAACTCGGTGGTCCCCCACCACCTGGGCGCGGCGAACGGAGAGGCGGCGGAGATCTTCGCTGTCATCTACACCCCCATCTGAGGTGGACGCATGCCCAGGGAGAACATAACCAGGGAGGCCACCATCGGTCAGCTTCTGGACGAGATGGTCGAGCGCATACCGGACCAGGACGCGGTGGTTTACGCGGACCGCGACTACCGTCAGACCTGGAGGGAGTTCCGGGATACCGTGGACAAGGCGGCCAGAGGGCTGATGGCCCTAGGCGTCGGGAAGGGCGACAAGGTGGCCGTCTGGGCCACGAACGTCCCGCACTGGGTGACCCTGCAGTTCGCCACCGCCAAGATCGGGGCGATACTGCTCACCATCAACATCAATTACCGATCGGCGGAGATCGATTACGTCCTTAGGCAGTCCGACTGCGAGAACATATTCGTGATCGACGGCTACCGCGACACGGACTATGTGAACACGCTTTACGAGCTCATTCCGGAGCTGAAGGTGCAGCCGCGCGACAGGCTGCGTTCAGAACGCTATCCGAACCTGCGCCGCGTGCTGTTCCTGGGGCCTGAGAAGCACCGCGGGATGTACTCATGGAACGAGCTGCTGGCGATGAGCGTGGCCGTCGGCGATGACGAGTACCGCCACCGGCAGGCGGAGCTGTCCTCGCATGACGTGGTCAACATGCAGTACACCTCTGGAACCACAGGCTTTCCCAAGGGAGTCATGCTCACCCATTTCAACATCACCAACAACGGCTACTGGATCGGGGCCAACATGAACTATTCGAGCAAGGACAGGGTGTGCCTGCCCGTACCGCTGTTCCACTGCTTCGGATGCGTGCTGGGGGTCATGGCCTGCCTGAACCATGGGGCCACGATGGTCATACTGGAAAAGTACGACCCGATCAATGTCATGATGTCCGTGGAACGGGAAAGGTGCACCTCCCTGTACGGGGTCCCGACCATGTTCATCGGGGTCCTGGACCACAAGCTGTTCGACAAGTTCGATTTCTCGTCGCTGCGCACGGGAATAATGGCCGGGTCCCCCTGCCCGGTCAAGACCATGAACGAGTGCGTTGAGCGCATGAACATGCGGGAGGTGACCATCGTCTACGGCCTTACGGAGAGCAGCCCTGGAATGACCCAGACCCGCTTCGATGAACCCAGCCTGGATAAGAAATGCTCCACGGTCGGAAAGGTGCTCCCCGGAATAGAGGTGGCGGTGATCGATCCGGAGACGGGAGAACATCTGGGACCGGGGAAGCACGGCGAACTGTGCTGCCGTGGCCACAACGTGATGAGGGGCTACTACAAGATGCCGGAGGAGACGGCCAAGGCCATAGACAAGGATGGTTGGCTTCACTCCGGGGACATAGGGATGATGGACGAGGACGGTTATTACGCGGTGACCGGACGGCTGAAGGACATGATCATCCGCGGAGGGGAAAACATCTACCCCAAGGAGGTGGAGGATTACATCCACCACATGGACGGGGTTGCAGACGTCCAGGTTGTAGGCGTTCCATCCAAGAAGTACGGCGAACTGCCGGCCGCGTTCATAATACTCAGGCCAGAGGCGAAGCTGACCGCCGAGGACGTTACGGACCACTGCCGCGGGAAGATCGCCTTCTACAAGATCCCCAGGTACGTCCACTTCCTTGACGAGTACCCGATGACCGCCAGCGGGAAGATAATGAAGGTGAAGCTCCGGGAGACCGCCGCCAAGCTGTGGCCCGACGCCTGAGCCAAACCTTAATCTATCCCGGGCTGCCATATTTCCGGCCACAGGAGTGTTCGAATTGCCCGAAAAGGACGTAACCGTGGTTCTCAACGAGAAAGGCCAGGAATTGAAGAAGCTGTTCAAGGACTACAACGCCAATATCGAGCAGTGGAAGTTCTCGGTCGAGGAGACCAAGGATGGACTGCGCGTCGAGTTCGCGGCCAAAGCCCTCTTCAAGAAGAAGGAGTCCGCCTAGGACAGCAATTCCTTCAACTTTTTCATCTTTTCCGGAGCCAGGCGGAAGTCCGGCCGACGATCGATGAGCTCCAGATAGCTGGCCGCCCGCTTCATGTCCCTTGCCCCGTAATGCTCCCTTGCCAGCCTGACCAGCTTTTCCGGCGCGGCCAGGTCCATGAATGAAGCCAGGGCGCACGCCAGGTCGTAAGAAAGCTTCTCCTTGTCCGGAGCGTCCCTCAGGAAATTTCCGACGTCCATGATATAGACCTTGTCGGCGAACAGGAAGTTCTCCGGCTTTATGTCCCCGTGGAAGATCCCGTTCCTGTGCATCAGCCTCAGATGCTCGAACGCCTTGTCGAGCTGGGCTTCACTGACCTTCCTGGTGGCGGACGATGCGGCCTCCAGGAACTCCGCCACGAAGAGCCACATCCCCCCCGGAAGAGCGAACGTCCCCAAGGGCTTGGCTGTCGGTATGCCCAGGCGGTACACCTGGCCCATGGTCTCGAACTGATGCATCGCCAGGTCCCTGGCGGAGCGGTTGAAGTTGAAGAGCGGCGGGCGCCCCTCCATCTGGAGGTAGACGTTCTTGAAGAACTGGATGGTCTTCTCGGTCATTATGTCGCTGCCGCCGAGGATCTTGGCGAAGTATCGGACGGGAGACCCGGTCCGGTCAACGCCATCTATCCTGATGGGTATGGACAAGCGTGAGCCCTCCGACCCCAGCGGGGTGACCTTGACCTGCCGGAGTTTGAATGACTCGACCATTATGAGGTGGATGGAACGGAGAACGTCGCGGAAGTGCTCCTTCTGATCGTCACGCACCGGACTCATATCGCCTTGGCCTCCTTCTCCCGGGCGGCCTCCTCGGCGGCGGCCTTCCTGGCCGCCATCCGCGCCTTGGTGGCCTTCTTGGACTGGGAACGCAGGGCCAGGAACAGCCTGAGCGCCTGCAGCCGATGCACTTTGAACCCTTTGTCCACCCCCCGTCCGAACTCCATTATCGGCGTACCCTTGTGAGAGTACACAACCCTCCAGACGATCAGGTCCGGGACGTTGAAGTAGAAGTCGTTGGTGTTGATGTTTATGTCCTTGCCTTTGATGGTCACATCCATGTCCACGACGCCTGGGCGCTTTATCGGTATGTTCACACCGTAGCCGAATATGGCCCGGAACAGGGCATAGGTGATGACCTCCACGGTCCCGACGTCAAGCTTGCGGTTCAGGACGGCGTCCCTGGGCGACCTTCCGGTGCGCTCGACCGGACCGGCGGGAACGTAATCGTCCAGACCGTCCCTCTCCAGGTATGGCGCCCCCTCCTTGTGATACTCACTATGGAACTTGGCCGGACCCTTGTCCCCCCAAGCCTTCTCGAACCCCTGCAGGTCCTGATCGACGTCCAGTATCTCGGAGTCTATGCCTTCCTTGTGGAACTCGCTGATGACCGTGCGGCAATCGGGGTCCTTCCAATCCGCCGCACACATCAGGACCCTCTCGCGAGGCGCCCCCTCTTCATCTGGCATTTTCGACACCTATTTCCTGACCAGCACCTGGAAGCGTGCGTAGATGCGTGTGCCGTCAGGAAATTCCTCCATGGACACCTTCCAGTCCTCCAGCTCGGCGTTCATGGTGTCGAAGAACATGTCGATCTCATCCACTATCTTCTCCACGTTCTCCGGCTTTCCGCCCACCAGGTGAAGCACCGAGGCCATCTTCTCTTTCTTTCCCAAGGGACACCTCGGGCACATCTATCCAAGCATGGATTAGATATCCTTTTCCATTCCCGGCTGTCCGTGGCCGCATGGGGGGATGGGCGAATGTTTTTATGAGGCCCGGCCTTCATGTCCAAGGAGCATGGAGCAACCTTCGGTCCTGACCTTTGAAGACAGCGTTCTTGCCTTCTCCGAGGAGGCGCGAGCCGAACTGGCCCGCCAACAGGACCTGTTGGAGATGGTCAAGGAGGAGAGGAGGCATCAGTGGCGGGGGACGATCGTGCCGCTATTGCTCATGGCCCTCACCGGAGTGCTGATATTCCATTACCCGAAGGCGCTCTGGAGCTGGTTCATCGCCAGCCTGGTGCTCTACTCCTGGAACTTTCTCTTCCTACTGCTGCCGACCACCCGCAAGAACGTCCAGAACGACGGGAACGTGGTGAAGCAGAAGAAGACCAGGGAGCAGAGGAAGCAAGCATACCGCAGGCTTCTGGGAAAGCCCAAGCTGACGCTGGAGATCATTATCACCCTCTTCCTGGGAAGGATGGTGCCCCTGACCATAGGGTTCACCCTGATCCTGGGTACGGGGCTGTTCGTCCTGGTGAGCTTTCTGTTGACCGACTATACGGCCGTCGCCGGACTGGCCCGGCTGATCATCGTCCAGGTGGTGCTGATCTTCGTCTTCTACACCCTGGTCAATTTCCTTGAGCCCCAGAGCCAGGGCGTTTCGGAGATAGCCCGCTCCTGGGCGAGAAGGATGGGGGCGGCCAAGCTGAGGGGGAGGACTGCCTCGTTCATCGTGAAGTCGGCCGCCGTGGCGGTGCTGGTCACCGTGGCCGTCATTTTCATTGGTGCGCTGGTGCTTCCTGGGTATACCTTCCTGACCCTGGTGACCTCGCTGAATGAATACGGGATTTGGGACCTCCTCCTCTTCATTGTTATATTCCTTGAGCAGTTCTGGACCATGCGCAGCTTCCAGAGCGTGATGAGCCTGCGCATGGCCAATCAGATCCTCAACACCAGGATAGACAAGCTGGAGGGGTTGCTGGAGCGGGCGGAACGCATATCTGGAACGACCTCCGAGGACCTGGCCCGCTGCGATGCGCTGCAGTCGGTCACCCGGGAGTTCTACTCCCTCATGCTGTACGACATTTATCGCATGGACCTGTTCGGCAGATCGCCTGTGTACCTGGTGGGACCGCGCAAGAAATACGTGTTCGACGAGAAGGTGCTCTGCCACGTTCCCTGAGACCGTCCCAAGAATAAGGACAAATAGCACAAGCCTAATCCCGCCGTCCGATGCCTAAGGTCGAGATAGGTGACGCGCGCATCAATTTCCAGGTTCACGGGGAAGGGGAACCGCTGGTCCTCATCACCGGCCTGGGCGGGGAGATCGCCTTCTGGAAGAAGTATGTACCGCATCTCTCCAGATCATATCAGGTAGTGATCTTGGACAACCGGGGGGCTGGAGACACGGATTATCCGCCGACGCTCTTCACCATGAGCAACTTGGCTGAGGACGTGGCAGGACTGATGGAGCATCTGGGTCACGACCGCTATCACGTCCTGGGATGGTCCATGGGCGGCAACGTCGCCCAAAGGGTGGCAATTGACCATTCTGACAAGGTCGGTGCGCTCATTCTCATGTCCACCTACACCAGGAGGCCGGAGCGCTCGTCCTTCGCCATCGACACCATGATCAGAACGGTCGACGAGGGAGCGACCTTCGATTCGCTGATGGAACTCATGCAGTCCTGGTGCCTCCCTGAGGACTACTTCAGGAAACTGGCCTTGGCCAAGCCCGCGCAGAGGCGATGCAATGGCAATGGGAAACGGGCAGCTGAGGGATTCAAAGCCCAGAAGCTGGCTCTCGACCTCTTTGACAGCCATGACCTGCTGGACAAGGTGACCGCTCCAACGCTGATAATCCACGGCGATGAGGATATCATGGTCGCACCGCACTTCGCCCGAGAACTGGCGGACCACATCGCCGGCTCGCAGCTGGAATGGGTCTCAGGCGCTGGTCACATCATTCCGGCGGACATGTGCTGCTCATCCATCCTGAAGTGGCTGAAGGCTCACCCGCTCTGATCGAGACCGGGTATCTTGGTATCCGTGCCGTCCTCACCGAAGACCGCCACTCGGCTGTCGGATTTCTCGCGCAGCATGCGCATTCCCAGTTCATCCGCCACCCGCCGGCCGAACTCCAGGACCTCGGCGTGAGACGGCATATTATCCATGAACATCCTGCGCCGGGAATCGCCGACGAAGACGAAGCCCTTGGGCTCCACGAAGGTCGGGTCGGCGATGCGGTCCAGCGCGGCGTATTCCTTCTCCCAGCCCAGGTTCCAATCCTTCACCAGGGTGTGCCTGATCACCGTCCTGGTGTTCAGCGAGGGCAGCAGTTCGAGCGTCTCCATCAGGCGCTCCCAGCCATCATCGATCCTAGGAACGCACAACTTCCGGTAGATGTCCTGGTTCGGAGCGGCCACGGTGACATACAATTGGGTGGGAAGCTCGGTGAGCTGCTCGAGCACCTTGGGGAACGTCCCGTTCGTCACTAGGAACGTGGTCATTCCCCTTCTGTGGCACAGCCCGATGAAATCGCCAAGGTACGGATAGATGGTCGGCTCCCCGGCCAAGGATATCGCCACCTGACGGGGGTTTCGGGCCTCCTCCCACATCGCTGGAGAACAACGGGGATCCCCCTTGAAGCCGGTGACCAGCTGGCGCTGCCCCTCGATGCAAGTGTCGAGCACGATCTCCGGATCCTGCCACCTGGTTACCGTGGATTCGAAACCTCGCACTCGCCAACAGAACAGGCAGTTATGAGTGCAGTCGTTCACTGCCGGGGTCATCTGCAGACAGCGGTGCGATCTGATCCCGTAGAAGTCCTGCTTGTAGCATGTGCGGCCCTTCAGAAGGCTCTGCTTCATCCAATGACAGAGCTTGACGCCTGCGTGATCGCCACAGAGCCTATACTGCTGCTTCTGCAATATCTCCCGCAGGTCGTTCTTCATGCTGCACCTAATACTCGAACAGGGAAGCCTGCTTCCCCTTCAGCTCCGGCTTCCTTTCCGGCCTTTCCTCGTTCTCCTCGGCCTTCTCGGGCATCGGCTTGGAAGGCGGCTCCTTGACCGCCCTGGCCTTCTCCGATTCCAGCATCAGCCTCTTGACCTCTGCGGAATCGACCTTCTTGTCCAGGAGGAAGGCGACCTCCTCGGTGCTCAGGCGCAATGTGCCTATCATGGACAGACGGAACTCGGGATCGACCTTGAACATCTGCACCAGATAAGGAAGGACATCCTGGGCCGACCTCCTGGTCGAGGTGTGCGTATGCTCTGATATCTTCGAGGAAATCCCAGATCTCATGCTCCGGAAGGCTTTGCTGCGGGACATCTTCATTATGTATCCCGGGAAGCGGTATTGCACCCATCCCCGATTGAGCTTAGATTTGGCCGAGCAAACGCCTATCACATTATGATCGCTGGCGTAGGACCAGAAACCGAAGTACTGGCGCCGGGTGACCCGGGCCAGGAATGTGCTGGTGCGCGCCAGGTGCTGGAACGCCCGATGGAGGTCCTGGGGGTCCTTATATTCCAACGGGACGTTCTCGTCCAGCCACATCATGATGTGCTCCGGGGTCTCGTCCACGTCCATCGCCGTGCGCCTCGCCCTCCGGGAGTCGGATTCGTGTAGGATGTCGCGCATCAGGTCGTACATGCTTCGCACGGACATTCTGCTTTCCAGCACGAAAGCGTCGTCCTCACCCATGTCGTAGTTGCCTTCTCCCACGGCCTGAAGGTCGCGGACCGCCGCCCTCATGTCCCCGTTGGAGTTCTCGATGATGGTCTCGAACACCCTTTGTGGCACCTCCAAACCCTGGTCGATGGCTATCCGGCGCAGCACGTTGCGCATGGTCGCCGCCTGCACCTTGGAGACCTTCAGCTGCAGGGTGTTGTTCTTTATGGCCGAACTTTTTCGGCTGAGCTCGTAGAAATCATTTACGATCAGTATCACTGGCTGCCTGGTATTGGCCACCAGTTCCGCTATGGCCGGTATGCCGCCGGAATCCTCGCGGCCGAAGATGTTGTCGGCCTCATCCAGTATGATCAGCTTCAGATGCCCGTCCTTGCTTGAGAGGAAATCCCCTTCGTCGGTGAAGGTTTCCGAACGGGAACCGCGAATGGCCACCCTCTTGATGGCGTCTGCGTTTCGCTGGTCGGAGGCGTTCATCTCCACCACCCCCCATTTGAAGTCCCTGGCCAAAGCCAGTGCTGCACTGGTCTTGCCCACCCCGGGCGGACCCATGAGAACGACCGCCTTGAACTCAGGATGGCCCTCCTCCCATGATAGGGCCCACTGCTGCAGGTCCTTGATGACCTTTGGGTTGCCAACCACTTCGGAAAGCTTCTGGGGACGGTAGAGCTCGGTCCAATCGTCAGCCATCGACCTTCACAATGACCACTTTGGTTATAAAACTGAGGTTGGGAAAAATGAAAATAGGGAAAGGGGAGGGTTGGGACCCTCGTTCTCAGATCCTACCGCTCTTCTTCAGGAAGAAGAAAGCACCGACACCGACCGCGGCCAGGACCACGATGACCACCGCGATGATGATCATCGTGTTCGAGCTTTCATCAGGAGTGGCGGAAACGGCATCGCTCTCCGGACCCTCACCGGCGGGATTGACCGCGGTCACGATATACGAGTATTCCTTACCATTCTCCAGGCCTGTGTCCTTGTAATAGGTCACATCGCCGTTGATGGAGGTCAGCAGGAGATACACCCCGCTCTCGTTCTTGCGGTATATGTTGTACTTCTCGATGGCAGCTCCGCCGTTGTCTGGCGCATCCCAATCCAGGACTACTGCCCCATTTTCACCCTTAGCCTCCACGTCTGGGGCGCCGGGCAGGGTGCATGGGGTGGCTGATATCAGATTGGAACTAGCGCTGTACCCTTCAGAGTTGCCAGCTTTGATACAGTACGTCCATTCCACGCCGTTCACTAGGCCAGAGTCGATGAAGCTGACCGAGGTCCCGCTCACCTCCACATACATCTCGAGGGAGTCGGTTGAATTTCCACGATAGATGAGGAAGTGGGTTATCGGTGCGCCACCATCATTCAATGGCAGATCCCAATGAAGAGTGACCGACCCTGAATCGATGTCCGCGGTCAGGTTGAGCGGGACGGAGGGCACGGTTATGGAGGTGGCATATCGGAGGTCCTTGCTGACTGGATCGAAGTAGCTTATGTGAGCCCTCCCTGAGGCGTCAACGTCCATGGATATTACCTTACCGACGCCACCCAGGTCGACCTTCTGGTACATCCAGACACCGTTCCTGCGCTCAGCATACTTCAGGACACCGTGGACCGTGTCCACATACGTTATGCGTTCGTTGCCATTACCGTCGACCGATATCGCACTTCCAACCCCACCCTGACCTTCGGACTCGATAGACTCGGAAGTGTTCCATACACCGCCGATGTTCCTGATGTATTTCAGCGTCGAAGAGAACGTGTTGTAATATGTGACGTAGATGACATCGTTCCCATCGATGTGCATGGATATGCCCTCGCCCAGCTGGTCGGAGGATTCTACGGACTCCCATGCCCAGCCAGTGGTGGTCTGGTTTGCATGTATGAGCTCGCCTCCGCGATAGTACATCACGTGCACGGTGTCATTAGAATCTATATCGGTCGCAATCTTGCTCTGCACGTTACCAGAGTTGTCAACGAGGTTGATTATCCAGTCCCCGCCCGAGTTGCTGGTGTACTTAAGGTTCATAGATATGGAACTCAAGTAGACGATGTGGACCCCGTCGTTGCTGTCAAGAGACAGGGAACTGAACATGCCTACGTTTCCACCAGTATCCCTTGAGTCGACTACCCACTCCCCTCCGGCGTTGGTTGCATATCTTAGGTCCTGGTTAACTTCGTCGTAATAACTGATATGGGCCTTCCCTTCGGAATCCAGTGCCAGGGACGGATTCATTCCTACAGACGAGGAGGAGTTGTCCACGACCGTGGTTTCCCAGCCATCGACATTATTGGCATAGTTCAAGGTGCCGTTCGTATCGTCGAAATAGGCTATGTGGACAAAACCCTCGGCATCCACGGCGATGGAGCTCTGCTCGCCGACATCCCCCTGTTCATCCACTGATTCAGTCACCCACTTGGCGCCTGAGTTGGTAATGTAGGACAGGGGCGTCTTGGCCAGCACAAGATCGATGTAGAAGATGTGCTGTTTGTTGTTCTCGTCAGATAAGATGGCGCTACATGCACCTCCACTCTCATCCAGTTTGTACAGAGACCAGGCCGAGCCGTTGTATGTCGCATAGCACAGATCCTGATCCAGGAAGTCGTAATAGGTCACGTACATCCTGCCCATCGAATCGCCGGAAGTGGCTGACCACGAACTAACATACGTGGAATCATCGACCACGGTCGGGCTCCAAATTCCGTTCGACGACCTTGTTGCGACCTTGAGGTATTTCGTTGTCGTATCCACATAGCTTATGAATACAGTTCCATCACTGACGGCGATGTCGAGTTCCTTCGCATAGGAAGAAGATACATCCACCTCTTCGATCACCCAGGAGGTCCCGTTGCCAACCGCGCAATACAGTTTAGCATCGTCAGAAACGAAGGCGGCGTAGAGCCTGCCATTGTAGGATGTGAGAGCGCTACCGAGCTGAACGTCCTCGACCGCCACTTCAAACGCCCAAGAACCGCTTATCAATCTTGCGTGTTTCAAGGTGTTGTTGGAGTCATCCAGGTATGTGATGTGCACATCGCCGCCCTCACAGACCAATGAGTTGTATTCTCCGACCGCACCGATGGAATCAATGGAAGCCGTGGTCCATGACCCGAAGTTGCCTGTCGCATACTTCAGGTCCTGATTCGTGCCGTCGTAGTAACTAATGTGGACCTTTCCAGCACTGTCCACCCCAATGGAATTGTGTTTTCCGACATTTCCAACGCTATCTACGACTTCAGTCTTCCAAACACCACCCGAGTTTGTGGTGTACATCAGGTCCTGCCCATTCAAATTATAGTAACTGACATGCAGGTTCCCATCAAGGTCGATCGCTGCGCTAACCACAGTGCTAACCTCGGAATCGCTGTCGATTATTCCCTTCATCCAAGAGGTCTCATCCAGTTCGGGCGGATCGGCAGCTTCCGTTCCGCCAACGAACAATAGACCCATGAATAAGGGCACCAACAGTATCCAAGCTATTGCTGATGCTCTCAGCTTGTTTGTTTGCATCCCAAATCCCTCCGTTTATTAAGAAATTTATAAAATATATTGACTTTAACATATTTGAATTGAATGATTATTAAAAAATTATTATTTATGATTACAATATTACTCATTAATTATACATAATAATTAATTATGTTGTTGTTTTATTGCGTATACAATTATAGCTATTACATTAACTCAATAAGTTGTTTTAATTTTTCAGGCCCGCGTTTATTTCGATTATAAATATTTTTTGTGTTTTATTGAATAACCAATGAACATCTGGAAATTTTTTTTATATATTAGAAAATGAAAATAGGGAGCTTTATCGCGTTAATAGTATGGTTTTATATTGATACAAGTCAAATTCGACCCAAGGGATTTCATGGGATTCTTCGATATATTCAAGAAGAAGGGATCTTGGGTCGCTGACCCTAACCTTAAGACCATCGCAGAGACGGTGGCCGGGGACGACGACTACAAGACTCTCGTCGTGGCACTGAAGGAAGCTGGATTGGTCGATCTGTTGGGAAAGAAGGGGCCGTTCACGGTGTTCGTCCCTAACAACTCCGCGTTCATCGACCTACCGGATGGAACCGTCGAAGGGCTGTTGAAGGACAAGGCCAAGTTGAAGGCGGT
Source organism: Methanomassiliicoccales archaeon (assembly GCA_036677555.1). Classification (GTDB taxonomy): domain Archaea; phylum Thermoplasmatota; class Thermoplasmata; order Methanomassiliicoccales; family UBA472; genus UBA472. Next base: position 11,987 of record JAVBWG010000006.1, on the reverse strand, counting down.
GCTCTCCCACCACGTCGTGGAGGGCGCATTGTCCTACGATCAGGTGGCCGCCAAGCCCACCATCGCCGCTGCTGACCAGAAGGAGCTGGCAGTTGATGCCAAGGGGCTGCTCAAGGTCGCCGGGGCCACCATCATCCGCGGCAACATAAAATGCCGGAACGGATACATCCACGTGGTGAACAAGGTCCTGCTTCCATAAAAGTATAGGAAAAATAACGCAGGGGCGTTCCCCCTGCCTTTTGGGTTTTTTTAAGGTCCGCCCACGGTTGTTCCTGGGATGACCGGTGCCGTGAAAGTCCTGGCGGCCAGCTGTGCGTCCACCTGCATCAGGCTGGGCGTGTGGTCGCCTATCTTCTTTAGCTTCCTCTCAAGGGTGGAGGTGTTGTCCTCCTCCTCAACCTGCTCAGCAACGTACCACTGCAGGAACTGGTTGAAAGCATGGTCCTTCTCTTTTATGGCCAGGTCCACCATTTTGTGTATCTTCACGGTCACGACCTTGGACTCGTGCTCATAGGCATCAGCGAACACCTCCGCCGCGGACTTCCATTCCTTCTTAGGGGCCTCGATCGCCGTGAGCAGAACGCGGCCGCCGCGCAGGTTGACGAACTGAATCAGCCCCTCGGCGTGTGCCAGCTCCTCCTGAACCTGTACATTCATCCAGTTGGCCATTCCGGGAAGGTCGACTGATTGCAGGTACATCTCCATGGACTTGTACAGATAGGCTGAGTATATCTCAGCGTTTATCTGGTCGTTCAATGCTTTCTCGATACTTGCTTTCATGAGAATATCACTGGGTTGCTATGGGAGCGGCCGGCTTAATAATCCTTCTTGTACTGCTCGGAACTTGAGAGGGTTGAGGAAAAACACTTGTTCAATCATTATGATTTATTGTTTAATGATGTTGCTTTATAACATATATTTGTTTTACATTAATCGTAATATGAGAAAGATCATTGGTTTTAGAGACCTTTTTTCACCTCTGCCTCATAAAGATCACAGAGCTCGTTCAGAAATTGGTCGTAGGTCCGGCGGAACTTCAATCTGTAGAGCCGGTCCCTTGTCGCCTCGGTCAGTTGTATAGTCGTCTTTCCTTCGGACATCTCTATCACCATGTAATTATTACTACTTATAGTTATGATAATATCAATCATTTAATGGTTTTAGATATTACATATACTACGATTTATTCAATTAATAATACTAATTCTATTTTTAACAATATTATAATGGCTATTGATAGTTTATTGTACATACCAGTTCAAATTTGTATGCGACGGACTCCCTAACATCAACTTGAAAGGGGTCGAAATCGGCTTCTTAACCCAGGGTTGTGAGGTGAAAAATGGGATTTGGAAAAATGTACAATTGTTAACGGGTTTGGTGAGGCTCGGAACCGATCAAGGACAGGGTTCGAGCCCAAGCTTGCTCAGGTTGCGAAGATAGTTCTCCCTTCTAGTGACATAGGCATAGGAGTCCTTGCCGAAAGGAACATACTCGGCGACCGACCACCCCTTCCCGGCAAGCTTGATCTTGGTTTCGTCCCCAAGACCTTTTAGCATGCCTATCTCGATGATGCCCTTCCACCCCCGGTTCCTCCACAAACGTTCGATCACTCGCGGATCATGGGTTCCGATACTGAATGGCCTCCCCATATTGGCAAGCAGATCGATATTGTCCAACATGGCCGCGGTGATACCATTGAAATCATCAATGTCTCCGGCGTAGGCGCCTTTGACCAATCGCACCTTCGCCCCGGCCATATCCATGCGCCTGGCGTCCATCGGTGTACGAAAAAGATATGCTTGAAGGGCGATGCTTATCGCTCCCTGGCCCTTAGAAATTAAAAATGTTGCCAGATGGAGCGTCTCGTCCACATACCTCTTCAGCTCCATGTCCAGCTCCACCCCGATACCTTTTCCCCATGCCATTTCTGTAACCTTCGCAGATCTGGCCAAACATTCATCGAGATCGTATGCCGCGCCTAGCGCCGTTGGTTTGATGGCTATCGATGCATGCAGTCCGTTCCGAGAGATCGCATCTATGGTCTGGATGGTGGCGGACAGCGCTTTTTCGGCTGAAATGCTGTCCTTGGCCAGCTCTCCCAGGGGATCGAGGATGCAGCGTATCCCCTGACGATTACGCTTGAGAACCAGTTCGATCGCCTGATCCAGATCGTCACAGCACCAACGGGAGCGGTCCCCTGCCATGAATAGCGGATAGGCATATTTTGTGTTCAACCTTTCTAAAAAAAGTAGGGTTGGGAAAAGGTTTGAAAGGTTTGGTAGCGTGTGCTCGCTTAAGCCTTGACCAGCAGCGGCAGAACCTGCTTTCCCTTGACCACCAGGAAAGCGATCCCAGTAGCCATGTATAGGGCCATGAGACCGGCTATGGTCCACAGGATTCCGACAGCCATCCTCATGTCCTCGGCCAGATCTGCATCGAACCACAGCCCGAGGCATACGAAGGCCAGGGCAGCGATTATGAGGAAGATGGGCAGGATCTTGACCGGCTGAGCGAACGATACGATACCGACCATCAGGAGACCCACTCCGAAGAATATGGTCAGGATCTCAGCGGCCATCGGGTCTCCGCCTAATGCCGGAGCCGCGAAGGCGCCACCAGCCATGCCGGAGAATCCAAGAAGGAATATCCCGAACAGGCCGAACGCTGCGGAAACGAGGATGTTTTCATTCAAATAGGCTACGATGGTGCATATAATAAGTCCAGTACCAAAGACGCTGGTCACGGCAAGGACGACTGCCAAACCATCGTACACCTCCAATCCAAACATTCCAACCAAGATAGCGATCACTGCAACGAGGAACAAACCCAGTACCTCGGCACCCGCTAGCTTGATGTGTACGTTGTTTTCTTCTGCCATTTCTATCTCTCCTTTTCTGTGGACATATAGAAAGGACGAGGTCTAATATCGGACGCCAGTGAGGCAATCATCCCTGATTTTCTCAGTTCATCCGACGATATCTCTCCCATTGTGATCCCCTCTCCCTTCGGACTGTCCCATTTAGGATTGCTAAACAATCCTGTTTAAAGTATCCGTTAGGGTAGATAATATATACTTTACCGGTTAAGCCGTGTTAAAGGTTTTTTTTATAGGCTGTTAATTATCAAATGGTTGGTCCATCACTTAACTGGCTTATTTTTAGATAAAATATAAATAACGTGAGACTATTTTATAAGCCCCAAATAATTTCGATTGTTGGCGATATAAATTCTATTGCTTTTTTACATCTGGACACATTAATTATGCTTCGGGTAATAGGTTTACCTTGGCGTACTTCTTGTTCTTGACCTTGGCAGCTATCATTCTTTGAACCTTGTTGTAAGTGGCGGCATCGACCAATGGTGTGTGGGACGACGGATTCACCAGGTCCTCCCATCTGAGATACCCAGCATAAACAGGATTATGCAATATGCGGCTGATCGACCATACGGTCCAATCGCCGTCGGCGCGGGTGGTGGTCCCATCCCTATTGAGCCCCCAGGCGATCATCTCCATGGTCTGCCCTGACAGATATCGATCGTAGATGGCTCGGACCACCTCCGCCTCCGTTTCGTCAACGTGCAGAAGTCCGTCTCGTAATCTATACCCGTAAGGAACGCGAAACCCCAATAGCCCCTGGCCGGACTCGGCTTTCTGCCTCATGCCCATATAGGTGCGCTCACCGATCTGTTCGCTCTCCAGCTGGGCGATCCTCTGGATGATGTCCACGACGAAGCGGCCAACGGCATTGGAAGTGTCCAGGGACTCGTTCATCGAGCTGAACTTCTTTCCCCACTTCTCCAGATTCTCCATCATTATCATGAAGTTCTTGGAGTTGCGGTGGATACGGTCCATCTTCATTACCAGGATTATATCCCACTTATCTCGTTCCTCCATCATCCTCAGGTATGCTGGCCGGCGTGTATTGCGACCGGAGTGACCGTCATCGATATAATAATCCGAAATATCCCAGCCTTGGGAATCACAGTAAGCTTCCAGGCGCTGCCTCTGGGCGGCCAGCGAGTAACCCTCCTTGGCCTGGTCCTCGGTGGATACTCTGGTGTAAATGGCCACCCTAGGCATGCGCCTCGCTCCGGAAAAGCGACTTGGCAGGTATGCGCTTCGGGCTGTGTCTGGATTTCATCCTCGACGCTGTGATCGCTTGGACTTCCTGGAAGAGATCTAGATCGATGATCTTCAGATGAGGCGCATCTTGAACGATACCATCCCACACCAGCTCGCCCAGATAGATACGATTGGTGAGCATCCCGTGGACAGTGACCCTTTGCCAGGTCCCACCGTTCTTTGTCGGAGTACCGCTAGCATTGAGAAAATCGATGATCTGGCCAAGGGAGCAGAGGTTCCCAGCCATGCGGAAAATCTCCTGGACCACCATGGACTCAGCATCATCAACGAGCAGGTTTCCATCACAATATCTGTAACCGTAAGGTTCTGGACTTCCGAGATGGCCTTTCTTCTCCAGCGCCTTCTGGGTCATGGCGACCTTCACCCTTTCCCCGATCTGCTCGCTCTCCAACTGTGCTATCCTCTGGACAGTGTCCATGACGAAACGGCCGATGGCCGTGGTGGTGTCAAAATTTTCCTGGGTGGAGTTGAATTCCTTGTTCCAGGAACGGAGAAAGTCCATCATCATGGTGAAATTGCGGCTGTTGCGGTGGATACGGTCCATCTTCAGAACGACGATTACGTCCCAGAGGTCCTTATCGAGCATCATCCTCTTATATTCTGGACGCTCCGGACTCCTACCACTGTATCCATCGTCCACGTACTCACTGGTCACGACCCACCCCCTGGCCAGACAGTACGAGCGCAAGCGTTTGAGCTGGGCAGCGATGCTGAAACCTTCCCGGGCCTGGTCCTCGGTGGAGACCCGAGCATAGATGGCTGCTCTCAAATGCTCATTGTCTGACATATTGACCGCTGAATCATACGATAATTGTATTCGCAAATATATAATAGCCGACGATTGTCTGACAATATGATATATCGTTTATGTTTCTACTTAAATTATATTATATGTTTAGATTATAGATTTATTAATTAAGTATACTTTGCTCATAAATCTACCACAGGATAAAATGAGTTTTAATTATTCGTATTTTTTTTATGTGTTTTAGCTATTTCATTTATTTATTGCATAGTAAATCAATTTTATAACATTAATTAATATAATTACATTTATATTTTGATAAGTTGGGGAAACCAAGCATATTATTAGCGAGCATTGAACATATTATCTTTTTTTCATAATATTAATAGTTGTATTCGAAAGAAATATCTGGATAAACCGGGCTCATTTACATCATGGTCAAATCGGAGGGCATCTCAGGCCTAACCAGATTGTTTCGTGAGGCATTGACCGAAACGGATGATGGAAGCGCCATCTTTTTTGTGGGGTCGGAAGCTGTCTGTCCTCCTTTCGCTCAGCTCCTAGCTTATGCGGTCAGGGACCGCAAGATGCGTTTCGGGTTTTGTCCCAAGGCGGTTTGGGACAGCAGCCGAACGATGAAATGGGTGGATGGCGCTGGTTTTCAGATCGGAAAAGAACCTTTTGAGCCGGTTGAAGCAGATGTGATTGTGATCCTCGGCGGACTGGCGATCCCGAAGTTCGGATGCCCCGTTGAGGACGTCAAGGCCCTGATATCTCAGATACCTAAATGTAAAAAGGTGATGGCGGTCGGATTTATGGACGCCTTCCGCAAGGCGGGCTGGCACACATCGATTCACCTGGACGTGCTCATCGATGGATACATGTCGGCCGAGGTCCTCTGACCTCAGAGCTCCTTCCGCCTGAACAGCAGGGCGGCTCCGAGAAGCAGAGCGACCGAGATGGCGACGGAAACCAGACCGACCATCCACATCTCTCCCCACCCAGTGATCATCGGGAGAAGCACGAGGGATGACAGCTGATTGGCCCCGAACAACACCAGCAATATCCCTACCAGTATGTTCGGCGCAAAGACCCCGATGAGAACCCCTGCAGAACAGTTGATCGCCATGATGGAAATGGTGATCAAAAGTGACAGTTTCATATCGGAGAGGATCTCCGACACATCGTGACCTTCGGTCGCAATATCCATAACTGCCGAGAGGGCGATGGCGATAATGGATGCCACCATGACGCAGAGGAAGACAGCCCCGAACTTGGCCAGCAATAGGTTCTCCCTACGTATCGGACGTATGATGAACAGGTCGTAGACCTTCTTTTCCTTCTCATTCAGGATATTCACCACGATCAGCACGGATGTGAGAAGCCCTCCGATGCTGGATACCAAAAGTCCTGTGAAAACAGTTACTGGCATTCCTTCGATATCATCTACCATGAAGTAGAGCAGCAGCGCCATTGCCGGAAGACCAGCCCACAGGGCCAGCATTACCTTGGAACGGTAGAAGCCGTTCAGTTCGTCCTTGAAAAGCAGCCATAGGCTCATGCTTTCCCCTCCCCGTCGGTATAGCTGAGATAAAGCGACTCGAGCGATTGCCTGTTGGGGTGAATTCCCCTGACATGCAATCCCTTGGCGAAAAGCGCCCTAATGGTGCTGTCTACCACCGAATCGATATCCTTGTGCTCCTGAAGCAGTATATGGAACCGGTTGTCGGTCACCCGTTCCACCTTGACCACGCCTGGGATGGTCTCCAGCACACCGTCGTCCGCCACCGGTTCGACCGTTTCAAGCCGAACCTCGGTGCTCCTGCCCACCCTTTCACGCAGTTCCTCCATGGAACCGATGTAACGCATCCTTCCCTGGCCGAGGATTCCGATGGTATCCGCGATATCCTCAATGTCGCTCAGGATGTGCGAGGAGAAGAATATCGTCGTTCCCTCGCGGGAGAGCTTGCGGAACAGATTCTTGAAGAGAACGCGGCTCTCGGGGTCCAAGCCTGCGACGGGCTCGTCGAGCACCAGAAGCTTCGGACGGTGCAACATCGCCTGGGCCATGCCAACCTTCTGCAACGTCCCTCCAGATAGCTTGCTGACCTTTCGCTGGCGATATTCGGTAATGCCCAGCATCTCGGTCACCTCCTTTATCCGCGTTTCGACCTCGGAGTTCTGAAGGCCGGACAGGCGGCCAAAGGTCTGCAGAGACTGATCAACGGTCCTCCACTCCTGCAGGGAGGTTTGCTGCGGAAGATATCCTATGGTCGAACTGAGCTCGGTGTTCCAGTTGCGTATCGACCGTCCTTCGATGGTCACCTCTCCCTGGAAGTCCCGAATGAGGCCGGTCATGATCTTGATGGTGGTCGTTTTCCCGGAGCCGTTGGGTCCAATGTACCCGAAAATCGAGCCCTTGGGGATGCTGAAGCTGAGGTTCAGAAGGACCGGGAGGTCCTTGTAACGCTTGTAGATCCCCCTGACCGAGACCATCTCACTGTCGTTCCCCGCCATGGACCCGAATCGAGGTCGCCATAAAAATTTTTTCTATAGGGTCCGAAAAGGGAGATCACTTGAACCAATGGGACCGGGCCTGACATGCCTGATGGTTGACGATGGTCCGTTTCTTCATGAAAAGGGTTATGCGCCGGTTGGTGCTGGCGATGCCGCTGCGCTTCCACCCCTGGAACAGCTCCCCGCAGTTTATGGTCCGCCCATGCTCGTTGATCCATACGTTGCCGGCCTCCAGGCGCCTGGCGATCGCCTCCCCCTTTACAGGATCGCAGGTCCAGACCGTAGCGCCCAGCCCGTAGTCGCTATCGTTCGCCAACCTGATGGCCTCATCCTCGTCCTTGACCACACGTATGGGGAGTACCGGACCGAAGGTCTCTTCCTTTATTATCTCCAGGTCGTCATCGCTTACTTTCAGGATGGTGGGTTCGAAGAAATAGCCCAAGCCAGGAATGTTCTCTCCGCCGGTCAACAGCTCGCAGCCGGCGTGGATGGCTTTGTGCACCTTCTCATGGACCTTGGCTCTGGCCTCCTCGCGTATGAGCGGGCCTATCTGATGCTCCACATCGATCCTGGCCACCACCTTGAGCAGCTCGGCGATGAAATCCTTGGCCACGCTCTCCACGACGTACAACCGTTTGATGCGGATGCAGACCTGACCGCCATGAGAGAACGCTCCGCTCGCGACCCCTCGGGCAGCCTCGGGAACATTCACATCCGAGCAGATGATCCCCGGATCGTTCCCGGAGAGCTCGAGGACCAACGGCTTGATCCCGGCGTTCCTGGTTATATCCAAGCCGGTCTCCCTGCCGCCGGTGAAGACCAGCGCGTCGAAGGGAGCGGTCACCATTGCCTTTCCGACCTCCGCCCCGCCGATGACTATCTGGAAAAGATCTGGGGGCATGCTGGTGTGTTCGAAAGCCTCCCCTATCTTCAGGCCGGTCATGGTGGTCAGCTCGGACGGTTTGAAGACCACGGCGTTGCCAGCCATCAAGGCGGGGATCAGGGTGATCATGGTCTGCCACAGCGGGTAGTTCCAGATGCCGATATGGGCGATAACGCCATGCGGAACCAGGTTTATGATGGCCTTGGTTTCCGGCCAGCCGGCAGGGTCCAATGGAAAGTCATAATCACATATCGCCCTGGCCTCGGAAGCGTAATGGTCGAAGCCCTTGATCACTCCGTTATAGGTACCGACCACATCCTTCTGAGGGAAGCCACCCTCCAGCATTTCGGTGGCGATGATGTCGTCCTTCATCACCTGCAGGGCGGCACGCATCTCCAGCACCGCGTTCACGCGTTCCTCGGAATTCCATTCATTCATCCACTTCCGCTGGGCAGCGCGAGCTTTGGCCAATACTGCCTGGACATCATCGGGGGTGTTGGCGGTGAACTCCTTTAACACCTGACCCGTGCGCGGATTAACGGAGCGGACGACCATGGACCGTTTATTCGCTTTCGGGGATTAATGGTTGTTGCATGTCCCTTACGTCACTTGCCGAGGGCGTCAGCCAAGGCCTTGGCCCATTCCTCAGCCTTTCGCAGTTCCCCGTCCAATAGATGATAGACCTTCCGCTCGCTCTTCACATAGGCCAGCAGGTGGGGGCAGGCAATGACCATGCCCAGATCCTTGAACCGGGACTCGATGGCCTTGTTCGCGTTGCCGCTGATGAAAGAATTCATCTGCGTATCGAAGCTGGCCGCCTTCTTTCCCTTGACCTTGCTGGCGTCCAATCCTTCGAGGAACTCCTTCACCGGTTTGGTCGGCGCCCAGGCCATGGTCGGTGTTCCCACCAGGAGGGCGTCGAAGTCCTCTACCTTCAGGTGCTTGGCGTCGCCGATCGGCACCGATGTCACATCCATACCCTTCTCTCTCAAAGCCTTGGCCACGACCTCGGCGACCTTGGCCGTGAGCTTTTCCGACGATACGGAATCGTATACCATTGCGATCTTCATGTGTTCCCCCCGAACAACGAGGCGCCCCTAGTGCCTGAGAGGGTAAATAACTTGCCCAGAGCCGAGCTGATGAAAAGAAAGGGGAAAAGGTTTGTTCTGGGTTATCGCTCACTTCCTTCTGATCAGGACCACCGCAGCGACCACGACCACTGCGATCACGGCCAGCAGAATGATCCCCAGGTACGGAGCGTCGGTGAAGAATCCGAGCATACCATTGTCGTCGTCCTTGCCGATATCGCCCTGGAAGTCGTTGATCTCGCTTATCTCGTCCTCAGCGTCATCCGGGTCAACCGCTTCCATCCTTATCTCCTCGTCAGGCATGTCCTCGTCCACATCTGCCATGTTCATCGAGAAATAGGACATGAATCCGACGTCAGGCGAGTAGAAGAACTTCAGCGGGGTGTCCCTCAGGCTGATCTCGTACACGGTTATGTCATCCCAGTACGGGTCGTTAACCGTGAACACGTCAGTGCAGCGCAGGCCGAACTCGATGTGTTCGGTGGTCTCCTCGAACTCCCCATTCTCGAACGGACTGTCCTCGATATCCAGCTCTTCGAGTATTATCGGGAAGCTGTCCACTCCCAACTCATCGGATATCTCCTCGAACAGCGCGTCCTCCAGATCTCGGGGGAGGCCGGTTACGTCCAGGGAACCGGTCATGGTTCCGCTCAGGGTGGCGTTGGAGCTGACATCCCACTCATCATCCAGATCGAGCGGGAAGTCCCACATGTTTAGGGCAGGAGCGAACTCAAGGTCCATGGCCAGGTTTACCTCCAACCTTCCCTTTATGTCGTAATCCTTGTACTCGACCTTGATATCCTCCATATCGAACTCTTCGCTCTCCATCATGTTGAAGAGCCATATCGGCAGGTTCTCTGCGGAGATGTCGAGAGCCCCAGTGAGCTTGAAGCTGGTCTCGATTGACATGATGGCCATGGTGTCCCTGTCGAAGGTGACATCGACATCAGCGGTCAGGGCCATGTCGTAACTGAGGTCAGCGGACATGGTCACTTCGGTCCTGTCCGCAGTCATGATCTCGTCGGGCGCATAGGTGCCCTCCTCAGGCAGCTCTGCGGTTATGACGATTCCAGCGTCCATGGAGACCATGGCCGCCATTTTCATGCATAGGACGTAAGTGTCATCGTTGGCCTCGGTTATCTCGAACAGCAACCAGACAGCGGAGCTTCCATCGAAGGTCAGCTCGTCCAGGTCCGCCTCCACGCCCTCGAAGTCGTTCAAAGCCTCATCGATCATGTTGGTGAGGTTCTCCAGCTCTTCCTGGAGTTCCTCTCCAGCATCTGTCTCCATCCCGAACGCCCATCTGTCCCCCTCTGACCATTCCGGAGCCTGGGCGGGAACCGCCAAGGCAGGAACGGCCAGTGAGACCAACAGCGCCAGGAAGGTCAATGTGCATAACAGTGTTCCGATCAATTTTTTCATGTTCATCCCTTCCGATGATCTGATGTTGGAATTCGTTCCAGGATGGCCTTGTTGCAAAATTATAGTGACCGGGCTAGCCCGGTCACTGCCAGCTGATGCAGGTTGAACATGATTAGCTTGCAACGAACCTCATTTTTCCTTGCGTCATTATTCCGGCATCGGATACGATGACCGAACAGATTGCCGATCATGCTGAACACCGTTTCAGCATGATTGCGCTTCGCCGTCAGGGCGGCGAAGCGCTGCGGGAACTGGTGGGCAAAGAACACCAGCTTGTTGTAGTTGACCCGATGTTCCATTAACCCCTTGGCGTTCTTCTTGATCTTGTGCAGCGGCGTCGCCCCGTGCAGCCTGGCCGCGGCGAGGCAGGCCTCGCCGTGGTAGGCCGAATCGGCCAGGCTGCGGACGGGAACGATGTTCTTCGGCAATCGTTCCCAGACATCCGAGAACACCTGGCTATCATGCACGTTCGAGGCGGTTAGCTCGTAGCTGAGCACGAGGAACCTATCCACCTCGATGGCGGCATGCGTCTTCACCCAGTCCTCGTTCGGTCGGTGCGCGTATGGCGTTTCGCGCCATCCGCGCTTGCGACCGGAGTAGCCGGTCGCATCGGTGGCGATGACGACATCCCTCTTCGGTAGACTCCCGACAACGAACGAGAAGAAACGCTCCAGCAACGATGTCCAGCGTCGGCTGGACATAGCCCGGCAGAGCACTGAATGATCTGGCACCCGGTCGATCCGGAAGTACCAACTCAGCATGTTCATCAGACCTTCCGTGTCGCGGAAGGTCGTTCGGAAGAGCTGCTGGACAAGGAAACCTATCATTATCGTCCGTTCATCGGAAGAGGGTCGGCCGACCCTCTTCCTGCGCTGCCAGAACGGGAATCCGTTGACGTTCTTACGTATCGCTTCAAGGGCCAGCTGCAATCGGTGCGCCTCGACCTCGGAGCATCGACCGAGGTCGATGCTGAAGGTGTCGAGGCGCGACTGACCGTCAAACTTGAATACCTCTGATGTAATTTCTACAATTGTGGAAACCAATCCATTCACTTTCCTAGACAGCTGGTTGATGGATTGGACCACACATAAATATTTTGTAAACAATATTGGTAACAATATAAAATAATTAGAATTCAATTATTTGGCAATGGCAAAGTGTCAGGTTGAATTTTGCAACAAGGCC
>JAVBWG010000005.1:0-110725 GCA_036677555.1 Methanomassiliicoccales archaeon | reverse complement strand
AGAAGATGTGGAAGAAGAACAACAAGGCCGTTTCGCCGGTCATCGCCACCATCCTGATGGTCGCGATCACCGTGGTCCTGGCCGCCGTATTGTACGTGATGGTCATGGGATTTGGCGACTCTGGGAACACCGAGGCCCCGACAGTATCCCTAACGAAGACCACGACCTCAACCGGTTATTCAGTTGTGATAACCATCAGCCCGGCTACGGCTCGCGATAACATGGCAATCGCACTGGATGGAACAGTAGCGACCACCGGTTATACTTTGATTCAAGCGGACGCAACTATGATATCCACTGGTGATCGGATTGTATTTACCACGGCAGAAGCCACCGCAGCTGAAAGCGTCCAGCTGGTCTACACCGGTGGAGAATCCAACCAGTTCGTTGGCAACATAATAGAATTCTAAACCCATTGAAAAAGGGGGAGTAAACCCCTCATTTTTATTTTTTTATTCTAACCATTATTAAAAAGACAATTCATTTAGATTGGATTACAACAGTTCCAGAGATAAGATCTGTCCATCTTTGCCGAGGATCTCCCTCTCGACTTAAGCCAACAAATACATCCAAAGGAAGGAACACATACCAGAACATCTTTGACACGTTACGTACGATGCCTTTGGAAAAGGTCATCGGTCCGTCCTTGGAGGCCACCGCCAGCCCCAATAACCTCTTCCCAAGCGACGCCCCCGTCCTCGATTCCATCACCGCAGAGTAGATGAACCATCCGAAGCCTGAGACGACCCCGGTCAGAAGCTCCTTCGGCTCCAGGTCGATGAGAAAGATCGCCAAGGTGACCGGTATGAAGACCACCGCCGCATCGAACAGCCCGGCCGCCAGCCTTTTCAGCAGATGCATGCGGAAGTCGTGGCTGTGCTCGATGAGATCGTAACCGGTCGGCATGTCCATCCCGGTTCTAGATGGGGCCAAGGATATTTTGCTGTTGCGTAAAAAAGGGCGCCCCAACCACTCAGCTCGCCCGTCTCTCATCACAAATCAGAGCTGGGTTTATCATCATCGTGGCAGGAATGCATCATATGCTACGAACATAAATGTGTTCCGACAGCGGATGCTGCGAGTACAGGGTCTCCCCCATATCCTAACAATCGGGAACCTCACTTATATTTGGGAAGGCGATATCCGGACAGTTACAATATCAATCGGTGTCCCGTAAAGGTCCATAGAGAAGGGCCGTCACCGACACCCCCCAAGGTGTCATGTAATGCTGAAATCGAAGGTCGATCCCCGAGCGATTGCCGGAGGGCTGCTGGCAGCGATGGCTGTCATAAGTATGGTCCTCAACAGCCCATGGTATGTCTGGCTGCTTCTGCTGGCCGTCGGAGTCGTTCTGATCTCCGTCTCCATCACCGACCGGTACGAGTACGAGTGCCAGAAGTGCCATCGCAGGTATAGGCTGGGGATCAAAGGCATAATCGCCTCCAAGCACGGACGGGACGCCACCGGGAGCTGGGCCATCTCCCGCTGCCCTCATTGCAGGGCGATCACAAAGGCCAGGGAGTCACGGTCACATGGCAAGGAGAAGGTTTAGGGAAAACACCAACAAGAGGAGCATACTCTTCATATGCATCGGGAACGCCTCGCGTTCCCAGATGGCCGAAGGGTATGTCAACGCCAAGCTGGGCGACAGGTACCGCGCAAGCAGCGCTGGACTGAACCCGGAAAGGGTGAGCCGCAAGGCGATAGCGGCGATGAACGAGCTTGGCATAGACATATCCGAGCACCGCTCGAAGAGCGTGCAGGAGTTCTATGGCAAGGAGTTCGATTACGTGGTGACCCTCTGCGACGAGGCGGAGGACGAGTGCCCCCACTTCCTGAACGGAAAGGACTACATTCACAAGGGGTTCGCCGACCCCTGCAAGGCCCGCGGCACCGAGGAGGAGCTGATGGCAGTATACCGCAAGACCAGGGACGACCTGATCAAGTGGATTGACAACATCTTCGGTCCGGAAGCATGAGCAAAATCTTCGTCTACGACGAGAGGGATTGCGATCCCAAGAAGTGCACCTCGCGCAAGATGGTGAAGTTCCAGCTGGCGAAGGAGCTGCCGAATCTCAAGGCCGTCCCGTACGGCGTGCTAGTGCTCGATCCTTTCGCCCAGAAGGCCGTTTCCAGGGAGGACGCTGAGCGGGTGAGGGCGCACGGGATACTGGTGATGGACCTCTCCTGGGAGAACATCGATGGTTTCCCGAAGGTCCGCAAGGACGCCGCCAATCGCGCCCTGCCGTATCTACTGGCGGCAAACCCGGTCAACTGGGGTAAGCCCATGCGTCTGACGAGCGCAGAGGCGGTGGCCGCCGCCCTGTACATCGTCGGGGAGAAGGACCAGGCGCATCAGGTCCTAGCCAAGTTCAACTGGGGGGAGCAGTTCCTTATCCTGAACCGGGAGCTGCTGGACCGTTATTCTTCCGCAGGGACCAGCCAGGAGGTAGTGGCCATACAATGGGACTATTGCGAACGCCCGGAAGGTTCGGATGACGCTAGGGAAAGCTAAATGTCAATGTAGGGAATACCCTTAGCCCCCGTGGGGAGACCTTAGGTCACTGCCCCTCGATATCGGAGTGATGGTTTTGCCTATCGATTACACTGAGGAGGACATAGCCGCGCGATGGGAGGAGTTCCTGGAGTCGGAGGACAACCGCCTCAAGCTCCTCGAGCTCACCGACAGGCTTCCAGATCTGAGGAGCCTGACCGTCACCTACTCGGAGATCGACCGCTTCGATCCCGATTTCGCCAGCTTCATCCTCAATCACCCGGACCGCGCGTTGAAGAAGGGAGAGGACATCATCAGGCGCCTCACCAACTCCGCCCGGTCCACCAATAACGTCCATCTGCGCATAAAGGAGCTGCCGAGGGACAGCCGCATAGACATACGCGATCTCAGGAGCGAGGACCTGGGGAAGCTGATCTCCGTCGAGGGCCTGGTGCGCAAGGCCACCGAGGTCCGTCCGCGCCTGGTGCTCGGGGTCTTCAGATGCATGCGCTGCCCCGCGCGCATACTGGAGCCGCAGGAGGGCCTGTACTTCCGGGAGCCGATGGAATGCTATAAGGACCAGGAGGGGTGCGGCCGCACGGCGGGAAGCACCAAGTTCCAACTGCTGACAGAGGAATCGGTATACATCGACACGCAGAAGGTGGAGATGCAGGAATCCCCGGAGGGCCTGCGCGGGGGAGCGCAGCCCGAGCGTCTCGCCGCCTTCCTGGAGGATGACCTGGCCGGAATAATATCCCCGGGGGACCGGGTCGTGCTCAACGGGATACTGCGCAGCCAGCAGAAAGGAGACCGAATAAAATCCACCCTCTTCGACATCGATCTGGCGGTCGTCTCCATGGAGTTCGAGCAGCATGAGTACGAGGAGGTGGTGATCTCGGACGAGGATGAGGAGCTGATAAGGAAGGAGGCCAAGGACCCCGAGGTCTTCCGCAAGATCGTCGGCTCCATCGCCCCGGCCATCCATGGCTACGACGAGGTCAAGGAGAGCATAGCCCTCCAGCTCTTCGGCGGCACGGCCAAGCAGCTGGAGGACGGAACGAAGATCAGGGGGGACATACACATCCTGCTGGTGGGCGACCCTGGTGTCGCCAAGTGCGTGACCAGCGATGCCAAGGTGCTTATGGGGGACTGCACCGAGAGGAACATACGGGAACTGGTGGACCACTGGCTCTCGGTGAACGAGGTCAAGGAGGTTGATGACGGGGAGTATGCCGACGCCGACTTCGAGGTGATGACGTTCACCTCCCGCGGGCGCATAGAGAAAGGCAGGGCGGTACGGGTGTGGAAGAGGGACTCGCCCCGCCGGCTGATCAGGTTCACGACCGAGAGCGGAAGAACGCTCACGGTGACCCCGACGCATCCGCTGTTCGTGCAGAACGCGTATTACATGGCTCAGCGCCAGGCCGACAAGATCATCGTCGGGAACTATCTGGCGGTCACCTCCGACAAGGGTCCGGACGGCAACTTCTGCGGTTACGACCGAGGCTTCGGCTGGGACCAGATCGTGAAGCGCGAGGACGTCAAACGGGAGGAGGAGTTCGTCTACGACATCGAGGTGGCGGATACCCACATCTTCGTGGCCAACGGTATATTGTCTCACAACAGCCAGATATTGCGATACATGTCGGAGATGGCCCCCCGCGGGATATACGCCTCCGGCAAGAGCTCCTCGGCAGCCGGTCTCTGCGTGGCGCCCGATTCGCTCATCGAGGTGGACGGCAGGATGCAGCCGATAGGCGATTTCGTGGAATCCCGGATGCGCTCGCCCATGGAGATCGAGCCGGGGGTGTGGAGGCAGGAGGGCAGGGTGAACGGGGTGACCACCGTGTCGGCCGATCGTCATATGGATGTCCGACCGGTCGTTTCGCTTTTCCGTCTGAGAACCCCTTCATTT
Source organism: Methanomassiliicoccales archaeon (assembly GCA_036677555.1). Taxonomy (GTDB): domain Archaea; phylum Thermoplasmatota; class Thermoplasmata; order Methanomassiliicoccales; family UBA472; genus UBA472. The sequence continues at coordinate 106,316 of JAVBWG010000005.1, read as the reverse complement.
CTTGTGGAACTCACGACCGATGCTGGTAACAGCATCCGGACCACCCCGGAGACCATGGTCCGCGTACGCAACGGGCATCAGGACCGATGGGTCAAATCGTCTGACATAACCGTCGGGGACACGGTGCTCACAGCGACATCCGGCTCGTCTGGTAGAGAGGTCTCCGTGAGCAGGGTCGTCAGCGTCAGGGAGGTTCGGGAGGACCTTTCCCCGAACGTGTACGACCTGACCGTCGAAGGGGCGCACAGCTTCATCGCCAATGGATTTCTGGTGCACAACACCGCCGCCGCCGTCAAGGACGAGTTCGGGGACGGTCGCTGGACGCTGGAGGCGGGAGCGCTGGTGCTCGCCGATAAGGGTCTGGCGGCCATCGACGAGCTGGACAAGATGACCGAGCAGGACCGCTCGTCCATGCACGAGGCCATGGAATCGCAGCGGGTGAGCGTGGCCAAGGCCGGGATAACCGCCTCCCTGCAATGCCGCTGCTCCATGCTGGGCGCGGCCAATCCTAAGCTTGGCCGGTTCGATGACGCCGAGCCGTTGGCGACGCAGATCAACATGCCTCCCGCGCTGCTCTCGCGTTTCGATCTCATATTCGCATTGACGGACAAACCGAACGCGGCCAAGGACCAGAAGATCGCCGAGCATATTCTGAAGGGGCATGTGCGGGGGGAGCTGCGCAACGTTCCCAACCCGGAATCGATAAAGGGCATCGACTACCAGCGCATAATGGAGGAGACGGGAACGCTGCGGCCGATCTTCGACCGGGAGTTCATGCGCAAGTTCGTGGCTTACGCGAAGCGCTACACGCCGGTGCTGACGGACGACGCTCGCCAAATGATAATCGACAAGTACCTGTCGATCAGGAAGTTGGGGGAGAAGGCCGGCTCGTCCGTTCCCATAACCGCCAGGCAGCTTGAGGCGTTCATACGCCTTTCGGAGGCCTCGGCCCGGATACGGTTATCGCCGATAGTGGAGGCCGAGGACGCCGACCGGGCGATAAAGATCGTGGAGCACTACCTGAAGAAGATGGCCTCCGACGAGGGGACGATAGACGTGGACAAGCTGATGACCGGGACCACGCGCAACGAGAGGAACCGCATCTCTCTCGTTCGGCAGCTCATCCATGAACACTCCGACCCGGTCTCCGGCGCCTCGGAGATCACTCTCATACAGAGGGCGGCCGATCGCAATCTGAGCGAGGCGGAGCTGAAGGCGGCGATCGGCAAGCTGAAGCAGAGCGGGGACATCTACGAGCCGCAGGCCGGGCATTACAAGCTGACCTCCCTGAACTGAACGGGTTCGAGGAAAGGTTTATCATCATGCCCTTGGACTCAGGGAACATGAGCGACATCCGGGTGAAGGTGCACAGGCGCGGCGGCGACGTGCTGATCGCGGCCTGCGACGGCGATCTGGTAGGTCGCAAGCTCCGGGAAGGGGAGCTTCGCCTGGAGGTCAGCGACGAGTTCTACGGCGGCGACCGCGGGGGCGAGGAGATGCTGCTGAACCGGTTGGCCATGGCCACCATGGCCAACCTGGTCGGCGAGGAAGTCTGCCGCATCGCAGCCGAGCATGAATACATCGACAGGGAGTGCGTGATGACCATCGAAGGCGTTCCGCATGCCCAGATGGTAAGGTATTGAGATGTCCTTCTGCGTCAAGTGCGGGGCGGACGGTCCGACGTACCGCTCGCTGTGCGAATCCTGCTTCCTGGAGGGGAAGGTGTTCACCTCGCTCCCCGATCACGTGGACGTCTTCCAGTGCGGCCACTGCGGCGATTATCTTCTCGACGGGAAATGGGTGGACATCGAGGCCCGGGAGGATGTGTCCGAAAAGGCCACCGAGCTGGCGCTGCAGATCGCCAAGGACGCCGAACCCACGGACGTGGGCCTGCACGGCGAGAGGATAGACGAGGCGAACTACCATGTGGGGATGACCATCTCCATGCGGGTGGAAGGCCTGGAGGTGCACGAGGCCAGGACGACCATAGTCCGCTTCAAGAACACCTCATGCCCCAGATGCAACAAGCTGATGGGCAATTACTACGAAGGAACGCTTCAGATCCGCACGCGCGACCGCAAGATGCCCGAAGACCAGCGCGAGGAGATAATCGAGCGCATCTACAAGATGATGCAGGAGCACTCCAAGGACAACCGGGAGCTGTTCATATCAAAGGTCAACCGGCTCACCACCAAGGAGGGCGGGGTGGACGTCATTCTCTCGTCGTCCGTGGTCGGCAAGAACATGGCGCACGACCTTGCCGACCAGTACGCGGCCGAGGTCAAGGAGACGGCCAAGCTGGTGACCCAGAAGCAGGGCAAGGACCTCTACCGGGTCACCTTCCTGGTGCGGTTGCCGGCATACCGCTTCGGCGACATCGTCCGTTACGAGGGGAAGCTGCATCTCGTCGGAGCGCTGCGTGCAAACTCCACCAAGCTGACCAACCTGAAGACCTCGCAGGGGCTGATGATCAGCAACAGCGACATGATATCCGCCAAGGTCGTGGGCCGGAAGGAGGACATCATGGACATGGTCATCGTGACCGAGACGGACCGGGAGGTGCAGGTCATGCACCCCACCAGCTTCAAGGTCTTCGACCTCAGGAAGCCGCCGAAGTTCGAGCGGAAGGGCGACACGGTCAAGGTCTTCCAGCTGGACGAGGAGTACTTCCTCCTGCCTCTGCAGTGATTCTTAGAAAGAATGAAATGGAAAAGGTGGTCTCCGCTCAGGAGACCATTTCGCGCCTTTTGAACAGGAGCAGTCCCGCCAGCAGGCTGGCTGCGACGTAGGCGGCCAGCACTCCCAGGGAGCCCCACATGTCCGGCGCCAGGCCCTCCGCGACGTACGGGTCGTCCATCAGCCCGCCGATGACGTACTCCGCGCTGCTCATTATGAACACCGTGTCGTAGCCGGCCATGCCGACCACCGCCATTATCATCGGCAGTATCATGATCAGCATGAAGAACGTCAGCACCAGGGAGCCGGTGGACCCCTTGAACACCGCGGACAGCAGGAAACCGACCGCCGCGGCCGCCGCACCGTAGCAAAGGGCGAAGAGCATGGAGTAGACCCAGAGCACAGTGCTTCCGCCGGTCATGGCCCAGGTCAGGATGGCCGCCACCACGTAGTACAGCACCACCATCAGGCTGACGATGGACAGGGTGGACAGGTACTTGCCGAGGAATATGGCCTCGCGCTTCACCGGGTTGGGGAACAGCAGGTAGCCGGTGCGGCTCTGGAACTCGGACACTATGGCGTCACCGGCGAACATGGTCGCCCCGATGACGATCAGCATGGTCACCCAGCCGACATAGCTGGACATGTGCTCGGCCGCATCGTCCGAGGTCTCCAGGTCCAGGGCGATGGGCAGGGCGAACATCAGCGCCAGCACCAACCCCTCCAGTATCAGCAGTCCGAGCAGGCGCTTGGACCGGAAGTGCTTGAGCACGTCGTACTTGGCCACGGTCAGCACCTGTTCGAGGTCCGAGGGGAGCCGTCCCCGGTTGTCAACGGTAGTGTTTTCCATCTTCTCACCTCGAATCCATTATCAGGGACATGTACAGCGATTCCAGGGCCAGGCCGGATTCCTTGAAGGACACCACCATGAGACCCAGGTTCTGCAGGGCGATCAGCAGCCCGGCCTGCGCCTCCTCGCCGCCCTCGAAGTCAATGGAGAAGGACAGGTCCCCGGTCACCCCGAAGCCCTGCACGCCGGGGACGGCGCGCAGCCGGTCGAACATCTCCGGAACGAGGGGGCGCATGGTCCTCACCTCTATCTTCTTGGCCTTCACCTCGTCCACCAGGTCGGCCACGCTTCCCGACCGCAACAGCTTTCCGCGGTTTATGAGGGCGACGTCGGTGCACACCTCCTGCACCTCGTTCAGGAGGTGGGAGGACATGAGGACGGTCACCTCCAGCCTGTGCAGCTGCTTGAGTATGTCGCGAACCTCGACCATCCCCCGGGGGTCCAGGCCGGAGGTCGGCTCATCCAGGATGATGACCGAGGGCTGGGGGAGCAAAGCCTGCGCTATGGCCAGGCGCTGCTTCATGCCCTTGGAGAACTTGCCCACCCTCTGCTCCTTCCATTCGGTGAGCTTGACCATGTCCAGGAGGTCCCTCCCCCGGTTGTTTATCTCGCAGGCGGACATGCCGCGCAGGGAACCGAGGTATTGCAGCGTTTCCATCGGCGTCAGGTAGGGATAGAACTCCGGGGTCTCCACCACCGCCCCGACGTCCGCCAGGGCGGTCTTGGGGTCCTTCATGACGCTCACCCCGTTTATGATGGCCTCGCCCGAGGTGGCGGTCAGCATGTTGGTTACGATCTTGATGGTGGTGGTCTTCCCCGCCCCGTTGGGGCCGAGGAAGCCCATGAAGGACCGCTTCGGCACGTTAAGCTCCAGGGTGTCGACGGCCCGGAAGCCGCCTCCGTACACCTTGCTCAGGCCGTGGATCTGAATAGGCGCATCCATTTGGATCGGGCGTTTATTCGTGATTGACTATAATTCCTTATTGCACATAACAAAAGGCCGAGGCAATCGGACGCCGGCGTTCAGCAGGCCAAGGATTAATTCCCCCTGCGCCAATCCAGACGGCGAGATGTACCCTTCATCGCTGATCGAGGAGACCGTGGTCCGGCTCCTGCGCGATTCCGAATGCCGCCTGCCGCCGGACGTCCATGCCGCCCTGCGCCATGCGCTGGAGATCGAAACCGAGGAGATGGCCCGCTCCCAGCTCATGGCCATACTGAGCAACGTTGACCGGGCGGCCGAACGCTCCGTGCCCATGTGCCAGGACACCGGCCTTCCCGTGTTCTTCGTTCGCGGGCGCAGCGACCATCGGGTCATCGCGGCGATACAAAAAGGGGTGGCCAGGGCCACCGAGGAGATACCGCTCCGCCCGAACACCGTGGACCCGGTGTCCAGGGAGAACGACGGTTCCAACCTGGGGGAGCTGATGCCGCCGGTGCACCTGGAACCGCTGGAGGAGGACCATCTGGACATAGCGGTCCTTCCCAAGGGGGCCGGCTCGGAGAACTGGAGCGCGTTGCGAATGCTGAACCCGTCGGAGGGATTGGAGGGGGTGCGGCGCTTCGTCATCGACTGCGTCGTGAGCGCCGGCTCCCGCCCCTGCCCGCCCACGGTGGTTGGCGTGGGGATCGGAGGCACAGCGGACATGGCCTGCGTTCTGGCGAAGAAGGCATTGCTGAGAAAGCTCGGCTCCCGCAGCAGCGATGATGAGCTGGCGGTCCTGGAATCCCGATTGGACGAGCAGCTGGGCTCGCTCGGCCTGGGGCCCATGGGCCTCGGCGGAAGGACCACTTGCCTGGGCGTTCTCGTGGAGAAGGCCCATTGCCATACGGCGAGCCTCCCCGTGGCCGTCTCGCTCAACTGCTGGGCGGCACGGAGGGCGTTCGCCAGGATATATCCCGACGGGCGGGTCAGGTTCTCCCAGGAGGGCTTCGATTGAGGATGAGGAGGATAAAGACCCCGCTGGGCGAGGAAGAGGCCCGTTCTCTCAGGGCGGGGGAGGTGGTCTCTCTGACCGGAGAGCTGCTGACGGCGAGGGACGAGGCGCACCTGCGCATATTGGAACTGTTAGCGTCTGGACGGGAGCCGCCCTTCCGCCTGGAGGGCATGGCCATCTACCACTGCGGGCCGATAATGCGACGGGACGGCGATTGGAAGGTGGTGGCGGCCGGGCCGACCACCAGCGCCCGCCTGGACCGCCTGGCCCCCGAGGTGATACGCCGTTGCCGCCCCCGGCTCCTGATCGGGAAAGGCGGGATGTCCTCGGAGACCCTGGAGGCGATGAGGGAGGTGGGATGCGCGTATCTGGCCTTCCCCGGCGGAGCTGCGGTGCTGGCCGCCGAGGCCTTCCCGGAGGTGCTGGGCGTACATTGGGAGGACCTCGGTATGCCGGAGGCGGTATGGCATCTGCGCGCCGAAGGACTGGGGCCGCTCGTGGTGGCCATGGACTCATATGGCCGCTCCCTGTTCAAGGAGGTTGAGCGATCGGTGAAGGAGCGGTCACTCCTTCTCTGAATCGTCGCGCTCCAGCATATCCGGCTTGCGTCGGACCTTGTAATTGATGAAAATACCGACGATGAGGACCAGTATCGAGACGGTCAGCCCGATGACCATGAGGGAGTGGGCCAGGTCCAGGCCCAGAAGGAATGTCTGGGTGTTGTTGGCGCTGTCGTAGTCCATCTCCACGTTCAGCTCCCTCACCTCGAAGGGCGTCAGTCCCACGCTGAGCGACCGGCTCAGGAAGGATTCCTTGCTGAAGGTGACGGTGTACGACCCGGATGGAACCTGGGAGAAGGTGTAGTTGCCATACTCGTCCGTGACCGTCTCCGCGGTGTACAGGGAGCTTGACAGCTTCACGGTCACCCCTTTCAGGCCGCTGCCGTCGTACTCCACCTTGCCGCCCAGGTCGGCAGGCTGCTCCTCCAGGACGAAATCCCTGACCTCGGTCGCCCCTCTGACCATCACGAGGGCGATCGGTTCCGATCTGTAATAGCCGACCTTTTCTGCGAATGCCGTATAGGATCCCGGCTTCAATCTGGATATGGAGAAGTCGCCGAAGTTGTTAGACACCCCGTAAAAGGTCTCGTTCTTCACGGATTTCACGGTGACCGTGGCTCCGGCCACAGGGGTGGTGCCGTTGCTGACCTTTCCGTTCAACGCGCACAGGACCTCGGTCATGGTGAAGTTCAGACGGACGGACTGGCCGCTCTTGACCATCACGTTGGCGTAGCTGACGTTCGCGGAATGATTGGTGAATGTCGCAGTAATATTGTAGAGGCCGGGAACGAAATTGCCAGGCATGGTGTAATTGCCGTCCGCTCCGGTGATCGCCTTGTAGATCACCAGTGTGCTGACGTTGGTCGCCCGGACCTCCACTCCGGGGAAGGCCGAGCCGGTCTCGTTGACCACGCTGCCGACCACGTCGGTGCCGCTGACGCCAGCGGCGGACGACTGGTCCAGGACGCAGGCGGAACAAAGGACCAATGCCAGGGCCAGCAGCGAGACGTAGATCTTGCTCATGCGGATAGTGCAAGGTCGAAGCATGGATTTAACATTAATCAGGGAAGGAGGGCCGCAGCGGCCCGCTCTCCCCGGTCACCGAGGCCAGGAACATCACGCGGAACGCTATCAGGAGCGAGCAGGAGCGCAGGGCGCCCTCCCTCCATGCCCGGACCTCCTTCCTGCCGAACCAGCCGCCCCCGCTCGCGTGGCCTCCGACGAACACCTGCTCCCGGCGCACCAGCCAGCTTTGCCGGGCGAGCACCTCCTCCAGGTCGTCGATGGATATCCTGTCGCTCAGCGTGAGCTCGGAGCGCAGGAACGCCATCCCCTCCCTCTCCTCCTGTTCCAGGAAGGGGGGCAGGTCCTCGGCCCGCATCTTGTCGAGCATCAGAAGCGGGAACGGTGTCCCGGTCGACCGCACCGGAAGGTCCCTCCCGGCGGCGGTCATTCCCGCCCAGTAGAGCCGGAGCAGTTCCGGGGCGACCGTCCTCTGCAGGCAGTGCCGGAGCGACAGCATCTCCAGGCGAAGGTCGTCGCCTATCGGCCAAACGGTCTCGGTGGGCGGCTCCCAGAGCCCCGGGCACGCCCCCATCCAATCCTCCTGCAGGACGTAGCGGAGCTCAAGCATGCGGTCCTCCCCGATCTCGTCGAGCATGTGGTGGAGCAGGTGGGCGAAGGCGGTGATGGTGTTCACGGCCTCCCTACGCGCGGACAGTTCCGCAGACCTCATGCATGACCTATACGCCTTCTCGCCCAAGGCCATGCTGGCCAACATGTCCTCCGGGTCCCTCGCGGCCTTGTCCCACTCCTTCCAGGGCAGCCTGGCCCCTTCTTCCCCCAGAACGAACCACCTCATCGGCTCACCTGACCTCAACTCCACTTGGGCCGGCTTAATACCTGTGCCCCGTTCATTTTCGATCGTCCGATGGTAAGTTAATTATAACTCGGCAATAGATAGAATCCGCTTTTCGAAGGTCGGCACATGCAGAGGGTGAAGAGGAAGGCTAGCAAGCAGGAGGTGCTCTCCCTGCTCGATCCGCTCATCGCGGAATGGTTCGACTCGCGGTTCGACGGTCTCACGGAACCGCAGTCGTATGCCATACCGCTGATCCATGAGAGAAAGAGCGTTCTCGTGTCTTCGCCTACCGGCTCCGGGAAGACGCTCACCGCCTTCACCTCCATAATCAACGAGCTGTTCAAGTACGCCAAGGAGGGTAAGCTGGAGGACCGCATATACGCCGTCTACGTGTCGCCGCTGAAGGCGCTGGCCAATGACATCAACAAGAACCTGGAGGAACCGCTGGCCCAGATGCACGAGCTGGCCACGCAGAAAGGGTATGAGTTCCCCAAGGTCCGGGTGGGAGTGCGCTCCGGCGACACCTCGCAATCGGAAAGGCAGAAGCAGCTGCGGAAGCCGCCCCACATCTTCATAACCACCCCGGAATCGCTGGCCCTCGTTCTGGCCGCCCCCAAGTTCCGGGAGAAGTTCTCGCAGGTCGAATACGTCATCGTCGACGAGATCCACGAGATATGCGATTCCAAGCGCGGCGTGCACCTGTCGATCACCCTGGAGAGGCTGCAGGACCTGTGCCAGCGGCCGATGACGCGCATCGGCCTGTCGGCGACGCTGGCCCCGATCGAGGAGATAGCCTCCTACCTGGTCGGCTGCCAGGACGGGAACGTCCGTCCGGTCGAGCTCATCGAGGTGCTGACCAAGCGAGGCCTGGACCTGGAGGTGGTCTGTCCCACGGAGGACATGACCGCGCTGCCGTATGAGATCGTCAACGCCCGCATGTACGACGGGCTGCGGGACATGGTCAACGCGCATCGGACGACGCTCATCTTCACCAACACCCGGTCCGGCACGGAGCAGGTGGTATACAAGCTCCGGGAGCGCGGCATAGAGAGCATCGAGGCTCACCACGGCTCCCTGGCCAAGGAAACGCGCCTGGACGTGGAGGACCGACTGAAGCGCGGAGAGCTGCGCTGCGTCGTTTCGTCAACGTCCCTGGAGCTGGGCATTGACATCGGTTCGGTCGACCTGGTATGCCAGATAGGCTCACCGAAGAGCGTGGCCAAGGGATTGCAGCGGATCGGGCGCTCCGGCCACTCCGTCGGAAAGACCCCCAAGGGCCGCATGATGGTCCTGGACCTGGACGACCTGGTGGAGTGCGCCGTGCTCTGCCGGGCGGCGCATCGCCGCAATATAGACCGGGTGACGATACCGGAGAACGCTCTGGACGTATTGGCGCAGACGCTGGTCGGAATGTCGCTGGAGAGGCGCTGGACAGTGGACGAGGCGCTGAGCATGGTGCGCAATTCGTACTGCTACCGCAACCTCTCCCGGGAGGAGCTGCTGCAGACGCTGCGATACCTGGGCAGCAAGGACGCCTTCGAGGGCGTCTACTCCAAGCTGTGGTACGATCCGGACGAGGGCGTGTTCGGAAAGAAGAAGGGCGCCCGGATGATCTACTTCCTGAACCTGGGCACGATACCGGAGGAGGCGTCGTACAAGGTGTTCAACGAGCGCGGCGGTCTCATAGGCGACCTGTCGGAGAAGTTCGTGGAGCGCCTGAGCGCCAAGGACGTCTTCATCTTGGGCGGCCGTCCGTACGAGCACGTCCGGGCCAAGGGCATGCGCGTCTACGTACGCTCCGCGCCAGGACGGAAGCCGACGGTGCCCTCATGGACCGGGGAGATGCTTCCCCGCTCGTTCGACCTCTCCATGGAGATCGCCCGCTTCCGCGGGGAGATGCGCTCGAAGCTCGGCGAACCGGAGGGGGAGGTCGTGCAATGGCTCATGGACAATTTCTCCATAGACCACGGCTCCGCCCTTTCCCTGCTGCATTACTTCAAGGAGCAGCAGGCCGCGGCCGGGGTGCCCGACCAGAGGCGCCTCCTGGTGGAGGGCTATCTGGACCGCCAGGGCAGCAGCGGGCTGATCTTCCACTTCCCCTTCGGGCGGCGGGTGAACGATGCGCTGTCGCGCACCTACGCCTTCCTTCTGACCCAGCGCATGGGATGCAATGTCTCCGTCTCCATATCGGACGACGCCTTCCTGCTGGTGGCCCCGAAGCGCATTGATATGAACCTGGTGCCCGGGCTCATCCGCTCCGGGGAGATGCGGGGCATCCTCCGCCGGGCGGTGAAGGACTCGGAGATATTCAAGCAGCGCTTCCGGCACGTGGCCGCCCGCTCATTCATGGTCCTGCGCAACTACAAGGGCCGCGAGGTTTCCGTCAACCGCCAGCAGGTGCGCTCGCAGTACCTTCTCGACTACCTCGCCTCTCTGGAATCGGTGCCGGTGATCGAGGAGACCTACCGCGAGGTGCTGGAGGACGTCATGGACATTCAGAAGGCCGAGCTCATCGTCCGTTCCATGGAGTCCGGGGAGATGGTCCTGGACACCGTGCCCTATTCTCCGGTGCCCTCGCCGTTCGGGCACAGCATCGTGCTCGCCGGGATTTCCGATATCGTCATGATGGAGGACCGCTCGTCCCTGCTGCGCGAGCTGCACCGCAAGGTGCTCTCCAAGGTGCTGGGCGACGAGCAGAGGTTCCAGTTCGAGGAGGAGAAGGTCTCCTCCCATTTCCGCTCCAAGAGAGGGATCGCCGAGGACAAGGAGGGGTTGCTGAACCTCATATCCAGGGCGGGGCCGCTGCACGTGTTCCGCGAAAAGGGGAGGAGCGTCTATCCCTACTGCCGCCCGGCCAGGGAGCAGGTGGACGAATGGGCGTCGGAGCTTCTGGCCGAGGGAAGGATATCCTCGGTGTTCCTGGACGACGTCTATTACGTGGCCGCGGAACAGCTGCCTGCCTACATCTCTCTGTCCGGCCCGGCCGAGGTCAGGGACGAGGAGGCCGGGGCGCTGGCACTGCTTGAGGCGGCGCGGACGTCCTCGGAGCTGGAGGCCCTTCTGGAAATGGACCGGGAGTCAGTGGGCAAGTTGCTGCGTTCCCTGGAGGCCAAGAACCTGGTCGGACGCGTCGCCTATAACCGGGGGCGTTTCTCCTACCGTTCGCGGACGATCGAACGCATGCCGCGGCAGAAGGCGGTGGACTCCGCACTGCTCAAGCACCTGGACCTCTGGGCCCCGGCCACCGCCGACGAGGCGGCCTTCGCCCTGCATCTTCCGGAGCCTGAGGTCGCCACCGCGCTCAAGCAGATGACCGAGGACGGGCTGCTGGAAGAGGGGCGCTTCATTGTCGGCGAACGGGAGCAGTACATGCTCAAAAGGGACCATCTCCGCCTCAAGCACGGCGCGGAGGTCTTCGACCATCGTACGGTCGATGGCTATCAGAGGTCCAAGCTGGAACGGAAGTTCGGAAGCATAGAGGAATGCATCCGCTTCTTCGGGGAGATGGGCCTGCTCTACGACATCTGGCGGAGGGTGGAGGATTTCAGCCTGGACGAGTGGAGGTACCTGCGGGAGAGCGGCCGGGTGCTCAACGGGCGCTTCGTGCGCGGACGGGTGCGCTACGTGCTGGAGGAGGATGCGCCCCTGTACGTGAAGGCGTACCGCAGCCTGGCCCCGAACGACATGGACGGGAGGGTGCTGCAGAGGATACGCGACCTCGGCGGGGCGAGCATGCGCGACCTGGTCCGGGACATGCCCGAGCTCAAGGAGTCGATAAAGGACTCGCTGGACCGCCTGGACCGCAACATGTACATCGTGCGCCGGTACGAGGAGGGCGAGGACTGGTCCCGGGAGAACTTCTACCAGGTCATCGATGTTCCCGAGTACCACGGCGATCCGGCGGACGAGCTGGTGGGCCGTTTCGTGCGCGCATACGGTCCGGTGCCGGCCATGACGGTGAGGATGGCCACCGGCCTCTCGCCGTTCGATGTGGACGAGGCGCTGGGACGCCTGAACGTGGAGAGGATCACCGTCGGGGAGACCGCGGCGGAGATGGTGATCATGCCTGAGGAGCTGGACGCGCTTCGCTCTTTCCTTCCGGGGGACGAGGAATGGAGCGTGGTGAGCCTTTACGATCCCTCGGCCCAGCCCCGCTGGGCGGACACCAACGCCCGCTTCGGGGACGCCTGGGTGTTCCCGGTGCTGCGGGACGGGATGGTCGTAGGGGGCGTGGAGAAGTGGGACGCCGGCGGATGCGTCGACGTGCGGGCGATAGACCTGGACGAGCCGTCAGGCCTTCCCGATGCCCTCAGGGCATTGGAGCGCTTGCTGGCGTTCCAGGCGTCCCAGGGACTGGACATGGTGCGCGTGAAGGAGGTGCTCGGGGTTTCCGCCGGCGAGGTGGAGGGCGAGGCGGCCAAGGCGCTGCTGGACGCCGGCTACGTGCGCATGGAGGGCATGTGGACCCGCGGCGGGGTCGAACGCCAGTTCAGCAGGGAGGAGCTTCTCCGCTACGCCATGCGCCGCTCCGGGCTACTGCCCAAGGAGGCATACCCGAACGTGATGGAAGGGGTGAAACGGACGGGGGGCTTCCGCGGCGACCCGGCGGCCTTCGCCCGCTGCCGCGTCAAGGTTCCAGTGAAGCGTCTGGTGGAACAGGGGCTGCTCTACTCCGTGACGGGTCTGCCGGAGCAGATGATGTACACCACCATGCAGCACGCCTCCCTGTTCCGGGACGCCAAGGGCCGGGAGCTGAGCGACGACGCCAAGGCGATGGTGCGCATGCTTGAACGGAACCTCCCGATGCCCAGGCGGGCCTTCTTCGAGCGATCCGTCCTCGGCCCGTCGAGAACGCAGGAGGCGCTGCGCGAGATGAACAAGGCGACGGTGGTGGCCTACGGCCGCAACAACCGGATAACGCTCGTCCCGCCCTCCGGCCTGACGGTCAGGGAAGCAAGGCTCGAGCACCTGCGCCTGATGTTCCGCAACTACGGGGTGTTCACCGCCGAGAACCTGTCCCGCTTCCTGCGCCTGGAGATACCCATGCGGGAGCTGCGTTCCCTGCTCTCGGAGCTTACGGACGAGGGATACCTGGCCAAGGGTTTCCTGGAAAGGGGCGGGGACGCCGTGCACTGGGTGCTCAGGGAGGACCTGGACGACCTGGACAGGAAGGTGGCGGACCGTGACCTCGTGCTGTACCAGTTCGACAACATGTCCCATTACCTCTACGATGAGGTGCGGGAGATCTGCGGGGGGATGGGCAGCCTGGTGATGCGCGGGCCGCACATAATAGGCTGCTTCCGCTCCAAGCACTCCGGGAAGGACCTCACCATAATCGACCTGCAGGGCGGGAAGGAGGCCAAGGCGGTGCTCAAGGACTTCGTCTCCGAGCTAGGCTGGACGGTGAGGGAGAAAAGTTCCAAGGAGATCCCGGAATGGGAGATCCAGGAGTTCCTCGGAAAGGTCATGGGCGAAGAGGACTGAGCCTATCTCTTCCGCTTGCCCCTCTTCTTCTCGCGGGCGATGATCATGTCGGCGACCTTCTTTCCAGAGAGCAGCATGCCGCCGAATATCGGTCCCATGCGGGGTGCGCCCATTACCGCGTTGGAGGCCATGCCGCAGACGTACAGGTTGTTGTACACCTCGACGGTGTTCTCCACGGTCATGTGCTCACCGACCTCGGCCCACATGGATTTCTCACCCTCTATCTGGCCGGTGGGCGTGTTCAGCTTTCCGACCTTCCGCTGCACCACGTGGACGACCTCCGCGGGATGCCCGGTGCCGTCGATGACATACTTGGCGCGGATGGCCAGCGGATCGACGTGCAGTCCTGCCACCTCCACGGCGGAGGAGTTGATGACCACGCCGCATATGCTGTCCTGGCGTATCATGACATCCTCGACGGAGATGGTGTTGTACAGCCTGGCGCCGGCGGACACCGCCGCAGCTATGAGCTTGGCGGAGGCCTCCACGGAATCGGCGGTGTAATAACCGTCGCCGGCGTCACGGAGGCGAACGCCGATCTCCCCAAGCAGGTCCTTGCTGCCTTCCTGGACGACGATTATCGGGAAGGTCATGCCACCGCCCCACATTCCGCCGCCCGGAGTGAGCTTCCTTTCGAATATGACCACCCTGAGGCCGGCCTTGGCCAGATATCGCGCGGCTGTGAGCGATGACGGCCCTGCGCCGGCTATGACCACGTCCACGTCCACGTTCTCCAGGAACTCCTCGGTGTACCTCTCCACTATCTTGCGGGTGACCAGAACCTCATCGATCTCCATGAACAAACCTCTTGAACAAACACCGGACTGTTTCACGGTATAGAGCATTTTTTATTTATACAATGGCCGGTGGAACGGGAAGCGGTAACGGCCCTCTCGCGGCCCTTCCGGCAGGCCGGGTTCGCATGTTCCAGCAATCCAGAGGATAGCAACCTTTAAGAATTGTTAATCTGATGGTTGGGGCAATGAAGATACCGTGCGAGCTGATCGTCTGGTATGTGCTGCCTTCCATACGGCGCGAGTTGGCCAGGGAGCTAGTTCAGAAGCACCATCTGAGCCAGGCGGAAGTGGCTCGCAAGTTCGGCGTCACCGACGCTGCCATCTCCCAGTACCTGAAAGCGAAGCGCGGCACCAACAAGGAGCTGGAGAACAGCGGCAGGTACGAAGATTTCAAGCGCGAGGTGGAGATATCCGCCGTGCGCATCATCAACGGTTCCGACATAGTGGTGGAAACATGCCGCATCTGCGAGATGGTCAAGAAGAGCGGGATGCTGGTCGGCATCTATGAGACCCAGACCGGCCTGCGCGCTCCGGCCTGCGTCTGCCCGCAGTGCGAGTGATCACCGCCCGTAGGCGTAATAGATGTACTCCTGGGCGTAGCCCGCCCAGCGTCCGAACCTTTCTCTTGACAGCCGGTTGACCTTTCCATACGTTCCCTCGATACCGTACAGATCGGCCATGGCTTTCCTTATCCGGACATCGACCGGAAACGCCTCCAGATGCTCCAGGGAGAAGACGCTCACGCAGTCGGCCACCTTGGGCCCGATGCCCGGGAGTTCGGCAAGCTCCCGCACGCAATCCTCGTAGTCCATGGACATGAGCCCTGGAAAGTCGATCTCCTCCCGGTAAGCCAGACGGGCCAGCTCGATGAACCGCTTGCTCCTGTAGCCGAGGCCGCACCCCTCGGCCCGCTCGCAGCGGTCCAGCAGCTGCCCGGGGGTCGGGAAGGCGTAGTACCCGTCCATCTCCGTGCCGAAGGTCCGGCACACCCGTTCGATCATCCCCTGGATGCGCGGGATGTTGGCATTGGTGGCGAGAACATAGGAGGCCATGCATTCCCAGGGGTCCTGGCGTATCAGCCGCAGCCCCCTGAATCTTCGAAAATATGAGGAAAGCACATCGTCCCATTCCAGCTCGCGGTATATCCCCTCCAGGTCGTCGTCGCAGCGCAGATACCGGCTCAGGCGCTCCTCGCTCATTCCCGCCGCTATTATGCGGCCGCCATCCTGGCGGAGGGTGACCCATCGGCCGTCGACCACCCCCTTCCATTCCTCCCCCTCCTTGCGCCAGCGGAACACCTGTCCGCAACCCAGGGTGTGGTCCAGGTCCAGGATCATGGAGACCGCTCGGCCACGAACACCATCATATCGCTTTCCTCGGTGAAGGGACCGAAATTCCAATCGCCGTAGGTCTCCAGCACCCTCAGGCCGCACGACCCCAGCAGCTCCAGGGCCTCCAGGTATGGCATGTAGCGGATGGTGAAGCAGGCCGTGACCCGCCGCAGCTCCCGGTCCTGGCGGGATATGTCTATGAAGTAATGCACGGTGGTGCGCCTCGCCTTGCGGTCGAAGGTCTGGGCCTCGAACCTGGAGACGGTCTCCCCGTTGAGCATGGTCTTCGTTCCCCGATGCCTCACCAGCTCCTCCGGCCGGTCCAGGCGGGGGTTGAAAAAGCTGATGACGAAGCGGCCGCCGTCCTCCAGATGCTCGGCCACGTTCCGCAGCGCCGCCTCCTGCCCGTCCCTTTCCAGCAGATGCAGGAAGGCGTTGAACGGCACGACTATCAGACGGTACCGGCGCGGGCATTGGAAGGTGCGCATGTCCGCATGGTGCACGCTGATCCTCGATTGCACGTCGTCGTCCAGATGCTCCATCTTGGCCGTGAGCCGGTCCAGCATGGAATGGCTGCGGTCGAAGCCCCAGACCTCGCAGCCCTGTTCGGCCAGGGGTATCAGCGTCCTGCCGGTGCCGCACATGCACTCCAGGACCGGCCCGCCGACCTTTTCCGCCAGCTGCAGATAGAACCGGACATCGTCCACCTGGTCCTCGTACCACACGTCGTAGTACTTCCCGAGGACCTCGTAGAGGTCCGGCTCCTCATAGCTTGTATCCGATCTTCCGGAGGAAGCCTCTTCTCTTCTGAACGTCCTCATCCTTCTCCACCCCCACTGGCATCTGTCCATCGATCACGCCGATTATGCCGCGCCCCAGGGCGCTTTCCGCCACCACCAGCTCAAGATCGTTGGCGGTGGCGCAGAATATGGAGCACACCTCGGGCACCATCTTGATCCTCTGCAGCACGTTCAAAGGATACGCGTCCCGCATGACCACAAAGAATGTGTGTCCGGCCCCCACCTTGAGCGCGTTCCGCTGCGCGCACTCCCTCAGCTCAGGGTCGTTCCCCTCCACCCTCACCAATCGGTCCCCGGAGGCCTCGCAGAAGGCCACGCCGAACTTGGCCTGCGGAACGGAGTTCACCATCGCCTCATAGATGTCCTCGGCCGTCTTGATGAAGTGCGACTGCCCGACCACCACGTTGGCGTCGGTAGGCTTCTCAACCGGAACGTTGTACTGCTTCATTCTCCTCCCAGTCTTACAATCCTCGCCCGGATATTTACATTGTGCGCCGCGGCAATTTTCTTTATCACGACAGGCGATATGCAGGCATGATCCGCACCGGCCCGGCCGGATACCCGGAGGGCTCCCGCACCCCGGCAGAGGCCGTACGCAAGGTGAAAGCGGCCGGCCTTGACGCGCTGGAGATACAGTTCGTGCGCAATGTGCTGTTCGACCGCGCCAAGGCGGAGGAGGCCCGGTCGGCGGCCGCGGAGAACGATGTGCTGCTGAGCGTTCATGCTCCCTATTACATCAGCCTGAACTCCTCCTCGCCGGAAACGCGTTCAAAGAGCGAGGACTGGATATTGAGGGCGATGCACGGCGCGGAGGCCTTCGGGGCATGGATGGTCGTGGTGCATGCCGCCACCTACGGCGAGGATGCCCGGAACGCCACGGAAAAGGTGATAGAATCGCTGCGCAGGGTCCGGGAGGCTGCGGATGCCGTACCGCTCAGGGCGGTCATCGGACTGGAGACCATGGGGAAGAAGGCCGCCTGGGGCACCGTCCCGGAGATACTGGAGGTGATGAAGGAGGTGCACGGCGTCATGCCGGTGGTGGACTTCGCCCACCTGCAGGCCAGAGGCCCGGCGCTTGATGCGGGGAGGCTGCGTTCCCTGCTCGAGGCCCTTTCCGGCGTTCCCCGGCTGCACTGCCATCTCAGCGGGATCGAGTTCACCGAGGCCGGGGAGAGGAGGCATCTCCGGCTGGGGGAGGGATTGGACCATCTGATGGTCCTCGACGCCCTGCAGGATTCCGGCAGGGAGGCCACCGTCATCTGCGAATCCACATCTCCCATGGAGGACTCCCAGATCATACGGCGCCGCCTGGTCCGTTCCATTTAATAAACAACTTGAAATAATCACAGAACCATAAGATGCCAGCAGGGTGGACCAGATGCCGGATGACCGAAGCGAGGCCAATCAGGAAGAGGTTTTCGAGTTCGACTGCCCGGAGTGCGGCAGGCACATCGTGGGCGAGGCGGACAGGTGTCCGGGCTGCGGCACGGAGTTCGTCATAGAGGAGGTTCCCATGATGGAGTGCCCGTCCTGCGGTGAGCCCTGCCCGCTGGAGTCCGAAACATGCCCGTCCTGCGGCAAGAGCACGGCCGAGGAAGGCGAGGAGGAGCTCCGCCAGGAGTTCCCCCGGCTGGTGGCGGAGGTCAAGCCGCTGCTCATCATCTCCAAGGACTTCGAGGTGGAGGTCGGGGAAGGCCGGCGACTCATCGACAAGGCGGTGCAGGCCGGGAAGCAGAGGGACCTGGCCACAGCGGTCCAGATGGTCAAGGAGGCCCGCTCCTCGATAAAGGCCGCCCTGGATGAACGGCTGGTCGTGGAGGAGGGGAACCTGGAGAAGCTGGTGGAGATAGTCTCCCGCTCCGGGAGCGACCCGGCGGAGGTGTCGGAATCCCTGAAGGCCTTGCGCAGCCTCCGCGAGGATGGGGACGTGGAGGGCGCCCTGCAGGAGGCGGTCAAGGGACGCAAGGCCGCGGAGCGCTCATCCGGAAAATATCTGGAGGCCAGCGATCTGGTGGATTCCCTGTCCCGGCTGATCGATGTGTGCGATCATTTCTATCTTGATTCCAGGGAGGCGAAGAGAATGCTGCATGAGGCCCAGGACGCCGGGGACCACGGGGACTGGGGGATGATGGGCATACTCGCCCGCAAGGGCCGCGAGCAGCTCATGCGGTCGCTCCCTGAGGCGACCCGCAGCGAGATGCGCAAGGCGAAGAACCAGCTTCTAGACGCCAAGGCGGAAGGGAAGGACGTTCGTACCCTGGTGAAGGTTCTCAAGGACGCCGGGGTGGCCATGAACCGCGAGAGATACGACCAGGCCCTGGAGCTTCTCGCGGACTTCAAGGACGAGCTGAGACGGCTCTAGCGCTCCCGGACCAGGCGCATCTCCCTTTCCAGTATCGAGCGTTCCTGCAGGCTGAGGCTGGCCGGGTCTATCGACAGGAGGAAGAGGGCCTGGCGCTCGCTGATGCGGTCCACCAATGAGCGGATGAATCGCAGGGCCCCCTCGAAGGTGTTGCTGCTGATGAGGTACTGCAGGTCATCGATCAGGATTATCACCTTCTCGCGGCCTTCCATGAACTCCTCGAGGACCACCACGATCTTCTCCAGGGACGGCGGGATGGTGCGCTCCGCCTCCGATTCATGGTCTGTGAGCCAGATAAGCTCGGCGTCTATCTCCTTGTAAGCCCTGCGCAGCATGCGCGGGTTCGTACGGGATATGGCCAGGCCGGCGTAGCCCTTGCTCAGGTAACCGACGAATATTCCGTGCGAGAAGTCCCGGGACTGCTCCTCCACCAGATAGCTCTCCCCATCGTCGAGGTCAAGGTCCACGTCTCGCAGGTCGCGCTTCCCGGCCATCTCCAGCGACTTCTCGCGATGATACTTCATGATGGCCTGCTTCAGCTCAAGAATGCCGGCGCCCTCGCCCGCTCCCTCGGCGGAGGTCTCCATCCGCAGATTGTCGCGGTAGAAGTGCATGATGAAGTCGGTGAGGTCGAGCGCCCTGTCCTGCCGGTAATCCTCGATAAGCGAGGCCAAAGCCTTCCGGTCGTCCACACGCATCAGGGACATCGAGGTGTCAGGGAATATGGAATCCCCCAGCGTGAACTCCGCCGCCCTTTCCCCTCGGTACATCATCTCCACGCTGTTGTTGCCGGCGGGCTTGAAGCTGTACAGGGCGATGGTGGGAGCGCCCTGGTCGAACACCAGGACGCCGTTGGAGGAGTCTCCGTCCAGGGTCAGCACGGTGCGGAGATATCCGGTGAACCCGCTCTTCTTGATGGTGTCCAGCAGATCTCGCAGCGAGGCCTGCCCGCCCTTGCGCTCCTCTTCCCTCTCCGCGGCCGGCAGACGCATCTCCGAAATCATGTGACCCTAATGACGAAGGGGAATGCCAGATAATATAATTGACTGAATCGACGAAACAACAAATTTTAAATGGCCGTAGCGGTTGATGTCGGCCTAGCGCCACTGTAGCTCAGCGGTAGCCCCTTCCCGGGGCCGCTATAGAGCGGCGGTTTCGTAAACCGCAGGCCGGGGGTTCAATACCCTCCAGTGGCTCCATTCATTCTTCCAGGTACTTCTGGACCATCTTGATGGCGCACACGTCCCCGCACATCGAGCAGCCTTCATCCTCGGCGGTAGCTCCGCGCCGGCGGTACCTTCTCGCCTTCTCCGGATCGAGCGCTTCCCGGTACATCGCTTCCCAGTCCAGCCTCTTGCGTGCCATGGCCATCCGTTCGTCCCGTTCCGCTCCCCGGCCCAGCGCGAGATCGGCAGCATGCGCGGCGATCTTGCTGGCGATGACGCCTTCCTTGACGTCCTCCACGTCCGGCAGGGACAGGTGCTCGGCCGGCGTCACGTAGCAGAGGAAGTCCGCCCCGGCAAAGGCGGCGACCGCACCGCCGATGGCTCCCACGATATGATCGTACCCGGGCGCGATGTCCGTGACGAGAGGCCCAAGCACATAGAACGGGGCGTTGTCGCAGACACGCTTCTCCAGCATAACGTTCGCCTGTATCTGCGACAGCGGGACATGGCCGGGACCCTCCACCATGCACTGCACCCCCGCCTCGCGGCAGCGCTGCACCAGCTCGCCCAGGATGACGAGCTCCTGGATCTGGGCGCGGTCCGTGGCATCGGCCACGCATCCCGGGCGCAGGCCGTCGCCAAGGCTCAGGGCGAACTCATACCTTTCGGCAAGTTCCAGAAGGTAGTCGAAGTTATCGTAGAGCGGGTTCTCCATCTCGTTGTGGAGTATCCAGGCGGTGAGGAACGAGCCTCCGCGGGACACAACGTCCGTAAGGCGCCCGGAGTTCCGCAGGCGGGATACCGACTCGAGCGTTATGCCGCAATGCACTGTCATGAAGTCCACGCCGTCCTTGGCATGGCGTTCGATCCCCCCGAACATGTCGTCCTCGTCCATGTCCACCACCGCGCTTCGGCGGGCGGCGCGAAGGCCTTCTTGGTAGATCGGAACGGTGCCGACCGGCACCCGGACCTCCTTGAGGATCGTCCGGCGGATCTCATCGACGTCGCCGCCGGTGCTCAGGTCCATGATGGCGTCAGCGCCGTATCGCACGGCCACACGGGCCTTCTCCAGCTCCGGCTCCAGGTCCGGCAGGTCCCTGGACGTTCCCACGTTGGCGTTGATCTTGACGGTGAGCCCTTCGCCGATGGCGCAGGGTTCCGGTGAATGCACCGGGTTGCAGGGTATGACCGCCCGGCCAGTGGCCAGCATGCGCCTGATCCACTCGGGGTCCGCCCCTTCGGCCTTGGCCGCCCTCTTCACCTCGTCGGAGGGCCCGGCCCTCGCCCGGAACATTATGCTCATCGACGCCACCAACCCGTTTTCCTCATTTATTGCTTACCTCTCGAGCCTGGTCGGATATGAAGGTTTCCCCCTCTCCGGAACCTGGTGGAGAACCAGTGAAAAATGGGCGAAAAAAGCCCCTGTTTGCTTATATAGCCAGATGGTAAACCCAGGGTATTAATACTTAGATGCCATACCTTCACTCAGCGGATGGGATGCGGTCGAACTCATGGTCTCGACCGGACGGTATCGCATTCATTGATTCACAGAGGGTATCCAATATGGAGGACGCGAGCTATAACGCCAACAGCATTCAGGTGCTGGAAGGCCTGGAGGCCGTTCGCAAGCGGCCAGGCATGTACATAGGCAGCACCGATACCAGGGGCCTTCATCATCTGGTCTATGAGATCGTGGACAACGCTATTGACGAGGTGATGGGCGGCTACTGCACCAACATCGACATATCCATCAATGCGGACGGCAGCGTCACCGTGGCCGATGATGGTCGCGGCATCCCCACAGGGCTCGTGCCGAAATACGAGAGGCCGGCGGTGGAGATGGTTCTGACCGTTCTTCACGCCGGGGGCAAGTTCGACCGCAAGAGCTACAAGGTGTCCGGCGGCCTGCACGGCGTCGGCATGTCGGTAGTGAACGCCCTCTCCGAATGGCTGGAGGTGAGGGTGCACCGCGAAGGCAAGGAGCATTTCCTGAGATGCGAGAGGGGCGTCGTGACCGTTCCGCTGAAGGAGCTCGGACCGGCCGAAGGCAGCGGCACAACCATAACCTTCATGCCCGACAAGACCATCTTCGAGACGGTCCAGTTCGAGTACGACGTCCTGGCGGAGAAGTTCAAGGACCTGGCATACCTGAACAAGACGGCCATCATCAATTTCAAGGACGAGATCTCCGGGCGACAGGACCGCTTCCACTACGAGGGCGGCATCATCGAGTTCGTAGAGGACCTGAACCACAACCGCAACAAGCTGCACGAGAGGCCCATCTACCTGATGGCCGAGAAGGACAACGTGATCGTCGAGCTGTCCATGCAGTACACCGACGGCTACGCGGAGAACATCTATTCCTTCGTCAATAACATCAACACGGTCGAGGGCGGGACCCACATGGTCGGGCTGCGCTCAGCGCTCACCAGGGCCATGAACGACTATGCCAAGGAAAAGAACATGCTCAAGGGGATCGATTCCCTGAGCGGCGAGGACGTTCGCGAAGGTCTTACGGCGATCTTGAGCATCAAGGTCCCCGAGCCGCAGTTCGAAGGCCAGACCAAGACGAAGCTGGGAAACAGCGAGATCAAGGGCATCGTGGACAGCCTGGTCTTCGAGAAGCTGGCCGAGTTCCTGCAGGAGAATCCCAAGGTCGGAACGGTCTGCATCGAGAGGGCCATACTGGCCGCCCAGGCCAGGGAGGCCGCTAGGAAGGCGAGGGACCTCACCCGCCGTAAGGGCATACTGGAAAGCGCTGCCCTGCCTGGTAAACTGGCCGATTGCAGCGAGAGGGACCCGGCGAAGTCGGAGCTGTACATCGTGGA
This sequence comes from Methanomassiliicoccales archaeon, assembly GCA_036677555.1. Taxonomy (GTDB): domain Archaea; phylum Thermoplasmatota; class Thermoplasmata; order Methanomassiliicoccales; family UBA472; genus UBA472. The sequence goes on along the minus strand of JAVBWG010000005.1, from coordinate 83,664 downwards.
AGGGAACAGCGCCGGTGGCTGCTTCTCAGGTGATACCAAGGTATCCCTGGTTGATGGAAGGGATCTTTCGTTCGAGGAACTCGTCAAGGAACAGGCAGAAGGGAAGGAGCATTTCTGCTATACGATTAGGAAGAACGGGACGATCGGAGTCGGGAAGGCCATAAACGCGCGCAGGACAAAATTGAAGACACCGGTAATCAGGGTAACATTGGACAATGGTGAGGCCATCACCTGTACTCCTGATCATCTTTTCATGACCAGGGACGGGAAATACCTCGAAGCCCAGTCTTTGCATATCGGATTATCCTTGATGCCATTGTATCGTCAGGAAGAAGGAGCATTCTGGTGCCCGACCACGGAGCGATGGATGTCTCTAGATCCGGCCGGTCTATCCGCATCTGTTCACCATTTCGAGGCGGCGGCACACAATCACAAAGTCGTCAAGGTCGAGGACCTCGGCGAACGTTTGGATGTTTATGACATTGAAGTTCCGCACAGCCACAACTTCGCATTGGCAAGCGGTGTGTTCGTCCATAACAGCGCCAAGATGGGTCGCAACCGGGAGTTCCAGGCCATTCTTCCCTTGAGGGGCAAGATCCTCAATGTGGAGAAGGCCCGCATGGACAAGATCCTCAAGAACCAGGAGATACACAACCTGATCACCGCCATAGGCGCCAACGTCGGTCCGGACTGCGATCCCAGCAAGGCCCGATACCATCTGATCATCATGATGACCGATGCCGATGTGGACGGTGCTCACATCAGGACGCTTATGCTGACTCTTTTCTACCGTTACATGCGCCCTCTGATCGACGCCGGCTTCATCTACATCGCCCAGCCGCCCCTCTATAAGGTCAGCAAGGGCAACAAGGAAGTTTACGTCTACGACGACGAGGCTCTGGCCAAGACCATGGAGGAGATGGGCAAGAACGTCAACCTGCAGAGGTACAAGGGTCTCGGCGAAATGAACCCCAAGCAGCTGTGGGAGACCACCATGGACCCCGAGACCAGGACGCTTAGGAAGGTGACCATCGAGGATGCCATGAAAGCGGACGAGATGTTCACCATCCTGATGGGCGATGAGGTGGAACCGCGGCGCGCGTTCATCATGTCGCACGCCAACGAGGTGGAGAACCTGGACATCTGAGGTGACCGAAATGACCGACGAAGACACCAACCAGCAGGCCCCGGAACCGAACGCGGGGGACGCCAAGGTCCCTGACGCGGGAACGCACAAGGTGGTCCTCCAGCCCATCGAGGGCGAGATGAAGAAGTCCTACATCGACTACTCGATGAGCGTCATCGTGTCCAGGGCGCTGCCGGACGCCAGGGACGGGCTGAAGCCCGTGCACCGCCGTATCCTGTATTCTATGTACGACATGGCGCTCAATCACAACAAGGCGCACAAGAAGAGCGCCAGGGTGGTAGGCGAATGCTTCGTGGCCGGGACGCGCGTCCTGACCGAACGAGGACTGATACCGATAGAGGAAGTGCAACTGGGCGAGAAAGTCTACACGCAGAACGGCAGATCGAAGGTCACCGAGCTTTATGAGATGCCAGAAAGGCAGCTGCTGCGCGTGGGCATGGAGAACGGAATGGGACTGACATGCACGCCCTCTCAACCATTCAAGGTCCTATCCCAGGACCTAACCTACCAGTGGAAGGAGGCCAAGGACCTCAACGCCGGCGACCATCTGGTCATGCGTTTAGAATATCCCGCCCTCCCGAAGGTCAGGCTTCCCGATTGGCACGGCAAGGAGATGTTCCTGGACGAGGACATCGCCTACCTAATAGGCCAATTCCTCTCCGATGGCTGGTTCGAGAACTATCACGACCGCTTCAATTTCTTCTCCTCGCACGAGGAGACCATGGTGAGGGTGCAGGAATGCCTGAGAAGGGCATTCGGTTACGAAGCGACGATCGAAATGGACAGCCAGCCGTTCTTCCATCAGGACGGGCACGAGTCGATCTCCATCGGTTTCCAGGTTAGGATAAACAGGAAGGAGCTGAACCAGTACTTGATGTCCGCTCTGGGCATAGACGGCAGCTGGAAGGCCGTCTCCAAGCGCATCCCTGAGTTATTCTTCCGGTCTCCCAAATCTGTTCTCGTTTCCATGATGTCGGGTCTGATCGATGGCGACGGTTCTGTCCACACCAATCGGAACATGGTGCATTACAGGACCATCTCTACGCAGCTGGCCAACGACATCCAGATTATCTTGCAACAGCTTGGGGTCATGTCTCGGCGCTACCTTCAGAAAATGAACGAGGAGTTCCGGATGATAAACGACAGCATTCTGACCCCCCACCATCCCCTTCACGCCATCGAGGTGAGCGGGAAGTTCGCTAAAGACCTGGCTAAGATGCTGGACCTGGCCAACGATGACAAGCGGGAAAGGCTGCAAAGGATTGCCAACGCTCAGGTGGACGCCGCGCCATATGACCGCATCCCCTTCCTGGGGCAGGCAGTGTTCCAGGAGCTTTCGGATCATCATCTCGGAGGAGGATGGTACGAGGACGCGGCAGGCGGGAAGTTCAGGTCCGGCATATGCTATCCGGACGGAACTAAGATCCGGTACTCCTCGGACCTTAAGGAGAAGCCTCTCGGACGAACCCAGCTGCAGGATTGGGGGATACAGGAAAAGCTCGGGCGCATTCAGTCCAAGCTCTGTCCGTTCATCGATGAGGTGATTGACGATCACCTTTATTTCGTCAAGGTTACCGCGGTCGCAGAGCAACCGGCGCAGAAGACCTATGACCTGCAGGTCGCCGGAGCGCACGAGTTCATCGCGGATGGGGTCGTGGTGCACAACTGCCTTGGTAAGTACCACCCGCACGGCGACACCGCCGTCTACGACTCCATGGTCCGCCTCGCCCAGGACTTCTCACTGAGATACACTTTGGTGGAGGGTCAGGGCAACTTCGGCTCCGTCGACGGGGATGAGGCGGCGGCCATGAGGTACACCGAGTGCCGTATGCAGGAGCGCGCCGAGGACATGCTGGCCGACCTGGACAAGGATACGGTGGAGTGGGGCGACAACTTCGACGCCTCCCTCAAGGAGCCGCTGGTGATCCCGTCCAAGCTGCCCAACATGCTGATCAACGGCGCAGCCGGCATCGCGGTGGGAATGGCCACCAACATGCCCCCGCACAATCTCTCCGAGGTATCGGACGCCATCGTCTACCTGGTGGACAATCCCAACGCCGACGTCATGGACCTCATGCAGTTCGTCAAAGGTCCCGACTTCCCGACCGGCGGCACCATCTATGGCCTCAACGGTATCGTTGAAGCTTACCAGACCGGTCGCGGGAAGATCAAGGTGCGCGCGAAGACGCACTTCGAGGACGTCGAGCACCGTAAGCGCATAATCGTCGACGAGATACCGTACCAGGTCAACAAGTCCATGCTCGTGGAGAGCATCGCTGAGCTGGTCAAGGACAAGAAGATCGAAGGCATCACCGACCTTCGTGACGAATCCGACCGGGAGGGAATGCGCATCGTCATCGACCTGCGCAAGGACGTCATGGAGGAGATCGTCCTCAACCAGCTGTATAAGCACACCCAGATGGAGGTCACCTTCGGCATAATCAATCTGGCCTTGGTCGACAACCAGCCCCGGGTGCTCACGCTCAAGGAGGAGATGCAGATCTTCATCGACCACCGCCACAAAATGGTGGTCAACCGCACCAAGTTCGATCTGGCCCAGGCGAAGAAGCGCGACCACATCCTGCAGGGATTGGTGAAGGCCATAAGCGCCCTGGACGAGACCCTGCATATAATCCGGTCGGCCAACTCCCCGGAGGAAGCCCGGAACGGCTTAATGACGCGATTCGAGCTGGACGAGGAGCAGGCGAAAGCGATACTTGACATGCGCCTGCAGAAGCTGACCGGTCTTGAGCTCGAAGCGATCCAGGCCGAGTTCCTGGAGATCGAGAAGCTGATACGCGACCTGGAAGACATCCTGGCGAACGAGAGCCGCATCCTGAGCATAATCAAGGCCGAGACGTTGGAGATGAAGGAGAAGTACGGCGACGAGCGCCGCACGGAGATCGTCGCCCACGCCCTGGACATGGACATGGAGGACCTCATCCCCAACGAGGAGATGGTGCTCATGATCACCCAGGACGGCTACATCAAACGGATGCCATTGGACATCTACAAGCAGCAGCGGCGCGGTGGACTGGGATTGATGGGCATGGAGACCAAGGAGGAAGACGTGGTGACGGACCTCTTCGTCAGCATGACCCACGATTACGTGATGTTCTTCACCGACTTCGGGAAGATGTATTCGCTGAAGGCATGGCAGGTGCCGGTCGGCTCTCGCCAGTCCAAGGGCAAGCCCATAGTCAACCTGCTGCCGAAGCTGGAGGACGGAGAGAAGATCATGGCCACCAGGCCGATAACGAAATTGTCCGGGGAGCACTATCTGGTCTTCGCCACCCGGGCAGGGATAGTCAAGAAAACGCCGTTGTCCGCGTACGCCAACATCCGCTCCCGCGGCCTCATAGCCGTCGGACTGGAGGAGGGCGACAAGCTGGTGGACGTGAAGCTCACCGACGGCACCAAGGAGATCATCCTGGCCACCCGCAAGGGGCTGGCGGGCCGTTTCGACGAAGGCCAGGTGCGGCCGATGGGCCGCCCGGCACACGGCGTGATCGGCATTCGGCCGGACGAGAACGACGAGGTGGTCAGCATGGCCATCGTGACCGGCGACTCCCATCTACTGACCGTCACGGAGAACGGCTACGGCAAGATATCCGTGGTCGGCAAGAAGGATGCCGATGACGAACGCGATACGTACCGCAAGACCCACCGCGGCAGCAAGGGCGTCATAACCATCCGCACGGAAGGGCGCAACGGCGATGTCGTGTCCGTCATGGAGGTCGAACAGGATGACGAGCTGATACTGGCCACGGTCAACGGCATGGTGCAGCGCATCCGGGTCGCCGACATCCGGGTGATGGGACGCGCCACTCAGGGCGTCACGGTCATGGACCTGCGCGAGGGCGACAAGGTGATCGCCGTCGCCCGCCTGGCCGGACGCAAGGAGGAACAGGCGGTGCAGGAGGCAGAGGTGCATGATGACGCATCCCTGTCGGATATGAGTGAGGACGAAGAGCCAGAGGAAAGGCCTCCGGAGAGCCCCGAGGAGTGAGAAGGGCGAATATCTTTATCCTCCCATCTGAATACCATCTAGAGCCTGGTCATGTTCCAGCCTGCGAGAGCTGGACGGATCGGGAATGGTGGTGAGGACAGATGCTGCGCGATTCGATACCAGGGCTGGAGAAGGTCTTCCGTACGGACATCGAGGCGCCCAAGGTGGTCCTGGTTACAGGACCGCCGGGCTCCATGAAGACCTCGTTCTGCTACTCCATAATGTCCAATTATCTGGAAAGGTCGGGGGAGTTCGGACTGTACGTGACGCTGGAAGAGACCGCGGACAGCCACCTGCGCAACATGCGCAGCCTGAACATCGGCCTGAACGACAGGATGGAGATCTCCGACTTCACCGACCTTCGCGAGCTGGATGAGATCGTGGAGGTGGACGCGCCCACCGATTACATGGACTTCATCATCCAGATGATCAGCTATCACAAGAAGAAGCACGGCGACCAGTTCTCCGTGTTCGCCCTTGACTCGCTTGGGGCGCTGTATTCCCTCATGGAGGATGTCAAGGGCATCCGCAAGAAGATGTTCTACTTCTTCAAGACCCTGAGGGACTACAACCTTACCTGCTTCATAGTCATGGAGAGGAGCCCCAACGGCCCCTCCGAGCTGCTGGGGGACGAGGGTTTCCTCGTTGACGGCATCATAGAGCTGGGCCTTGACCGCACCCGCGGCAAGCTCGTCCGGTATATGCGGGTGGAGAAGATGAGGGCCTGCGAGCACAGCATGGAGAGGCACACGTTGGAGGTCGGGGAGAAAGGCCTCACGGTGCTGGGGCCGACCCTGGCTTGACGATTGACAGAGGTGACAAGATGTCCGATGAGCAGATCCCGATTTGGCAGGTCATAGAGGAGTTCAAGGAGAAGATAAAGGTCCAGGAGGCCGACATCAAGCGGCGCCGGGAGGATCTGGAGAAATGGGAGGCGGGACTGCGGTCCAAGGAGGACCAGCTGGACCACACCCAGCAGGCCCAGGCCGCCAAGGAGGCAGAGCTGATCGACCGCGAGTCCAAGCTGGTCCCCCGCGAGGAGGCGGTGGCCCGAACGGAGAAGGACCTGGCGGCGCTGAGCTCAGATCTACGCGCCCGGGAGGAGGACATGCACCGTCTGCGCGTGGACCTGGAGCGCCGGGACCGCGAGGTGCTGCAGCAGGAGGAGCAGGTCAGGGCCCTGTTCAAGCAGGCCAGCGAGCATGAGGTCGCTCTCCGCGAGGTAACCCGCAAGGTCTCCCTCATGGAGGAGCAGATGCATGAGGAGGTCAACCAGATGAGGATGACCCTGGAGGCCACGAACGCCCGCCGCGAGGAGATGCTGGCCAAGATCAAGGTCATGGAGGAGCAGGCCGACGCCCTGGCCAATGGCAAGCGGGTGACCATGGAGGAGCAGAAGCGCCTGGTGGACTGGGAGAGGTCTCTCACGGAGAGGGAGGATGCCCTGACCACCCGCGAGGCGGTGCTGATCAAGAGGGAATCCTCTTCAGCGCCGGCGGTTCCCGAGGTCTTCGAGGGAGGAGAGGCCGAGGAGAAGATCGCCCAATCCCTGGAGGGCAGAGTGGAGGACGTGCCAGAGCCGATCGTTCCTGCGGTTGAGCCCGAGGAGAAGGCGGAAAATCCTCCGAAGGCGGAGAAGGCCGAGGAACCGGCTCCGCAGCCTGCGCCGGAGGTCATCGAGCCCCAGCCGGCCCCTGAGGAGGAGAAGGTAGCGGAGGAGGCGCCCAGGGAACCGGCGCCGCCCGCCCCGCCGGAGATCAGATGCCCGAACTGCGGCACCATCAACGACGGCTCGGCCAAGCGGTGCTACGCCTGCGGCCAGAGGCTGGATAGGGAATCCATCGCCGCCTTCGAGGCCAAGAAAGCGGAGAGGAAGGCCGAGGAGGATCGCAAGGAGGCCGAGCGCCAAGCCGAGGAGGCCAGGAAGGAGGCGGAGAGGAAGGCCGAGGAGGAGCGCAAGGAGGCCGAGCGCAAGGCGGCGGAGGAGAGGAAGGCTGAGGCCAAGCCAGAGGCCGTTTCGGCCGCTGAGGACAAGAAGCCGGTGTCCATAAGAAAGATAATTAAGAGGAAGTGAACTTCCTCCTTTCTTTTCCCACCCGAGCCAGCGTACCTGTGGAAAAGCATTCAGTTAAACATATTTATTTATAATCAAAACATTCTATTTTACCTGGCGTAATTATTAGTTTCAACTAGGTGGGATAATGAAAATCGGAGTCGGGGCATCAAAGGCATTGAGCTTGCTGATCGTCTGGTGCATGGTAATTTCATCATTCGCCGGACTATTGATATTCACCGTTCCGGAGGCCGGTCAGGCGCTGTCCCCCTCCGAGGACGCCAACGGAGACCGTTTCATCGGATCCGATTATGTGAACGACACCTGGTACATCAGCGGAGTACAGAACCTGAACGGGAACCTCACCATAGGCGCGGGCGGGACGGTCATAGTGGACGACGGCGTCCTGAACTTCCTGTCCTATCAAACGGCCACCGTGTCCCGGGTTCACCACCTGACCATCGAGGACGGCGGTGCCCTGATCCTGCTCAACGATTCATACCTGACCACCGAGAACTTCCTGTACGGGGCATACAACGCCCTGGGGGTCCTGGTCAGGAACGGCGGCCTCCTGAGGGCCGAAAGTTCTACCCTGGACTTCCAGGGTAAGATGCTGATCGATGACGCTTCTTTCATTGCGAAGAATTCCCAGATCAACGGGCCCCTGATGACCGCGATATCAAGCGACGTTCAGCTTTACGATTCAACGCTGAGCGGCATCCCGCTGAAACCGACCAGCGTGGACGATGTTTACGCTTATCCCTTCGCCACCTCCTACAACAACACCGTCGATGTCGACTTCACCCTGGAGAGGAACCCCGACGCTCTCCAGACGATCGTCCCTGACGACGACGCCGCCAATCTGACAACCAGCGGTTCCGGCTACTCCACCATAGGGAACCTTGAGTCGATGACCATCTCCGGGTTCGACATCGGCGGGCTGGTGTTCGACGAGGGAGAGGCGATGAGCGTCAGGCTTATGGCCGAGTACCGTACCAGCAATGACTTCATCGCTACCGGCACCCCGGATCACTTCTACTACACTGAGTATCTGGACCCCACGCCTGACCAGGCGGTCAACATGCAGGTGTACGAGACGTATGAAGGTTACGAACCGGCCCTGACCAATACCGACAGGGTGGTCTCCCAGGACCTCACGTCCTTGTCAATGTCCTCTCTGGACATCTCCCTACTCACGGTAACCTTCACCAACAACAACGCCGAGGATGTGTATATCGACCGCGTCTGGATCGAGGTCGTTCTGACCATGCCGGCCTACCACAACGTGACGCTGGCCGGCACCAGCGAACTCACCGCCGTCAACACCATGATCGGCGTGAACAACCTGAACTACACCATGCCCGAGTACAGGAAGCTGGTAGCCACCGATCTGGCCGTCGCCAATCTGTACGGTGTGGAGATCGAGGACGAGTTCGATGAGAACGGAACAGAACCGTTCGTTACCGTCAGGAAGACCCTCAACTTCAAACCGACTCTGCAGGGTGTAGATGACACCACTGCGGAGGTAAGTGTTCGGGATTTATTGGCCAGTGATAACGTATACTACAATGTCATCGGGTCTGGAGTGCTACATGTTCTTGGTTTTGGTATAGGTGATTTATCTGGAAAAATCAACGCAGCAGAGCTATTCGTTGAAAGCAGGTGCGATTCAGGCTATGCTAGTGCTAACTTTATCCAGTGGAATATATCTGGTACACCTCTTCGAAACACGAGCATTGTTATAGATTCTGAAATTGAGCTAACATCCTCGTATGAGTTATCTACAGTTTTATTAGATAACCTAAATAAATTGACTCTGTTAAATGTTGAATTTACTAATCCAGATGCACAAATTGTGGCTTTCGACTCAATTATGCTATCTGTCGAGTTCGATCCAACCATCAACATTTACCGTTGGGCCGATATCAACGTGGTCGATACCAACGACCTGCCGGTTTCCGGCGCTGTGGTCAACGCCGCAAACCCCAAGGGACCCGCTACCTACTATTACAACAACACCGAAAACACGGTCCCCCCTCAGATCATACTGGACTATCTGGGACGGAACGCCACCGATTTCGCCATAACCAACGATTCCGGACTGCTGGTCCTACCGCTGCTGACAGATGTGATAAACGGTGACTGGGCTCCCAACTCGATGCCCATGGACGCTTACCGCATCCAGGTGACCTATGTCAACGCCACGGCGGTTGTGTTCAACCCCGCCGCCAAGTTCACAGAATTCCCTGCCTATCCCGACCTTGGCTCGCAGGTCCAGGAGATGGAGTTCGTGATCGACGACCTGGTGCTTCAGCTCCCGGATATCGCGGTCATCGGTTTCGCTACCGATCTAGAGACCATATACCAGGGCGATAATGTCAACATCAACTTCACGGTCGTCAATTATGGCCTCACCACCGCCAGCGAGTTCGTGATTAGCATCAGGGACGTTCTTGGCAACAAGACAAGCTACCTTGGCAACATAACCGTCAACAACCTCCTGCCCGGTGAAGCTCGCAACATCGTGGTGGCATGGGGTGGCGCACTGACCGCTGCCGGACTGCACAACATCGTGATCATCGCGGATTCACTGGACCAGGTCCTGGAATCGCCTGAGAACGAGGCCAACAATGTACTGTCCCCGTCAGTGAGGGTGCTGGAGTTCCTGCCCGACCTGGCCATAACCAGCGGCTCGATCTCCTTCTCCCAGGCCCAAGGCTACGCCAACCAGCCCATGTACATCAACGTGACCGTGAGCAATGTGCTGGGAAAGAAAGCGGCCAACGGGGTCGATGTGGCGTTCTACATCGGCAATCCGATGGCGGGGGGCAAGAAGCAGGGCAACACCAGCATCGACCTGCCCTCCGGAGGCAGCAACTCCACCAGCTTCCTGTGGACCCCAACCCAGATCGGCAGCTACTCCATCTATGTCTGGGTCAACCACAACGGAGCCATAACTGAGTACTCTTACGCCAACAACATGGCCTCCAGTTCCCTGGAGGTCATCCTGGTGGCCGAGAACGGCGACTGGGTCGTGGACACCACGTACACCATGGTATCTCCGTCCTTCTCGTGGCAGCACAACATCATAGTGGAGGGGAACGGCCATCTGACCCTGAAGGGCACGAACGTCATGATGCTCATCAACCAGACGATCACCCAGATAGTGGTACGGGACCAAGGTACCCTGGTGCTCGAGCAGGCCACCCTGAACGCCGACTTCGGCCTCAAGGTATACATATTCGACGAAGGCCGGCTGTTCGTGAACAGCTCCACTCTGCTGTCGAACGTCAATCTGATAATGGACGACGATTCGCAGGTGTTCATGCACGGATCCCGGGTCAGGGGCCCCATGAGCGCACCATCCACATCCAGCGTGTCCCTGGTGGCCTACAACACCACCTTTGACTACGCCATCAACGATTTCGGGGGAAGCTCGGTGGCCGAGCTGACCGGTTCCACCATAAACGGTGTGGCTCCGGTGTCCCCGAAGGACGGCGCGGTGATCCACCTGTACAGCTGGATAGTCGCCCAGGTGTTCGATGGGACCGGTGACCATCCGCTGGCCGGCGTCCACGTTGAGGTCAGGGCCTTCCCGTCGTCCATGTACTTCACCGGGACGACCGATGTGAACGGGACGGTGCATGTGCGCGCTCTCAGCGCCATCGTGACCGCTTCCGGTCCGCAGCTGTCCGGCAACTACGTGCTCAATGCAACATACTGGTACGATGGGAACAGGTACGACTCGTCCGAGAACCCGATCGCCAGCGTTCTCTACATGTCCACTCGCGCCCTGGTAAGGAGCGATGCATACGTCAGGATGGACCTGCCGGACGCCAAGCCGGACATCGACCCGCCCTTCTATGTCTCAGACCTGAGCCCGCTGAGGGGCAGCGAGGTGAATCTGTCCACAGTCATCAACAACATAGGCGTGGTGGCTGCGTACGACATCGTGGTCAGGTTCTCCGACGTGAGCGCGACCGGGACAGTGATCATCAAGGACTATGTGATAGAGGTTCTGGAACCCCTTTCCAGCGTCAACGTGACAGTGACCTGGGTGGCTGCCTATCCGCTTGGTGAGCACAACCTCACCGTGACCGTGGACCCCCTGAACGAGATCCCGGAGCTGGACGAGGACAACAACGTCAACTACACACTGGTCGAGGTGTTCGGCGTGCCCGACCTGTCAGTGGTCGCCGATGACGTGGACGTCGGTTCGGAACCGGCGAGGGGTCGCGAGGTCATAGTGACCGCCCAGGTTTCCAACCTGGGCGACCGGACCGCGAGCGACATCACCGTCAGCTTCTTCGACAGCGTCGAAGGGTTCATCGGCAACGATACGATCTCCAACATCCCGACCGGTCAGAAGCGGGAGGCCACGGTTTCCTGGGCCCCTCTCCTGGCCGGTAGCCGCACGATCACCGTCCAGGTGAGCATGGCGAACGCAAGCGATGAGGGAGACCTTACCAACAACGAAGCGGACGTGACGGTAACCGTGGCCGATTATCCCGACCTCATCGCCGTGGATGTGGGCTTCCTGGTCAACGGCGTCTCCAAGAACGAGGCCAACCTGAACGACGATATTACGGTGGTCGCCGTGGTATACAACGACGGTGAATCGTCCGCCCTGAACTTCAACGTGGTGTTCTGGCTGGACGGCGAGACCATCATCGGCGTGGTCGGCGTGACCAGCCTGGCTTCCCAGGCCACGACCTCGGTCTCCCTGGACTGGGACCCCAGCACCATGTCGGATCTCGAGCATATCAACGAGATCACCATGCTGGCGGTCGTCAATCCCGGGACCAATGACACATATACCCACGTCATTGAGATAGACGAACCGCTGAATGCCAACAACCGCGCCTCCCAGGACTTTGTGGTCAGGGACAACCGTCCTGACCTGGCAGTCACCGATGTGACCGTCAAATCGAACAATGTCAACGTGACATCCGGTGTCCGGGGGGAGAAGATAGACATAGCCTTCACCGTGCGCAATGTCGGCCTGGTGGACGCCACCAACATCAAGGTGGGTGTCTATCTGGACGATGATGACGATGACCGGGTCGTGCTGTTCCAGCAGTACCGCAACATAGCGGTCGGTGGAAGCTCGCAGGTCGCGGTGTCCTGGAGGGTCAACGTGTCCCAGGCTGATTACCAGCTGGTAATGATCGCCGACGTGGGCATGGACGCCAACCAGACCAACAACGTCAGGCAGCTGGCCTTCGAGGTCGCGGCAATGGATCCGGACATTTCCATATCCATGCCCAAGACCAACTACGCCCCGGGCGACGCCATACTGGTTGATGGGCGCGTGACGCAGGGCGATCAGGAAGCGCCTCTGGCGGGCCTGACCGTCACCGTGGTGGTGACCGACAGCTCGGGATTCCAGCTGACCGTCCTCCAGACCACGACCACCGACACTGAAGGCTACTTCTATGCGGTGCTGCAGACCCCCTCCGGGAAGGAAGGCAACCAGTTGGTGAGGGCTACGGTCACCAGCACGGACGGCAACTTCACCAACAACGCCAACATCAACATCGTGGCGCCCTTCACCCCGCAGTCCATACCCAACTGGGTATACCTGCTGATCGTGGCCATAGTCATCGCGGTCATAGTGGCGTTCTCCCTATACCTGTACAAGGTGGGGCTTGGGCGCATGGTGGAGTGCGGCAACTGCGGTGCGCTGATACCGGAGGTGTCCAAGCACTGCCCGAAGTGCGGCGTGGAGTTCGAGGCCGATACGGCCAAGTGCAGCGAGTGCGGGGCCTGGATACCTGCCAAGGCGGAGAGCTGTCCTGATTGCGGCGCGAAGTTCATGACCGAACCGCTGGAAGGAGAGCAGGGCTCCGGATACATCGAGGCCATGCGGAAGCAGTACGAGGAATACGTGGAAGGATTCCGCAGCCAGGCCAAGACCGCCCTGGGCGGCAAGTACTCCGAGGAGAAGTTCCAGGAGTGGCTGCAGACCGAGCCGAGCTACCTGCCCTTCGAGGAGTGGCTCCGAAAGGAGGAGATGAGCCGGAGGTCCGGCGTATTCCCCTGCCCCGCCTGCGGGACCCTGAACCCCCGCGACGCCAAGGTGTGCAACCGCTGCGGCACGGTCTTCGATCAGACCAAGCCCGAGCAGTCCGCACCCAAGGCCGAGGAGAAGGAGAAGAAGGGCACCTTCAGGCGCATAGTGCGCCGCTCCAGCGAGGAGAAGCCCAAGGAGGCCGAGCCCCAGAAGCCAGCTGAGGAGGCTGGCAAGCCGGACGAGGGCGGGGACAAGCCCCAGTAAACCATTCAATGTGGCCGGACCGGCCACCCTTTAATCCTTTTCTTTTTCTATCATCTGCCGCTCAATGAGAACAAGAGGCCGAACGGCCTTGCGGCCGTTAAAAAAATTAGAGGCGCTGGTCCTGGCTCATCGTCTCGCGAACGTCCTTCATGACCTTGTCAGGGTTCTTGTAGTAGGTGGAGATGATCCTGGCGACCTGCCTGTAATGGGTCACCTCGATCTTCTTCATGTATTCCAGTATCTCCACCCGCCGCCTCCACTCCCTCTCTATCTCCCTGGGGGACCAGTTCTTGAGCGTGCGCACCTTCTCGAAGATGTAGGAATGACCGCTGTAGTTGAACGAATCGTCCGCCGGGTTCCAGGTGAACACCGAGTTGGTGATCAGCTCGCCGGTCTCCGGGTCCATGCCCACGATCTCCGTGAGGGACTTCACGCGCCTGGTCATCTTGGTGCCCACCTTGACCTGCGCCTGCAGCATGACGATGTCCAGGGCGGTTATCAGCGCCCGGGGCAGGTTGATGGGGTCGTTCTCCATCCTGTGCACCATGGCCTGGACGTCCTCGGCATGGAAGGTGGAATAGGATATGGTTCCGGTGGCCATGGCCTGGAACACCACATACGCCTCCTTTCCGCGGACCTCGCCGACCATCAGGTACTGGGGGCGCTGCCTAAGAGCGGCCGTCAGAAGATCGTACATGTCCACCGAGCCGGCGGAGGCGTTCTTGCGGCCTCCGAACGATTCCCTGGTGAGCCCTGGGATCCAGTTCTCGTGCGGGAGGTTCAGCTCCCTGGTGTCCTCGATGCTGATGATCTTCATCTGAGGCGGTATGAAGAGCAGGATGGCGTTCAGGGTGGTGGTCTTGCCGCTGGCGGTCCCTCCGCAGACCAGCATGGAATTGCCGAACTCCGTGGAGATCCAGAGGTAGGCCATCATCTCCGTGCTCATGGTCTTGAAGCGCAGCAGGTCCACCGGGGTGAAGGGGTTGTCCTTGAAACGCCTGATGGTGAACGATGAGCCCCTCTTGGTCACATGCTTGCCGAGGGTGGCGTTCAGCCTTGACCCGTCGGGGATCGTGGCGTCCAGCAGGGGCTCGGCCACCGAGATGTGCTTGCCGCAGCGCTGCGCCAGCCAGACCACGAAGGAATCCAGCTCCTCGTCCGATTCGAATCGGACGTTGGACTTGATCGATCCGTACTTACGATGGAATATGTAGAGCGGGATGCGCACCCCGTCGCAGGAGCAGTCCTCCACGTTGGGGTCGATCATCATGACGTCGATGGCGCCGTAACCTATGAAGTCGCGGCGCAGGTAGTAATGGATGCGCTCCCTTGACTCCATGGTCAGGTTGACTCCCACGGCCTTGAGCAGGTCATCGGTGACCGAACGCAGGATGCTCTCCTTCTCCCGGTCAAGCTGCCCTTCGGCCTGGTTGATGGTGAGGACAACGCTGTTCTTCAGCATCTCCAGGAGTATGCTCTCATCCTCGGTCAGGGCCGGCTCGATGACCTCGTAGAGGTATTCCGAGGCCACGTTGTCGAACTTTATCCTGACGTAGGAATAGGGTTCCAGGACCTGGGATATCTCCACCTCGTCCACATAGGACTCGGCGATCTTGGGGACCTCGGTGATCCTTCCCACCAGTTCCTGCTGGTCCTTATTGCTGGAGGGCACCATGACCCGCACCGGGCTCTTGGACATGTGGTGCACGATCTCCATATAGCGGTCCTTCAGGGTGATCCGCTTGCTCTTCTCGATCTGCAGATTGCCCTTCTCAATGAGCTGGTCCAGGTCCTTCATTGGTTCATTGTCGCTCATGGTCATATCGCATCACACAAACCTGAGCCCGATCAATCCGATCAACAGCATGATGAAGGAATGACGGAACCCGTTAGCTATTCTGCCGTCCTGCAATACGCCTGCCAATATGCCGTCGCCGAAGGCGTGGATGACCACCGCGATGTAGAACACCAGGTTGATCTGCGGGACCACGTCCGCCTGCACCTGCACCGGTATGTTCCCCCCGACCTCCTCCGCCCCCTCGGAGATGGAGGTGCCGGCCTTGACCATCTGGGGCAGGAATGTGGTGTTCAGGATGAATATCGTGGCCAGGAACACGGCGAAGGCCACATAGATGACCACCGTGTAGGTGGACATGGCTATGGACCTCTCGTTGCGGTTCAGCAGTGTCTCGCGCGCATCGTGCGCCACCATGTCCAGCACGTCCGCCACATTGCCTCCGGCCTCATTGGCCTTGATGACGATGGTGGTCATGCGGCGCACCAGCGGGGTGTCCACGCGGTCCACGAAGAGCTTCATGGCATCTGTGGCCGGCACCCCCCAGTCTATCTGGGAGGCCATCCTCTGTATCTCCGGGGTCAGTCTTCCGTACCTGCCGCGGGAGGACACCTTGATCGAATCGGCCAGGGTCATTCCGAAGCGCCCGCCCTCGGACACATCGCGGAGGAAGTCCGGAAGCCGGGACTCGATCTCCAGCACCTTCTTGTGCCGATAGCTCGTGTAGAATCCGTAAGGCCCGCACATGGCCATAAGCCCTATGGCCAGCCAGTCTATCCAGTCCAGCCCGGTCTCGAATCCCCCGATGGCGTCGATGACCCCTACCAGCACGCAAAGTATCAGGCCGGCCACGCCCACGATGAAGAGCAGCCTGCTGTAATCGTTCTTCTTGAGGTTCAGTTGCCCAATGTCCAACAAATCTCCGTCAGCCATGTCAACACCTCACATCGTGGACTCCTTGGTCATGTTCCAAATGAAGAAGATGAAGCCGAACTGGGAGAAGGGGATCATCAGCCCGACCACCAGGTACAGCAGCAGGACGGTGGTGTCCGAATTGCCTCCGGCTCCGGGGACTATGGCCATGATGGCCATGATGACTACCAGGAACAGGGGGAAGGCCACCACCACGGTGACGAAGGTCTCCGCCATCAGCCCCAGCGTCTCCAATTGCGATTTCATCTCCAGCTTGGCCTCTTTCTCGAACTGGTCAGCCTTCTGCAGGAAGTACGGCTTGAGCTGTCCTCCGGAGGTGGAGGTGGTGACCACTCCCTGCAGGAACTCCTGGAAGCGGGTCGACGGGCTGCGCTGGGCGGCCTTGCTTATGGCCGATAATATGTCCGTTCCCAGCAGCTCCGTGTCCCTGGTTATCCATTCCGCCTCGCTCTTGATCTCGCCGTAGATGGGCTGGCGGGACAGCTCCTTGAATATGATATCTATGTTGACGTCCGCGCTGGCCATGGCCGAGATGAAGCTCATGGCCGCGCCGAGCCTCTTGTTTATGTCCCGCATCCTGGTCTTGGCCCTGGAGCTTGGAATGGAACCAAGCACCACATAGGTCAGTACGATGGGCATGGCGATCATGGCTGCACTGGCCACCGCCACCATGCTCGCCTCTATCTCCAGGAAGGCGATCAGGATGCCGCCGAACAGGGCCCCCAGGATTCCGGTGAGCGCTCCCACGATGAGCGTGGTCATCCACACGTACGCGGTATACTCCTCCGGTCTCAGCCGCATATGCGCCTGCATGAGGGACATCTCCAGGCGGGGATTCGGCTTCATGCGCTTCACCACGGCCTTCCCGATGGTGCGCCAGCAGAACTCCTGATAGGGTGTCAGCTTGACGTAATCGGGGACCACTCCCTCGGGCAGCTTGACCACCCGGGGGCCGGCGTCCTTGGAGTGCTTGGGCGCAGCGCTCTTGGTGCGCAGATAGGACTTCTTGGTGGAGTCCATGCGGGTGAACAGGTCCGTCTCTCCGGCCATCAGCTCACCTCCATGGCCGCCAGGTCGGCCCGCAGGCGGGCCAGGGTGGCGTCGTGGTCCTTGTAATAGGAATTGACGATGTTCCAGATATCGCGGTGGTTGCGCACGTCCTTCTTCAGGAGGTAGTTGATTACCTCCACCCGGCGGTCGAACTCCGCCATCATCTCATCGTTGGTTAGCGACCTCATCTCCATGATCTTGTCGAACAGGAATGCGTGACCCTTGAACAGGAAGCGGTCGGTGGCCGGGTCCCATTCGTAAACGGTGTTGGTGATGAGCTCATTGGTCTCCGGCTCATAGCCCACTATCTCAACGATCTGCTTCATGCGGCGCACCATCTCGTTCCCCACCTTGACCTGGGACTGTATCAGCACGTTGCGCAGGGCGGTGAGCAGGATCCTGGGGCAGTTGATGGGCGGGTTCTCCAGTCTGTTCACCATGCTCTTCACCGAGTCGGCGTGCATGGTGGAATAGGTGCTGTGGCCGGTGGCCATGGCCTGGAACATGATGTACGTCTCCTTTCCGCGCACCTCCCCCACCAGGATGTAGTTGGGGCGCTGCCTTAGGGCGGCGCGCACCAGGTCGTACATGTCGATCTCCCCGGCGGAACGCCCGTCCTTGTCCTTCTCCCCCACTCCCGTACGGGTGGCCCCCGGTATCCAGTTCTCATGCGGGAGGTTGATCTCGCGGGTGTCCTCGATGGTGACGATCTTCGCCCCCGGCGGGATGAATATGGCCAGGGAGTTCAGGGCGCTGGTCTTGCCGCTGGCGGTTCCGCCGACCAATATCATCGATTCGCCGTTCTCCACGCCTATCCAGAGGTAGGCCATCATCTCCGGGCTCACCGTCCGGTAGCGCAGCAGGTCAGTAGGGGTGAACGGCTTGTTCTTGAACCTGCGGATGGTGAACGTTGAACCCCTGGTCGTGACCTCGCGCGAGTAAGTGGCCTGAATGCGGTGCCCCTCCAGGGTCGTCCCGTCCAGTATGGGCGAGGCCACGGATATCTGCTTCCCGCTGCGCTGGGCCAGGGTGACCACGAAGGAGTTCAGGTCGTCCTCGTTGCTGAATATGATGTTGGAACGGATGCTCTCCCACCTTCCGTGGAAGACGAACAGCGGAACGTTGTGGCCGTCGCAGGAGATATCCTCGATGAGGTCGTCCCGCATCAGTACGTCGACCACCCCGTGACCGACGAAATCCCGGATGATGTAGTAGCCGATGCGCTTCTTGGTGATCTTCTCCACCTTCACTCCCCTGGTGCGGATGAAGGAGTCCACGCTCTCGCGCAGATACTCCTCTTTATCCAGACGGGTGAGCTTCTCCCACTCGTAACCGAGGGTGCGGCGCAAGGTGTCCTTGATGAGGTCCAACAGCTCCTGCTCCTCCTGGTTCATGCTGGGCTCGATCACCTCGTAGAGGTATTCGCTGGTGGCGTTGTTGAACGTGATCCGGACGTACGCGTAATCAGGGACGACCGTATAGGTCTCCAGCACCTCGATGTTGATGTCGTTGATGGGAGGGACGAAGGTCACCGCCGAGCCGGGGCGCACCGCTTCCGAGGCGGGCTTGACCGGCACCCGCACGCGGCTGGCGCGCTTAGGGGCCATCCTCCGCAGGAGCTTGAGATACGAGTTCCTGGCCCTCTCGGCCATGGTTATCTCCTCCCAGTCCTTCTCCTCCTTGTCTCCCTCGTCAGGGGTGCGGAAGCCACCGTCCTTCGTTTCCGTCCTTTTAGCAGCGTTCTCCATTTCCTCGCCCCCTCAGTACTCCAGGTCCAGGTTCACGTAAGCCCTGTTGTGCGTGAACTCGTTCGTTCTCGGTATGGTCAAAGCGATAGAGTATATCGGGCGGCTGCCGCCCTCGAGCACCGTCTGCACCAGTGTATAGTTCTTGCCGACCCCCTTCTCCAGTCCGGCCGCCAAGGCCAACGCGTCGATGTAGGAGATCATGGTCGCATTATATCTGGTGGTGAAGGTGATGGTCAAAGACCCGTCGGTCTCCGCTCCAGTGGCGCCGCTTATGCTGTACACCTGGGAATCATGATAGATAAGGTCGATGACCACCCCGGCAGTTCCCATTCCGGCCACCGTCTCGTTGCGCCCGATGAGGTCCACCTGGTCGAACTGGATGTTCACGCTCCCGTCAGCGTTGGGGGTGAAGACCAGGGAGGGAGTGGCCCTCATAGCCATTCCTTCCTTCTGATATACCATCAGGGCCCCGTTCTCATAAGCATACCATTGCTGTACATAGTACCGGTTGGGTCCGTAGAACTCCACGCATCCCCCGCCCTCCTCATGAATGACCTGGACGGCACCGCTGTAATTATAACGGAAGTCCACCACCACGCCCGTATCGTACGTATTCCCGGGCTTCAGATAGAGGTAGCCTCCGGTGGGCGAGGTGAACACGGGTATGCTCTCCGAACCGAGCTTAACGGGCTGGAACATGTTGATGGTGGGGCGCTTGGTCACCTGGGCGTTGACGATCAGGGTGTCGACCTTCCCCTTCAGGTCACCGAACTGGCCGAGAACCTCTTCCATGTGGTCCTTCTCGTTCTCCTTCATCCAGATGGGGATGTAGGTGTTGGTGAACATGCTGATTATGGTCAGGAACACCAGGAGGGCCATTATCGTGCCGATGGTCGAGGCCACGCCTTCCTGGTCCTCCCTTATGAACTTTGACCTACTTGACGAGCTAAAAGGTCCGCGAGCCCGTTTACCTTCCCCCATGCTGGTTACCTCAAAATCGCCTGGATGATTTAGGGGCTGTTGACTATATAAATATGTCGAATAAAAAGAATTTGTGGGGTGCGGACTGGCAGGCAGGGAACGCCGCCGTCGGGCGCCTTGTCCCCAGGGGCTGTGGGGGACCAAGCCCCCCGCCTCCTCTGGTCGGGGGGCTTTCCTAGGCAAATTATTTAATCGTCCTCAATTATCGGGAGGGCTAAGCCGCAGTAACTCAGTTGGGAGAGTGCAAGACTGAAGTCCCCGAAGGCGCAAGCCCGGGGGATCGAAATCTTGAAGTCGCTGGTTCGAGCCCGGCCTGCGGCACCATATTTCCATCTCATGATGGAAACAATGTTCTATAAATCCGGACGCCGATTCGGTGCCGCGATGCAGATCCGTTCCTTCGAAACCTCGTCCATCGAGGCAAAGCGCTTCTCCAAGAGCGGGGAGAAGGTCATGAACGTCAAGATAGAGAACAACAGCGCCATCACTCAGGTGTCCAAACTTGAGGGCGAGCTCTATCAGATCGATTATCGGTTCACAGCCAACTACACCGGCATGGGATACATCAAGATCGAAGGTCACCTGAACGTGTCAGATCTGGGGGACAAGGCCATGGAGGAATGGCGGCGCCAGAACAACCTGCCGTTGGATGACGCGAACGCCGTGCACAACGCGATAGTCACGAACTGCATGGTGACCGCGCTGCTGATATCCAGGGAGATCAAGCTCCCCGCGCCGATCCCGATACCGCGCATCAACATGCAGAAGAAGCCCGAGGTCCGGCCCAGCGACGGGGTCGAGGTCGCCTAACGGATGTGGTCCAGGGCGAAGGAGCCGATGGTGAGCGCGCTCTTCGTTGCCGTATATCGGATATAGGCGCGGGACTGCACGTCGCTTATCCCTTTTATTGAGAAGAACGTCTTCAGCTGGTCCACCTTGAAGTCGACCATTCCGTCCATTATCGAGCCGAGCATCTGCAGCTCCTGCTCGCTGTGCATCCCCTTCTCCACAATGAACAGGGAGACCGCTTCGTCCTTCTTGCGTCGTCCGCACAGCGGGCTGAGGAACCGGAAGGCGGCGTTGGGGTCCGAATAGGCGATAAGGGTGGACACGGAACGGAAGAGCAGCCGGTAATACTCGTGCTTCTCCTTGAACTGCCTGGCCGTGGTCTCGATCACCTCGGCCATCTTCTCATGATCGTTGGGCTTGTCTATGTACGTGGTATACGGGTCGGCATCGTCCCCTCCCATGGCCCGGCTGTAGGTGTCCACATACTTCACCAGACCGAGCTTCTCGTACTCCTCGTAACCGGACATGATGAAGCGCATCTCGTCCCGGATGTCCTTGGGCGTCTTGTCCGTGAGCACTACGATGGCCGGGATGCCCTTTCTCAGCCCCTCGGTCAGGAACGTGTTGGCCAGCACCTCCTTGCCGATGAACGGAGGGCCATGTATCATGATGTTGGAACCAATGGGCATGCCGCCCAGCAGCAGGTCGTCCAGACGCGGGATGCCGGTCTTCACCTTGCGCTCCTGCAGTTCGAGCGCCCTCTCCTTCTCCCGATAGGTGATCTCATCCTCGATCAGACCCTGTTCCCTCAGGCGCAGCTCCTCCTGCTTGGCCAAGACGTACTTCTCCTTTGACCGGAGGGCGTCCTCCTTGCTGGCTACCTCGGCCTTGAGGGCCTCCAGCTTCTTCATGAGTTCGGCCTCTTCCAGTCCTCCGGTCTCCCGCTTCATCTCCTCCAGCTTCTTCCGCTCCGCGGTGTAGACCTTCTCGCGATACATCAGATCCTCCTCGCGACGGATCAGCTCGTCCTCCTTGTATGCGATGGCCTCGCGGATGCGGTCCAGCTCCTCTTCCTTTTCCTTCAGCCTGATGCGCAGGTCGTCAGCCTCGTTCTTCAGGGTCAGGAACTCCCTTTCCTTGGACTGGAGGACCTCCAGCTTGTTCAGCAGGTCGGCTCCGACCGTCCCTCCGCCGTTGCGGAGAACAGCCAGCTCGTCGTCCTTGAGCTTCAGCTCGATCTTGATCCTGGCAAGGTCCTTTTCCAGGGCCGAGCTTCGTGCCGACAGCTCGTCCCCAGCATGCTTCCACTCCTCCTCCTTCTCCTTGAGCTCGGCGTGGTAGCGTTCGATCAGCTCCTTCTCCTGGCTCTCCATGAGGCCGTTGTTCGGGCCGGCCTCCTTTACGTTCTTGGACGCCTCCGCGAGCCGCTCCTTCTCGGCGATGAGCGCCTGTACCCTCTGAACTGTGCTTCCATCGGAATCTCCGGCGCCCTCCGCGGCGAGCAGTCCCCTGACCGCCGCCAGCTCTCCCTCATAACGGGCGAGCCGTTCCTTTAGGTCGGCCAGCTCGTCCTCGGGAACCAAGTCGCCGCCCTCACCCAGCCAGGTGAGCAGCGTGGACCCCCCTCCGTCCCCGTCCAGCCACTTGCTGAGGCGTTCCATGTCAGCCGATCCGGCGGCGACGCTGTCCTTGGCGGCAGCGTCCTTCCCCGTCCGGGCCTCAGCGTTGTCCTTGTCCCCGGGCATTATCCCTCAGCATCCCTTTACCAGAACCTCATCCAGTGACCGACCGTATTAAAGTGTCCAGTTCTATATTTAATCCTTTAGTGCCTTCCGCCCTGATGCCGTCGCTCCCGCGGCCCATTGGCGGCCCCATCACCGAGCTTGCTGTAAATATACTTTAGATATATATTTTTATTACGTATAATTAATCGGGCGCGATCCGAGTATGCGGAACCATGTGCGGACGCCACGCAAAACATGATGACTGGCCAGCAGGTCTCCGGAATAACGTTCGATGATAAAAAGTTATATATTCAGCGTTACATCTAAGAAAGAGCTTGGACTGGGCCAGAGGACTGTCGATGGAAAAGAGGGTGCACATCAAGATCGATCGCAACAGCGATTTCACGCTACGCGAGGTCTTGAAGAAGATCGAGGAGATCCAAGCGGAGAATCCCGACCTAGACGTCTTCTTCGATGGGGACGATTACGCCATCTGCAGCCGGCCCAGGAAGGTCAAGAGCCGCGTCTGAGGTCTGGCCGGAATAGCTTCAGATTCAAATGTCAGAGAGGGTTTGAATTGGTAAGTAAGAAGGATGTTCTCAAGGAAAAGGTCAAGCAGATCGACTTTGACGATATCGTGACCGTAAAGGACCTGGTCGAGGCATACAAGGACTCGTCCATTCAGAGCCGGGCCCTGGCCACCTGCGCCATCGCCTACGAGAAGGCCCTCAAGGACAAGTCCCGTCCCACGGTGATCCTTGGTCTGGCAGGCCCGCTCGTGGCCGCCGGCCTGCGCAAGGTCATAGCCGACATGATCAAATTCGGCATCGTGGACGCCATAGTCACCATCGGAGCCATACCCTATCAGGACTTCTACCAGGCCCGGGGTTACAACCATTACAAGTGCTCCCCGCGCTGCGACGACCTCGCCTTGCGGGAGGTTTTCGTTGACCGCATATATGACACGCTGGTCGACGAGGACAAGTTCCGGGAGACCGACGAGTACATCGGAGATATCGCCGGCGAGCTGGAGCCGAGGGGCTACAGCAGCCGGGAGTTCATGGAGATACTGGGCAAGGCCATTGACGATGAGGATTCCATCCTGTATAACGCCGCCAAGTACGGCGTGCCGGTGTTCGTTCCTGCTTTGAACGATTCGTCCATAGGCATCGGGCTCACCGGCCTCTATTACAAGAAGCGGATGGCGGACGAGCCGTTCATGCGCATCGACCCCATCCGGGACAACTGGGAACTCACCCAGCTCAAGATACACTCCGAGAAGACCGCGGTCATTTACATCGGCGGCGGAGTGCCAAAGAACTACATCCAGCAGACCGAGGTCATATGCGAGACCCTTGGACATGACAAGGGCGGGCACCACTACGCCATACAGATCACCCAGGACGCTCCGCAGTGGGGCGGCCTCAGCGGCTGCACCTTCGAGGAGGCGCAGTCCTGGGGAAAGATCAACCGGGACGCCAACAAGTCCGTGGCCTACGTGGAGGCGTCCATCGGCCTATCGCTCATGGTCGGGTACATACTGCAGTCCGGGGTCTGGAAGGGCCGCAAGCGGCTAAAGTACGCCTGGAAGGACGACATGCTGACCAAGGTCTCCAAAGTCCCTCTGGGCCTGTGAGCCGATGGAGCGCAGGGCCGGCCGGGCCACCATCGCCATATACAACTCCTACGACCCTCGCGTCTTCCGCGAGGCGCACCGAAGGATACTGGCCAGAGCGGGGCCGCTGGCCCTGGCCTACGACCTGAACCTGGCCACCCTGGGTTTTCCTTTCCCCGACGATCTGCGGCAGCCGGCGGAACTGGCGGACTGGGTGGCATCGTCCACCTCCATCGGGGAGGACGGCTCCTACCTGAAGGAGCTGGCCGCCAAGGGCCGCTTCCAGAGCTTTCCCTACCCGTCCAAGGGGCTGCCGCCCCAGCTCGGCCTGGCGGTATTGACCACCTGCGACCCGGAGCCGCAGAGGAAGATGGCGCTGGATGGGGTGGTGTCCCTTCTGAACAGCGGCCAGGGTGTCTGCCTGCTCTTCGGCGCCGGCCCCAAGGGCGTCCCCCGGGAGATGCGCGAGATGGCCCGGCATCATCTGGACATAACCTTCGACGGCCGGTCCTTGGAGACCTGCACCGCCCTGGGGGCGGTGGCCGGAGCCCTAGCCCACCGGCTCCGCCAGCAAGGGCAAGATTAATGTCGTTCAACGAACGTTCCTCCGCCGTGGACGACATCCGGCTGAGGTCTCGCGTGGTCATTTGGTCTGGCCTCTCCTTCCTCATTCTCCTGTCCTCCCTCTACATGATCTTCTGGGGAGGGCCGGTGCTGGAGATGGACGGGAGGCGGCTGGGGCTGGCCCCCCTCCTCTGGCTCCCGGGTCTGATCGGCTCCTGCTCCTGCCTCTGGCTGCTGCTGACGATGAGCGGGGTGCGGAGCGGCATATCCATTCCGGTCTCGCTAGGTAACCTGGCGCTCTCCGAGGGATGCTCGCTCCTGCTGCCTGTGAAAGAGGTCTCCGGCCTGGTGTGGGAGACCGGCAACGGGCTGGTCCCGGCGATATCCTTCGCCGCCTTGGCGCTGACCGCGCTGATCTGGACGGCTACCACGCTGGTCGACCCGGTCCGCTCCAACCGGACCACCTACGCCGTGGCGCTGGCGGCGGTCCTCATAATCGGATTCCTGCTCTCCTATGAGTTCTTCTGGTCCCTGCAGGGGGCCATGGCCGCCGGCCTGGCCGCCTCGCTGTTCTGGGGAATGTCCTACGACCGCCGCCTGAGCCCCTACAGAAAGGCGAAGGCCGAGAGGTACGGGTCGCCCGGGGTGCTGTTCCTAAGCACCTTCCTGGGGCTGCCGATGCTCCTGCTGGGACTCCCCTATCTCCTTCTCTAGTAGGTATCGTAGTGGACCTTCAGCCGGGGCAATCCGCAGCCGGACCCCTTCACTACCCGCCCCACCACCTGCGCCCTGTCCTTCAGTATCGAAAGCGCCTCCTCCACCCCTTCCGGCCTCAGTATGATGGCGTAGCCCATCCCCATGTTGAACGTCTTGTACATCTCATGGTCCGTCACGCCGCCTATGCGCTGAATGGCCTGGAAGATGGGCTGCGGCTGGATGGGGTCGGTGATGCGGTACTCGAACCCCTTCTTCAGGCGGACGAAGTTCTTCAGGCCGCCGCCGGTGACGTCCACCATGCCGGTGACCTTGACCGCGTCCACCACCTTGAGCACATCGCGGACGTAGATGTGCGTCGGGGTCAGAAGCTCCATCCCCACGCTTCCATCCAGTCCGTCCACATGGTCATGCAGCGAGATACCGGCCGAGGAGAGCACCTTGCGGGCCAGGGTCATTCCGTTGGAATGCACTCCCGATGAGACCAGTCCGATTATCACATCCCCCTCGGCGATGTCCGCCCCGCTGACCATCTTGGCCTTGTCTAAAAGTCCGAGGGCGGTGCCCGAGAGGTCCACTCCCTTGACCATCTCCGGAAGCACCGCCACCTCTCCGCCCACCAGGTCCACGTTGGCCATCTCGGCGGCGATGTTCAGCCCCTTCCCGATCTGGTCGGTGATCTCCGGCCTCGGCTCGTCAATGGCGATGTAATCGACGAAGGCTATCGGCTCCGCGCCGACGCATATGGTGTCGTTGACGTTCATGGCCATGCAGTCGATCCCTACCGTATCCCATTTGTTGAGGGCCTCGGCCACCAGCAGCTTGGTGCCGACCCCGTCCGTGGCCAGCGTGAGGATGTGGTCCCCCATGTCGATGAGGCCGGTGAACTGGCCTGGAAGGTCAATCATCTTCCCCTTTCCGGCGCGCCGGTACTTGAGATGGCCGACCAGGGCCGATATGGCCTGCGATTTGCGGTCGATGTCCACCCCGGCCTTGGCATAGGTCCACTCTTTTTCCTGCATGTCCGTACCCAATGCTGAATTCCCCCTGCCGATAAAATAGAATCGGTCGGGCAATGGTTTTTTATCCTGCAAGGGATTGGGCTGATAAGCATGTCCAAGAACTGGATGCAGGAGCGCAGGCGCGATTACTATTACCGGAAGGCGAAGCAGCTGGACTACCGCAGCCGGGCTTCCTTCAAGCTTATGCAGCTCGATGACCGTTTCAATCTGTTCCGGCCGGGGATGACCGTGGTGGACCTCGGGGCGGCCCCGGGCGGCTGGCTGCAGGTCGCCGCGGAACGCGTAGGTCCGAAAGGGATCGTGGTCGGCGTGGACCTGCAGCCGATCGAGCCTTTGGAGGGCGTGTTGACCATCAAGGGGGACGTTCGTAAGCAGGAGGTCCGCGAGGAGCTCCTGACCCTCACCAACGGGCATGTGGACGTGGTCCTTTCAGACATGTCGCCGAACATCTCAGGCAGCTATTCAATGGACCACGCCCGCTCCATCGAGCTTTGCGAGATGGCGTTGTCATTCGCCCTTGCCACGCTGTCCCGGAACGGCAAGATGGTCTTCAAGATGTTCGAGGGCGACATGAGCCGGGACCTGATCGCCGAGGTGCAGAAGCACTTCGAAACGGTGAAGCGCTATTCGCCGGAGGCGTCACGTTCCAGCAGTTCCGAGATATATGTAGTCGCCAAGGGCTTCGGCAAAGGTACGGGGAGCAACAGCGGCTAAGTTTTTTATTTGGCGATGGCCATGGTAGAGGCGATGCTGACATACATCACCATAATGTTCAGTTCCGATGGGCGCCGGCCGTCCGAGATATTCGACGCCCTGCACAACATGGGCTTCCAGCCGACCACCGGTAACTACGACGGCGTGTTCAAGTGGGACAAGAAGGCCACCCTGGACGACGCCATCTATCTGGCCGACCGGGTCCACCTCACCCTGAAGGGCACGGGCGCCATATTCAAGCTGGAGACCGTGGCCGAGGCCGACGACAAGTGCTAGCCATGCGCTGCGGGAAGATAGTCTGCGTTGGACAGAACTACCGGGAGCACATCCGGGAGATGAGGTCGGACGAGCCGTCCGAACCGGTGCTTTTCCTGAAGCCCTCCACCGCCCTGATATCCGACGGGGAGTCGATAATCATACCACACGGCATCGGCGCGGTGCATCACGAGGTGGAGCTGGCGTTGATCGTCGGAAAGGGTGGAAAGGATATAGCGGAAGGCGAAGCCCTCTCCCGCATCTCTCACGTCGCCGTTCTCAACGACATCACCGCCCGCGATGTCCAGTCGGCCGCTCGCAAGGCCGGCCTCCCCTGGGCATTGGCCAAAGGGATGGACACCTTCGCCCCGCTGGGCGAACCGGTCCCGCTGGACCTGGTCCCGGACATACATTCTCTAGACCTCGAGCTGCGGGTGAACGGCGAGCCGAGGCAGAAGGGCAACACCGCCCAGATGATATTCCCGCCTGAACGGCTGATCGCCTACATCTCCAGGTTCATGACCCTGGAGCCGGGCGACATCATCGCCACCGGGACGCCCAGCGGTGTCGGTCCGCTGAGACCCGGGGATGTGGTGGAGGCGATGGTGCACGGCGTCGGGACGCTGCGCAATCCTGTGCGGGCGCGCTAATCCCAGAACCGCTTGGTCCTGGCGTAGGTTATCTCGGCGTTAAGGATGTCCCGCAGCAGCTCCTCCTCGCTGTCGCTGAAGCTTGAAAGGATGCGGGCGGCTGTGTCAGCCCCGATTCCGCGCCCGGCGAAGGCCATCATGGCCTTCCGGCCCTTGCTCTGGACCAATGAGGCGTTCTTGAACAGGCGCCTCACCTCCTTTTCCTCCTCTTCCTTGAGGTCCTTCTTCTTGACCAGGCGAATGGTGTCCCGGTTGTAGCCGTTCAGCGCGGCTATCATCTGCCCCCCGCAGCTATGGCAGACGATGAACCTCCCGGCCTCCTTGGCCTTCAATCTCCACTGCGAACCGCAGTTCAGACATGACATGTGCAGGCTCTCCTCCTCCAGGCGCTTCTTGAGCGCCATCAGTATGGAGTGGTCGGCCCGCTGCGGAGTGATAAGCTCCTTTGACTGTGAAAGCCCGGCCCTGCCGATGGGGGAAAGCCCGCAGATGGCTATCTCCATCTCCCCGGATTCGATGGCCTGGATGACCTGAACGGTCCGCCGCACGTCAAAGTCCTCCCATAGCACCTTCTCGATGGTCTCCTGCATCAGCGGGGAGTTCTCGTACGCTTCGACCAAGCGGGCGAAGCTGACGTTGCGGTAATCGGCATCCCTCTCCACCGCGCCGAACTTCTTGGCCACGAAGACGAAGCGCCAGCGCATGTGGCTGGAGTTCTTCATAACCAGGCGGATCAGGCTTTCCACCGCCGAGGCGTTTATCGATCGCAGCGTATCCACGATGGTGGAGGGCGCCACGTCACGGGGCAGGTCGATTATGACGCGGTACGGATCGGTGGTCACCGCCACGCTCTCCCCCAGGCGGGCGGAGAGCAGCACGGACAGCATCTTGGATATCGTTTCGTTCACCTTGCTCCCGAAGCACATGTTCAGGATGGCCAGCTTCTTGCCCACCTCCAGGGTGATGCGCTGGTCGGTGGGCATGGGGAACTTCTCCCTGTGCTCGTCCAGATACTCGTCCAGGGCCTTGTAGGCGTGGCCGTCCCCATGATAGGCGGAACGATCATAGCCGCGGCGCATGCGGCCCACCTCCTGGGCCACCTCGAACGGCACCGGTATGTCCTCGCCCACCCACGACGGGATCGAACCGATCTCCTTGACCTGCTCGACCAGTAGCTCGTCGTCCAGGATGTCCACGATCCGCCACGACCGTCCACGGGTGATGAAGGTGGCGAAGGGTTCCGCGAACGAAATGACGAAGCTCTCGTCCAAGGTCCCCACGATCTTGCGCGAGCCTATGTCCCGTATGCGATACGTCCGTTCGTCCGGGATCATGGAGATGTTGTCATAGAAGTACTTCCGCCCGCGGCCGGAGCGTTTGAACTCATCCCCGTTGATGAAGACCAGCCCTATCTCTGCGATCTGCTTCAGCACCGTGTCGAACTTCTGCCTGCTCAGCTCCCGGAAGGGATAGGACCTGCGGACGATGGCGTACGCTTTCTCTATGAGCACCGGCCCGGCGGAGGCCATGGCCACCAGCTGGTTCGCCAGTACCGTCAAAGGGTCCTGCCTGACCAGCAGCGGTTCGTATCTCTCGGCCATGGCCATCCTGGTCACCACCAGGCTCTCGGCGATCTCGTCCGGGGTGGAGGCGATGATCGCACCCTCCGAACGGCGGCCGATCTTATGCCCGGCCCGGCCCATGCGTTGCACCAGGCGGGACACCTGGCGCGGTGAGTTGTATTGAATGGCGAAATCGGAGGAGCCGATGTCGATGCCCAGCTCCAGGGACGAGGTGCAGATGAGACCCTTCAAACGCTCGTTCTTGAAGTCGTCCTCCATCTCCACCCTGGTCTCCTTGCTCAGCGAGCCGTGGTGAACGCCCACGTTGAACTTCTCGTCCCAGATGTGGTAGCGGGCGGCCAAGGCTTCCGCGGTATCTCTGGTGTTGACGAACAGAAGAGTGGAGTTATGCTTCTCAATGAGCTCCTTGGCCCGCCTCATGCAGGCGATGAGCTGGGGGTCGCTCTGCAGGGTCCCCGCCAGGTCCTTGTCCTGTTCCACCACCTCCGGGGATTGCACGCCTATGCTCATCTCCTTGGTCACCTTGGCCCGGACGATGCGCACCTTGCGGCCGGTCCCGCCAAGATAATTGGCCACCTCCTGGTGCGAGCCGACGGTGGCCGAAAGCCCCACCCTCTGGAACTCTCCGGCCAGCTCGACCACCCGCTCCAGGGCTATGGACAGCTGGGCTCCCCTTTCGTCGTTCGCGAGCTCGTGTATCTCGTCCACCACCACGTAGCGGACGTTGGCCAGATGCGCCCGCAGGTTCTTGCCGGTGAACATGACCTGCAGCGTCTCCGGCGTGGTGATCAATATGTCGGGAGCGAACTTGGACTGCCTCTGCCGTTCCGATTGGGAGGTATCTCCGTGCCGAACGGCCACCCTCAGCTCCAGCGCCTCCCCGAACTCCTCCAGCCGCTTGAGCATATCCCGGTTCAACGCCCGGAGCGGGGTGATGTAGAGCAATCTCACCCCCTTTCCCGGGGTGTTTATGAGCTTGTGGAGCAAGGGCAGCATTGCCGCCTCGGTCTTACCGATGCCGGTAGGTGCGACCAGAAGCACGTTCTCCCCGGCCAGCACCGGAGGTATCGCCTCGCTCTGAGCCCCGGTCGGCTCCTTGATGTCCTTGTCCTCCAGCACCTTGCGGATGCGGGGGTCCAACAGTTCGAATACCATTTCCCTACCGTTCAGTATAGCTGATGTTCCTCATCTTTATGCTCAAGGTATTCCATGAGATCGATCCTGGTCAGCGTTCCGAGCAATGTTCCGTCGTCATGACCGACCACCAGCATGCGGGATATCTGTTTGGCGTTCATGTCCTCGAAGGCCTTGTAGGCCGATGTGCCCGCCCTGACCTTCTCGAAATGCCTGACCATCAGCTCTTCCACCCGGTCCTCGGGGTTCCCATGGCCCTCCAGTTGTTCCCTGAGCATCACGCCCACGACCCTGCCCAGGTGGTCCACGACCGGGTACAGGTAGTGCGATTCCGCCAATGTGCCCTTTCTGGCGTCCGCCACGCTCATCTCGGGGGTCAGGGTGATCGGGTCCCCCCTCATTACCTTTTCCACCGGAACCTCGTCCAAGGTCGCTGGGTCATATATGAACGGACGTCTGGCAACCTGGTTCCTGAACAGGGTCTTGTCACCGGTGACGATGTAGGCGATGGCCGAGGCAAGCATCACGGGGATGAGGATGGCATAGCCGCCGACCACCTCGGCCATGAGCACCGTGGCGGCTATAGGCGTCTTGGAGACCCCGGACATCATGGCCCCCATGCCTGCGATGGCGAACAATGGGACGGGGGTGAGGTCCATCATCAGGGCGAATGCCGTTCCCAACGCCCCGCCCATCATCAGCGAGGGAAAGAACACCCCCCCGCTGCCCCCGCTCCCCACAGTAAAACTGGTGGCCACCATCTTGGCCAGGAAGAGGACGAGCAGGAAACCGACGGAGGTCATGGAGCCCTCTATCAACATGGCTATCTCGTCCTCAGCCAGTCCCAGCACCTCCGGGACGAAGAGGCCGATGCAGCCGACCAGAAGCCCCCCGTACATGACCTTCGCGGCCAGGGGAAGGCCGCTGCGTGCGGTCAGCCGCTCCGTGGTGTGCATGGAGAAGATGAAGAGCCTTCCCGCCAGTCCAATGAACGCTCCCAGGGCCACGATCGCCAGTACGATCGTAAGGTTCAGGTCCGTGCCGATGGCCGGGGCATCGAACAACGGATCGTATCCATTGAAGGAAACGAAGACCAGGTACGAGACCACGCTGGCCACCATGGAAGGTATGGCCGCGCCCGGTTCCAGGTCGTTCTTGTAAGGGACCTCGATGGCGTATATGGCCGCGCCGAGGGGCGCCCGGAAGACCGCAGACAGGCCGGCCGCCGCCCCGGCTATGGCGAAGGTGCGCATGTCCCCCTTCCGCAGTTTCAACCTGCTCCCGAAGAAAGAGGCCACTGCAGCCCCGATGTGCATGATGGGGCCTTCCCTTCCACCGCTTCCACCCGTGCCTATGGTCAGGGCGGAGACGATGATCTTGTACGCTCCGGAACGGGGCGGGACCCTCCCGCCCTTGTGATGTATGGCCTCGATGACATATCCCGTTCCGCCCCCGGCAGATTCCGGCGACAATCTGGATATGATCAGGCCGGCCAACAGTCCGCCTGCCGCGGGCAGGAACAGGCGGAGGTACCAGGGCAGCTCCGTCACTTCATACGAGGCGTGCCAGACCCCCATCAGCAACCATTGGAAGGCCATCGCTCCCAGGCCGGCGAGCAGCCCTATGAGCACCGATAGAGGTATCCACTTCTTCAGATAGGCCCTGAAGTCCTCGGTGACCAGTCCCTGGTATCCCTTGCGAAGGTATTGGGCGGCTCTCAGCGGCGCCGACTCATCTTGGCTCATATGGCACCCAGCCTTTCGGCGTCAATGAAAAAATGAGAAAACGGGAAGGGATTTCATGAAAAGGTTCATTGCTTGGCCGGCTCGGCCGGAGCCTCGGGCTCGGTGGCCATGGCCAGCATCTCCGAGACGTCCATGACCTTTATCTTGGCCCCGATCTTCTTGGCCGCCTGCTGCAGGTTGAGCACGCAGAACGGGCAGGTGGTCGCCAATATGTCCGCTCCGGTGTCCACGGCCTCCTTGACCCTCTCCACGGCGATGGCGATGGCCATGTCGTTGTACTGGCTCTTGTAGCCGCCGCCGGCCCCGCAGCACCTGGAGCTCTCCCGGATGTTCTTCATCTCGACGAACTCCACGCCCGGTATGGCCTTGATGACCTCTCGCGGCTCGTCATATATCTTGGCGTGGCGTCCGAGGTGGCACGGGTCGTGGTAGGTGACCTTGGCCTTGACCTCCTTGGTGAATTTGACCTTCTTCTCCTTCAGCAGCTTGTTGGCGTACTGGGCGAAGTGGAAGACCTCGAAGGTCGGGTGGGCGTAGAACTTGCCGTAATCATGGACAGTGGTCTTGTAGCAGCCGGCGCAGGCGGTGACCATGGCCTTGGCGCCCATGTGCTCGACCGTGCCGATGGTGTGCTCGGCGAAGCGGTACGTAAGTCCGTTCTGACCGGTCCTGAGGGCCGGCGAGGTGCAGCACCATTCGTCCCCCTCCATTATGTTGGTGGATACGCCGCAGCGGTTCAGGAAGGTAACGCTGGCCTTGGCCAGGTTCTGCATGCGGTAGGAGGCGGTGCAGCCGGCGAAGAACACCACGTCGGGGTTCTCGGCCTTGGGGACCGCGGGATACCAGGCACCCCTCTTGTCCATGGGCTCGCCGTACGGGTTCCTTCCCTCCTCCAGGCGTTCCCTGATCTTGATGTGGGCGGGCATGGGGCCGTGCCCATTCTCGATGCACCACTCCCTTACCTTCTCCCAGAACTCGGCGAAGTCGATGCCGACGTGGCACACGGTAGCGCAGGCGGCGCAGGTGGTGCACATGTACAGCGCCTCCACGAACTCGTCATCGATCTCGACCTTGCGGCCCAGAAGCTTGTCTATGGCGGTTCGCTTGCCCAGCTGCGATATGTAGAATATCTTTCCCCTGGGGGTGACTGACTCCCAAGGAGTCTGCCTCCACGTTTCGCAGGTGCGAATGCAGTAGCCGCATTGAAGGCAAGCTTGTACCTCTCTGTCGATGTTCGGTAATTTGACCATTGCGATACCTCTGAGCCCCAGTGAGGAGGATTGGCGTTGCCAACCCCGTTTAGATCGTGCAGTATGCATGTCCAACGGGTATTAAAGTTTTTTCAGCTCATCCATCGTGATGGCCAAAGGGGGCTGGAAATAAAAATAATAATTATGTGATTAATATTATGGACCTTGCGGCCGTGGGCGCTCATCCTTCCAATATGGGCGAGTATCCGTACCACGCGCCCTTGTCACGCAGCAGCTGCATGCTCTCCTCCAGGAGCTTCCGGTGTCCATCCTCGATATCGGTCAGCTTCTGCAGGAGCCGCTTCACGCCCGGCTCTTCGACCATCATGGCGGCGCCGCGGTACATCTTGGCCGAGGATATCTCTACCTGGATCCCCACCTCCAGGGCCTTGATCTCATCCTCCAGGGTCATGCACCGGTCTGGAGGGAAGGGGAACGCTTTTTCAGGGACTATGCCCAGCAGCGACCGTCCCGGGCGCACCTCCGCAGGGTCCTTGTCCGGCGCCACCCGCCGCATCTCTCTCTCCACATGCTCCTTGTGCTGCTCCTCGTCCCTTCCCAATCCCCGCAGAAGGGCGGAACCGTTCTCGTCCTTCACGCATTCGCTGAAACGGCGATAGAACTCGATGCCGAAAACCTCGATCTGTCGCGCTGCCGCCAAAATGCCCAGGACGTCGACGTTTTCCGTCATTCTTCTCCCTGTCCCAAGATGGCGAGGATGTCTGATAATGCTTTTGCCAGATCCTTCCCGGGCACCGATAAAGATTTTTTGGTCAAATGGAAATATTTAAGACACTTCCCAATGTGCGCCGCCCATCGAGCACCTTAAGAGGCGATGATGCCCATCTCCTTCTCGTCCTTAGCTCATTGAGGCCTTTCGCATGTTGTCAGCCGTGTTGCCCGCCCTGATGCTCTCCCTTCCTTTGCTGGGGGCAGCGTTGGCGCTCCTGCTGAGGAACGAAGCCGATCGGGTATACAGCTATCTGTGCTCGGCGGCCTCGGCGGTCAGCGCGGCCCTGTGGTCGGTGCTGGTGCTTATGAACGGCACATCCGCCTTCGTCCTGGACGCCCCGTCGGCCATGGGGGATTATGCCATCCGGCTCGACGCGTTGGGCGCCTTGGTGCTCCTCATAACCTCGCTCACCTTTGCGTGCGTGGCCATGTACTCCCTGTTCTCCCGGGAGGGGATAACCTCCCGGGGGGCCTCGTTGTTCAACCTCTTCATGCTCTCTGTGCTCCTGGCCATGGTGGCCGACCATGTGCTTCTGCTGCTGATCGCCTGGGAGGCCATGTCCCTGACCTCCTTCCTGGGCGCCTGGGGATCCCGGGAGGACCAGGACACCTCCGCCGGCTGGAAGTATCTGGCCATAACGCATTTCGGAGCGGCCCTGATAATCGCTGCACTGGCCTTCCTCTCGGTGACCTCCGGCGAGGTCCGTCTCAGCCAAATGCACGGCCTGTCGGCATCGCTCGGCGGGACCGCCTCCGCGGTTGTGATGATCATGGCCTTCCTGGGCTTCGGGAGCAAGCTCGGCCTGCTTCCGTTCCACATATGGATGCCCGACCTTTACAGCCGGTCCCCCTCCACCGTGATCGCCCTCCTGTCCACGGCCGCCTCCAATGTGGCCGTTCTCGTCCTCGTGCGCATCATCTTCGACATGGTCGGGGTTGGGGAACAGATCATACTCTCCTTGGCGATCATGGGGCTGGCGGCGATAACCGCCCTCTGGGCAGCCTGGCAGGCTCTGGTGCAGAGGGACGGCTCGCGGGTCCTGGCCTTCTCCAGTATGGAGAACATGGGATTGGTCCTGCTCACCATGGGTGCGGCCATGCTCTTCCAGTCATACGGGGCGGCGGAACCGGCGGCCTTCGCCATCATGGCCGCCATGTTCCATCTGATCAATCACACGGTCTTCAAGGCGCTGCTGCTGATGGGCGTGGGGACCGTCCGCAGGGCGGCCGGGGAATGGGACCTGGAGAAGCTGGGGGGTCTGGCACGGACCATGCCCGGCCTCTCAGCGGCCTTCCTCTTCGGAACGCTCTCGGTGGCCGCCCTCCCGCCCTTCTCAGGCTTCGTATCGGAATGGGCGATGTTCAAGTCCCTGATGCACGCTGAGCCGAACGCCGATCCGCTGGTACGAATAGCGCTGCCCTTGGCCATAGCCGTAATGGCGCTATGTACGGCCATCGCCGCCGCGGCCTATCTCCGCCTGTACGGCTTCACCTTCCTGGGCCGCCCGCGCTCCAGCGGTGCCTGCCGCCCCAGGCCCATGGAGCGGGTGGAACTGTTCCCGCTGGTCCCCCTGGCGGCGCTGTGCCTGCTGCTGGGGGTGACCTCATTCCCCCTTCTGGAAGAACTGACATCAGCCGTCTCCCCGCTGGTCGGGGCGACCGGCGTGCAGGTGATAGAAGGGTACAGCATCAATTTCCTTCACCAGGGCGGCCTGAACCCGCTGGGCCTTAGCGCCCTGCTGGCCGTGGCGGTCCTCATGGTCTTCCTGGCCTTGCAGGCGTTGGGGAAGCGGCCGCTGGTCAGGGGCGACACATGGGACTGCGGAACGCCCCTCGACCGCCGGACCCAGTACACTCCGACCGGCTTCTCCCAGCCGCTGCTCAAGGTGTTCCAGCAGGTATATCGCCCGCGGACGGAGGTCAGAGAGGAGCCTCGCCCTTCCCATTATATCAGAGCGGTGCGTTTCGAGCAGGAGCTCCCCGAGCTGTTCACGATTCACGTCTACCGGCCGCTGACGAACAGCGCGATAGCGGTGGCCATGCGCGTCAAGAGAATGCAGAGCGGTAGCATACAGGCCTATCTGGCCTATCTCATGATCACCCTGATTATACTGCTGGTGGTGCTGAGGTGACGACATGATGCTGACCGATGTCCTGCTGACCCTGGCGGAGGTGCTGTTCATCCTCCTGCTGTCGCCGCTGCTCACCGGAGTTATCAGAAAGGTCAAGGCCTGGATGCAGTGCCGCCAGGGGCCGGGGGTGCTGCAGCCGTACCGCGACATCTGGAAGCTCCTGCGCAAGTCCACCGTCGCTTCGAACGAAGCCTCCTGGCTGTTCCTCATCATTCCATACGTGTGCCTGGGGGCCATGGTCTGCCTGGCGGTCATGGTGCCGGTCTTCACCGCCGGCCCCTCCGGGGGCGTAGGGGACATGGTGGCGGCGATCTACATGCTAGGCCTCTTCCGGTTCATGATGGTGCTCGGGGGCCTGGAAGGGGGAAGCTCCTTTGGCGGCATGGGCAGCAGCCGGGAGATGATGATATCGGCAATAGTGGAGCCGACCCTGCTGCTGTCGATATTCTCGGTGGCCGCCATATCCGGCACCACCGACCTTTCGGCCATATCGGACCACTTCGCCAGGCTGGGGCTGAACGGGCTTTCCCCCACCCTGTTCCTCGCCTCGGCGGCGATATTCATCTCTCTCATGGCCGAGAGCTCCCGGGTGCCCTTCGATAATCCGGCCACCCACCTGGAGCTCACCATGGTCCATGAGGGCATGCTCCTCGAGTACTCCGGGCGCGAGCTGGCCATGATGGAGATGGCCTCCTATGTGCGGTTGACCATGTTCATGGTCATCCTCAGCAACGTCTTCTTCCCCTGGGGAATAGCCCTGGGCACGGGGGCGGGAGAACTTGCCATGGGGGTCGGGGCCATCGCCCTGAAGCTCCTGCTGATGTCGGCGATCGTGGCCCTGATCGAATCGGTCATGGCCAAGATGCGCCTGTTCCGGCTGCCCAATCTGCTGACCATTTCCTTCACGTTGTCCCTGCTGGCGGTGATGTCCTATTACATTCTGTGAGGTGAGAGAACGGCCGACCTGCTGAGCATCGACACCATCAACTTCCTGGCCGCGGCCATACTACTGGTGTCGCTGCTGGTCATGGCCAGCACCCGCATGGGGCAGCTGGTGCGCTCCTTCGCCTTCCAGTCCATCATGCTGGCGGCCATATCGGCGGTGCTGGCGCATCACACGGGCTCCGAGCACATATACATCGTGGCCGCCCTTACCCTGGTGATGAAGGGCGTGATCATCCCGCGCTTCCTGATGTACTCGATCGACCGCCTCAAGGTTCGCCGGGAGATCGAGCCGCTGGTGGGAATACCTGCCTCGCTGCTCATATCAGGGGGGCTGGTAATTGTGGCCTATTACGTCACGGAGCCGCTGATATCCTCGGCGGAAGCGGTGACCCGCAACTGCCTGGCGATATCCCTGGCCGTGGTCTTCATCGGCATGTTCATGATGATCAGCCGCCGCAAGGCCATGACCCAGATGGTCGGCCTGCTGATGATGGAGAACGGGCTGTTCCTTGGCATAATCTCCACCACCTACGGCATGCCGCTGATAGTGGAGATAGGCATATTCTTCGATGTGTTCATGGCCGTTCTGATAATGGGCATCTTCGCCTACCGCATCAACCAGACCTTCGAGACGCTGGACACCACATTCATGAGGAGGCTGAGGGGTTAACATGGTCGAGCTTCTGCTGCTGGTCCCCCTGGTCACCGCCCTGCTCTGCGGCATCTCCCGCAGCGAGAGGTCGATATTCGTCTTCAGCGTAGCCGGTTCACTGATAGCCGCCCTGGTGGCCATCCCCTATTGTTATAGAGCGTTCTTCGATGGGCCGGTGGACTCCGGGCTGTGGTACCTGGACCCGCTGTCCGGCCTGTTCATGGTGGTGATCGTGACCATCACCGCCCTTGTGAGTCTGTACTCGGTCGGGTACCTGGAGCATGACCGCAAGGAGGGCGAGGCCAACCTCAAGGACCTTCGCTACTACCACGTGCTGCTGCACCTGTTCGCCTTCAGCATGCTCACGGTGGTCGTGGTGGACTCCCTCGGCCTGATGTGGATCGCTGTGGAGGGCACCACCCTGGTATCGGCGTTCCTGGTGGGCTTCTACAAGAAGAGCGAGGCCATGGAGGCTTCCTGGAAGTACCTCATCATCTGCTCCGTGGGAATAACGTTGGCGCTTCTGGGCATCATCCTGCTGTACGCCTCATCGGTGAGCGCCTTGGGCGAGAACGCCGATACCTTGGACTGGTCGGTCCTGCGCTCGGTCGCCGGACAGCTGGACCCCGCTCTGCTGAAAGTGTCCTTCATCTTCATACTGGTCGGGCTGGGCACCAAGGCCGGTTTGGCCCCCATGCACACCTGGCTGCCGGACGCCCACAGCCAGGCCCCGACGCCCATCAGCGCCCTGCTGTCCGCCGTGCTTCTCAACTGCGCCATGTACGGCGTTCTGAGGGTGCACATGCTGGCCAGCGAAGCGGTGCCTGGCTTCTCCTCCTCGCTGCTCACTTTCTTCGGGCTGCTGTCGCTGGCCATCGCCACCGCCTTCATCCTGACCTCCAGGGACCTAAAGCGGTTCCT
The DNA here is from genome assembly GCA_036677555.1 of Methanomassiliicoccales archaeon. Classification (GTDB taxonomy): domain Archaea; phylum Thermoplasmatota; class Thermoplasmata; order Methanomassiliicoccales; family UBA472; genus UBA472. The sequence goes on along the minus strand of JAVBWG010000005.1, from coordinate 44,530 downwards.
GGCATTCTCCAGCGTGGAGCACATGGGCATAATCGCCCTGGGATTCGGCATCGGAGGCCCGATCGCCGTCTTCGGGGCGGTCTTCCACGTGCTGGCGCACTCCCTGACCAAAACGCTCATGTTCTTCGGCGCCGGGAACGTCATACAGAAGTACCGCACCCGGGAGATGAAGGACATCAAGGGCCTGGGGCGGACCATGCCTACCACCGCCTCCCTGCTGGTGCTGGGGGGAGCGGCCATCGCCGGGTCTCCGCCCTTCGCCGTGTTCATCGGCGAGCTGTTCATCATCTCCGGCGCGCTGGCCCAGGGCGATCTCCTGGTGGCCGGGCTGTTCATCGCCCTCATCGTCGTCATCTTCGCCGGGATGACCTACCGGATCTTCGGCATGGTCTCCGGGAGGCCGCAAGAGGGCCTGCCTGCCGGAGAAGCCGGATGGTCGCGATTGCTGCCCATGATGGTCCTAGCCTCGGCGATACTGCTTCTTGGGCTGTTCCTTCCGGAGGTCGTGTCCGATGCCCTGTCCTCCGTGGTCAGGCTGTTCGGGGTGAGCGCATGAGATATTACAACGTCGAGCTTCTGGATTCGCTGCCATTCCCTCCGTTCGGTTACGAGGAAAGGGATGGGCGCCTGCACCTAAGGGTCCCGGACGACCTGCTGCGCCCGCTGGTCTCCCACCTGGTGCACAAGGAGGAGGGCGAACTGTCCAGCCTCTATTACGTCCCCGTAGAGAACAAGGTCATGGCCCTGGTGCTGGTCCCCCGCCATGGAATCGTGGTGCTGGAGAGCGAGCTGGAGGGGGAGGGATATCCATCCCTCACCCCCGAGGTCCCGTCCGCCAACTGGTACGAGAGGGAGATGATGGAGATGAGCGGCATCGTCCCCCTGGACCATCCCGATCCCCGGCCGCTGCATCTGCACGAATGGCCCAGGCACGTGCATCCACTGTCGCCCTCCTTCGACATAGGGGCGAAGGTCCCTCTCACCGGGGAGGCGCATCATTACCGCAGGGTGGAGGGCGACGGGATATTGGAGGTGCCGGTGGGCCCCGTGCATGCCGGGGTAATCGAACCGGGGCATTTCCGCTTCTCAACAGCCGGAGAGCCCATACTCAACCTCGAGATACGCTTGGGATACGTCCACCGCGGGGTGGAGCGATCGCTGGAGGGCTGTCCGCTCAACCGGGCGCTTCGCCTGGTGGAGAGGATATCGGGCGACAACGGGGTGGCGCACGCCCTTGCCTTCTGCCAAGCGGTGGAGATGTCCAATCCCGTTCCGGAAAGGGCGCAGCTGCTCCGCTGCATCTACGCCGAGATGGAGCGCATCTACAACCATCTGGGGGACATAGGCGGAATGGCCACCGACGTGGCCTTCGCCGTGCCGGCCGCGGAGGCATCGGTGCTCCGGGAGCGCATGCTCCGGCTGAACGCCAAGCTCACCGGTCATCGGCTCCTCTGGGGGTCCATCGCCGTAGGCGGAGCGGCCCGGGACCTGGACCAGGACCGGAAGGATGTGCTGGAAGGCGCCATGGTGGACCTGGGGCTGGCGTTCGAGCCATTGGTTGACTCCCTGAAGGGTTCCCCGTCCTTCCTGGACCGGGTGGAGACCACCGGGGTCCTGACGCTGCCGATGGCCAAGGACCTGCGGGCCACCGGCCCGGTGGCCCGGGCCTCGGGATGGGACCGGGACGCTCGGCGGGACTTCCCCTACGCCGCCTATGACCGGCTGGGATTCCTGGTGCCGGTGCGCCGGGAAGGGGACGTGCTGGCGAGGCTGACCGTCAAGGTCGAGGAGCTGCGCGAGTCCGTCAGCATGGTCAAGCAGTGTCTGGACCATCTCCGCGAAGGGGAGCTGCGCTGCGAGGTGCCGGCGCCGGACGGTTTCGGCCTGGGCCTGGTCGAGGCGCCCCGCGGGGAGCTGGCGCATTGCGTCCACTTCAGGGAGGGAAGGATCGCGCGGTACAAGGTGCGAGATCCGTCTTTCTGCAACTGGGCGACCATGGAGAGGGCGGTGCTCGGGAACATCGTGCCCGATTTCCCGCTGATCAACAAGAGCTACAACCTCTCGTACGCGGGGAACGATCTGTAGGTGATGACGTGCTGGAGATAATCGAAAGGAGGGTGCGGGACAGGAAGGTGGTCACCGAGGCGCTGCCTCTGCTTCAGCAGGCCGGCCGCACCCGCGCCCCCATGGCCGACGGGCGCTGCGATCTGTGCGGCGACTGCGCCGCCGCCTGCCCCGCCTCGGCCATCGCCATCGGGAATGATTGGAGCGTGGACGTCGGCAGGTGCCTGTTCTGCGGCGATTGCGTTCCCGCCTGCCCGAAGGATGCCATATCCTTCTCGGCCGAGGTGCCGGCGGTGTCGGATCGCTCGTCGCTCGTCCTTCGCCGCAACGTCCCGCTGCCGGAGCTGAAGCTTCATCTGCGCGAGGAGGCCCGCAAGGTCCTTGGCAGATCAATGAACATCAGGGAGGTGGACTCCGGCTCCTGCAACGGCTGCGAGGTGGAGGTCAACTCCCTTTCGAACCCGATATATGACCTGGAGCGCTTCGGGATAAAGATCGTGGCCTCGCCCAGGCATGCCGATATGCTATTGGTAACCGGCCCGGTGACCAGGAACATGCTCCCAGCGCTCTTGAAGACGTACCGAGCGACGCCCGAACCGCGCCTGGTGGCGGCCATGGGCACCTGCGCCATATCCGGCGGGCCGTTCGGGGGAACGTACGCTGCCGGGAACGGGGTCGCCGAGGCGCTGCCCGTGGACATCTTCATCCCCGGTTGCCCCCCGCATCCCCGCACTGTCGTGCTCGCGCTGCTTGAGGCGCTGGGCCGGCTCCAGATCACTTGACCACTATGACCGTGCAGTGCGAATTGCGCACCACATGCTCGGAGACGCTGCCTATCAGCACCCGGTCCAGGACGGTCTTGCCGGAGGTCCCCACGACTATCGCGGAGGCGCTCACCCGCTCGGCCACGGCGATGGTGGACTCGGCCGGCGAGCCGGTCTCCAGGAGGGTGGTGGTCTCCACTCCCTGCTGGGCCGCCCTCGCCTTGATCTCTTCGAGGTGCTTCTTGGCGTCCCCCACAGTTCCCTCCCGGTTCTCCTCATGCCGGGGGCCGATGACGAAAACGACGTACAGCGCCTCGCGGTGCAGCCGCGCATACTCCAACGCATAATCGACCGCCTTGGAGGTGTGCGCCCTGCCGTCGGTAGCCAGAACAACGCTCATTTTTCCCCTTCTTTCATGGAATGGGCTTTGCCAGGATATAAAATTGTCAATGCCACGGTTCATTCGTCAGGACCGGACCGCTTGGAGCAGTAGACGATGTCCTCATGTTCCTGGTAGCCGAGGTCGGCGAACAGCTTGCGCGAACGGGCGTTGCGCTCGTGTATCTGCACGGCGAATATGCTGATGCCCAGATCGGACAGCTCCTCCTCCGCCCGGCGCACCAGCTCCTTCGCAGTCCCCCTGCCCTGCTGCTCGGGCATTACGGCCAGGCGGTTCAGCCATCCTTTGCGCAGATCGTGGGTGACCAGCAGGACCCCGACCACCCTCCCCCTGTCCTCGGCCACCAGGAAAATGGACGAGCCCATCCCCATCTGCTCCCTGATCCGCTCGCGGGAGTCCCTGCCCCGGGGCTGATAGGGAAGCCCGGACCTGGTCCAGATGTCAGCGACGGCGTCATAGTCCTCCTCGCGCATCCGGCGGACCTCGACGCTCATACATCGATCTCCAGGCCTATAGGGCAGTGGTCCGAGCCCTGCACATCGGGCATGATGAACGCGTTCCGGCACCTGGGCCGCAGTCCCTCATCCACGAAGAAGTAATCGATGCGCCACCCAACGTTCCGCTCCCTGGCCCTGGTCTTCATGTCCCACCAGGTGTACCTCTCCGGGCTCGGGTCGAACAGGCGGAAGGTGTCCACGAAGCCGGCGGCGAGGAGATCGTCGATCCACTTGCGCTCCTGAGGCAGGAATCCGGAGACCTTCCCGTTCTCCTTTGGCCGGGCCAGGTCTATCTCCCGGTGCGCGGTGTTCACATCCCCGCATATGATGACGTGCTTTCCGGCCTCCGCGGTGGCCTTGGCCACCTCGAGGAACTCCTGATAGAACTCCATCTTGTATTGCAGACGCTCCGGGGAGGCCTTCCCGTTCGGAAAATAGATGTTGAAGAGCACGAACTCGTCATAATGGGCCGCCAGGGTCCTCCCTTCGGAATCGAAGCGTCTCTGGCCGAACCCCGGGATGACCTTGTTCGGCCTCTTCCTGGTGTAGATGCACACCCCGCTGTATCCCTTCTTCTCCTCGGGAGAGACGAAATACGAATGGTAGCCGGGGGCGTTTCGAAGCCCGTCAGGCAGCTGGTCCGGGGTGGCCTTGGTCTCCTGCAGGCAGATGATGTCCGCACCGTCATTGCCGAGCAGGCCGCCCAGGTCCTTCCTGTAGGCCGCCCGAATACCATTCACGTTCCAACACAGCAATCGCAGCCCTTTCACCGTCCAGCCGATTGGGTTTCCACGGTAATAAATGGTGCTGAGGAAAGGCGCCGACCCCCTCGCATATCCTCTCGTTCCGCCATTAAAATTTTGAAAAGTGATATATCAGCAAAGGGCGTTGAACGGGCTGGTGGGGGATACCGGCGGGGCCGGTCACTTCTGTCCACGCGATTGATGGTCTGTGGCCACCGATATGGGGAGCGTGAAGAGCATAAGCGGCGGAACGGTGCCTTGGAAAAGGAACTTCTTTACCATCTGGGGAGGCCAGGCCTTCTCCCTGGTCGGGAGCGCGTTGGTGCAGTTCGCCCTGGTCTGGTGGCTGACGGTGGAGACCGGATCGGCCACCGTTCTGGCACTGGGGACGCTGATGGGGGTGCTCCCGCAGATCCTCATCGCTCCCTGGGCCGGAGCTTACGTGGACCGCTGGAACCGCCGGCGGACGATGATCGTGGCGGACTCCTTGATATCCCTCATGGCCCTGGCCCTGATGCTGGCCTTCCTGGCGGGAACCGCGGAGGTCTGGATGGTGCTTCTGGCCATGTTCGGCCGCGCCGCAGTCTCCGGTTTCCATTGGCCGGCGATGCAGGCCGCCACCTCGCTGATGGTGCCCGAACGGCATCTGGGAAGGGTCGGAGGATTGAACCAGGCCATGTTCGGTCTTTCCAGTGTTATCGCCGCTCCCGCCGGGGCGGTGATGATAGCGCTCTTTCCCATGTGGGCGGTGCTTTCCGTAGATCTGATCACTGCGGTGATCGCCATCGTCCCGCTGCTATTCATCCCCGTCCCCGAACCGGACCGGGACGGCGAGAGGAAGCCGTCCCTGTCCAATGAGTTGAAGGAGGGCCTGGCCTTCCTGAAGGGCTGGCGCGGGGCGCTCTCCATAATCATCCTGTTCATGATCGCCAACCTGCTGCTGAGCCCCGCCTTCTCCCTGCTGCCGCTCCTGGTCATCGACCATTTCCAAGGCGGCGCTGCGGAATACGCCGGGATGGAGGCATTGGCCGGGATCGGGATGCTGGTGGGAGGGGTGCTCCTGGGGGTCTGGGGAGGAGGGAAGCGCAAGGTGGTCACCATGCTGGTGTTCACGTTGGTGCTCAGCCTGGCCATCACCGCCATGGGGATCATTCCGTCCGAACTTCTCCTTCTGGCCTATGGATTTTGCGCGGTGGTCGGCCTCAGCCTATCCCTGCTCAACGGGTCAATGATGGCCATGATGCAGGCGTCCGTCCCCTTCGCCATGCAGGGGCGGGTGTTCGCCCTGATCAGCGCCGGGGCCACCGCCATGATGCCGGCCGGGCTCCTGCTGGCCGGTCCATTGGCGGACGAGTTCGGCGTGCGCTTCTGGTACCTTGCGGCCGGGATACCCATGATATTCCTGACCCTGGCCTACTCGGCGTCCAGGTCGGTGGTGCACATCGATGACCAGGTGTGGAAGGGGTCGGCCAAGGACATGCAGAAGGGTGATGATGGCGCGTCCCAGGGATGATCTCCAGGTACGGCCGGAAGTGCAGGGGCGATAACCGGCACCCATAGCGTTAATACCGGTTTTTTCATATCTCCCGCGTCAGGTCGACCATGGATTACTACGCGGCCGCCGCCGTCATTCCGAACCTGTTGGCATCCGCCATCACCGCATTGGTGGCCTACAAGGTGTGGACCGGGAACCGAACAGCGCACCGGAAGGCCATGGCCCTGTCGTTCCTGTTCGTGTCCCTCAGCTCCCTGATGCTCCTGGCGGAGAAGCTCATCAGCGAAGTCGCGCTGGCAAGGGCGGTCGTGGTGGCCGAGTACGTCTGCGACTCGATGATACTGATAACCCTGCTGGTTTTCGTCATGCAGTACATCGGCCTGGAAAGGTTCGTCACCCGGCGGAACATTCTGCTGGTGTCCTCGCCTGCGGTCCTCATAGTCCTGCTAAATGCCACCGATCCCCTGCATCACCTCTTCTACGAAGATGTGGTGATCATCCAGAGCCACGGCTTCTACATGTTCGATGCCCAATACGGCCCCCTCTTCCTGATGTGGATAGTCTATTATCTGTCAGCCATAGTGCTCGTCAACCTGCTCATGGCAAAGGCCATTTTGGACACCCCTTCGGAAAGGAGGGCCGGCCTGGCCGCCCTGATGATGGCCACATCGGCCGTCCTGTTCACCAGCCTCATCTACATCGCCACCCCCCGGGACGATCCCTTCCTGGATGTTATGTCCATCGGTTTCACGCTAGCCGCTCTGATAATATATGCCGGGGAACGCCTTTCGGAGTTCACCGGGCTGGAGATCATTCGCTTCCGCGAGGCCATAGGGGGCATGGAGGAGGCGATAATTATCCTGGACCCATCCCTGAAGGTGGTCTACACCAACCCCTCCGGCCGGAAGGTGCTCGATCAGAACAAGGAATACCTCTGGGAGAGGATGGCCGCCCGAGGCCTAAAGGTGCCTGCCGGTTCCAACAACTGGGAGACGGCCATGGAGATCGACGGGGAGACCCGTCATTTTATACTCTCCACGTCGGACATTTTCCGGGAGGGGAAGCCCATCGGGGTTGTGCTCGTGTTCCATGACATAACCGACCGCAAGGTCTTGGAAGAGGGTCTCCGCAGCACCAACCGCAGCCTGAGCACCCTGAACCAGATACTCAGGCACGACATAAGGAACGACCTGACCGCCATCTGGGGCTACCTGGAGCTCATCGAGGCGTCCGATCTCGATGAAAGGCAGAGGGGCCTTCTCGGCAAGACGATCGACAGGGTCAAGAGCGCAGACGGACACCTGGAGTTCGCCAGGCGGCAGGGGGCTCCCGGGGCGACCGCGATATGGCAGGATGTTCAGGCATCGATGGAGAACGCCCTCGGCAAGGTGGACCTGAGGGGCGTGAAGGTGGAATCCCGCGTCCAGGGGATAAGGGTGCTGGCCGATCCATTGCTGGAGAATGTCTTCCACACCTTGGCCGACAACACGATGCGGCATGGCGGAGCGGTCTCCCGGATGATCGTCCGCGGTGAGAACATTGAAACAGGGCTCGCCCTGATCTGGGAGGATGACGGGATCGGCGTGCCTCCAGAACAGAAGGGCCTGGTCTTCGACAAAGGCTATGGCGACAACACCGGGCTCGGCCTTTACCTGGCCAGGGAGATACTTTCGAACACCGGCATAACCATAACCGAGGAGGGCGAGCCGGGCAAGGGCGCCAGGTTCGTGATGAGGGTGCCATCTGGATGGTTCACCTGGAAGATGGCCGCCCGCCCCTAGGCTGTCAGCGGCAGCAGTCCTCCCCGCAAACGGCATCGTCCCTGCCCTTCAGGGCGGCCATTATCATCGCCGCCGCGCATCCCACGCCGCTGTCGACCTCGATCGCCCCGGAAGGGCAGTTCATGCGGCAGGCGCCGCATTCCATGCACAGATTCGCCCTGTCCAGTCTCACCCTTCTTTCTCCAGCGGCAAAGACCCTATGTGGGCATACCTTGAGGCACATCCCGCAATTGACGCATCGCCCGGGATGGAACACCAGGGTGTTCATGGCCTTCCCCTTGGTCGGCGGGTTGACGTCCAGCATGCCGATCTCCATCACAGCCACCCCGCATAGAATATAAGGGCGGTCAAGGAAAGGGCCGCGCCCAGCACGGCCATTCCCGCCATCCAGGGGATGTAGGTGAAGATCTCCCGGCGCACCCCGGTGCGCGAGGTGAAGGTCGTGGAACCGGTGAAGTTCAATCCCAGGTAGCCCAGCCACGCCATCATCAGCAGGCATTCCGCCAGGACCGCCACGGTCACGAACCCGCCGGACCAGAACAGCAGCTGGTATGCGGCGAACGGGGCGACCAGCAGCGCACCCAGGACCATCCCTTTCAAAGACAGGTCCTTCCCGGGAAGATACGGCAGCAACGCCGGGAACAGGAATATTCCCCCCAGGGTGAGCGCCAGGACCAGGGGCCCGTAGAAGGGAACGAGCACTGCGGCCAGCAGAAGAAGGAGCATCCACCATCGGTAGTTCCTGACCTCCACCGGGGCCAGCACCAGCCGGTCCCGGAGCCTGAAGCGGACGGTTCGCATCTCTTCCGTGCATCCCCCGGCGTCCAGGTAGGCAGGCAGGTCCTCGGCCCTAACCGGCCCGTAGTCCACAGTGAAGCCGCATGCCTTTTTCACCGAATGGGCGGATACCCCCGGGGCGGCCAGCTGGGGGAGCGTCAGCGTCCGCCCATCGACCTTGGACTCCAGGTCCGTTTCCCGCACCGCCTTCACCAGCTCCTCGGTGCCGAACGTGCCTTTCCCTGCCGCGCACCATACGTTTATCCCCTTGGTATCGAGCACCAGTATCCAGGCGCTCCTTCCAGGCAGGGATGAGCGCAACGCGTCGAAGCTGAGTGAGTAGTTGGCTGTGACCAGCACCGGAGAGGACCTCTCCGGCCTGCCAAGTGCGTAGAGACCAGGCCGGACCCGATGGCCCATGCGGTCGATGCCCATCCTGGCCTTCAGGTGGTCTTTGCGCTCCCATCTTCCCAGATCGGAAGCGGTGGCCATGACCTCGGCGGCGTACCCTTCCATGGCTCATCCATCCTTCGGTTCCAGTATTCCCCTGACCCCCTGGGCCAGATCGTCCGTCCGGAACAGGTGGAGGCAGCATACCTTGCCGTCCCTGACCAAGGTGACAATGGCAAGCTTGTCACCCGGACGGATCCCCGCCTTGTCACGAATGGCCTTTGGCAGCACCATCTGCCCTCTCTCGTCCACAGTGGCCACCCCCTCGACGTCGTACTTGGATGATTCAACCGGTCCATCACAGCATTCCGCTTCCATGCGGTCCTTTCGGCGAGGCATGTATCCAGAAAGGGTTCCAATCTATTTGAATATTCTGAAAAATCAGAATAACGCCGCGCAAAACGAAATATTGGGAGGTGGTTACCTGCGGCATGCCCGAAGCCGCAAAACCTGTGGAGATCGTCCGGGTGACCCCGGAGAACGCCAACCAGCTGATCGCGCTCATCACCGAGCTGGCGGTGTTCGAGAAGCTGGAACCGCCGACGGCCGAGGCCAGGGACCGCCTCCGCCGGCACGTCACATCCGAACCGGCGCTGTTCCATGCCTTCCTCGGCTGCCTGGATGGCAGGGCGGTCGGCTACATCACCTACTATTTCACCTACTCCACGTTCCTGGCCGCCCCCACCCTGTTCCTGGAGGACATATATGTTCAGGAGGGCGTTCGCAAGAGCGGGGTCGGTCGCGAACTGTTCAGGTTCTGCGTTCAAGAGGCGGTGAGCAGGGGATGCGGCCGCATGGAGTGGTGCGCCCTGGACTGGAACGTAGGGGCGATGAGCTTCTATGAGAAGCTCGGCGGAAGAAAGATGGACTGGACCTTCTTCCGCCTGGACCGGGAGGGCATGCTCGCCTCCCTCTCCAAAGAGAAATAACCGTTACGTTCGCTATCCCCCTCATGGACGGGGGCAAGGTTCTCACATTACATCCCCAGGGAAAGAGGGGGCGCGTGATCGACAGCATAAAGTACGCCCTCACCAGGCAGGCCATCCTGGACTGCCTTCAGGAAGAGGACCTGACCCAGGACGAACTGGTGCGCTGCGCCGGCGAGCGCCTGGAGGGGCGGTTCGAGGGGTCCAAGGGATGGTACGTGGAGTCGGTCAAGCTGGACCTGGAGGCGCGCAGGGTCATCGAGCGCTGCAAGGCCAAGCCGCATGACCGCTACCGGATCGTCCGCTAGCTCAGTCCCATCATCTTGGTGACCGATTCCTGCGGTACTCCGGGGTGCTTCTTCAGGGTCAGATCGATGATCCTCTGCAGATATATATCGTCCAGCTTCTCCATCGAAGGCAGGTCCGCCTTCAGCACCTGCGGCATGGTGTAGATGTTGCCAGTATACTTCACGCTGGCGAACTTGAACATGCGGCCTTCGGCCATGGTGCGAAGGAACCGCTTCAGGGTGGCCTTGGGCACCTTCTTGTCAAAGAGCGACCAGAGGTCGTCGATCATCTGGTTGATGGTGGTCTCGCCGTCAGCGTGGAACAGTCCCACGATCTCCTTGTACAGCGCCTTCCTCAGGTTGCGGTCCTTGATGAAGCGCATATCCTTCTCGATGAAGTCCCTCACCTGCGCCTCGTTTATGTCCGAGGTCAGTTCGGAATAGCTCTTGAAGAAAACAAGGTGATGCCCGGCCTTGTCATCCATCTTGATGCTGGTGAAGAGGTCCCCCTTGAACGAGTCAAGGAAGTCCTTGAAGTGCTTGTAGCCGTACTTCTTTTCCGAGAAGGACGGGTCGAGGCGCATCAGGTCGTTCTTGATCTGCGACAGTATGGCCGGCTCGTCCGTGGAGCGGTTCTTGATGTAGCGCAGGAACAGCTCGCGCGGGTCGTCCTCCAGCTCCTCCTCTTCCTTCTTCTCCTTCACCGCCGGGGCCGGGGCTTTGCCCAGAAGGTCCTCGAGGGATTCGAAGCGATCGCAGTTGTAGCGGATGGTGCGACCGATGGAATGTTCGAAACCGAGCACCACCACCTCCTTGCCCCTTTCCTTAATCTTGCGGATGAGGTGAATGAAATCGGTGTCCCCGGTGCCCAGGAAGAATACGTCCAGCAGGGATTTGTCGTACATGTCCTCCAGGGCGTCTATGGTCATCCTCAGGTCGGCGCCGTTCTTTCCCGAAAGGGAGGTCTGAGGCAGGAACACCAGGTCGAAGGCCCTCAGGCGGAGGTCCTCCACATACTGGTTGCACGGGGGCTTGTTCCAATCGGCGAAGGCCTTCTTGATGAGGACGTCCCCGTATCCTTTGGCGTAATCGAGTATGTCATCGATCCTGAGCGGCCTCGGCGTGGAGGGATAAACCTCCTTGGCGGAGATAGCCAGATTCTCAAAGTCCAGGTAGATAGCGATCTTGGGGACCTGTTCGGTCATCGTCCCTTCATCCGCAACGCCATGACTTAATGCTTTGCCGCCTCACTCGATGGTGTCGGGGTCGGTGGTGGTGCGCAGGCCCGAGTGCAGGAGGTCAAGTTTGGCCATGTCGTCCTTGTCCAGGGAGAAGTTGAACACCTGGGAGTTCTGCCGCAGGTGTCCCAGGTCGGCGGAGCGTGGTATGACCGACATCCCTTTCTGCAGGCACCAGCGGACGATGACCTGGGCCGGGGTCTTGCGATGCCTCTTCCCGACCTCCGCCAGGACGGGGCTGCCCAGTATCTTCCCCCGCCCGAAGGGGGAGTAGGCGGTGACCAGAACGTCGCGGGCCTGGCAATGTTCCAGCAGATCCTTCTGGAACAGGAAGGGGCTCATCTCCACCTGGTTCACCGCCGGCATGACCTGGCAGGAACCGTACAGTTCCTGCAGATGCCGAACGGTGAAGTTGCTTACGCCTATGGCCCTGACCCGGCCGTCCTTGTACAGCCTTTCCAGGGCGCGATAGGTGTCCAGGCGCTTCCCGGTCACCGGCCAGTGCACCAGATAGAGGTCCAGGTAGTCGGTTCCCAGCCTGGCCAGGGTGCGGTCGAAGGCGTCCAGGGTCTCCTCGAAGCCCTGTTCGGTCCTCCACACCTTGCTGGTTATGAAAACCTCCTCGCGGGGCACCTCGCTCTCCCTCACGGCACGGCCCACGGCCGCCTCGTTCTCGTAGAATGAAGCGGTGTCAATATGCCGATAGCCGCAGTCCAGGGCCATGCGGACCGGGGCGTAGGCCTGCTCCCCCGGCAGCTTGTAGGTACCCAGCCCCAGAGCCGGGACCTCAACGCCGTTGTTAAGGCGGAAGCGGAAATTGGAAGCGTTGTGTCCCCTCACCATGATCGGTAATCCAAACGAACCTAGTTAATCGATTCGCTCGCTAGGTCCGTGATAGGGCCTCGGTCCATCCGACGTTCAGCTGGTAAAGGAAATGGCGAAAGGAGGTGCGACGTGCAAGGGGCGGACCGAAGCCGTAACACTTATTCTATGAATAGTAATACGCAGTATTAAAAGATATTGTAAAAGTAATACGAAAAGCGAACGCCGGTACTTGAAACGTTCGCCCAAGACGATTGGCACCGGGGCAAGGTTCATCTAATCCAGGCGACGATCCGACCCGGCCGATGCGAGTAATGGAATGGAACCTGCAGTATGGAGGCGCCCATGAACGGCTGCCGGGGATCGTCGAGGCGGTGCGCCATCACGATCCGGACCTGCTTATACTGTTGGAGTTCAGGCCGGAGAGGATCATCGAGGTATCCCTGTCCCTGGCGGCCCTGGGCTATCCATACATTCTGAATTCCCAGCCTCCCCCTCGGACCAACGGGATTCTCATAGCTTCCAAGGTCGCGATGGTCCAGCTGCCAGGAGGGCCGGTGCCCTCGCCGCACCGTTGGATGGAGGTATCCCCGGAAGGGTCGGACCTGCGAATACTGGCGGTGCATGTGCCAGGCGCGTCCGACCTGGCGGGGAAGATGGAGTACTGGAAAGCGATACTGGAGTACGCCAGGGAGGCGGTGGACCTCCGGGACCGCCGCATCATCATAGGGGATCTGAGCACCGGGCTGGAGAGAGATGCCGAGGGGACTCCCTTCCTGGGCACAGAGCATCTGTCCTCCCTCCTGGGTATGGGCTGGCGGGATGTTTGGAGGGAGTATCACCAGGTGGCCCGCGAATACTCATGGTATTCATCCTCCGGAAAGGGGATGAGGACCGACCACGCCCTGGCGTCGCCACACATACAGCATCCCCTGTGGGCAAAATATTCCCACAGGGAACGCGAGACGGGAATATCCGACCATTCGATATTGCTCCTGGACATAATGCACCGTCTGAACGAGTCCGGATCGCGAAGCTCACCTCTGTTCCGTCTGGGCGAGGGGCCGGGCTGCACCATAGGGTGATGCCCCGAACCTTCCGCGGACCGCGGCAGGGTTCGGCCGACAGCCGGCCCAGGGCATTAACCATATATAATCCAGAAATCCCTGGATCGGTGAGGTTCTTATCATGGACAAATCAGTCATGAAGAAGCTAATCGCAGAGGTCATCGGGACCTTCGTGCTGGTGTTCGGCGGTGTTGGGACCGCGGTGCTCGCCGGTTCCTACGTAACCGCCCTGGGGGTGGCCCTGGCCTTCGGCTTCACGCTGCTGGTCATGGCCTATGCGATCGGTCCGATATCCGGATGCCACATCAATCCCGCGGTCACCTTGGGCATGTTCATGTCCAAGAAGATCGGCGGGAAGGAGGCGCTCCTTTACATGGCCGCACAGGTCGTCGGCGCCATACTGGCCGCCGGCGTGCTGTTCGTGGTCGCCAGCGGCGCACCCGGTTTCGATGCGGTCGCCAGCGGGTTCGGCTCCAATGGCTATGGGGATCATTCCCCCGGCGGATACGAGCTCGGCGCGGTCATGGTCATCGAGGTCGTTCTCACGGCGCTCCTGATGCTAACAGTCCTGTTCACCACCGACAAGAAGGCCGCCGCGGGTTTCGCAGGCATCCCCATCGGCATAGTGCTGGCCCTGATCCACCTGATATCCATTCCGGTGGACAACACCTCGGTCAACCCGGCCCGTTCCATCGGCCCCGCGCTCTTCCAGGGCGGATGGGCGCTGGAGCAGCTATGGATATTCATCGTCGCCCCCATGGTGGGGGCTGCGTTGGCCGCCGTCATCTACGACCTGATGAAGGACTGAGAAAATTGATTTCGAGGGGGCACGCGCCCCCTCCCCGTTCTTTACTTTTTCACCGACCAGGCCATCATGCTGCCGTCGGTCCAGATCCTTTGCACGCTGCGGAACCCGGCATGGCGCATCAGGGATTCCCACTCGGCTGCGGACCACAGGCGCCTCTTTCCGTTCGTCCCCGTCCCCAGGCCGGTGTCGACGGCCTCCGCGATCACCCCTGTGCCGTTCCTCTCCAGCCGGCGGTGCATGGACTCCGCGACCTCCGCCCGTCGCTTCTCCGGAAGATCGCCCAGGGCTCCCAGGGCCAGCATCATCCGGGCAGACACCTCGGGAAAGCCCTCCTTCAGGTCCAGTAGGGCGGCGTCAACGAATCCCAGGCGCACCCTGGTGCGCATCCGGTCAAAGCATTCGAACCCGCACTCTTCGTTCGGGGAGAGCAGGGTGAAGCGGCAGAGGTCCTCGTTCTCCTCTATCAATGGCATGACCGCGTTCATTTGGCAGCGAAGGTCGACCACTCTCGATCCGGGTTCCAGGCAGGACCTGCCTATCCTCTGTATCTCCTGGGTAAGGCCGTAGTAGCCCGCCTCGCCCTCTTTGAAGGCAGCGTCGACAGGCGCCGCCAGAGCGTTGGTGTGCAAGGCATCTGCCGCGAACGGCAGGTCTTCGGACTTTGCTTCGGCCATTTCCTTTCCTCCTATTGTTTAAGCACTGTTACTGTGCTATGTCATGACATAGCATGGAAGTATATATGCATTGCGCAGAGGGGGAACGGGATGATGGCCGCGGCATCACAATTGATATCCGGAGAGCGCAATTGCCTGACGATGACCATGGCCAAGATGACGCTGGGCAGGACGCTGCCCATGATGGGATTGCCGGTAGTGGTGGTGGGGGCAAAGGTGCAGGGAAGGGTCAACTTCTGCACCATAGCCTGGGCGACCATGATAGACGATG
This sequence comes from Methanomassiliicoccales archaeon, assembly GCA_036677555.1. Classification (GTDB taxonomy): domain Archaea; phylum Thermoplasmatota; class Thermoplasmata; order Methanomassiliicoccales; family UBA472; genus UBA472. The sequence goes on along the minus strand of JAVBWG010000005.1, from coordinate 29,466 downwards.
AGCCGCCCAGGATGGCGGTGGTTATGGGAAAGGACCGCCGGACCAAGGACGGCATCATGGAGAACAGGACCTTCAGCATCAACCTGCCCGACGCGGACGCGGTCGCCGCCACCGACTATTGCGGGCTGGTGTCCGGTCGCAGGGAGGACAAGTCCAACGTCTTCGACGTCTTCTTCGGGAAGACGCTGACCGCTCCAATGGCCAGGGAATGCCCGGTGAACATCGAGCTGACCCTGCAGGACATCATCGAGCTGGAGGGGACCGACATCGTCATCGGGGAGGTGGAGGAGGTGTACGTCGACGAGGGCCGGATGACCGCCGGCCGCCCGGACATCGACAAGCTCCAGCTGCTCATGTACCTCAGCTCCGGGGCGCTCTATTTCACCAAGGGGGGCACGGTGGCCAAGGCCTTCAGCGTTGGAAAGGACCGCCCGAAGTGATCACTTCCCCCGGTCGAAGAAGATGTTCTTGCCGGTGGCCGACAACGGTATTCCGTGGCAGATGTTGGAACGCGAGTAGCCCAGGCGTATCGCGGAAACGCCGATGCGGTACATGATCCGGTTGTCCACATTATGGTCGGAGGCCACCTTGGCCGCCGAGCCCAGCGCGATGCCCAGGTCCAGCAGCCGGAGGGCGCAGTTCGGCCCCTGGAAGTCCCTGCTCGCCGACAGGGTGTTGAACTCCGCGCATCCCGAGACGCCGCAGGCGCCGCAGTCCAGTCCCACGCCAAGATGCGGCAGGAGGCCGATGAGGACCACTGCGTCCGAGTCCAGCACGTTCTGCCCGTCCCTCTGGTAACCGGGGACGCCCCTTTCCTTGCCGATGGCGATCATGTCCTCGCCCAGCCTCGCCCTCTGCTCGTCGGTGAGGAGCACAGCCTCGATGAAATCCTTGCCCATGGCCTTGGGCGCGGTCCTAGCGGCCAGCTCCATCAGGCGACCCACCATGGTCACGGCCTCCTTGTTGCTCATGCCCGAGTCATTGTCCGAACGGCAATATGACCCTTTCACCTCCCCCTCGAATGGGAGGCGAACGACAGTGCTTAACTTTATTAGGCGAGCAAATAGTTCTTATCACGGTGATAAAAATGGTCAAGCTGCCGCCCGAGGTTAAAGAGGCACTGCAAAAGCAAAAGCCCATACCGATCGCCACCGCCACCAAGGATGGGACGCCGAACGTGATATTCATCGGTCTCATGAAGATTCTGGACGATGAGACCTTGCTGCTGGCCGACAACTTCTTCCTGAAGACCGCCGCCAATCTGTCCGAGAACCCTCGCATCTCGGTGCTGTGCTACGACACCGAGACCAAGCGGTCCTACCAGATCAAGGGTTCGGCCAAGGTCCACAAGGCCGGGCCCCAGTTCGATGAGATGCGCAAATGGGTGCACGGGGTGAACCCCAAGCTTCCGGCCAAGGCCGCCGTGGTGGTCAAGGTGGAGGCTGTCTACGACGCCATGTGGGGTCCCTCCGCCGGAAAACTGATAGTCTGAGCCCGCGATCAAGGCCAGTCCCATCCGAGGGCGTGAACGTCATGGACAGAGCAGAGGCGCTGGAGCTGGTCAAGGGCCACGTGTGCAAGGAGAGCAACCTGAAGCACATGGTGGCGGTCGGTGCGGTGATGAGGCAGTCAGCGGTACGCCTGGGGGAGGACCCCGAGCTGTGGGAGGTCACCGGGATACTGCACGACCTGGACTTCGAGGAATGCCACGGGATGCAGGACCATGCCCTGATCGCCCGTGACATTTTGCAGGGCAGGGTGCCGGATGAGGTGGTCCAGGCGATACTCGCTCATAATCACGAGGCCACCGGGGTTCCGGTGGACGACCAGCTGAAGAGGGCGCTGGTGGCCGCGGACGCCGTGTCCGGGCTGGTCATCGCCTGCGCCCTGGTGCTTCCCTCGAAGAGGCTGGCCGAGGTCAAGGTCGGTTCCATCGCCAAGAAGTTCGGGAACCGGGATTTCGCCCGGGGCGTGGACCGGGGGAGGATCATGGTGTGCGAGGAGCTGGGCATACCGAGGGACGAGTTCCTGGCGGTGGCCCTGGAGGGCATGAGGCTGCGGTCGGAGGAGCTGGGTCTCTAGGACCATCATTCTTTTATCGCCGAGGTGCCTCACCGGTGGCGGACGGTCTTCACTTGAGGTACGGTTTCATCGGACTGGGGAACATGGGCTCGTCGCTCGCCGCCGGACTGCTGGATGGCGGAGCGGTCCCGCCGGAAAGCATATCGGTCGCCAATCGCAGCCCGGGCAAGGCCGGGTCGTTCATCAAGCGATACCCAGGCGTCGCCGTTGCCGGGAGCAATGTCCAGGCCGCCGAGGACAGCGACGTGCTGTTCGTGGCCGTGCGCACCGACCAGCTGCTAGGCGTTCTGAAGGAGATCTCATCCGTCGGGAAAGACATGCATGTCGTGGTGGTCAACGGGGCGATGCCGCTGATGCGGCTGGAAGAGGTGTGCGGACACCCGGTGAGCAAGCTGATACCATCGGTGACCATGGAGCGTGGCCGGGGTGTATCGCTGCTATCCCACGGTCCGTCGGTCGCCATCGCGCAGGCCCGTTCTCTGGAGAACGTCCTGGGCAGCGCCTCCAAGGTCATGGTCGTTCCCGAGGGCCGCATGGACGTGGCCACGGACCTCACCAGCTGCGGCCCCGCCCTGATCGCCGAGATGATGCATCAGTTCGCTGAAGCGGGCGTACGCCACGGTATCGAGAGGAAGGACGCCTGGGAGATGGTCCTGGAGACCATGCAGGGGGCGGCCTTGGCCTTGGCGTCCGGGGAGTCGGCGCATTCGCTCAAGGAGAAGGTGGCGACCAAGGGGGGCATAACCGAGCAGGGACTGCTGGTCCTGGAGGCCGAGCTGCCGGCGGTCTTCGATATGGTCATGGAAAGGACCCTGGCCAAGCACGCCGAGGTCAGGAAGCGCCTATTAACCAACACAGATCCCTGATCAGATTCAGGGGGCGGCGCCCTTCAGCCTTCCCAGCAGTTCCTTCACCTGGTCCAGGGTCCAGGGCGTCAGAGCGTTCAGGGTCATGGGGTCCACCTCGCTGAGGTTGTTGAACACCTTCCGCCGGTTGCGGCCCTGGGCCACGTCCACCTGCAGCGACCTTATTCGCATTGTCTGTCCAAGCTTCCAGCTGACGATCTCCCGGTAATCCATGCTCTCCAGGGGCTTGTAGCTCTTCCCGAATACGCCCTTTTCCTGCACGAATATCAGGCGCTGATCGGTGGCGATGAGGACGCCGCTGATGTTGAAGGTGCCGTGCTCTCCCTCCTCAGGATCGTAACTGTCCTGTTCCAGCCCCGCCCTCCAGACCTGCGTCGTCCTTTCATTCGGGCGCAGCATGGCAGCCGAGGCGACCTGGGGCATGAGCATCATGACGCCCGGCGGCGCTCCCATCGGCTGCGGTCCGTAAGGTTGCGGTGCCGTCGTAGGCGCGGACTGATATGGCTGGACCGGCTGCGGTTGCGGCGTCGGAGGGGTCTGCGGAGGCTGTGGGTAAGGCTGTTGATATGGCTGCTGATATGGCGGCTGCGGCGGGACCGGCGGAACGCTAGGTGGCCGCTGGGCGGCTGACGGATAGGGCTGATATGGCTGTGTGGGCTGCTGCGCCGATGGCTGCTGGCTCGTCCAGGGGCCGGGCTGGGGCTGTGCCGGGGGAGCCGCCTGAGATACCGATTGATAAGGCTGGACAGGTTGCGGTGCCGAAGGGGAGGTCTGGTAAGACTGGACCGGCTGCGGCGTCGGAGGAGCCTGCGGAGGCTGTGGGTAAGGCTGCGGCGCTGGAGCGGGAGGCGCCTGGGCCGGGAGATGGATATCGGCCTTGGCGGCCTTGGGCGGGACGTACACCTGATACTGTCCGAGCTGGCTCTGACCCTGCGGTGTCATCTCGTTGCTCGATCTCTGGTATGGCATCATCTGAGGGAGCGGTTGCGCCTGCTGAGGATACTGCTGCTGGTATTGGGGAGGTGCCACGGGTGGAGCGGGCTGATAGGGTTGCTGATACGGCTGCTGGTATTGGGGAGGTGATGCGGGCGGAGCGGGCTGGTATGGCTGCTGATACTGCCGCTGCCCGGCAGGTGGGGCCGGAGGCGCCTGCTGCGGTGCATTTTGCGGCTGAGGCTGGGTGATGGAAGGGGGATGCGGCGCCTGCTGCGCAGGCAGGTCCGCCGCCCGGGGCGGGGACTCCGCAGGCGGACGCGGGACATCCTGGGAAGGTTCCGTCCGCGGAGGACTGGGGGTTTCGACTGGAGGGACGCTTTCGTCAATGAAACGGGCCTTGGGCGTACCGCATTCCATGCAGAACTTGTCATCGGGGGAGGGATGGTTCCCGCAGTTGGGGCAGAGCATCAGAAGAAGAACGGAGGATGATGATTAATCGTTTGCGCCTGTCTCCGGGCGCCCGACCGCGCTCATGTACAGCACGCTCTCCTCCTCTCCGTCCACTCCCAGCAGCTCATTGACCTCATCGTCGAACGAGGCGGCGATCTGGCAGGACCCCAGTCCCAGCGATACCGCGGCCAGGGCCAGGTTCTGGGCGGCATGCCCGGCGTCCAGGTACACGTAGCGGTAGGCCCGCTCCCCGTACTTCCACCGGCTGCGTTCGAACACGGCCGTCCATACGAAGACCAGGGAGGCCGAGGCGCACATCCCCTGGTCCAGGGCGGCGCGGGCCAGCTCCTCCCCCAGATCTCCCTTCCTGATCAGTTCCAGGGCATGGTCCCTGACCGAGTAATGGTAAATGCCCGGGGCAATCCCCTTCGCATCGTTCACGACCACGTAGGTCTCCACCGGGTACAGGGCTCCTGCGGAAGGGGCGGTGCGGAACTCATACCCCCGCTCCCTCCTGGTGATGCCGTCGCAGGCCCAGAGCAGGTAGGACAGCTCCTCCGCCGGCAAGGCCTCCCCGGAAAAATGACGTACGCTGCGTCGCTCCCTCAGCAATCTGTTAAAAAGAACGTCGGGGCGCTTCGGCTCTGGAAGAACGATCTTGGGCCGGTCAGGATAATCCTTGTAGGTGGCCGGCTTTAGCTCCCAGTCCATCTGGCGGCCTACCAGGTGGTCCCGGCGATGCTTGGTCTCCCTCTGAAAGACGCGTCCCGGCCCATCGTTCATGCGGTAAGGATGGCAGGCCGATGAAGATAATCGTTTCCCTCAGAGGTGCTCGAAGGCGTCCTTCCCTGCGCCGCAGACCGGGCATACCCAGTCGTCAGGAATGTCCGCGAACGCCGTTCCAGCCGGCACACCGTTTTCCGGGTCGCCCTCCTTGGGGTCATAGATATAACCGCACACCCGGCACCGCCAGCGGTCTCCATCCTCGCGGGCCAGATGCACATCCTTCCCCCCGCCCATCCTCTCCACCGCCTTGGCGTAGCGTTCGTGGACCATCCGGGAATCGAAGTCCCGGAAATCTTCAAGCATGACCTGGCGCTCCTCTGCCGAGAGATACTCCATAACCGGCACGAAGAACCCCTGGTCCTCCAGCTCGATATGGGCGTGATAGAAGGTCACCAGGTCCTTCATGAGCATCGACGCCTGGAAGGCTGCGCTGGGGCTTCCCCTCAGGTGCTCCTCGCCCAGGGCGGCAAGCTTTCCGACCATCTCTCGGGCCTTGACATGGTCCGTCTCCAGTTTCTCCAACGTCCGGCGGTGTTCCGCGCTCAGCTTCTTCCCCTTCAGGACCTTGAAGAGAATGTCCTCCTCCTTGCCGTGATGGGTACGGTCGGCGTAGGTGCGCATAAAATCCACCGCCTCCGGAATGAAGCGCGGATCAAACTCCTGGCCGGCCTGCATCGCTTCCGCCTGCATCTCCATGACGGAAGCCATTCTCTCTATCAAGCGATGTTCGATCATCAGGGGGGCGATGGGCATCATGTTGGTCCGGAGAAAATACGCTGCGGCTGATTAATAATATGTCTCGAGAAGGACCGCAAGTATCTGATATCAGAACCTAATTCGCCGTTCAGGCCCTCAGAGGCGCCAAGGGAGAGTGGAGGTGAGAGGATGAGCGCAGGTTCCAGGTTACGCGGGAGGGCGGGGGTCAAGGTTCCCGCCCAGGTCAAATGGCTGATATTGCTCACCTCTTTCAGCTCCATCGGATACGGGTATCTGACCACCGCCATAGCCGCCTACCTGCCCGAGCAGGGCGTAGATTCTGGTCACGTAGGGCTCATCATAGGGCTCTCCGGGCTGGCCATGATAATCAGCGCCATCCCTTTCGGCCTGATGTCCGACCGGCTGGGAAGGAAACGGCTGCTGTTGGCCGGGCTCGCGCTGCTGCCCTTCTCCATGTTCATCTGCTCCCTGTCCACCGATCCCAACCTGTACCTGGTGGCGGCCATAATATCCGGGGTGGCCGAGGGGGCGATACTCTCCACCTGGAACGCCATGATAGCCGACCAGACCAATGTGGACAACCGGGAGATGGCCTTTTCCATGTCCTTCATCGTGAACGGGGCATTAAGCGGCCTGGGGTTCGCCCTTCCCTTAGCATTCCCCTTGCTAATGGACATCGGGGGCTGGACGTCAGTGCAGTTGCACTCCTGGACCTTCGTGCTGCTCGGCCTCGTCACCCTGCTGTCCCCGGTCACCGTGCATCATCTGCTCAGGGACTACCACGACACCGCGCCCTCGGCCAAGCTGCGCCGGGGCTCGTTCCTCAAGGAGAGGAGCAAGAAGACCCTGCTCCGCTTCTCCATCAACAACACGCTTATCGGCCTGGGCGCCGGACTGATAATCCCGCTCATCCCGACCTGGTTCTTCCTCCGCTACGGCATACCAGATTCGTTCTCGGGGCCGCTGCTGGCCCTGTCCTCGCTCTCCATCGGCGTGGCGGCGATATTCAGCCCCCGCCTGGCCCAGCGCTACGGGCAGGTCCCGGCCATCGTGATGACCCAGGGGTTCTCCACTATCTTCATGCTGGCCATCCCCTTCGTGCCCGGGGCCATATACGCCGGGGCGGTCTACCTGGTCCGCTCGGCGATGATGAACATGGCCGGGCCGATAATGGACTCATACCTGATGGGCATCGTGGACAAGGAGGACCGCGGTCTCGCCAGCGCCATCAACTCCATCGTGTGGAGGGTCCCCAACAGCGTGACCACCGTGATCGGCGGCGCCATGCTGGCCGCCGGTTATTTCGCCCTGCCTTTCGTGCTTGCCGCGTTGATATACATAGGCGCGGTCACCGCATTCTGGTTCAACTTCCGCAACGTCAAGGTGTACGAGGAACCATCCTCCTGATCTTGGCAAAGTTATATTTCATGGCAAGGCCAAGGTCATAACGGGGGTAGAAATGGGCGTATACGTGGTAATGTCGAAACTGACCCAGGAGGGTCGCAAGACCCTGAAGAGCAGGCCAGAGCGGTTGAAAGAGGTGAACAAGGAGATCACCAGGATGGGCGCCAAGGTCATCCAGCAGTACGCTCTCCTAGGAAAGTACGATTTCATCAACATCCTGGAGGCGCCGGACAACGAGACGGTGGTCAAGGTAATGGTGGCCCTGGGGTCGCGCGGGACCCTGGAAACCGTGACCATGGCGGCCATTCCCGTCGACGAGTTCCTGAGGGCTTTGAAGGAAGAGTAGGCGGTCGGCCATCACTCATCGGGACCGTCCATGCGGCCGTTCCCGGTGACCATGCCCACGAACCGGACGTAGGAGTTCTTCAGGGCGTCCCTCGCCAGTATGGCCACCACCGCCACCACGGTGGCGATGAACAGGAACAGGAGGGGGGTGGTGACCAGCCCGGACGGCACGAACGGTATTATCAGTACAAGCACCAGCAGGAACATCATGATCTCGCTGAGGTCGATGAACATGCGGTAGACGTTCTTCCGGTTGCCCTCAGCGATGCGCTGGGAGCGGATGGCCATGTCCGTGAGCGCCGCGGACACCTTCTTAAGCTGCCGGTAGACGCTGACCACCGCGGGCGAGATCGCCAGCAGCATGAAGAACAGCAGGGCCGCATCCGGAAGCACACCCAGGTCCCCCGCCACATCCTCGATCCCCTCCTTCAGTTCGCTGACCAGGTTGAAGACCAGCAGGATGAGCACGATGTACAGGTAGTCCATGAATATGCGGGTGAGGTGCCCCGACAGGTTCCTCCGGTCATCGGACATCATGACGTTTCGGGCCGTGGCGGCCTCTTTGACCGAGTCCATCCGGACCAGGGCGGAACGTATCTTGGCAGGCATGACCCGGGACATCCCCGAATAAATCTGGCCTTGGAACTTCGATGAGAGGGTGAGGGTGACCATGGTGATCAGCGCCGCGCCTATGACCGACGAATAGAGTTCCTGGGACAGAAGCCCGGCGTCCAAAGCGATCTTGGAGATGATGAAGGCGAACTCTCCCATGGCCAGCAGGGATATCGATATCACGAAGCTGTCCCTGGCCTTGAAACCGAACATATAGGTGGATACGCCCACGGCGATGGCCTTGCCGAAGATGAACAGAGCGGCGATGGTCACCACCAGCAGCAGGTTTTCTATGATCATCCGGGGATCTATCTGCAGACCGATGGAGATGAAGAAGACGGCCATGAACAGCTCCTTCACCGGGACCACCTTGGCCTTGATCCTCTCGCTGTACAGCGACATGGACACGATCAGCCCCATCAGGAACGGGCCGATGGCTATGGAGAGGCCGACGGACGAGGAGAGCAGGGCCATGGTGAAGGCCATCCCCACGGCGACTATGAACACCATCTCGGACGGGTAGCGATCGCCGATGCGGTCCATGATGCGGGGGATGAAGGCCAGGCCCAGCATGATGGCCAATCCGAAGAATATCACCAGGCCGATGACCATGTTGATGGTCGATCCGAGCGCCGGGGAATCTCCTGCCAGCAGCGGGGCGGCCATGGAGAGGATGATGACCTGTCCCACATCCTCGAACACGGTGATGCTCATGATGGCCGTGGCCTGCTCCCCGTCTATGGTCTTGCTGGCCTGGAGGACGCCCACCACCACCGCCGTGCTGGTGCCGGAGATGATCGCCCCCAGGAATATGGATGCGGTGCTCCCCAGCCCCATGGCCATGCCTCCCAGGTAACCGATTATGACCGTCAGGGTCATCTCCAGGGTGACGATGAGCACCAGCCTGGACCCGACCCGTTTCAGCTTGGACGCGCTCTGCTCAAGCCCTATCCAGAACATCAGCATCACGATACCGATGTTCGAGAGCACCATGACCGTGGTCTGCTCCACCCAGAGGTCGGGGAACATGGTCGGGCCGAGGATGATCCCCGCGGTAAGGTAGCCGAGGATCGGGGGCATCCGGATCCTGGCGAACAGAAGGGAGCAAAGGCCGGAGATGACCATGAGCAGGGTCATGTCCAGAACGATCCTAAGCTCCGCGTCCATGCTAGCTAGAAAAAGGCCATCTTACTAAAGGTTTTTTCCTGTCCCGTCCAGACCGCTAAGGCCGATCGCGCGCCCTCAGCCGCTCATTGCACAGTTCAGCCCACTCGCACTCCCCGCACACCAGACGGATGTCGTCCAACGTCCGCAGGCGCTCCTCGGCTGTCTTCAGCAAGGGTTCGGCCGGGAACGTTCCCTTCTCCGGCAGGTCGAGGAACAGAGCCGCCGCCCGGTCCTTCTCCGTCACCGATTCGTGCTCCCTGCACAGGCCGCGAACGGCGTTAGGGCATTGCGAGCAGATATCGTCGCAGCTGGATTCGATATGCACGATCAGCCCTTCCGGGGAGCGGAGGTCCTCCACCACTGCCTCCATGTTGGTCACGAAACGGTAATCGTACCCACGGCCGCCGAAGGTGCGGGTGCACAGCAGATGATGATGCCGGAGCCGGACCTCTCTCATGATCGCCATGATGTATGCTGCCTCGTCTATTCAGTCTTGCCTGTCAGGGGGACTCGTCATCCTCCAGTTGACAGACCGCCTGGGCCAGCTTCCCGGCGTTCTCCCTCCAGAGGAGCACGGAGTCGGCAACCGGGGGCGCCTTCCCGGCCGGTATGGCCTTTTCCTGGATCATGTCGATGAGCCGGTCGTAATAGTTCACCAGGTCGCAGACCATCCAGCTCTGCCCCCTTATGGCCTCCAGATTCCCCACGGTGATTAGCTGTTCCAGCCAAACCAGCTCCCTGTCCATGTTCCTGAAGGCCACGCCCAGGGCCGCCGCATGCCCCACGTCGTGTCCGATGTCGTAGAAGCTCCTCTTGTCCAGAGCGGCCATCAATCTCCTCAGGTCCCTCCGGGCCGACCTGCATATCTGAATGGATTGATCGAGGTCCACAGGACACCACCTCTGCTCATGACTAGAGGGTGGCCGGTAATCTACCTTTCGCCGGACGGCGATCTAGGGGCGATTGCAGGACATGCGCGACTTGGAGCGATCGGGCCCGCTGTTCATCAGATAACCGCCGAAACCGATGGCCCAGACCATGTTGGCATAGGCCACCCATCGTTCCATCCCTCCCTCTCCCAGCGGTCCGAACGGCTCGGTCCTCCACATTATTGCAAAGAGCACCAGGGAGACCAGGCTGATGGTCCCCAGGAACATGGAGATGTACTTGAAAGGGGCGTCAGCGGTGCGGCCGGACATGAGGGCGGTGACGGCGCCCCCGCCGAAGGCCATCAGGGCGGCTATGACGTGAGGCGTGCCGGTGTAGAGCGGGAACAGGCCGACCCCGGCGCCTCCCACTCCCATGAGAAATGCCGGAACGGTCACCGACCTAGGCAGCCCGGCGTGACGCAGCAAGATGGCCGTCAGGGAGTACATCACCCCGCCCACTATCATCGCCACGTTGAATAAGGTCGCGGAAGGCTCCTTCCAGGCCAGGTCGCTGATGTCCATCTCCCCGGTGTGATATCCCGGATAGAGCGCTTCCCCGGTGATGATCCCCATCAGCACTATGAAGGCGGCCACCATGATCACCGCGCCGGCCGTGCGGCGGGCCCAGCAAGGGTCCTTGTCCAACAATCCCATTGCTACTCGGATTCTCAACGACGTTATTAGCAGGTTGCGGTCCCACTAGTGAAAATGATGAGGTCGGTGCGATAGGGAAAGGCTATGCATCGCCTGTCCAATTCACACGCGGACGTGATCCGACTTGCCCAAGGTGCTCTTCGTCAGCGGCTCGGTAGGGCTTGGCCATGTGCTCAGGGATGTACGCATCGCTCGGGAGCTGATGAGCATGCGAGGGGGCATTGAGATGGTCTGGCTGGCCGCAGATCCGGCCACCCTCATCCTGGAACAGGAAGGGATGATCTTGCTGCCCGAATGCCGGGACAGGGACGTGGGCACCTCGGTCATCGAGGAGGTGGCCAAAGGTTCCAATGTGAACATGACCGAGATTCTCTACCGGGTGCGCAAGGAGGACCGTTACGCAGGCGCGGTCAGGACCTTCGACGCCATCGTGAAAAGGGAAAGGCCGGACCTGGTCGTCGCCGATGAGGCGTATGAGCTGGAGGGCGCCCATTCCAGCGGCAAAGGGAAGGATTGGCCGCCGTTCGTGTTCCTCTGGGATTTCGTGAAGGTGTACCCGGGCAGCTGGAGGTGGCGTGATATTCGCACCGCCCGATTGGTCAACAAGGGCTGGGACCGCGCGTTCCGGAAAGGCCCCGAGAAGAACTGGACGGACATTTTCCTTGGGGACCTGGAGGACATTCCCGACGAGAGGCTGGGCGTCGGAATGGTCAACGCCCGGGAGGGGGCGGCGAGGCGGTACATCTTCGCCGGTAACCCGCTGCCCTTCGACCTGGCCGGCCTGGATGACAGGGAGAAGATCCGAAAAAGGCTCGGATACGGTCAGGAAAAGCTGCTGGTATGCTCGGCCGGCGGCACGGCCGTGGGCATCGAACTTCTCAAGAGGTGCGTGGACGCCTATCCGCTGATCAAGCAAAGAGTGAATGACGCAAGGATGCTGATCGTGAAGGGGCCGCGCATGACGGGGGAGCTCGGTCCCGTTCCCGAAGGGATCACCGTCAGGGATTACGTGCCCTTCCTGCACGAGCACTTCGCCGTGGCGGACATGGCCATCGTGCAGGGGGGCGGAGGGACCACGCTGGAGCTGGCCGCTCTACGCGTGCCGTTCCTCTACTTCCCGTTGGAAGGGCATTCGGAACAGCAGCGGAACGTTTCGGCCAAACTGGACAGGTACGGGTCGGGCGTCAGGTGCGCACTCTCCAAGGTCTCGCCGCAAGGGTTGGCGGACCTGGTCCTGGAGAACATGGGCAAGAGGCCAGTTCCGACCGGGATGTCGTTCGACGGATGCCATAATGCCGCCAGGACCATAGCGGAGGGCTTGGGGAGAAGACCTTCCCTATAGGGATGTGGTCCGTTCAAGCGTCACTGGTCGGAAAGACCTTACCGGATCTAGAACCCCTTCCTCTGCAATCGTTCCTCCAGATCCTGGACCAGCTCCCTCTCGAAGTAATTGAAATAGGCGAAGGAGACCAGGCCGGAGATTATGAAGAGGGTGACCGAATACCCTGCCAACCTCCAAACGATCACCTCTGCTCCGATCTCCTGCACCGCCAACCGCAATATCAGGAACAGGGTGCCCAGGGCCACCACGGTCTGCACCATCCTGGTCCTGGCGCCCTTGTGCAGATAGAAATCCTCGCGGATGCCGTCCACCCTCGCCCCCAGCACCTCCAGGGTGGACCAGGGAAGGATGAGCAGCGGCACCAGGATGGAGGTGATGGACACCAGGCTGAACGTCTGGCTGAAGCTCATGGACTGCAGGAGCACCGGGTTGAGGCTTATGTACACCGCCAGAAGCATGCCCAGCACCAGCTGCCAGACAAGGGCCTGGACGAAGCGGGTCTTCACCGTCTTCCCCTCCAGGGGCTGCGGCCTCAGGCGAAGGGTGGCTGGGTCCAGAACCCTGGGCAGGGCCACCGCCCAGACCTCCGCCCTGGCCAGCACACCGTCTCTGCGGTCGAAGCGGACCCCGCGCACGTCATGGAGGAAGCGGGGGACCGTCCAACGGAGCAGCTTCGCCAGCAGCCACAGGGCGCCGCAGGCCGCGGCCAGCATCCCCCAGACTATAATAAAGAACACCAGCCAGATCACCAGCAGGGCGAGGAGCGCCCCCAAGGGAGTGAACAGGTCCGCCCCATGTATGATCACCTCGGCGTCCCCGAGGTAGATGGTCGGCAGGGCCAGCAGGGAGAACGCCAAGGTCAGCGCCATCATCCGGACGGCCACTTTGACAAGTCCCGCCCGGCCTCGCCTTCGTACCCGCCAGAGCACGGCTACGCCGTGAAGGAACAGGAAGGCGACGGCTATCCCGAACGATGCGGACAGCCAGGCCACGGCCCCCCTGTCCCAGGTCGCGGAGACGACCACCAGAAGGAGCCAGACGCAGATGGCGCCCAGAACGGCGGCCCAAAGATCGAGGCGGTCGATGCGGCGGAGGATGGTAATCATCGGCGAGGTGATGGATCCCTCAGTGCTTATAATAAATTCCGGGAGCCGTCAGGGCGAATCCTCCAGCATGGACAGATCGCCGGAATCATGACCTCCTTCCTTGGCCTTCAGCACCCGGCGCATGATCTTGCCGGAACGGGTTTTCGGAAGGGCTTCCACGAACTCTATCTCCCTCGGATAGGCATAATACGCCAGCCGGACCCGCACGAAGTTGGTGATGTCCTCCTTCAGGCGGTCCGAGGGCTCGTTCCCCGGACGGAGGACGATGAACGCCTTCACGATCTCCCCCCGCAGCTCGTCCGGTTTGCCGACGACGGCGGACTCGGCCACCGCCGGATGCTCTATTAGCGCGGACTCCACCTCGAAAGGCCCGAGCCGTTCGCCGGACGTCTTGATGACGTCGTCCGCCCGTCCCAGGAACCAGATGTACCCGTCCTCGTCCTTGTAGGCCTGATCCCCGGAGGCGTACCAGCCGGGAACGTAGAAGTACTCGCGATATCTGGTGACGTTGCCCCATATCCCGGTCATCATAGATGGCCAGCCTGGACGGAGGGCCAGGAATCCTTCCTTTCCCGGAGGAAGCTCCAGCCCGTTCTCGTCGACGATGGCGGCGACCACGCCGGGGACGGCCTTGCCCATGGACCCTGGCCGAACGGTCATGCACCGGAAGTTGGAGATGCACGGAGCGCCCGTCTCCGTCTGCCACCAATTGTCGTGGATGCGCCGCTTCAGCACCTCCGTTCCCCAGCGCACCACATGCGGGTTGAGCGGCTCGCCGGCCGAGCATATATGGCGCAACGAGGAAAGATCGAAACCTCCCACCGTCTCGTCGCCCGCCTTCATGAGCATGCGCAGCGCCGTGGGGGCGGTGAACCAAACGGTGACCTTGAACCGGTCGATGAGGGAGTACCAGGAGCGGGCATCGAAGCGCCCCTCGAAGGATATGATGGTGATCCCCAGATACCATGGGCCGAAAATTCCCATGGACGTGCCGGTGACCCACCCTGGGTCGGCGGTGCACCAGAACACGTCATCCTCCCTCAGATCGGAAACGTACTTGGCGCCCGAGAGCTGCTGGAGCATCGCCCGATGCGGGAGCACCACGCCCTTCGGTTTGCCGGTGGACCCCGAGGTGTAATGGATGATGTACGGCTCGTCAGGACGCATGTTCGCTGTGGCGAACTCCGGCGATCCCGATCCAAGGAGCATGGAATAGGGGACGGCGGTCGCCGGACACCCCTCCCCGACGCAGACGACCAGGGGCGAGGGGGACGCATCCTTCAGGACCGCAGCTATCCTTTCGAAGAGGTAGGGCGATGTGATGATGGCCGAAGGAGTCCCGTCCAGGAGGCGGTCCCTCACCGCCTCAGGCCCGAGGGCGGAGAACAGCGGGCAGGCCACCGCGCCCAGTTTCGCTATTCCGATGATGGAGATGAACAGCTCGGATCTGCGGTCCAGATAGACGAAGACGCGGTCGCCCCGGCCAACACCCATCTGGCGCAGGCCGTCGGCGAACATGCTGGACGAACGGGAGACGTCCCTGAAGGTCAGAGACTGCACCTCTCCGCTGGCCCGCACGGAATGGATGGCCACCTTGTCCGGGCGGTCCCGGGCGTGGCGGTCCACGGCCTCGGCCGCCACGTTGTACGGCCCGCCCCGGGACCAGTCGAACTCACCGTTAAGGGACGCCCAGTTGAATGCCTGGTACGTTTCCTCGTAGTCCCTCAGGTTGCCGGTGCCGGTCGGTGGTATCTCCTCTGCCATCTCTCCGCTTCCGTGGCTTTCGGGTTAACGGTCATACGGTATTAAATCTAACAGGTCGAGCTTCGGATGAGCAGAAAGAACGTTCCGCAGAGGAAACGTTGGATAGGTGGATGCACAACGATGACGGCTCCGATGCTGACATCGGCCGCAGATGATCGCCGCCACGCCTATGACGGAATGATGTCCGCCGGCCGGGGCGCCTTTCATCATGTTCGGTCATCGACGAATGTTATGTTCGATCATGAACGGTGTTAGGCGTAATAACAATTGACGCTCCCCCAGTTTAGCTCGATGGATGACCTGTGTCATTTTATACCCCGCGTAAACATATTTTCCGCATGTCCGCCGTGGGGGATTGGATCGTTTTCAGGCGCAAGGTGGGCGCCACCATGCTTGTTCTGCTGCTTTTGCTGTCGACCATAGTGATCGTCTCGACCGTGCCTGGAGAGGTGGTAGCGAGCGCAAGCATCGTTCGGACCGAAGCCGGGTGGGGCTTAGAGGTCGTGGACGCTGAAGGAAGCACAGGGTTCGAGACTTCGATGGCCATCGATGCGTACGGCCGTTCGCACATCGCCTATCGCAATGACGACGACGCCTCGTTGAGATACGCTACCAACACCGACGGCCAATGGAACATCACCGTCGTCGACACCGGGATAAGTCTCGATTCATCCATAAGCCTGGCGCTTGACGGCCAGGGCAAGGTGCACATCGCCTACATGAGCTACTATGGGGATTGGGACGAGCACCTGGTGTATGCCACCAACCGCGACGGGGACTGGACGACCGAGGCGGCCGATCCTGACCAGGCTACCGGATACTACAACGATCTTTTCATTGACCAGGATGGCAACGCGCATCTCGCGTACTACGACCAGGACGATGGCGAACTGAAGTACGCCAACAACACCGCCGGCTCCTGGGTCAACGCGACCGTGGACGCCAACGGATGCCGTGAGGTTTCGCTGGCGGTCAACTCCTACGGTATAGTTCACATACTGTATGCTCAGCAGGGTACCAATGTCGTTCTTAGATGGGCGCAATGGTCTGGAGGGAGCTGGTTCCGTTCCACTCTTGACGACGGGGATGGCACCAACAATGTGGGCCGCTACAATTCCATGGCGCTCTACGGACAGGAGCTTCATCTCAGCTACTACGATATTACCGCCAAGGAGCTGCTCTATCAAACTTTCGACGGGGTCGGGTGGATGACCGGACCGGACGTGGTCGACGGGACCGGGAACGCGGGCGAGCACTCCAGCATCGCTGTTGGAACGGACGGCGTTCCACACATTGCTTACTACGACACGATCAATCGCGACCTCAGGGCGGCCAGTCTGCTCGGTGATGGCTGGAACCTGACCCTTGTGGACGACAACGGGGCGAATCTGGTCGGAGAGTATTGTTCCATAGCTATTGCGCCAAACGGGATGCTGGCAATATCCTATCAGGATGGATCGTCCTGCGATCTGCTCTACGCCACCTACAGCTCCTGGATCATCGAGAAGGTGGCCGGAGGCACCGGAAACCGCTGCTTCGGGAACACCGACATAGTCTTGGACGATGACAACAACGCCTACATCAGCTACACGGCGGACACCGAATACGATCTGATGCTCGCCACCAACGCCGGAGGCGCCTGGACGTACACCAGGATCGACAACACCACCGGGGGTAGCGGCGGGACCACCTCGATCGATATGGATGCAGACGGAAAGCTGCACATCGCCTACTACGCCTCGGATGCCGGCGAGATACGCTACGCCACCAACGCCGGAGGCGCCTGGGCATGGGAAAAGGTGGCCGACACAAGGCCGAACTGGGGCCCCAACGACCTGTCACTGGGGGTCGATTCGAACGGCAAGGCGCACATAGCCTATTCCTTCTTCGAGGACTCCGGCTTCTCTGCCTCTCTCAAATATGTCACAAACGCTGGCGGCTCGTGGGTGAACCAGACCATTGACGGCCACGCGACGGCGGACACCGGCCGCTATCCTTCTCTGGTCGTCGACGCCTCGAACAAGGTCCACATCAGCTACCAGAACAACACCAACAACGTCCTCCGATATGCCACCAACGCCGGCGGCGCCTGGGCCCTGTCCTCTGTGGACGCCTCGGGAAATGTGGGGGACCATACCTCCATGGCCATCGACGCCACCGGACGCCTACACATCAGCTACATGGACGGTGCCAGCAAGGACCTGAAGTACGCCTTCTCCTCCGGCGGGGTCTGGGTGCCCACGACCGTGGATTCGAATGGATGGGTGGGGGAGGAAAGTTCAATAGATGTCGATCAGGGCGGAAAGGTCCACATCAGCTACTTTGATAACGACAACAGCGACCTGAAGTACGCCACGAACGCCGGAGGGTCATGGACCAGCATAGTCCTGGATTACAAGGGCACCACCGGAATGGACACCGGACTGGCCATAGGTACAGACGACAAGGTGCACATAAGTTATTACGACGGCACGGGGAAGCTGGGCTACGCCACCAACTCGCCCTGGAAGATCACCACCATCCGCGAGCTGGGATACGTTCCGAACGCCGAGGACGCCATGGCGCTGGCCATCGATGATGCGGGAGCGCATCACGTCGCCTTCTATGACCGGAGCATCACCGGGCTGAGGTACGCCACCGACATCAGCGGATCCTGGAGCACCACCATCGTCGAGGAGGAAGGGGCGGTTGGCCAGTACTGCGACATCGCCGTGGATTCCAACCGCAAGGCGCATATCTGTTATTTCGACGCGGCCAACAATGACCTCTGGTACGCCACCAATGCCGGAGGTAGCTGGGCGACGGTGAAGGTCGATGAAACGGGTCTGGTCGGAACCTACGCATCCATTGCGGTGGACCAGAACAATAAGGCGCATATCAGCTACCGCGACTCAACCGATCAGGGACTCAAATACGCGACCAACGCCGGCGGGAGCTGGATCAACGAGACCGTGGACGATCTCGGGAACTGCGGTTCTTACTCCTCCATCTGTCTCGACGAAGGCGGCAAGGTCCACATCAGCTACTACGGCGGGAGCAACAGCGACCTGAGGTACGCCAACAACGTCGGGGGGTCCTGGGACTTCGAGTCGGTGGACAATCCCACCAACGCGGTCGGCCTCTATACTTCCATAGTGGCCACCGGTCCCAAGGACGTGCACATCAGCTACTGGGACATGTCCGCCGGGGACCTCAAGTACGCGACGTTCCAGGGCACCGCATGGGAAAAGGCGACGGTGGACGCATCCGCGGACGTCACCGGTCTCTACACCTCCCTGGTCATGGACGGCTCCGGTCGTCTGCACATGAGCTACTGGGACCAGACCACCGGGGACCTGCGCTACGCCTTAAAGGGCGGGGCGGGATGGTCCACCGCCTCCATCGATCTGGAGGGCGACGTCGGAAGGCTTTCTTCCATGGCCATCGACGGGCAGGGCGCTCTGAGCGTGCTATACCTGGACTTCACGGATGGGAAGGTGAAACTGGCGGCGCAGAGGGCCGAGCCTTCAGCACCGAGGGACATCGACCTGGTGGCCGACGGTTCCCAGGTGGCCGCGAGCTGGCCGGTCCCGACGGATCTCAACGGCTATCCGGTGCTGGGTTACATACTGCAGCGCATCTCGCCCGACGGATCGATCGAGAAGGTCTACCAAGGCACTGCGGCGGGATTCATCGATACCGTGCTAACCGGAGGGACGTACCGCTATCGCGTGGCGGCCTACAACCTGATCGGCATCGGACCGTTCAGCGACGAGGGTCAGGTCACTGTCACCTCGTCCACCGCCCCCACCGCTCCCACCGGCCTAGCGGCGACGCCGGGGGACGGGAACGTCAGCCTGATCTGGTATTCGCCTTCCAGCGACGGAGGCTCGACCGTTCTGGGGTTCAAGGTATACCGTGGAACGACCTCGGGCGGAGAAACGCTGCTCACCTTCGTGAACTCCTCGATGAACTACCTCGACCTGGCGGTGACCAACGGCCAGCCTTACTTCTATAAGGTGAGCGCCTTCAACTCGGTCGGTGAAGGTCCGCTGTCCAGCGAGGTCTCGGCCACCCCGGTCGCGGTTGCGACAGTGCCCGGTGCGCCGACGAACCTCTATGCCTTCCGCGGGGACGCGTCGATGTCCCTGGAATGGGACGCACCCGCCTCCAACGGCGGGTCGGCCATCATCGGCTACAACATCTACCGCGGCAACGTCTCTGGCGACCTTGAGCTGCTCAAAGCGGTGGGCAACGTCAACATCTATGCCGACCTGGGCCTGGTGAACGGTCAGACGTACTACTACGCGGTCAGCGCGGTGAACTCGGTCGGCGAGGGGCCTCTGTCGAACGAGGCGAACGACACCCCGGCGTCCTACCCCTCCCCGCCCCTGAACCTGACGGCCGAACTGGTCGGGAACGATGTGGTACTGACCTGGGAGCGGCCGGCCGATGATGGCGGGTTCTCCGTCCTCAGCTACTCGGTGTTCCGGGGCAACGTCTCGGGAAGCCTGACGCGGCTGATCGATCTGGGTGACGTTCTGACCTATATCGACTTGGACATAGACCTTGGTGTGACGTACTTCTACCACGTCAAGGTCACCAACGGCCTGGGCGAGAGCGACGCCTCGAACGAGGTCTCGTCCAACCCCGACCTGCCATCCGCTCCCGTTCTGTCGGCGACGTCCCAGGGGGTCGCGGTGACCCTGACCTGGAGCGAGCCGACCGATACCGGAAGTTCGGCGATAACCAACTACAGGGTGTACCGCGGTCCGGACGGCGGGTCCCTGAGCCTGCTCGTGGAGTTGGGCGACGTGCTGACCTACGAGGATGATACGGGAACGATAGGGCAGACCTATGTCTACCAGGTCTCGGCAGTAAACGGCCAGGGCGAAGGTCCAAGGTCCAATCTGGTGTCCGTGCAGCTCGGGTCCGTGCCGTCCGAGCCGATCCACATCGGGGCGATGACCGATGGCGCCGGAATTGTGATAACCTGGGATGAACCGGAGGACGACGGTGGTTTCTCAATATCGGGATACAAGGTGTACCGCGGAACATCCGCCGACGGTCTGGTCCTGCTCACCACCCTCGGCGACGTGCTGAACCACACCGACCTGGACCTGGTGGCGGGGACGGAGTACTACTACGCGGTCAGCGCCCTGAACGCGAAGGGGGAAGGCCCGCTTTCCGACGCGGTCATGATGAGGGCCAATTCCGCGCCTTCCGCGCCCACCGATCTGGATGCCGAATCCGGCAACGGGACCGTTACCCTGACCTGGAACACGCCGGATGGCGACGGCGGTTCGCCTATCACCGGCTACAAGGTGTACCGCGGAACCTCCGAGGGCTCCCTCGCCCTATTGGCAACGGTCGGTGCGGTGACCAGTTATACAGACGGCACCGTGACCAACGGCCAGACCTACTACTACAAGGTCAGCGCGGTGAACGCTGTCGGGGAAGGTCCGTTGTCGGATGCGGAGGACGCCACTCCCACGGCCGATGGAGGGGACGGCGATGACGACGAGGGCGGGGACAGCACCATGCTCTACATAATCATCGCTATCGTGGCCATAGCAGCGGTCGCCGCCGGGGCGGTTTTCGTATTCCTGAGGAAGAAGTGAGCCACCCCGCCCAACGAAACCTTTTCCATCTTTTCATTTTTCGCAACCAGGTCCCAGGCTTTTTATCGTCTTGGGTGGAATGGGTCAAGGGGCCATGAAGGAAGGAATGCTTAAGGTGGAGGGTGGAAGGATATGGTACAGGGTGTCTGGGGACGGTGGTGTCCCTCTCATCGTGCTGCACGGGGGGCCGGGGACTACCCACGATTACCTGGACAACCTTGAGGCACTCTCGGACGAACGAACGGTCGTGCTCTACGACCAGCTGGGGGGCGGCCGGTCCGATCGTCCCAAAGACCGCAGCCTCTGGAACGTTGGCCGCTTCGCGGACGAGCTCCATGCCCTGGTCCAGCACCTCGGGTACGAAAGGTACCACATTCTCGGGCAGTCATGGGGAACCATGCTGGCAGTGCTTTACGCCCAGATGTACGGACAGAAAGGGATAGCCTCCTTGGTTCTGAGCGCTCCCTATCTGAGCAGCCCCCTCTGGGAGGCGGACCAGCGACGGCACGTGAGCGCCCTTCCGGATAGGGAGAGGAATGCTATACTGGAATGCGAGGCCAGGGGCGATTATTCCTCCCCGGCGTACGCTGAGGCCATGGACGTGTTCTATCGAAGGCACGTATGCCGCATGCCGGCGTGGCCAGAGAACCTGAACCGCACCATGCAGGGAATGGGTATGGACGTTTACGGCACCATGTGGGGGCCCAGCGAGTTCACCCTAACCGGGAACATGAAGGGAATGGACGCCACCGGGCACTTATCGGACCTCCGGATGCCGGTGCTCTACACCTGCGGGGAGTTCGACGAAGCCACTCCGGCCACCACCAGGCGATACGCCGAACTGACACCGGGTGCGCAGGTGCTGGTGTTCAGGGAAGCCTCGCACATGCATCACTTGGAAAATGAGAATGAGTATCTTACCGCGGTAAGAAAGTTCATCATGGAAAATGAGAGATAGGGGCCGAGCCCCGGGAAAAATGAATGAGTTTCAGGCGGCCATCACACCAGCTTCGGAACGAACATCTTGGTCCTGGCGCGATACGCCTCGTACTCGGGGCCGAACTCCTCCACCATGTCCCTCTCCTCCTTCTTGGCCAGCCGGTAGTACATGACCAGCAGGATGGCGTAGAGGACGATCAGAGGCAGCGTGGCCCATTCCAGCATCATTCCCAGGGTTATCAGGAAGAACCCGGTGTACTGGGGGTGGCGGATATGGGCGTAGATGCCCGAGGTTATGAGCTTCCCGCTCCCCTCCTCCTTGCTCCAGTAGCCCTTGTGGATCTGCTTCCAGCCCACCACGACCAGGCCGACCCCGATCAGCGACACCAGCAGCCCGATGTACATTCCTGTCAATCCAATGTAGCTGCCCAGTGTATGACCCCACAGGATGCCCTCCGGAAGCGTGTAGCCGAAGGCCCATCCGATCGCGTACATGCTGAAAGGTATTCCGAACATCTCCAGCGCGAAGGCCACGATGAACGCTAAGTATGTCCCCGCCGGCTTGAGCTGGCTCTTCTTGTAGAACGGTACGAAGAGCAGGAAAACCGCGTATATCGCTATCCATACCACGACCGCTCCCCATAGCCCGAAATGGCTCCAAATATCTTCTTCTAGCATCTGTTCACCTTATCATCGATATTTTGTCGGTTTTCGACGAGCGGCGCACTTAGGTCATACTATTTTAAGCAGGCAGAAACAATTGGTATGATACGGGTTGGCTTGACCTTAGCCAGATGTTAATATTATGTAAAATAGATGAATAAAATAAAAGGCCTCAAGGGCCTTTGAGCAGGGAGGCCGCATACTCTTCCACGGCCTTCTCCCATCCGTCCACAAGCGGACCCTTCATGGTGTTCTTCACATACACCTTGGTCTCAGCCACCTTGGTCGCTCCCTTCTCCGTCAGTATGGCCTCCATCGTCGGAAGGTTCTGCTGGAACCTCTCTATCTCCTCGGGGGAAGGCATCTTCCCCGTCTTCTTGTCCGGCACTGGCTCGCCATGCGTGGCGATGAGGGCGAACCTCGCTCCCTCCGGAAGCCTGGCCTTCTTGAGGAACCTCCTCATCTTCCCGATCGGCTTGCCGATGCGCGTCGGCGCGCAGAAGACATACAGGTCCGCCGAGGGCAGATCCTTCGGCCTGGCATCCCTGATATGACGGAAGCTCGCCTGATGACCCCTGGCCACCAGCAGCCCTTGCAGATAAGCTACGACCTTCTCCCCGTTCCCGTATTTCGATGCGTGATAGATCTCCACCTTCACGGTTATCCCCAGTTTGCTATTATCGAATGAATAGATAAAACGTGATGGCATGGCCCGGGTGTAAAGACGCCTCTTTTATCAGGGACTAATAAGAAAGGGGCCACATATTTATCCAGATGCGATGATCTGCTTCCGGTCCTATCATGGAAAAACAATCATACTTCGCCGTCATCGCCGTCGCGCTAGTGCTGGTCGCCACCATCGGGGCGGCCTTCCTGTATGCTGAGAACAACAACCTGCGTCAGGAGCGGGACGCCCTGGCCGTCCGGGAGGAGCTGAGCCGCTCCCTCATGGACATGCGATCGGGCGTGCAGGACGAACTTGAATTGGTTAGCGATGAACTGGCCAAGGCCGCCTCCCTGTTGGGGTCGACCGGGCTCAACGGTACGGAGGCCAGAGCGGTCATGGGAGGGGTGTTGGCCAACGTCACCTACGGCATCGATGTGGTTACCATCGACGTCAACGGCGTCATCGTCGCCTCCGAACCCTCCGCCTATCATGGATCCGAAGGCGTGGACATCAGTGACCAGGAGCAGGTGATGAAGATGCTGGATTCGCATCTGCCGGTGATGAGTGGGGTCTTCATGATGGTCGAGGGGTTCATGGCCTCAGATATGCAGACGCCCATCTTCGACCTGGACGGGCGCTTCATAGGGAGCCTGTCAGTGACCTTGGACATCGAGAAGCTGATAAGGGAGAAGGCGGAGGCGCTGGACCTTTCCGTCGGCTTGCAGATCACCTGCCTGCAGTACGACGGGCTGGAGATATACGACACCGACGAAGGGCAGATAGGCCGCAACCTGTTCACCGACCCCGCCTACGCCGATCACACGGAGACGCTGGAGTTCATGCACCACGTTCTGGAAACCGGCGTGGGATATGGGACATACGAGTATTACGATTCCCTGGAATCCGGGAAACTGGTGTCCAAGGAAGTCTATTGGGGGCAGTTCGGGATGTATGGCATTCAATGGACCCTGATGTTCATCCACGTGCTGTGATCGTTACCGGGGGATCGACTTCGATCCCCCGAACCTCTTTTTATCTTCCGTGTTCATACTTTCCAAGGGTATGATGGATAAGGTCCGTTCATTGTCGGGGCTCCTGAAACCGGAGCTTCCCATCGCCGCCGGGATATGCGTGATCAGCGGTCAGGCCCTGGCCCTGGGAGAGGCACCGAGCTTTGAAATGGCTTCGCTCGGTTTCCTGGTCGGCTTCCTCATATCCGGTTCGGAGATGGTCTCCAACGACCTCTTCGACATCGAGGTGGACAGGATCAACCATCCGGAAAGGCCGCTGCCTTCCGGCAAGGTGACCGTGCCGGAGGTCGTGGCCTTCACCGTTCTGCTCTCCCTGTCCGGGCTGTCCATCGCCGCCTTTCTGAGGCTTCCGGTCCTAACACTCGCTGTTTTCCTATGGGCGCTGGGCCTTCTATATAACTGGAGGCTAAAGTCGCTTGGGCTGCCTGGGAACGCCATCGTGGCCCTCTCGGTGGGTTCGACGTTCATCCTGGGCGGCATGACCGTTGACGGACTGGGAAGCGGGCTGGTCTGGAACTTCGCCGTGATGGCCGCCTTGTTCGACATGGCGGAGGAGGTGTCCGGGGGTATCATGGACGCCGAGGGGGATGCCCTGAGGGGCTCCCGGTCGTTGGCCATCGTCCATGGACGGAGGGTGGCGTTGACCGTAGTGACCGTCCTGTTCTCGGCCTTCATCTTCCTGGGTCTCATTCCCTTCCTCATGGGGTGGCTCGGCATTCCCTATCTGGCGCTCATGCTCATGGCCGGCGCAGCAGTGGCGTACCTGGTCGCCCGCCTTTGGATGACGGATTCCCCGGAGCAGGGACGACACATCCAGAGGACGCTGTACCTCACGATGATGTGTTTCATCCTGGCCATATCCCTGATTGCCACAATCTGACATTCATGTCCCAGTCTTCATGGCGGGCGGCCGCCACCCGCCCTGCTCCTGAGGAACGGCCCTAGGCAGATAGGTCAGGACGTGTGATCGAGGCGCCTGGGCCTGATCTTGTACCCGGTCCCCTGGAATGTGGCTATCAGCTCCCCGTCCTCGAAGACCTTTACCTCGCAGAGGGAGGTCCTCCTGGTCTGGGAAATCATCCTGGCCACCGCCTTCAGCCTGCCTTTCCCCGGCCTGAGGAAATTGATGTTGACGCACAGGGCCACCTGCGGCTCCGATCCCATATTGCAGGCCAGGGCGAACGCCTGGTCGGCCAGGGTGAAGACCGCACCTCCATGCGCCCCTCCCATGGCGTTGAGCTTGTCACCAGCGTCCATGGTGCATACCACCTCCCCGTCCTCGGCTATCGACTCGGTGCGGATCCCCAGATCGGTGACGTAACGCACGTCCATGATCTTCCGCAGGCGCTCGCATACATCGCTCGGCAAGAAAGCTTCCCATTCACGCATCGGCAGGACCGGCTGCGAATGGCACCGCTGGGATTTAACCGGTATGGTATGCTCACAGAGGATGAAGAAAAACATTGTAAGTGACGATCGACATATCCACAACCAGGTGCCCATTTGAACCGCTGTGAGAAGTCGTCCTTCTGCCCGTTGGGAGATCTGGCGAACAGTCTGGGCTGCCGAAAGCCGCATTGCCCCAAAGCGACCATGGCCCACACCGCAAAGCCCTTTTCCAGGGAAATCGTCATACAGCTCAAGGAAAAGAAAAGGTGAGGCCGCCTTCGACCACCTTCACGCCAGCGCTATCATCACCTTTCAGATAATAACCGTTTTCTGTGTTAATGCGCGCCTGGTCGCTAAGAACCGGTTAAAAGACGACCCGTCGTTCCATTCTTCAGAGGTGACAACATGGCTAAGAACCTTAAGAAGGCCGACAAGGTCGCCAAGGACGCCGCTCCGAAGAACTGATCCTCCACGGGAGGCATCGGCCGAAGGAAACCATTTTCCGTTTTGGTTTTTTATACGAACCGTTCCGTCGTTCATTTATAAATGGTCATCGGGATGAATGCGGCCACGGGCGCCTGATCATCTCAATCCTCTGCCGCACCTTTCGCAATAGGCTGCATCTGGCGATGTCCGCTGGCCGCAACCGGGACAGAACCTGACCCCCTCCTGTGCCGGTCCTGCATCGATGCCTGGGTATGTTTGCGGTCCATACACCGGAACCTTGTACGCGCCACCCCTCTTCCCGCCCTTCTTGGTGAGGGCATAGGCGACCGCGACGACGATGAACAGGACGAGGACCACTAAGAAGATCACCACAAAGATGTTGATGTAGCCTCCATTCCCCAGGGACAACCCAGCCACAGATGTGGATATGTCATAGGAGATGGTGACGGACTGACCGTTCGAAGCGGCGCTCCCCATCATAGTGTTGTCGATGATGAGGTACCAGGTTCCCTCTTCCACAGTGATCGAAGCGATGGCGTGCGCCGTGTCGAGTCTGCTGCCATCGACAAGATATGATGTGCTGGAGAACAATGAGTTGTAACCGTAGTAACCGTTCTGATCGGTCAGGATCACATCTGTCCTGGGACCGTTGATGACCGTGATATCGTATTCGATCCTCAAAGCCATGTTGGCCTCGATCGGGAATGCAATGTAATAGCCGCTGGCAATGGTCTCCGTTCCGCTTTCAGTATCGGCTGAGGTCACAGGCGTCGATCCGATCGCCAAACAGGTCAGCATTATGACAATTCCGAATTGGATAAAAATTGACTTGCGCACCAACTTCCCCAGCTCAAGCATTTTTTATAGGGCACATAATCCTTTGCGAAGAATTCTCCGTCTGGAGAATGCCTCGGGAGCGTCAGATGGATCGTTCCAAAGATAACATGAATAACTAGTTGTGGGCCCGGTCCGGGTCCATGTCGCCGAACACATCTGGATCACCATGATGTTTTAATGATTGGAAGATAATTTCCAGTGATCTCACTCATCTAAAAGAACAAGCTCATCTAGATATTTGGATAGCTCAATTAAATTATTGGCGATCCTAAATTTTACTGCTCCAGATATCATCGGATTGTCGCATCCGTTCATAAAAGATCTCACATCGGTCTTCAGACCGATGCATTCCTTCCCTTTTGCATAACCGTATCCAATCTCCACACACGCTCCCTCATCGGGAACCCGCCCATCCATGATAAACAAAATTATATCGGATTTTTCGATTTCAGATATATCCAGGTTGAATATCGCTCTCTCCGCCTCTTCCTTAGAACACCCCATCTCCTCTAATCGAGACAGTTCCATACCATCTTTTTGAGGCAAGAACGTTGAAAATCCCAATTTCTTTACGTAATTACTGACTTCATCATTGTACCGTTTTTCAGCCTCAGAAAATAATGGGCCGGCGATGTATATTCTCTTCACACAGGTTTCCCAAATCGACCAACAATATGCAATTTTATAAAAGTTCCTGGGCGGCAAGAAGCTGCGAAAGGAGATAGATGTCGTCCGGGCTCGAGAATTCCGAGTTCCGAAGTCCCCGGTGTATGATGTCCCCTGTTCGGATAAGAGGGCTCCTCCTGAATTAAATAGAAAACGTCCTGAAAACCCTCGTCCGGATAAGAAATCTTAATCGAATGGCATTCTGTCTCCATAGAAATACAGATGCCACCACTAATAAAAAAGTGAAGATGGTGGCGAATGTGAAAAAAATTAAATTTTACCGCATGGCGGATTGTAACGTTCCCTGATCGATTTTTCAAGCCGTCTTCTATGTTCGAAAGTATAGCCAGATTCCGAGGGGAATGCTTTTACACAGACCTCAACTCGACCATTTGCGGTTCTATCCCAGCATCGTTTCCTATCATGATTGGCTAGTCGTGTTGCAGCTTCACCGGATTCTCCGACGTCCATAACAGTGTATTTGCCTCCATAATGGTCGAGTATGACGTAGACAACGGCTACATTACTCAGCACGTCATCTGCTTGGTCAATTGCATATGGCCCGTCGAATTCTTGATCGTCTATTTTCATGCATTTCTCCGTTTAAGTTGTCAGGAGGTTGTTATTATCAATCTACCCGACTTCCTCAATAGTGCTTAACGGGCATGTGGTAAAAAGGGTTGTTCGGGGGATTGTTGAAAATGGATTGTAAATTTATATGGTCCAGCAATGTTGAAAATGACCACATCACTTCCTTTCTCGCTCCGCCTCTTCCTTATACTTCAAGATGCAGAGTTCCACCCCATGGGAGCGGCTTGAGAATGTACGCTTATCCACCATCTCATCGAGCCACGCGATCAATTCGGGGGGTATTGTAACCGTCATGCTATCTCGACTGCGTCTTACCATGCAAGACATAATGAGGCACATACTTATAAATGCAAGCAAGGCATAATCTATCAATGCAAGCCAAACTCTTGCAGAAGATGTCTTCACGACCTTCCAAGATCAGCCATCGGGGGAATATCTCAACAGAATGCTGGATACGATACTGCTGCTGACCCAACGGGTCAGGCCGGGGATGAGCCTCGAGTTCGATCAGGCGGCGCATGAACTGATGGCCGTGGTGTCGGACCTCAAAACCTGCGACCTCATGGACAGACTAGGGCCAGGATGGGGTAGCTTTTCGCAACCATCGGTTCAGACTATTCAGGTTTCCAGATAGATGAAAATATGTAAAGCGATTGGTTATCTACTCAGGCCTTGTTGCAAAATTACAGTGACCGGGCGAGCCCGGTCACTGCCAGCTGATGCAGGTTGAACATGATGAGCTTGCAACGAACCTCGTTTTCCCGCGCGTCACTTTTCCGGCATCGGACACGATGACCGAACAGATTGCCGATCATGCTGAACACCGTTTCAGCATGATTGCGCTTCGCCGTCAGGGCGGCGAAGCGCTGCGGGAACTGTTTGGCGAAGAAGACCAGCTTGTTGTAGTTGACCCGATGTTCCATCAAGCCCTTGGCGTTCTTCTTGATCTTGTGCAACGGTATCGCCCCGTACAGCCTGGCCGCGGCGAGGCACACCTCGCCGTGGTAGGCCGAATCGGCCAGGCTGCGAGTCGGGGCGACGTTCTTCGGCATTCGTTTCCAGACATCCGAGAACACCTGGCTGTCATGCACGTTCGAGGCGGTGAGCTCGTAGCTCAGGACGAGGAAACGGTCGACCTCGATGGCGGCGTGCGTCTTCACCCAGTCCTCGTTCGGACGGTGCGCGTATGGCGTCTCGCGCCATCCGCGCTTGCGACCGGAATAGCCGGTCGCATCGGTCGCTACGATGACGTTTCTTTTCGGCAGACGCTCCATGAAGAACGAGAAGAACCTCTCCAGGAGCGATGTCCAGCGTCGGCTGGACATCGCCCGACAGAGCACGGAATGATCTGGCACCTTGTCGATCCGGAAGTACCAGCTCAGCATGTTCAGCAGACCTTCCGCATCGCGGAAGGTCGTGCGGAAGAGCTGCTGGATGAGGAAACCTATCATTATCGTCCTTTCATCGGAAGAGGGT
>JAVBWG010000004.1:0-112266 GCA_036677555.1 Methanomassiliicoccales archaeon | reverse complement strand
TCGATTTGTATGCTTCATTGACCCTCGCGAACGCAGGTTCAGCCCTGGCGCGGCAATAGTACCGCTCCGTTGTCTGTGTCGATGCGTGCCTCATGCTCTGAGATACCTGATCTATTGGAACGCCAGCGTCTAGTGCGAGCTGACCGCCGGTAGGCCGGTAGTCCTTCCACTTGAAGGTGATTCCTGCCTGCTTCATGACCTCGTCCTTTAGCCGACCGAATCCTTGTTGGGAATAGATGCCCACTCCCTTCGAGGAAATGGCCGGGATCAGGGCGGTCACCTTGGACTCATCGATGCCTCTGGACCTCAGCAGCTCGCTCCTGGCGGTCAGGAAGCCCACCACATAGGGTTTTAGGACATCCGGGAGGGTCAGGCGCTTCACCTCGGCATATCTGCCCTTGCCCTTCGGACAGGCGATCAGGAACGTTCCCTTCCGCACATCCAGGTCCTTGAGCGATGCCTGACGCAGTTCTCCCGGCCTCAGGCGAAGGAAGGTGAGCATGGCGACGGAGAAGCAGCATACTTCTCCTTTCCAGCCACCAACCTGCCTGCAAGCTTCGATTATCTGTCTCAAGTCCTCCTGGTCCAGCGAGAAGGGTTCCTGCCGGTCCGTTCCGACCTTGATCTTCCCGTCGGCCAGCATGTCCTCGACCACCCGGTTCTTGCACTCTCTGCACACGGATTTCAACAATTGGAGATACTTCCTGAGCGTCGAGCATTTGATGCCTCTGTCCTTCAGCGCCAGGAATATCTCGATGATGTCGTCCTCCGTGAGCATGGAGGGGTTCGAGCTGCTTATCGCGCCTTTCTCCTTGAGGTCCTGCACGACCGAGGCAAGGAAGTGCAACTTGCGCTCCCTCTCCGCAATCGTGCTCTCACCCAGGCGGGCGCGGGCGTTCTTCAGGTATTTCCGATAGGCACACACGAAGGGATATCGACCCATCATCGTTCCTCTCCTGTGCCCTGTCCGGGAACGTTCATCTTGTCGGGATGAGGCATCGCCCCCGCCCTTCTTCTTGGCCGTTCCCGAGGCGAGTTTTCCGCGCTTAAGCGGTATCCTCTCCTTGACACACGAAGAGGCCGGGGAATTACTTAAGTCTTGAGCAGGCCAGCTTCTCTCGTATGAGTGAGATGCCGTCCTACTTTTTCCCTTCATTCCGATTCCCCAAATTAACTACTCAGTTTTAATTTTATTAAAAAATAAAAAGGGTTTGGAGTTTACTCCTCTTCCGTGCTTGAATCGTTCTCGTCCTGGTCGTCATCCTCGCTCGAATCTGACGATTCTGTATCCACGACACCAAGATCGTCGAGGCTGTCTTCCAGACCGTCGACTATCGAAGCAGCTTGTTCTTCGCTCAATCCCGCTTCGATCAGTTCTTGTTCAAGCTCCGTGAGGATTTTCCCAATTCTTCGAGAAACCATTTTTTTATCACCATTTTTCCTGAACGAAGTAGTCTATTTTAGATGCCAGGAAAGTGTAAAAATAAGCAGGATTAATTTTTCCATGCATCGTTAGATTTAATGAATTTCAAACACATAGCCAGTCAATGACCCGAGAAACCGACACCGGTGTGAGGTTAGCCGTCCTACTTGTCTTCCTCAAGAATGACAATCAGGCGCTAAACGTGTCCAGGATCACCACCAAGCTTAAACGGGAGGGTATATCGGAATTCACCAAAACGAGCGGGAACGAGGCCACGCCAGTCGAACCGACCATACCTACGGTATCTGCGGCCTGCCAGGATTTGTGCGGTCAAGGGCTGTTGGAAATGATGGTCGTTAGACCGCCAAGAAGCTCCGGGACGAGGGAAACACCCCATTATTTCCTGCCCATAAGCGATGCGGACAAGGCCAGGAGGACGACCAAATACCTCCTGGAAGGGTTTGGACCTCAGCTGGTCAATTCCTCATATGGTAACACGATCTCAAAGGCGGTCGTTCAGGGAATACTAGAGGGTGTGCTGGAAGCAAACGGCATCAAATTGACAAAGGATCAACGCGACAACTTGGTCAAGGTCATAACGGATTCTCCCGAAGCCATGAGGAGGGTGATGAATAAAGGGCTGATTTCATCCCTAAAGCGCATATCTGGAGGGAGGGTCGATCGGGAATCTCTTGTCGAGGCATTGATTAATTATCTTTCTGCCGCGAGAACAATGGATATCGCAGATGGTAACAATAGGAAAGCAGCAACTTGCGATACAGACGATATTTCTAACTTTTGATCTTACTCAACGATTTTGGGTCACGGTTCGGTGAGAAGAACGACAGCTCCCCGCCTTCGATCTTGAGGAAACCCACGCTCTTCAAAAAAGTAACATCCTCCTGTATGTCCTGGGCCTTCCTCCTGATACTGGTTATCGAGCGGGATATGCTGGTCGTCTGGGTCCCCAATTTCTTCCCGATATCGTTTACGCTCATGCCCTGCTTGAGCATCGAGATCACTTCTTTTTCCCTTTCTGTAAGGTAGGTCATCTTCACTCACATGGGTGATGTTGTTAGAGCATATATGGTTATCTGTGCAATTAATATATATAACATAATTAGGTTATTATTACGCAATATCATATCGAAGGGTTTGATATAACCATCCGAAAAAAAATGACTTCGCACAATTGATTGGATCATCATATGGGTTCAGGACAATGGAGTAGATTTCTTGAATAAAGCAAAGAATAAAGGAGAACGAGAAAACGATTGCACAGTCGATATTGCCTCTATTCAAATCGGGGATGTCGTAGCAATCGAATGGCTAGATGCCCACGAGTTCGAAAGGATAAGGATGGATGAGATCGACGATCTCGATGAACCGGGATTGACCCGTTGTTGGGGTGCGGTCGTTCGCAAGAGCGAGAGATATCTGTTCATCGCATCGGAGATCGGAGACGGGGAATCGGATGGGGTGTGGATCGAGGCTCTGCCATATGGAATGATCG
The DNA here is from genome assembly GCA_036677555.1 of Methanomassiliicoccales archaeon. GTDB lineage: Archaea > Thermoplasmatota > Thermoplasmata > Methanomassiliicoccales > UBA472 > UBA472. The sequence goes on along the minus strand of JAVBWG010000004.1, from coordinate 109,330 downwards.
AAAGTTGTAAGGTGATCGATCATATCGATCTGAACCTTTGACGAATACGATCTCTATCAACGTTGCTTGATGAACTCGCCTGTAAAACGATTGTTCGGGTCGATTGTAACAATCATTTATCAATATTTTATTTGTTTTATAATTATATTTATTGATTGAGTCTCACAGTCTATTCGAATTGAGTCAACGAGACTTAATCTGTTGAGAAAGTCGTTCACACTCTTACGAGTGTATAATTATACTGACATTCGTAAGAGGGTAAGATAATTGGATGCTGGCAACTTAAATTTAAGTCTATATCGACACTAAAAATATTGAGTGAAAAGAGTTTATTCAAAATTCACATTGCACATACTCTTTGTCACAGTCGTTCCGAAGTTGGTCGGAACGACTATCGTCACTGTGGTTGAGGAACCCGGATTGACATTGACGGTTTGCGAGTTAGTGTAGAGATCGACACCATTGTTGACAAGGCAGACCAATGTGGCAGAACCGGCCTCATTACCTGTATTCTGCATCTCGATAGTGAACGTCGTCGGTCCTGAGTAGGATTGGTCAATCGACCATGTTTCGATGGACATGTTCGGTCCATCATTCGCTCCCATCATCACCAATGCTAGGATGGCAACGATGGCGACCACAGCGATCGCAACGCCGACGATCAGATATGTTCTCTTCCTCTTCGAAGAGGCCGATGGCCTCGCGCTTGAATTACCCTTGTCTTCCTCCGACATGATAGACCTTCGGAAGGTAACATAGTTCAATGGAGATAATACTTTCTTACTTCCGTGCTTCCGTGGCTTCTTATAAGATTACAATCAAGATACTAACCGAGCATGCCGAAGGAGCAAATTGGAGAGTCACGCGTGACTACTAAAGGTCAGATCACCCTACCAAAGGATGTCAGGAAAATTCTCAATGCGGAAGAGGGAGATTACATCATCTTTTATAATGAAGATAGGAGAATTATTATTGAAACTGGGCGACTTACTATTAAGCCTAAAACCAAGGATTAATTATTAAATCAAATAGGTGATATATGGTATCGATAATACAATTGTAGATATATAATTATTTTTTATTATTAAATTCTGTATCACATTATCTTTTTCTCATGAAGAATAGCAACAATAATTATTTTATAATAGATAATTAAATGCTCGACAAACAATTTATGGAGGAGGAAAAGAATATGAGTAATAAGTTAGCTTTAGTGGTAACTGGACTAAGTATTATTATTGCTGCTATGGTGATTATACCGTCATCATGTGTTGCGCAAATTGGGACCAACAATGATACGACCAATGTGACATATGTCGCATCGAAAACCTATTCATATCAACCAAGCGGAACAGGGACTGATAAACTCTATTCTGAAATCAGTGCCTACAAGGCAAAAAGTAACGGTGGAACAACCTATGACAAAATGATATACATGGCTAGAACAACATTGACAGCTAAAACCCTAAGCCCTGTGTCATATATTAGAGAGGTTTCAAATGGTTACGCGTGTTTGGTTAAATGGCATGATCCATCGTCAAATGGTAGCCCTGTAGCCTTCTACGCTGCTTCTTCTGGTTCAGATGTCGGCAATACTAACAATGCTGGACAAATATTATACATGGGAATGGATTACAATAATGGAGGATCAGCATCGTTGAGTTCGGTTACTGCGGACGTGACCTTGCAAGATGCATGGAACTATAAGCAGGCAAAAGCCTATACAATACCATCAGGCGAAATTGCCAGAAATATGGTATTTAACATTGGTTCAAATGCAGACAGAAGTTCGAATGGATTCGATTCTGCGGTCATGGTTGAGTTTACAACTTCTGGCACTCAAAGAATTCAATACATCCACCAAGGATATTTTACTGACGCTACGGGCGGTATAAGCATTGATAACTTAGTAAGCTTCTTAAACGTTAACAAATAACAGACGAAACCTCTTTCTATTTTTATTTTTCAACCAATAATTCTATATGGACGAATTTTTTTCACATTGTGATGACTGTTAATAGAAAATATGGATTTACTTTTATTATTATAATTTTTATAATAACGATAATACTTTTTTCAAATTTTCAATCACAAAATCAAAAATCAAACATTTATTATGGTCCACCACTGGAAGATGCAGTATACCAAGAAATGTATTGTTATGATGTTGTTGAAATAGAATCGTCAATCGATTTATATATTTCGAGTGATTGGTTAGGTATAAGAATAACAATAATTTCTGACCTGCCATCCAATATCAACATTATGGTCTCCAATCCCGCCGGAGAGGAAACCATCCAGTTGGAGCAACAATTTGTTGAGGGCCATTCCGAAATTGCTGAGATTAGATCGTTTAATCCCGATGAAATCCAATATGGTATCGAAGGAATATGGAAAATTAATTCTCATGTAGAAAATGGCCCGGTAACAATTATCGTTGATAGAGTAATTTCATTCGGATGTCCAAGTTAATGACGATAATTTCATCAGATTTGGAGTGGATTTGTTGAAGAGCTCAAGGTATTGGATAATAATAACCTCCCTTATTGTTATCTTATCGGTCACCGTAATATCAGTGGAAGCGGTAAACTATTTGGATAAAGAAACAAAAAGGAATAATTTGGTTATAGAAATGAATAGTCCCGGGGGAAAATGTTTGGATATTCTACAGAATGATGGATATCCGAGCTTATTGTTCGAATGTAACATCATACAGACAGAAAGGGAGGATTTTTCAAATGGCCTGATTTATAATCAGTCGTTTTTTCAAAGCCATTTTAATACGACTGAAGAAATGATCTCAATGTACTGTGAACCAAAATCAATTTATTATGAGTGGAGTCATGTTTTCTATTCGGGGACGCCAAGGGTTTTCCATTTGGACGACCTTAACGAAATAGCGAAAAAATTCTGTAATCATCAATCTGAAAACGGGGTTTTTGTCATTCACATCAACTTCATAAATGGATATTATAGCCCCAATCAGGATGAGATAAACCCTGGAGATGAATATATCGGAGTGACTATAAATTCGGATACGATTTTTATTTTTTCACCATATGCGACTGCTCTTAGTGACCGTGGCTTATATCCATTTTTAAGCCGAGATATTGCTCACGAAATGGGACATCTCATGGGGCTGGTTGAATCATTCACTACATTAACGGATTTAAACGCACCGAATGCATCGAAGCATCTCGATCTACAACATCACTTACATTGTTCGACACAAAATTGCATTATGAATTATTCGAGCAATCCGTGGAAGGGCAATCTGCCTTGTAAATATTGCATAGATGACCTGGCATACCTTAGGAATGCAACATTTACTCAAAGTGAAATTCTCGAACCGAGTTTCAATTGGTCGAATGTATTATTGCCTGGATGCATCTGTGTGATTGGGATGATAATTATATATAAATTAAAATATTGGAATCATAAATGAAAACGGATGATAATCATTCGAATATTGGCCTGAAGCCAAACTACAAATTTCACAGGAAAGTTACCAATAATTACATAATAAATAGGATGATGCATAGAATTTTGTGTTGACCCATTTATAGAAAAATAATCCTCACTGAACATAGTGAGGTATTAGTGTTTACAGACTGGCTCCACGTATTGTTTGATTGAATTCCACCATTTATTGTCTGGCTCATGCATATAGCGGTCTCGGCTGAGCCCACCACTCTTCTTATCCAGACAATTATTTCTTGAATTCAGTTTGGTCATACGCCTTTTCGACGGGCCTTTGTACGATACCGAACGATTGATTTCTTGATTTTTCCTGTATGGGTTGGATCGATGCGCGGTCTCGGTTGGGATCACTATGAACATCATAGAAATCCAATTTAGAAGTTAATGCCTTCATGTTCGGTCCACTGCGGGAAAAAAAATTTCGTTGGAATGAATAAATCCTGGCGATATCTTCAGAATCGAATTTATATAAATCTAATTGGAATGAATAATAATTATATTTTCACCATGTTTTACTCCGCACTCTTTATCTTTTCTACATTCAATTGAAGACCTGCCTCGACCAGGTCTTGATGCTGTCAATGGCGGCAGTCCTGGATATGAAAGCCAGTTCCATTCGTGTGCAAAAGTAATTATCTGTTAATAATAAATACAATTAGTATTGTAAGATATATCCGATAGCTATTAATATACATTGTACACTAAGATATATCGTGACGGTTCGCAAGGGCGGTACCACGTTCCCACATTACATCGAAGAGGGCGACAAGGTTGAACGAATATACCGCGTTCTCCTGAGCACGCAAGAAAAAAATCGAACATGGTATCGCATCGCTAAGGATGCGGATGTAAGCTATGGCTGGGCGTATAATGTTCTTAAAGGGCTTGAACGTGATGGATTCATCGATGGATTGAGAGTTATCCATCATAGGGAACTGTTCTTGAGATGGGTGGAACGGAAGGACCTCAGACTTTTCCGAGAGTACAACGTTCAGGATCTGGACGGGATCATTGCCAAATCCGAGCTCGATCACGCATTCACCGGTTACTTCGCTGAGAACCAAATCGGTCGGTACCTGTTCCCCCGGTACCGCGAGTTCTATATCAAAAAGGAAGACGCACTGAAATGGCATCAGCTTCTAACAAAACATGGTTATGTGGGAAGGGGGAACACGCAAGTCATTCTAGCCGACGATCATGTTTTCTTCGAGAGGCAATCTATGGGCGATCACCCCCTGGTATCCACACAACAATTGATTGTCGACCTATATCGTACCGGTGCGGAGTGTGCAGAGGCGGCTGATCTGTTAGTGTCGAAGGTGTATCAATGACCGTGCCGCTCTATGATGTTCAGGAAACCGATACAGCGATGGAGGCGCTTAGGGCGATCTCCTCTTCACTACCAGAACCATTCTTGCTCATAGGCGGATGGGCCGTATATCTCACGGTCAACGAGTCATTCAGCAAGGTCCATGGAACATCGTATCTGGGTTCCAGGGATATCGACGTCTGCTTTCATATCGATACGGGGCAAGATATCAACGCTCTTCGTACCAGCACGTTCGCCCGGGCTTTGGATGTCGTGAAAGAGGCGGGTTACACACCTCATGGCTCCTACCGGTTTTGTAAGATGTTACGCAGAGCCGACGGAACGATCCTGACCGAGGAGACAGCAAAAGGGTTCCCACTTTTTGAGATCACATACCTATACATCGATATGATGGTGGATAATATCCATCCACAGCATAAAAATATTTTCAAATGCGACCCGCTCGATGAGCCTATCGCAGCCCAAATATTCATGGACAGAAGTTATGTTAAGAAAACATTGGGTGATTTTTCCGTTCATATTCCCAATCCTGCATCCTTGCTCGCAACCAAGTTAAGGTCTATCCCGCAACGCCAAAAGGACGATAAGCTATGGAAGGACGCCTGCGACATATACTCCATTATTTGGCATTCATCAGAGAGTTATTCGTCCATAATCAGAAAGGTCAAGGCAGAATATCCTGTCGATTGTGTGAAAGCCCGCAATGCCATAACGAATGACGTTGAAAGCCGGGCCGCTTATCACATAGGGGTCGATAAGGATGAGTTCAGAGGGGTCATCGACCTTCTCAAGTAGTTTATGGGGCCATTAAGAAAGTTAATAAAATAATAAAAAGGGTTTGAACGACTGGCCTGCGCATACCGCCTGATAATTGATTTCTAATTTTCAATGTCTGGCTTGAGCGACTAGTGGTCCCGGCTGAGCCCACCACTTCTCTCATCCATACAGTGTTCCTCGGGATCCAATTCGAACGTTTTTTTACTCTCTCATGGTCTCCTTCGGTTACATTCAGGTCCTTAGTGCTACGACCTTCTCATCTGGCCATTGATTCTCCCGATGCGAATATTGACCTTTGCATTTCTAGCTTCCAGTTGCACCTTGTCCATTTCGTGAAATCTGTCCCCGATCGGTTCGCTGGTGTTGATTCTGTAGGGGATCTTCTTCGCCCTATCAAAACAATAAAGACCAAAGACGACTGGCGGCGTCGATGGTCGGCGCGAACCGATGCGTTGGTCCCGAACAGGCAATTAACGTCAAGAATCAGATGCTTTCAATCAGCCACATTTCAAAAAAGGGTATTTTGCATAAGAGTTGTTATGTACAAGAATCCTGTACCAAAAGACGATCCGATGAGGAACAGAATCCATATTCACCGAATATTTGCCATCGCGCTTGTCGCCCTGCTTGTTTTGGTCAGCTTCAGTATGATCATCGGGCAAATGGGCTATAAAAACGAAACCGTCTATACGACCCTTGACCGGGCGATCGTTCCATCCACTCCGATCTCGTCGGCGATCCATCCTTACGACGTCTCAAGATTTTCCGAATATGGCTATGGTCAATACCAATACGGGCCAGGACTGGGGTATGACGAACGTCTGGACCTCATGTCCGCCGGTTATTCAAATGCGAACGTCAACGAGGTCTCCAGCTTGCTGAGGTTCTTCGCCATGACCGATGTGCACATCACGGATGAGGAATCGCCTGCGCAGGGGGTCTTTTTCGGCGTCAAGGAGAATGGGATCATCTCAGCATATTCCCCTGCGATGTCCTATTCAACACAAATGCTGGATGCGGCCGTGCAGACCGTGAACAAGATCCATGAGAAAGACAGCCTCGATTTCGGCATCTTTTTGGGGGATGTCGGGAACAGCGCGCAATACAATGAGCTCCGATGGTTCATCGACACCCTTGATGGCAATATGGTAAACCCGGATTCCGGCATCAAGGACGACCCTGTCCCGGGGCCGAACAACGACTATCAGGACGAATTCAAGGCGACGGGGCTTGACCCGTCCATTCCCTGGTACGCTACCATCGGCAACCACGACCATTTCTGGTTGGGAACGAACCCTCCGACAGATTACATAAGGGAATCATACACCGGTTCTGACATCCTCAAGATCGGAAACATATTCGAGCCGGGCGGCCTGTACCGCCAAGATTTCTACGTGGGAACGATCGACGGCTCCACGCCTGAGGGCACTCCGATCGGCTATGGGCCGGTCAACGTCACGTCCCCGATCACCGTGCCCGCGGATCCGGACAGGCGATTCATTTCTGTAGAGGAATTCATGAACGAATTCCTCAACTCGACCTCATCGCCCTATGGGCATGGGTTCAGCGGTGTTGAGCCGGGATTCGCATGCTATACCTTCGACCCGAACCCGGACGTACCTGTGCGGGTGATCGTCCTGGACGACACGCAATCAGCGGATGACCTGGATATCCATGGTTACGGACATGGCACCCTGGATCAGAAACGCTATGATTGGCTGGTCAGCGAGCTCGACAGGGGCCAGGCAGAAGACAAGCTGATGATCATAGCAGCACACATACCCATCGGTGTCGAGATGGCTGGTCAGCTCGGGGCCTTCATGGGCTGGAGCACCCAGGCTGCGGTCACAGAAGAGGAGCTGATCGCTAAGCTTCATACCTACCCGAATCTTCTCATGTGGGCCTCCGGGCACCGCCATTTTAACACTGTAACGCCACAATATTCACCCGATCCCGAGCATCCAGAGCTTGGATTCTGGGTCGTCGAATCTCCGTCTCTTCGGGAATTCCCGCAGCAGTTCCGCACTTTCGAGCTGGTCCTCAACAGCGACGACACGATCTCGATCTTCGTCACCGATGTCGACCCGATGGTTGAAGGCAATATGCTTGCGGAGAGGTCGCGTTCCTACGCCATCGCAGCCAACCAGATCTTCAACCTCACTCCCCCGATCGAACCCACTGGTTCGGTCTCCTACAACGCGGAGCTCGTAATGCAGCTGACCCCGGAGATGCAGGAGAAGCTCAATGCATTGGTATCCGGCGAAGAATCACAATCGATCTTCCAGATGGAAAGCGGATCTGCGGAAGACACATGCCACTATCCACTTTCTATCGGCCGATTCTTGCGCTTGTGCACCGCATGGCCAGAGATACCCGATCTATTTGCAGCCCGATTCTATGATCTGTCATCAATAAGGATAATTTAGACCGGACGGCAGAATATCGGGGTACTAAACCTCTTACCGGAATCCTTTTTTTATCATGCCCAGGGATTGACGGAGTTGATAGGTCCGAGCAGTCACCTAATAGTCGCTAATGCCCGTCTCATCTCCGTGGTTCGTAGGAACATGGGTCGCCGTCAGAAATGGATACGCTCCTCAATCAGGGGGCGCGGTCCTCTCCTCCCCGATCTGAGGCCGGAACCAGGTGGCCAGGCGCGCATAGGTCATCAGGAGCAAGGGAAGGATCACCGCCCCGTTGATGGCGTCGGTCGTGGCCGAGGAAACGTACGTCTTCCAGGCGGCGGCTCCGGTGGAGACCGTGGTCTGGAAACTGAGGTCTAGATACACGGCCACCGCCATGCCCGTCACCGCGGCCAATAAGGCCAGCAGGGGCGCGTACATCAGCCCTTTCTTACCAAGTCTTTCCTCCTTGGTCAGAAGGATGTAGGAGAGTCCGGGCAGAGCTCCCATGATCCCGTTTCCCAGGTCCCAGGGCCAAAAGAAATCGCCGAAAGATATCCAGTCGCCAAGAACATTGCCAAGGAAGCCGGTGAGGAAACCGGCCAGGGGGCCGAAAAGGAAGCCTATGAACATCGGCACCACCACGCTGGGGCGGAAGGCGACGAGCTCCGTTCCAGGCATGATCAGCAGATTCAGGGGGACGGTGATCATAGCGTACAACAGGGTGCCAATGACAATGACCAGCACTCGGGTCTTATAGGGGCCATATCGTCCCTCATCTTGCATCATCGCGGGCTCAATGCATTGCCTCCTGATAATAATTGAGGGTGTGGTCAACTCCATATCTCAGAGGGCGCCGTCAGATCCTCAGCGGCCGCCGATCGAATTATTGGTGGATACTCTGTTGGAGCCCGAACCCGCCCCTAAGACCATGATAAAAACGCATAGGACGATTCAGGGATATCTAGAAAATAATACCAGATTACGGAATGGACCGGTGCCAGTTGGCCGAACCATTCGCATCGGGAACTGTCATATCCAATGACACTTACAGGGAGTTCGTCGTTCCATCCAGCCAAAAGACATTCGAGCTATTTAGGTCCCAGAAGGTACCAACGATGCTCCACATAGGTGGTGATTCGGCTCTCATTCCCAAGGGTGCTATGGAGGCTAATCCAGAAATTCTTCGCATGGATCGCCGCATCGATACAGGCGCGACCCGAGCGGCATCGGGGGAGAGTTACTCCACACAGGTAATGTGGACACCATCTCCAAGGTATGAAACGGGGCGCCACAATAAGTGTTGGAGGCATCGAAATGGTGTATCGAACAGTCGGGCAAGAACGGTCATTTCATACAGACATCAGCATGTGGGATGGCCAAGGATGCACCGCTAGAGGTCATAATGGCCTTCCGTGAAGCCGTGGGTGAACCTCTGGACAGCAGATACTAAGCTCCCTATCCGCTCCCTTTTTTTATTCTCGCTAAAAAATTATTGTAAAAATCGTGACTGATCCAGTCGGAATTCTGATTTTATCTACTATAAACCAATATCGAAATCCTTTTAATGGGGTATTTAAATAACGTGGAGAATGGTGACCACATGGCAAAGATAAAGATCGAGAACGTCGTCGCTTCCACAACTCTCGGAGAAGAACTGGACCTGCAGTCCATTGCCCTAGCTTTGGACGGGGCGGAGTACGAGCCGGAGCAGTTCCCCGGCCTCATCTACAGGCTCAAGGAGCCCAAGACCGCCACGCTGCTCTTCCGCAGCGGCAAGGTCGTGTGCACCGGCGGACGCTCGCTTCCGCACGTGCAGGAAGCCATCAAGAAGGTCGCCAAGCAGATCGAGAAGGCAGGCATCAAGGTCAAGGCCGATCCGAAGATAGACGTCCAGAACATCGTGGCCTCGTCCGATCTAGGCCAGGAGATCAATCTCAACGCCATCGCCATCTCCCTCGGGTTGGAAAGGGTGGAGTACGAACCGGAGCAGTTCCCCGGACTGGTATATCGGCTCGATTCCCCGAAGGTCGTGGTCCTGCTGTTCGGTTCCGGCAAGCTGGTCTGCACCGGCGCGAAGGTGGAGGAGGATGCCGCCAAGGCGGTCGATAAGATCACCGAGGAGCTGAAGGCGGCAGGGCTGCTGAGATAGGCCCCGCCTCAGTTGATCTGGCGTGCACTAAGGTTCGTTCCGAGCCTCATTCTCGGCCACGCGCGCCATGACCAGTCGGTGGACGAGGTCCTTGGGCAGCGGATCGTCGTACGAGAAATGGATGGTGGCCGTGGTCTTTCCATAGGGGGAGAGTTCCTTCTCGAACCGCTTCATCAGTTCCGGGCTCATCAGGTGAAGGCTGTAATGGTCCTGGTAGGCGGCGTACCCGACCAGATGGCCGCGGTGGACGAAAATCGGGATCCGGTATCGGAAGACCTCCTCGGAACCAGGTGCCGCGGACCTTATGACCGCACGCAGAATCCCTATGGTATCCTGAACCGTCGCCGGCAAGGATGCCAGGTACTCCTCTACGCTCTCCGGCGCCTTGGACCTGATGACCTTCTTTCCATCCATGTCAACCCCATGATGACAAGGAGGTGAGGCATATTAATCCCTCAGGAGGAGGGTTTCGAAGCACCCCTTATATCATCAATAGCGTTTATGAACGACCGTTCGGGAGGTCGGCTGTTGAAGTTCGCGCATCGTTTCATGACCGATATCGGACCAGTGCACATCGCCGAGGAGAACGGGGCCATCACCGAGGTCCGTCTACCGGGCGAAAGGGAACCGGCCGGCGATATGTCGCCGACCCCGCTTCTGGAGAAGGCCGCAATGCAGATAGCTGAATATCTGGCCGGAAGGCGCAGGGAGTTCACCGTTCCCGTGTCGCCCAGGGGCGGCGAGTTCGCCATGAAGGTATGGGGGGAGATGGCCGCGATACCCTACGGGCAGGTGCGCACCTACGGGGAGCTTGCCCGGGCGATCGGAAGTCCAGGGGCGGCCCGGGCGGTGGGACAGGCATGCAATCGCAATCCGGTCCCGATAATCATTCCATGTCACAGGGTGATCGGTTCCGGAGGCAAGCTCACCGGATACGCTGGAGGCCTGGCACTGAAGGAAAGGCTGCTGAGGCTGGAAGAAGATGGGCGTGTTTGAATACGGCCAGGCGGAGATGGACCATCTCCGGCGCCAGGACAGGAAGCTGGGGTGGGTGATAGATTCCCTCGGCATGCTGCGGGCGGAGACGAATCCCGACCTGTTCGCCGCTTTGGTCAGCAGCGTAATCGGCCAACAGATATCCGGCAAGGCCGCAGCGACCGTCTGGGAAAGAGTGGTGGCGCGCTTCGGCGAGGTGACCCCGTCCAAACTGGACCGGGCGTCGCTCGAGGATGTGCAGTCATGCGGCATGTCCTTCCGCAAGGCCGGATATGTCAAAGGAATAGCGGCTGCCTGCGAGCAGGGCGGCCTGGACCTGGAGGGTCTCAAGCACCTTCCGGACAGGGAGGTGGTGAAGGCGCTGATCACGCTGAAAGGCGTCGGCCCCTGGACCGCGGAGATGATGCTCATCTTTTCCTTGGGCAGGAAGGACGTGGTAAGCTGGGGGGACCTGGCCATCCGGAGGGGGATGATGTCCCTGTACGGACTGGACGTCCTGACCAGGGAGGACTTCGAGACCATCCGCAGGCGCTACTCCCCTTACGGGTCAGTGGCCTCCCTCTACATCTGGGAGGTCGCTCACATGCCCGCCGGCCGGCACGCTCCATGAAAGGCTCCGGACAGGTCTCCATCCCGCATCCTCGCGCGTTGCGGTAGAGACGCGCATGACCGACGGAAGGCCCCCTGATTGACATGGCTCCGCAAGCATGCATTGGGCGGCAATGCTTTATCTAGGCGTCAATCACCTCACAGCCCGAGGGAGGGCGCAGCTTTGGGGCCTGACGCGGGATCCACCGCATGCTCATGGAAAATTTCCACGGTACACCGGCCTTCATCCGGCATCGGCCATCCTTGGCCTGATGAATTGCCCCATTCGTCTTTACCTGCCCACCGCCCGCATTCGACCGCCATGAGGGGTCGAAACGGCCTTCGGGAATTCCGAGCAGGGGGTGCCTGAAGCATGGAGCTCGACGCAAGGACGCTGGTCATCGCGGTGACCATCATCACCGTTCTTCAGGTGGGAGTGGTCCTCATCTACTACCAGATGAACAGGGAGAACAGGGGCGTCAGATGGTGGCTGTGGGGGAGCGTGCTGTTCTCCGCCGGGTTCCTGGCGTTGCTGGTCAGGGATGTGCCGCAGCTCTACCAGCCTTCCCTGGTGATTTCGAACATCCTCATATTGCTGGGGTTCTGCGGTCATTATGTGGCCATCACCCGTTTCCTTGGAAAGAAGGAGGACCTCCGCCTGTTGGTGCCAGTCCCCATTCTGACGGCGGCCATGCTGTCCTTTTTCACCTATGCGGTGGATGATTTCACGGCCAGAACGGTTACCATCGCCTTGGCCATCAGCTTCATTTCCGTCCTGGCCATCATAAGGCTGCTGCGGGACCGTCCTCCCGCCATCTCCTTCTCCTGCAACGCCATGGCGGCCATATATGCAAGCCAGGCGGTTCTTTTCCCGCTGCGTGCAGGGCTCCTCCTGCTCTATCCGGTGAACGACCTCTTCGCCGGAAACCTGGTCCAGATATCCCTGTTCCTCTACATGCTTGCGGCGAGCTTCCTGTTCTCCTTCGGCTTCATAATCATGATGAACCAGGGCCTGGTGGAGGAGGTCAGGAAGGTCAAGGACCGGTTCGAGCTCATATTCAACACCGGTCCCGACATGGCCTTCATCACCCGGATGGACGACGATACGGTGGTCCAGGCCAACGACCGCTTCCTGGAACTGTGCTCCGCCGGGGTCGGCGTCCCGGTGGTGGACGCTGTGAAGGGCCTGAGGGCCGATGACGGCACCAGGGAGCGGACCCTGCGAACGCTGCGCGAGCAGGGGCGGGCGGACAATGTCGAGGTGGAGATGACCCTTGAAGGAGGAAGCAAGTTCGTGGCGACCGTGTCCGCCCGGCGCTTCTCGGACCAGGGGACGGAGTACGCCATAAACGTGATGAGGGACATCACCGCCCGCAAGGCGGCGGAGGAGAGGATGCGGGAGAGCGAGGGCAAGTACCGCCTTCTGGTGGAGAAGGCCTCCGAGGCGGTGGTGGTGGCCCAGGATGAACGCCTCAAGCTGGTCAATCCGGCCATGGCGGAGCTGACCGGGATCTCCGAGAAGGAAATGCTGGGCCGGCCGTTCATAGACCTGGTCCATCCTGACGATCGCGGTCTGATCATGGAGAACTATCGGAGGAGGTTCCGGCAGGAGGACGTCCCCGAGCGATACGACTTCCGGGTGCTGCGGAGCAACGGCGAGGTCAGATGGGCCGAGGTCAGCGCGATATTGATCGCCTGGGAAGGTCGCCCGGCGACGCTGAACTTCCTCACGGACATCACCGACCGGAAGCAGGCCGAGCAGGCGCTCCAGGAGGCCAACCGCAAGCTGAACCTGCTGTCCGGGATAACCAGGCATGACATTTCCAATCAGCTCGTGGCGCTGTCCGGCCGGATGGAGCTGCTGGAGGCCAAGATCAGCGAACCCCAGGCCCTGGAGCAGATAGCCAAGGCCAAATCAGCCGCGGAACGCATATACAGGATGGTCCAATTCACCAAGGAGTATGAGAACGTGGGGGTGAACACACCCGCCTGGCACAACCTTGCCCGCCTGGTGGATGCGGAGGCGGGGGACCTGCCGCCGGGGCGGGTCAGGCTCGTCAACGACATCCCCCGGGACCTGGAGATGTTCGCTGATCCGCTGGTGTCCAAGGTCTTCCACAACCTCATATCCAACGCCGTGAGGCACGGGGGAGACCTTACCGAGGTCCGTTTCTTCACGGAGGAAAGGAACGGCGTTCAGGTGGTCATCTGCCAGGACGACGGGGTCGGAATACCGGATGAGTTCCGCGGGAGATTGTTCAATCGGGGGGTGGGCAAGGACCATGGCTTCGGCCTCTTCCTGTCCAGGGAGATACTCATGATCACCGGCATAACCATCCAGGACGAGGTTGGAATGGCTCGCGGGGCCAGATTCGTGATCGCTCCTCCGGCCGGCGGTCTGAGGCAGGATCGGGGCCAAGCGGTCTGATCGGTCGAAGGCGGTCAGGAAGCTCACGGATATGCATCGGTACGGCGGGCCATGGTGTGGGGCACCACGATCTCGAACCGGGCACCGTCCCCTGGCCGTCCCGCCTCCCGTATCTCCAGGCCGGTCATGCGCAGGATCTCGCGCGACATGAACAGCCCGAACCCGGTGTGCTTCCCATATCCCCTCTCGAACAAATGCTGGCGGTCCTGATCGTCGATCCCAGGCCCGTCGTCTTGGAACGCCACTATAGTCTCCGTCGCGCCCTCATGCACGGACACGGTGATCCTGGTCGCCCCTTTCCCATGCCTTATCACGTTCTCTATGAGATTGTAGACGACCTTCTCCAGCATGGGGTCCGCCCTTATCTCCAGATCGGCTTCCGGGCCGATCATCCGGATGTTCCCCAGGTCCACGTTGCTGACCGCTCTGCCCACGAGCTCGATCAGGCTCTGCCATCTCGGTGGCTCAGTTCCGATCTCCTGGTACTGCCTGGTGAACTCCAACTGCCTGTTCAGGATTTCCAGACTGGTCTTGACTTTAAGGATGTGGTCCCTCTGGTTCGCTGTCAGTTCTCCGATCTCCAGCAGGGCGATGTACCCGCTCACTATGGTGAGCTGGTTCTTCATATCATGGCGGGTGACCTGGTTGAGCAGGTTCAGCTGCTTATTGGCAAGCTTCAAAGTCTCCTCACGCTGTCTCCGCTCCGTCACGTTCTTGATGGATATGCTGGTCATCAGGCTGCCGTCGGCGGCCTTGAACACGCTGGAAGATGTGTCGCCGATGAAGATCGTGCCGTCCCTCCTACGGTAATGGAGGTCAGCCCTGGTTTTCCCTGTCCTCTTCCTTTCCTCCAATGCCTTGAGCAGGAGATCGTCCCGGACCAGAATTCCCTCTCTCCCCTTCTCGACTATATCCTCCTCGCTCATCCCCAGCATCTGGCACGCTGCGGCATTGGCCATGAGGATGGAGCCGTCCGGCCTGGTGAGCATCAGGGCGTCGAGGGCATTGTCAAAGAGGGAGTGGAACTTCGCCTCGCTCTCAACCAGCTTTGCCTCGATGGTCTTGCGTTTGGTTATGTTCCGGCTGATCACCACGACGCCGAGCGGCCGTCCTTCCTCCTTGAAAAGGCTGGCGTTGGATTCATACCAAACGCTGCTATCGAACTTTCCGCCGCCTCGCGCCACCCAGTTAACGTTCTCACCTGTGGCGAACAGCCGTCCTACTGTCGAAGTGATATCTCCATGGAACTCCCTGTCTACGAAGTCCAGGAAGCTTTTGCCGATGGTATCTTTCGGGTCGAGGTCGGAACGGTATACTTCGGTGATCCGCATCTCCCCATCCATGGCGAATATGACGTCCGGGGCGGTTGCCAATATCGAACTCAGCAGCTCCGCCTTCCGCCGATGGACCATCTCCTCCTGATGCGTACTGATGGCAAGGCGAAGCCTGGAAAGAAGAACCTTCCGCCGATCGATGACATCCTTCCCACGGCAGACGAAAAGCGAAAGATTGGCGGGATCGGCCTCAATGGCAGCCTCCTGGCATTCCTCTGAAGTGAACAGGATGAAAATGGAATCATTATCGATCTCACGCAGGGCGGTCAGCAGCTGGATGCCGTTCAGCCCCTCCATCGCGAACTCGGAGATGACGGCATCAAAATGCTCCATGCGCACCATCTCCAGCGCTTCCTTGGGTGAGGGCGCGCTGCGTACGATCAGATCCTCAGATCCACGAAGAAAATCCACCAGCGTCCCTAATCGATCTGGGTCGCTGTCCACGCAAAGCACGTTTATCATGCGGACCATCGATCTGTCCGACCATCGAATTGCCAGGTACAAATATCTTGGCGCATCTTTTTTGGTCCGTGATCTCTGGTGGCGATGATGAACGTCCTGCTCTTCATCGCGTCCGGCGGCATCCCTCTTTTATTGTACGACAATCATCGTTAAGTATGAAATAAAACGGTCTGGGGTGCCATGGCAATGTCCAAGAAGGACCTGCAGAAGCAGAAGAAAAAGAATGACGAGAAGAAGGCCGCTGCCGCCGACAAGGCCGCTCCGGCAAAGGGAAAGAAGAAGTAGGTCCCGCCTCTCGAAATCGTTTTCCGGCCCGCAAGGCCGCCCACCGCCCCGCTGGGGGTAACAACTCCATTTTTCCATTTTGTCTTCCTCTAGTCGCAACTCCGTTAGGCAGTCCGTTTATATCCCGCGGCCGATACGGTTGCGAATGACCGGCAGGCCGATAATCGAGATGCGGAATGTCAGCGTCAGCAAGGGCGCCGCCACGCTGCTCAGGGGCATCGAGCTCACCATCAGGGAGGGGGAGAGGCTGGTGGTTCTCGGTCCCAACGGCTCCGGGAAATCGTCCCTGATAAAGACCATGATGGGCGAGCACCGCCACGATACGTCGATACCTGGATCGTACGTAAGGCTGCGGGGTTCGGACCTATGGAACCTGTTCGATGTGCGCAAAGCATTCGGGCTGGTCTCGACTGACCTGCAGGTGGAGATGTCCCGGGACATGGACTGCCTGGAGGCGGTGCTTTCCGGCCTGTTCGGTTCCGTCGGCACCAACCGCTCCCAGGAGATCGCGCCTGAGATGGAGGAGCTGGCCATTGCCGCTCTGGCCTCGGTGGGGTCTTCTCATCTGGCCTCGAGAAGGTATCACACCCTTTCCACCGGGGAGGCGCGCCGAGTGCTCATGGCCCGGGCCCTGGTCAACTCCCCCGAGGCGCTGATCCTCGACGAACCGATGAACTCCCTGGACCTGACCGGCAAACGGCTGGTCCGTTCTGCCATAAGGACCTTGGCGAAGGAAGGGAGGTCGCTGGTACTGGTCACCCACGATCCGGCGGACATCGTTCCCGAGATCGACCGGGTGGTGATGATCAAGGAGGGCGCTGTGTTCAGGGACGGAGGTCTGCAGCTTCTTAACGAGGAGAACCTCTCCATCCTTTACGATGGACCGATCGGGTTGCGCCGGGTGGACGACCGGTACGTGGCCTGGCCGAAGGATATTTGAAAAAAGTTGATAAGCGGCCTTTCAGGCCGCCAAGACGTTTTCCCCTCCTCCGGTCCCTCTGTGCTTCAGCAGATACAGCAGCCCGATGAGGAACAGCACGGCCATCACCGGGAAGATGAACAGGCCGGCGCCCATCGCCTGCGCGGCCGGGTCGTCGTTCAGCAGCTGCACCACGGCCATGGCGTTAACCGTTACAGCCATGGTAAGGAAGAAGCCGAAGAACAACAGCACCAGGGGGTACCCCTTCTCCGGCCGGCGGAGCAGCAGGAACAGGGAGACGAACCCCAACGGTACGCATATCCCCAGGTCAAGGAACCGCACGGTCCAGAATGCGTTCGGCGAATCGCTGTACGAGCCATCCGCCAGATCTCCCGAGGCGACCACTTCGTTGATCTGCCCGGTCCACATTCCGGCGAAGAGCAGCAGCACCAGTCCCATGATGGACACGAAGGCCAGGAGCCTCCTGCGCTGAAAGCCGGTCCCGTCGCCCGGACCGAACCTGGGCAGTACCCCGATCATGAGGACCAGTCCGCCGATGATGAGGGTCAGGAACATCCAGAAGTACGCTTCAACGTTCCCGTCGTGCGTCGTCCACTCCTGCCCGATCCCCAGGGAAAGCCCGGTGTACATCAGGGTGAGCGGGGTCAGCACTAGGAGGTATTTCGAGGAGTCCTTCCTCATGAGCTGCAGGATCCCCCCGGCCATCAGCAGCGGGGCGATCAGAAGGACGTCTGCCAGGTCCTGGCCCATGACCTGCCACAGCCCGGACTGCGAAGTCCGGTACTCAATATCCCCCGTGCCGCTCGGCCCCAGGGCGGCCATGGCCAAGAGCACCGCCGCGCACAATATGGCGATCGCCCCGGTAACGTACCAGGGAATGAGGTCCCGGTCTTCAGATTTCTCTTCGTCCCTCATCTACTCATCCTCCAGAAGGCCCTCTCCCCAGGACCTGATCATCTCCCAGTCCCGGAAGTCGTAGGGCTTCTCAGGGTCGATTCCCTTCTCCCTCATGTCCTTCCTTCCTGCGTTCCTCATGCTGAGGATGCCCTTCACCAGGAAGCTGTAGCGATCGAAGTCGATGACCCCGCCGAAGAGGCCGACGCTGAAGGGATCCAATCCAAACTTCAGCGCCACGTCCCGCAGGTACCTCCGTTCGTGCTCGTCCGCCTTCGCCGGGTCGAACAGCAGGTCGCCGCAGCAGGCGAACATAGCGAGGCGTTTTTCCGAAAGCTCTTCGGCATTCCTTTCCAAGAACCGCAAGGCCCCCTTGGACCAGGAACCATAGGCTATGCCGCTGCCGATCACCACCAGGTCGTACGCCTCAAGGCCGACCGCCCCGGCCTTCCCGAGGTCCAGAACATCGACCTGGCGTCCTTTCCTCTCCAGCACAGAGGCCAGCTCCTTGGCCACGTGCTCGGTGGAACCCCATCGGGTGCCGAAGGCGACCAGCGCCTTCATTCCGCACCCTCCTGGAAATCCTTGCGGATCAGCATCAGATAGGCGATGAACACCGCCGGAAGCACGATTCCCATGGCCGCGGAGGCCTGCACGGTGACCACGGCCCAAACGTCGAAGACTATGGTGGCCGCGCTGAGGGCCAATGCCCCCAGGTAACCCCATCTCTTCTGCTTCCACAGGCCGAGGGCGGTGACGAACCCGAAGAATCCCAGGAGATAGAACATGGCGTTGATGAAAATCATCACCTCATCGGAGACCGGGTTCTCCAGCACCGGGCCGCCCGCGGCCGACAGTGATAACGGTATCGCAAACCTGGCGATGGCCTGAACGACCGCCAAAGCACAAACTACGATCAATCCTTTCCTTTTCGGGAGGTACATTTGCATTCCTCGGAACAGTGCATTCTCCTCCATACCTTAGGCGCTCGTCAAGAGGTGCCGATCGAAAAAGGTCGATTTTCCGATGAACATGACCTTTTCTTAAACGAAGTGCGGTATAAAAGGAGAAAACGGACCATATCCAGGTGATGTCAGTTCCTTCCCGCCTTTCTGAGCATGTCCTGCAGCACCGCTTCCCGATGCTCCGGATAATGATAGATCGCCCTTATCACATTGGGCACCACGCTGGTGAATATGCCTTCGGCCTCCAGCTCCCGGCAGGTGTCCTGCATCTCCCTGGCATTGCGGTTGCAATAGGTCAGGACGATCAATCCCGGGAGGTTGCTGAAC
Organism: Methanomassiliicoccales archaeon; assembly: GCA_036677555.1. Classification (GTDB taxonomy): domain Archaea; phylum Thermoplasmatota; class Thermoplasmata; order Methanomassiliicoccales; family UBA472; genus UBA472. The sequence continues at coordinate 89,970 of JAVBWG010000004.1, read as the reverse complement.
GTGTAGCTGCGGATTATGCCGGGGGCGTACTTCTTAATCATCAGGTAGGCCGCCTTCTCGTTAGGCACACCATCCTTCAGGACCAGATGTATCTGGCTGACCATGTCGCCCATGGTGTCCGGCTGCCAGTTTATCGACAGCTGCACCAGGTCCTCCCTTATGAGGCGGTCCAGCCGCCGCCTCACGGTCTTGGCGGTCGTTCCGAGCTCTTCAGCGATCTCGTTCACAGGCCTCCTGGTATCGTTCGCCAGGGCCTTGACGATCCTCAGGTCCATGTAGCTCAGGCCGGAGTGGTCCGACGTCGGTGTATGGACGATACCGACCTGCGGCTCGCTCAGCCTGGTGCTCCTCTGCACCGAGGAGACCAGTTCCGCCAGCCCCACGGCGTCGTTGACGTTGCCGTGAACATAGACGTAATTCCCGCTGGCCACCTGCATTATCGCCACATGCGGGTCGCTCCGAAGCTCCTTGGCCGCCTCGTCCATGGAATTGGCCTTGGACCAGCCATGGACAACGACCCACATGGCCCTCATGGCCTTGAAGCTCAGGGCAGCGTACGTTCCCCGGACGATCTCCACATCCATGAGGTGCTGGACCCTGCGATGCACCATCTGAGGGCTGAGGCCGAGCTCCTTCCCCAGCTCGGAATAGGGGGTGCGCGAGTTGCGCATGAGCATGCGGCTAAGGGCCACATCGACCTCGTCCACGCACGTTCACCGTCCGAGCGGACTATAGAACTTTCGCCCCTTCTTAGCGGCAAAATGTGTTTTGCCAACCCTGATATATCATCCAATGGTTCTACCAGATTCGTATGTACGATCCCAGGATGCGCAAGTTGGCCGACGTGCTCATCGATCATTCCGTGCGACTCCAGAAGGGGGAGACGGTCTACATCGAGGCGTTTGATATCCCCACCGAGATGGTGGAGGTCCTCCTGGACAAGGTCTACGAGGTCGGAGGCGTGCCCATGGTTGCCCTCCGCTCCGCCCGGGTCATGAGAAAGCTGCTCATGAACGCGGACGAGAAGACCATCGTCCAGATCGGAGAGGTCGAGCTGGACAAGATGAAGAGGGCGCAGGCCTATATCGGCATGCGCGGCTCGTACAACATAACCGAGAACTCCGACGTGCCAGCGGATAAGATAGAGCTTTTCATGAAGCACTGGTCAGGCCCGGTCCATACCGGTTGGAGGGTTCCCAACACCAAGTGGGTGGTGCTCAGATGGCCGACGGCCTCCATGGCCCAGCAGGCCCAGATGTCCACCGAGGCCTTCGAGGACTTCTACTTCAACACCTGTACGCTCGACTATCCGAAGATGTCCCGGGCGATGGATCCCCTGGTGGCATTGTTGGAGCGTACGGACAAGGTGCGCATAGTCAGTCCCGGAACCGACCTATCCTTTTCCATAAAGGGAATGCCAGCGGTCAAGTGCGAAGGGGACCGGAACATACCCGACGGGGAGGTCTACACCGCTCCTGTGAAGGACTCCGTCAATGGGATGATCAGTTACAACACCAGGACCCTCTACCAGGGCAAGGTGTTCGACAACGTGGTCCTCAGGTTCAAGGACGGAAAGATCATCGAGGCCACCAGCTCCGACACCAGGTCCCAGAACATCATTCACGACACCGATCCTGGTGCCAGATATGTAGGTGAGTTCGCCATCGGCGTCAATCCGTATATCAACCAGGCCATGCTGGACACCCTGTTCGACGAGAAGATAGCCGGTTCAATACATTTCACCCCGGGCAGCGCATACAAGGAGTCGGACAATGGCAACAGGTCAACGGTGCACTGGGACATGGTGCTCATCCAGACTCCGGAGATGGGCGGCGGGGAGATCTATTTCGATGGCGTGCTCATCCGAAAGGACGGCCGCTTCGTCATCGACGAGCTGAAGGGCCTGAACCCGGAGAACCTGGTCTGAGCACCGGCCGTTCTGACGCAAATGGCACGCGTCTCCTCTTCGGCACCAGCACCGCTAAGGATATGGCGATCCCCAGGGCGAAAGCCATGTACATCCCTATTCCCGGCACGACCTGCAGCATGAGGGGGCTGGAGGTGAGGTTGTATCTCACGATCTCGGCATAATCCAGGGCGGTGAGCGCCACAGTTCCGATGCCAACCCCGGCCATGATGGCCTTCCGCGGAATGCTGGCTGGCAGAAGGTTGCCGCCCATCACAGTCAGGAGACCCACTGCCGCCAGCAGCACCACGTACCGGCCGTAAAACGCTTCATTGAATGCGGCGCAGATACCTATCAGGCCTCCAAGCGAACTGAGCCATGTGCAGAACGGTGCCATGATCGTCATCGACAACAAGGCTATCACCAGCTCCCTTCTCGGCACCAGGCTCTCCTGCTTCCCAGCCCCGCCCATTGATCTCGGAACGGGTGCCGGCAGCACCTTGGGAGGGCTCGCCGCCCCCGTAGTATGCACTTTCGGCGGCGCGCAGGTCTTGCGCCCGCATACATTGCAGTATTCGTAATCCTTCCTCATCGGGGCGCCGCACCCCTGGCATGATCGCATCTTGCCCACCATGGAGTGGTTAACGGTCAAGGTGGTCATCCCATGTGGCCGTACAGTTACGCTATCCTGCGTCAACGGTTAAATATTGGAGAATGGAATCAAGTCATATTGACCGCCGATTGCCGCATAGAGATGGCCTACATCGATCCGGAAACGTACACATCCATAGTCAACCACGACATGCGCAAGCGCATCCTGACCAGGCTGTACCGGTCCACCAGGGACTCGCCGATCAGCAAGCAGGACCTGGCAGAGTCGCTTGGGCTGGACTATCACCAGCTGGTCTACCAGCTGAACCATCATCTCCGGGACTTCTGGAAGGTGAAGGAGGAGCATAAGGTGCGGGGGACCCGCATGGAGCTCATCGAGGCCGCCTATCCGTATGCGGTGTTCATCACCATCGGGAAGGACCACGGGATCTTTCTTGTCGATCCTCTCGCTGACCTTTACGGCCCGGTGACCAAGGCGGGGACCCGCTGCGACCAGTGCACCAAGGAGGAGGCGGAGAGGTGCATGGACTTTGCCCAGTCTCGTTTCGATTCCGAATCATTGACGGATGCTGAGATGCGGGTACTGGCCGCCAACAACCGTCATTCACCTTACAGGCCGATGGACCTGGCGCTTCTGGCGGCGATAAAGGGTATGCCGGTCGGTCAGCGCTGCGTGATCGACATTCCATGTCAGACCTGCGCCTTCCTGCGCCGCACAGTGCGAATCGAGGGACTGTAATATTGGAGTCTCAAGAAACGTATAAACCCGGCCTTGCGATAACGGGTGCATGCAGTCCGGAGACAAGGCCCCGACACGGTTCGTGGTCCTGGGCGGATACCTGGGCGCGGGCAAGACCACTCTGGCCGCCGCGCTCGGCAGGGAGCTGAGGTCCAAGCACGGCAGGTCAGTGGCCATAATCACCAACGACCAGGGCAACGTCCTTGTCGACACGGAGTACATGAAGGATGCCGGGTTCGACGTCAAGGATGTGCTGGGGGGATGCTTCTGCGCCAACTTCGGCGAGTTCGTGAAGAACGCCCGCACGCTGGTGTCCATGGGACGGCCGGACGTCATCATCGCCGAACCCATTGGCACCTCCACGGCCATACTCGGTTCCGTAGTGGCCCCATTGCGCTCCATGTACCCGGATGAGTTCCAGGTCGCGCCGTTCTTCGTCGTCGTGGACGGGACCAGGGCTTCAGAGGTTCTCCGCAAGTCGGAAGGGTTCGGGTTGGGCGGAGGCAGGCTCATTCCGTCTCACCAGGTCAGGGAGGCGGAGTATGTGCTGATATCCAAGGTCGACCGCATGAACGACGGGGAGGTCGGCAGCGCCATCGAGCTGATCGGGAAGGAGGTATCGGACGCCGAGGCGATCCCCTGCTCGGCCTTCAGCCATAAGAACCTCGACCGCATCGTGGACATCATCCTGTCGGACCGCGTCAGCACCAAGGAGCCTAAGGAGGTTGACCAGAAGATATTCGCCGTGGAGAAGGCTTCCATGGGCTGGTTCAACGCCCATGCCAAACTGGTGGCCGAGGGGCGCTTGGACATCAACGCCTTCGTGACCGCGCTGATGAGGAGGGTGGCCACAGACTTCCCGCCGGAGACCATCGGCCATGTGAAGGTGATGCTGACATCCTCCGCCGCCTCGGCCAAGATGAGCCTGGTGGAGGACCGGATGCAGGTGGACGGCCTAAAGGGCGGCCGCTACTTCACCGGAGAGGGGAAACTGGTGCTGAACGCCCGGGTATCAGCATCGCCGAACGAGCTCAGGAAAGCCTTTGAGAAGGCCATATACGAGACGGCGAAGGAGACCGGGGCGCAGGTCCAGGAGATGGGTGAGGCATGCTTCACTCCCAAGCCGGAAGCTCCCTCCATGTTCATGAAGTGAGCTTCATTATCGATGAAATCAACGGATTTTCAAACATTTTCATCCTTTTTTTCATTATTACGATGATGAAATCGATGTTCCATCGGAATTTATTAAGATTCATACAACCCTGACCATTAACGAATGCCTGTCGTAGATGCGATGAACCGGCGCATCCTGCATCTTCTGGTCAACGACGGCCGGATGACCCATAACGAGATAGCGGCCAAGCTGAAGCGCTCCCCTTCCACCGTACGGGACCGCATCAAGCGCATGGAGGACGACGGCATCATCCTCGGCTACTTCGCCGTGGTCAACAACGAGCGCATGGGCCTCAAGGTGGACGCCATGCTCTTCGCCAATCTGCGTCCGGGCGTACCGTCCGAGGATCTCAGGAAGCTGAAGGGGGTGGAGGAGGTGAAGGAGGTGCTGCAGGTGACCGGTCCGCGACGGGTGCTGATCCGCCTCCAGGCCAGGGACGCCACCGCTCTGGAGCAGGCCATCGCCTCCCAGGTGCTCCCGCTGGGGCTGGAGGATGTGGAGCTGCGGATGGTCACCAGCTCCGCCAACCGCCTGCCTGGCAACTAGATGCTGGTCTTGTCGTAGTAGCCGGAGAACGGCCGGCTGGAGCTGGGAGCCACCTTCACGTATTCCTGCATATCTTCCGGGACCCGGCCTCCGAAGCATCCTCTGAAATCGTCCAGCAGTCCGCGCACCTCCTCTTCATCGTCCTGGTTCAAGGGCGAGAGGGCCGCTCCGGGGCCCAGTTGCTCGGGCCCGACCTTTCCCCGTACGAATATGCGCCCGCCGTGCATCCCCGCGCCCAAGCTCCGTCCTACCGGAGCTCCTCCGCCCAGTCCGAGAACGAGTATGGTCCCACCGGCCATGTACTCGCCCAGGTAATCCTTGGCCGTGCCGCCGATGACCATGGTGGGGCGCGATCCGCCGAACTCCTTCATATGGATCCCGACGCGGTAGCCGGCATCCCCCTTCACCAGGATCTGTCCCCCGCGGGCGGCCAGCCCCGTCACGTCCCAGGCGTTTCCGTGGACGATTATCCGGCCGGAGTTCATGGTGTTCCCGGTCATGTCCTGGGCGTTGCCGAACACCTCGATGGTCGGCCCGTTCAGGAAAGCGCCGAGATCGTTCCCCGGGGTGCCGTGCACGGCGATGTACAGTCCGGGAGCGGAGGCGGTGGATGCCAGGTATCGCTGCCCCATGACCCCCTTCAGCTCGATGGACGAGCATCCCCGGCGCATGGCCTTGCGCACCGTGCAGTTGAGGGTGGTGTAATGCATCGGCTGGACGGATGAGAGGCTCAGGTCGATGACCGCCCGGTCCCCGACCACCTTCAGGCACTCCCTCCCGCAGTCGCATTCATGGGTATGCCCTTTGGGCTTGCAGACGTCCTTCATCAGCCCCACCCCTCGCCGATGTGCTTCACGTTCATCACTTCGGCAATTTTGGGGTTGGGACCGCGATACCGCAGGCGGTCCCGATTGCCGACCAGGCTTTCCACGGCGTCGATGCCCATGGCCCCCAGAACCTCCTTCAGCTCCTCGTTCCAGGCTCGGAACAGGCGGACGATGCGGGCAGCTGCGATGTTGGGGTCCAATCTTGAGGTGAGGTCGTCGCGCTGAGTGGCTATTCCCCAGGAGCACAGACCGCGGTGGCACTGCTGGCAGACCCGGCAGCCCATGGCCACCATGGCCGAGGTGGAGACCATGACCACGTCGGCGCCCAGCGCCAGGGCCTTGATCATATCCGCGGAGGAGCGTATGCCGCCCCCGGCGCAGACCGTGACGCGGTTGCGAAGCCCCTCCTGCGTGAGCCTCCGGTCCACCGCTGCAATGGCCACCTCCACCGGGAGCCCGGCGTGGTCCCTGATGACCCGGGGGGCGGCGCCTGTGCCGCCCTTGAAACCATCCACGGTGAGGAAGTCAGCCCCCGCCCGTACCAGCCCGGAGGCTATCGCCCCCACGTTATGCACGGCGGCGATCTTCACCCCTACTGGCAGACGGTACTCGGTGCTCTCCTTGAGCACGGATATCAGCTGCGCGAGGTCCTCAATGCTGTATATGTCATGATGAGGATACGGCGACAGAGCGTCGGTCCCCCGCGGTATCATCCTGGTCTCGGAGATCATGGTGGTGACCTTCTCGCCCGGCAGATGCCCGCCATGGCCTGGTTTCGCCCCCTGCCCTATCTTGATCTCCACCGCCGCCACTCCCTTGAGGTACTCCGGCTTGATGCCGAAGCGGCCGGATGCCACCTCGGAGCATATGCGGTCGGCGTACTGGTAGAAGTCAGGATGAAGTCCGCCCTCCCCGCTCCCGGCCACGATGTTCAGCTCCTTGGCGGCCATGAAGAGCGCCTGCTGGGCATTGTAGGATATGGATCCCAGGGAGATATGGCCGAACATGAGCGGCATGTCCATGCGTATGAGGGGCGTATCATCCTCCCGGACCGTCACCTTCCCCTCGCAGACCTCCAGCCTCCCCGGCCTTCTGCCCAGGTAGGTCACGGTCTCCACCGGCTCCCTCAGGGGATCGATGGAGGGGTTGGTCACTTGCGCCGCGTCCAGAAGCAGGTCGTCGAATATCGCAGGGTGCTCGTCGTCAGCTCCGCATGAGGACAGCAGAACGCCGCCGGAACTTGCCTGGGCCAAGATCGCTCTCCTACTGCGCTCGGACCAGTTGCCGTGGGGCGCGAACTGCGGCGGGACCGGGCGCACCTCGATGCAGCTGGCCGGGCATATGGCGATGCAGCGGCCGCAGGCCACGCATCCGCCCGAAGGGACCACCTTCGACTCCCGGAACTCCAGGGCCTGGTACGAGCAGTCGTTGACGCAGCGGCGGCATACCCGGCACAGGTCGTAGTTGATGGTGGGCACGAACCTTTCCGGCAGGCGATGGTCCAGCCTCTTGGTCGGCGGCTCGCTCAAAGGCTCACCCCCTGGAAGGAGGGTTCGGTGCCTCTGCGGACGATGCCCTTGCCGGCCACGGCGATGAACGGGTTTCCGGCACCAGGCGCCCAGGTGCGGGCGTCCGGTTCCACGATGCGGATGGCGCTCTCCTCGCTGGCGCAGTACGCTATGCCCTCGTCCGGCGAAAGGCCGGCGATCATAGGCCTCAGCTTCTTCCTGTCAGCCAGGGCGATGAGCGATATTTCCGGCTGGCTTCTCCCGACGATGATGCTGAACGGACCGTTAAGGAACGCCTCCTTGTAGGTGATCCTCAGCCACTCGGCCAGACGGCGTTCCGACGGCGGAAGCAGGGAGATCTCCTGGAACGTGGAGGGGGCCATGGCGAAGGCGGCCACCTCTATCGGCAGCCGGTTCCTGCGGACCAGGAGGTCCCATAGGTAGGCGACCACCTCCGTGTCCGTCATCACCGTGCACTTGTATCCGTTCATCTCCACCAGCTTCCGGTTCACCCCGTAGGAGGTGATCTCTCCGTTATGGCAGACCCCCCAGTCCAGGAGTGACAGGGGATGCGCTCCGGCCCACCAGGCCGGCGAATTGGTCGGGAACCGCGAATGCGATAACCACATGGTGCCCGAGTATCGTCCCAGGTCATACAGTTCGGCTATCTCGTACGAGTAGCCATTGCCCTTGAAGACCGCCATGTCCTTGCCGCTGGAGACGCAGAAGGCCTTGGGGACCTTCTCGTTTATGTGCTGGACAAGCTCGACCACGTAGTCCTCTTCGCCCAGGTCGCGCTCTCCCCTCCATTCGCGGACTGCAGGAACCTCGGCGAAGTAGCGCCATACCAGCGGATAGGGGGGCGTTATGGTTGAGCGGTCGCGGATGAACACCTTCTCATCATGAACGATCTCCAGCCGCCCGTCAAGGAAGTTTTCGGCATCCGTCTTGCCTTCCTCGTCGTCGAAGAAGAACTGCAGGCAGTACTGGTCCCGGCGCTGCGGGAACAGGCCATAGCAGGCATAACCGGCTCCCAGTCCGTTCTCCCTCTCCTCCATGATGGTGAGCATGCGGGCTATGCGGTCCCCGCCGATCTGCTCCCCCTTCAGTGAGATGCACGAAGCGATCCCGCAGCCCCCGAGCTGGCCCTGCCATCCGGGCGGTCTGCTGGCGGTGTAGTTCTCAGCTCGCACTGGCATTCCCAACCGGTCGGTCCTGCCCTTCCGGTCCCTTCTGTCGTTCATCGGTTATACACGTCCTTCATTTGGCATATAACATGCCGAGGTGATATCCCCGGTATCACCCGGGTTATTTGACCTTTTTTCATGTACAATCATCTATTTTCAAGATTATTTTTCGTTATTAATTCTATTTTCCTTCGTATTATTAGATGAATGACCATAACTCGGGCTCATGTAATCCTTCATTGTATTTATTGTTTGCTCGTTTCATGCCGTTTTATCGTAGTGTTAATTACGATTATCGTTAATAATCTTGAAATTACAACGAATACTTCGAGCAAAATTATGAATAATGTACATATTTCAACATTGTGCCTCTTCAAGGGCCGGTGCCCGTTCCCGGGCGGATGATTCCTATAGAACTAGGGGATACAAATCTGGAAAATGATATTAATGCGATTTCGCTTATTGAAACAAAACAGAAGGTGAAGTCGGTTTGACATCCTCCCGCACGGCATTGGTACCGCAGCTGCCCGACCTCGACAAGATTAGACAGATGAGAAAGAGACTGAACCTTTCGCAGAGGGAACTGGCAAGCCTGGCCGGGGTGAGCCAGTCGCTCATCGCCAAGATCGAGAGGGGAACGATAGACCCGTCGTACAGCAACGTGCGCAAGATACTGTCCGCGTTCGAGGAAGTGATCAGGCGCCGGAAAGTGGAGGGCGTACGCTCCGGGACCCAGCTTACGGTGGGAGACCTGGCCACCCGTGGTGTGATATTCGTCACCCCGGACCAGACGGTGGGTGAGGCGGTCGAACGGATGATGAAGGGGCGGTTCACCCAGCTGCCGGTCATCGTCGGGGAGCGCATCGTTGGCGGGCTGACGGACGACGCCATTCGGGACTATACGATAGAGCAGACCAAGACCAGGAAGAAGACATATGAGGAGGTCATGCGCACTAGGATAGAGGAGATAATGGACGCTCCGTTCCCCATTCTCAACGAGGACACCCCCATCGATCTGGCCTCGTTCCACCTGCAGAGGGAGGAAGCGATCCTTGTTTCCCGAAAGGGAGCCATAGTGGGCATCCTGACCAGCGCCGACTTCCTGAACCTGGGCCTCAACCAATAGGGTCGAAGGGGTCCATCTGGCGGACATAGCGGAGGAGATGCAGTGAAGAGAAGGGAGCTGGAGATGGTGCTTCAATCGCTTTCCCCATTCTCATCCCCCAGCCCAGAGCTGGAACAGTATTCCACTCCCGCGGTCATCGCCGCCGACCTTCTCTTCGATGCGTTGGCCCGAGGGGACCTGGAAGGGCGAAAGGTCCTGGACTTGGGGTGCGGGACCGGTCCGCTGGGGATAGGCGCCGCCCTTCTGGGCGCGGGGGAGGTCATAGGCTTCGACAAGGACCCCAAGGCACTGGCGCAGGCATCGGAGAACGCCGTTAAGGCCGGCGCGAAGGCGGAGTTCCGGCAGGCGGAGATCGTTGAGGTGGTTGAGAAAGGGGACACGGTCATCATGAACCCGCCCTTCGGAGCGCAGCGCAGAGGCGCCGACCGGCCGTTCCTTGAGGCGGCCATGAGGTGCGCCCCGGTGACATATTCCTTGCACATGAGCAGCACGGAGGACTTCGTCCAGCGTTTCGTACGCCGGTCTGGGTTCATCGCCACGCCGTTAAAAAGGTATAAATTCGGGATCCCTTATATGTTCGAATTCCATAGCAAGGCGAAGAAAGAGGTCGACGTCACGCTATTTTACATTCTGAAGACAGGTGTGTTGGAATGAGTGACAAGAAAAAGGTTTTACCAGGTGACGAGGTGGCCGTGGCCGAGGAGTACCTCCCGGCCGAAGGCACCTATGAGGAGGACGGTATCGTATACTCCGCCCTCACCGGCGAGCTGAATGTGAATGATGATGATAAGACGGTCAGCGTGGAGGCCGACAATCCCATGGTCTCCCTGGCCATCGGGGATTCCGTGTTCTGCGAGGTGACCGACGTTCGCGCCTCCATGGCCATATGCGAGGTCGTTGCCGTGGAGGGGCGTTCCCGCAACATTACCGGGGATACCAACGGAACGATCCACGTATCCAAAATATCCCAGGACTACGTCCAGGACGTCGGTCGGGAATACCGCCCGAGCGACATCATCCGGGCCAAGGTCATGCAGGTCAGGCCGTCCATACAGCTGAACACGGCCCATCCCCATTTCGGCGCCGTCAAGTCATTGTGCCGCAACTGCCGCTCCCAGCTGCGGAAGGCGGACAAGGGGCTGTACTGCGACCACTGCGAGGCGTATGAGTCGCGCAAGGTGGCTGACGACTACGGCTTCGTGGAAACGATCCTCATCACCGGCAAGGAATGAGGGGGCGGGCTCCTGACCGAGGACGACCTGGCGCAGGAGATCCGGGACCTCCGGGCCGAGGTAAGGCAGATGAGGGAGCTGATCGACATGCTGGTGGCCATGGTCCTGGAGAGCGACGAACTGGATGAGGACGAGGGTGAGCTGGTCCTCACCGGCGGCGCGGAGATACCGCGCATCAACAATTGAGGATCATGAGGCTGGTGGCTCTTCTCTCTGGAGGCATCGATTCCCCGGTGGCGGCCTGCCTGATGGCGAAGCGGGGGGCGGAGATGGTGCTCCTCCACATGGACAACCGTCCCTTCTCCGGCGATCTCGGCGTGCGAAAGGCGGTGCTTCTGGCTGAGGCACTGCGCAGGGAGACCGGGCAGGAAATGCCTCTGCACATGGCACCGCACGGCGAGAACCAGGCGGTGACCAAGGAGAGGTGCCAGAGCTCTTATCAGTGCGTTTTGTGCAAGAGGCTGATGCTGCGAACAGCGCAGGCGGTGGCGAAGAACATGGGAGCGTCCGGCATAGTCATGGGCGATTCCCTGGGCCAGGTGGCCTCCCAGACCCTCAACAACATACGGGCGGAGCAGCATGGGCTGGAGCTACCGGTCCTGCGCCCGCTCATTGGCCTGGACAAGCTGGAGATCGAACGCCTGGCCAAGAATTTCCACACCTATGACATCTCCATAATGAGCGACGGCAGCAAGGACTGCACGGCCGTACCCTCCAGGGTGATCACCAACGCCTCGGTAAAGGACATACTGGATGAGGAGGCCAAGATGGACCTGGAATCCATGGCCATCCGCTCCGCGGAAATGGCGAAAAGGGTCTAGAGGCCCGGATAGGCGCTGCAGGACAGCCCGACCTCGGGATCGTAGATCATGTCCGAGGTCACCCTTCTGATGTACCTCGCCTGGACCCGGGAGATGTAGAGCTTGTTCTCCCCGACCTCGATCACGATGTCGGTCGATTTGGGGGATTTCAGCGCCACCGGCAGCATGACCGGGCCGGAACAGGAGGTGCAGATGCGGTAGTCCTGCTTGTTCTGAGTGATGAAATCGATTACTCCCTGCTCCACAGGTATCTGCGACATCGGGGCTCGTTTATCAGGAGATGGTATTTAATAACCACGCCGAAAGCACCGTCCTCCGTAAAGTTATCTAGCCCCCCCGACATTAACTGGTCCGTGAAGGTCGTTCTGGACACGTCCGCCCTGTTCGGGCTGGAACAGGTGCCCCCGGACTGGGAGGCGTTCGTGACCGAAGGGGTGCTGGCCGAACTGGAGAAGTATAACGACCGGAGGGCGGAGAACCTCCTGCCCATGATCAAGGTCTCCCAGCCCACTTCGGCATCGCTCGCCCGGGTGAGGGAGGCGGCCAAAGGCACCGGGGACTCATCACGGCTGTCAAGAACGGACACGGACCTTCTGGCCCTGGCCCTGGAACTGGAGGCTGCGGTGGCCACTGACGATTATTCGATACAGAACCTGGCATCCGTGCTGGGCATAAGGTTCATGCCCATGAACATGAAGGGGATAACCAAGGTGGTGAGGTGGAACTACCTATGCACCGGTTGCGGGAAAGTGTTCAAGGAACCGCAGCCGGACTGCCCGGTGTGCGGCTCCCCTCTGCGAACGACCCGCCGAAGGTGATCAGCCCTTCCCGCCCAGTTCCTCGCTGCGCTTGGCCCCGGCCTCTACGGCGTCGATGAACGCACCGCGCACGCCGGCCTCTTCCAGGACGCGAAGCCCCTCGATGGTGGTCCCGCCCGGGGACGCCACCATGTCCTTCAGCTCGCCGGGGTGCTTCCTGGTCTCCAGGTAGGTCTTCCCCGCCCCGATCACGGTCTGCGCGGCCAGCTGCAGAGCCACATCCCTGGGCAATCCTGCAAGCACCCCACCGTCGGCCATGGCCTCGATGACCAGGTAGATGTACGCAGGTCCGCTGCCGCTCAGGCCGGTGACGGCGTCAAGGAGCTTCTCGTCCAGGGCGAAGGCGACACCCACCGAGTTCAGGATGCTCTGCACCGTCTCCTTGTCCTCCTTCTTGGCCGAACGGCCGAGGGCGAACCCGGAAGCGGAGGCGCCGACGAAGCAGGGCTGATTGGGCATCACCCTTACAACGCGCACGCCCCAGTTCAGATGCGATTCCATGAACGATATCTTCACCCCGGCGGCGATGGATATGAGAAGATGGTTCCCGCTGAGGTACGGCTTGAGCTCATCGAGCACCGGGCCGACATGATGCGGCTTCACTGCCAGCACCACCACGTCCGAGGACCGGACGACCTCGATGTTGTCGGAGACGGTCTGCACCCCCAGGGTGTTGGTTATATAGTCCCGCCTCTCCGGCATGATCTCGCTGGCGATAAGGTCCTCTGTCTTCGCCACCCCGCCAGTTATGATGCCCTTCATCATGGCCTCGGCCATGTTCCCCGCGCCCACGAATCCTATCCTCATGATGACACCTTCGATCGGCTGACCATCCATCGATAACTTCGTATTAATCCGATTTGGTCCTCTGCGCCTTCAGGGCCCTAAGGACCTCCCGCATGAACGCCGGGAGGTCGTCTGGCTTCCGCGAGGTTATCAGGCTCCCGTCCACCACAACCTCCCGGTCCATGTAGCGGGCTCCGGCATTGATGAGGTCCATCTCGATGGAGCGGAAGGAGGTGACCTTCTTACCCCGGACCACGTTGGCCGAGACCAGAAGCGAACCGCCATGGCAGATGGAGGCGATCACCGATCCCAGGTCGGACACGCTTCGTACCAGCTCCACCACCGCGTCATGCCTCCTGAGCCGGTCCGGCGCCCATCCCCCCGGTATCACCAATCCGATGAGGGTCCGAGGGTCCGCCTTGTCGGCGGACAACGCAGCCGTTGCCTCATACCCATGTTTACCTCGGTACGAACCGCTCCGGGGACCGATGAGCACCGGTTCGTAGCCAGCTTCAATCAGTCGGAAATATGGGTACCACAGCTCCAGGTCCTCGTAGTCGTCCTCGACCAGGACCGCCACCTTCCTCCGCTGCTCCGGCATGATAATAACATTCGGCTCTACGATATTAATATCTCATCGCCTTAGAGGGGCTCGGAAAGCCCGAATATTTTTTATTATCATAAATACAAAATATAACTATCTGGTCATATCGAAAAAAACTTCACAATCGACCCCTCAAGAATGTTTAAAGTTTAAATAAAGGAAGCATTATCCCCCTACAATGCTCGTAGACGACTATTTCCCGGTAGCAATGTTTGCTCTGGTGGCTCTACTTATCCCCGCCGTCGCCATAATCACGGGGAAGCTATTCAGGCCGACGAAGCGCGCTGAGATGAGAGACACAACCTACGAGTGCGGTGAGAGGCCCATCGGAGTGGCCCAAATTCAGTTCCATGTTCAATTCTACATCTACGCCATCATCTTCGTGGCCTTCGATATCCTTACGGTTTTTCTTATCGTCTGGGCCATGGCGTTCGAAGGACTCTCCGACATCGCTAACATCGCGGCGATAACGTTCCTCGTCATCCTGCTCGCTGGAGTCTATTATTCTTTGAAAAAGGAGAGGATATTGTGGATATAGACCTGTCATTCAACGCCATGACCATGACCGCCAAGCAGTTTGGCGAGATGACCAAGACCATGATGAGGGAGACCATGGTCGCCACCGGTGGCAAGCAGGTCATCGACAAGATCACCGCTCCCATATGGTCCTGGGGTCAGAGGAACTCCGTATATCCACTGCACTTCGGTATCGCCTGCTGCGCCCTTGAGATGGCCGCCGCCGGCGGACCCCGTTATGATGTCGAGCGCCTCGGAATCGTTTTCCGATCATCCCCGAGGCAGTCCGATGTATTGCTTTTGAATGGCTGGATCTCGGCCAAGCTCCGACCTTCCCTGAAGGCATTGTACGAGCAGATGCCTTCTCCCAAGTGGGTCGTGGCCATGGGCGAGTGCACCATATCCGGCGGTCCGTGGTATGACGCGTACAATGTGATACAGGGCGCGGACACCTTCATCCCCGTGGACGTTTACATCCCCGGATGCCCGTCCCGTCCCGAGGCGATGATACAGGCCTTCAACATGTTGAACCGAAAATTGACCGCTGAGAACCGCGGCAGCTTCCTGGACGATTGAGGTGTGAAGATGAGCGAAGTCATTATTTACGACGCCCCCGACCGGTCCGTGGAAGACGTATCGAACGACATCAAGGCCAAGTTCCCGGCCGTGGAGGTCCTTAAGGCCGCCCCCAAGAGGCTGCATCTGAAGGTCCCCCGCGAGATATCCTTCGAGGTATGCAAGTTCATGAAGGAGGGGCTCAGCTTTGAGCACTGCTCCTGCGTTACAACTGTAGATTACATGGACCACTTCACCGTAGTGTTCCACGTGTCCTCCTGGACCAATCACATCCTCTCCGAGGTGCTGGTAGATGTTCCCCGGGACGATCCCACCGTTGACTCCATCACCCCCCTGTGGGGCGGGGCGAACTGGCACGAGAGGGAGGCCTATGATCTAATGGGCGTGGTGTTCAAGGGCCACCCCGACCTCCGCCGCATCATGATGCCCGAGGAGTTCAAGTTCCATCCGCTGAGAAAGGACTTCGTCGTTGGAAGGAGGGTCTGAGATGCCGACCGATGAGATGTGGATCAACATGGGTCCCCAGCACCCCTTCAACCATGGTCTGTGGAACCTCAGGGTCAAGCTGAAGGGAGAGACCATCACCCAGGCCGAGCCGATCATAGGCTATCTGCACCGGGGCTGGGAGAAGATGGTGGAGAACCGCACCTACTCGCAGATAGTTCCTCTGGCCGACCGTCTCTGCTACGGCTCGTCGCTATCCTGGAACCATCTTTACTGCCTCACCGCCGAGAAGCTTTACGGCATTGAGGCTCCGGACCGCGCCAAGTATATACGCGTGGCTGTTCTGGAACTGCAGCGCATAACCTCTCACTTGACCTGGCTGATGGCCGTCGGTACCGACCTGGGAAGCTATACCATCATGACCTGGTCGATCAGGGAGAGGGAGCTGTTCCTCGATCTGCTATGCAAGCTCTCCGGGGCTCGCATGACCTATAACTACTGCCGCATAGGCGGCGTCCGCACCGACCTGCCTGAGAACTACGAGCGGGATGTGAACCGCGTCCTGGACGAGTTCGAGAAGCGGCTGCGCGACCTCGAGTCGCTCATGGACGAGAACGAACCGTTCCTGATGAGGACGGTCGGTATAGGCAAGATGGACGGACGGACCGCCATGAACCTAGGCCTTACCGGGCCGATAATGAGGGCAAGCGGCGTGGAGATGGACCTCCGCCGGCTGGACCCGTACGAGGTCTATGCGGACATGAAGTTCGACATATGCACCCACACCGACGGCGATGTATACGCCCGGTACAGGGTGCGCATGGATGAGATGCGCGAGAGCATGAAGATCGTCCGCCAGGCGTTGGCCGAGGCCCCCGCCGGGCCTATCCGGGTCAAGGTGCCCAGGTGCCCGCCGAAGGGAAACGTCGTCTGCCACGTCGAGGACCCCCGCGGAGAGTCGCTGATGTACATGGTCAGCGATGGTTCGGAGAGGCCGTACCGTCTGAAGGTGCGGTCGCCCAACTTCGTAAACCTTTCCGCCTCGCCTCCGATGCTGGTCGGCTTCAAGATATCCGACGTGCCGGCCATCATGGGCGTCATGGACATGTGCATAGGAGAAACGGACAGGTGATCAGATGTCGAACCTCTATATTGAACTGACCAACTTCACCGAGTGGCTGCTGGGACTGGTCGCCTCGCTCCTCGATTGGACCAAGCTGGGATTCCTCAGCGACTTCGGGGAATGGCTGCAGACCGCTCCGGTGGTCGACTTCGTTTCCACACTGTTAGTCGCAGTGATATTCCTGATCACGGCCATGATGTTCGGGCTGTGCTTCATTTGGCAGGAACGCAAGTTCCTGGGCAGGTTCATGGACCGCCGCGGTACCCAGGTCGGGTTCCTCGGTTTCTTCCAGAACTTCGCCGACGGCATCAAGGTGGTCCTGAAGGAGCACATAGTGCCCAAGGACTCCGACCACCGGTTGTTCGAGATGGCCATATTCACCTACCTGGCCTCGACCTTCATGCTGTTCGGTTGCATACCGTTCTCTGACAACTTCTATGTGATAAACGTCAACCTGGCCGTGCTGCTGGGTGTGGCGATCTTCGCCTTCGGTCCCTTCTCCATCCTGATCGGCGGATGGTCCTCCAACAACAAGTTCACCTTGATCGGTGGAATGAGGGCCGCCGCCCAGCTGATCGCCCTGGAGATACCGCTCCTGCTGTGCATCGTCTCCGTGGTCGTCATGACCGGCGACCTTTCGTTCGTGGGGATAGTGACCTGGCAGGAGCAGAACATCTGGCTCATAGTACCGTTGTGCATCGGCGCGCTCACCTTCTTCATAGCCGCCATCGGGGAGTCCGAGCGTATCCCGTTCGATCTGCCTGAAGCTGAGGCGGAACTCGTCGAAGGCTGGGCCACTGAGTACGGTGATGTGCGATGGGGTTTGCAGATGGCGTCCGATTACTTCCGGGCCTACATACTCAGCGGGCTGTTCACCATGCTCTTCCTGGGCGGATGGGCCGGTCCGGAGTTCATCTGGGCGGAGGCATGGTACCTGGCCAAGACGTTCATCGTGTTCTTCTTCTTCATATGGGTCCGTGCGGCCACCGTGAGGATCAGGACCGACCAGATACTGAAGCTCGGCTGGAGGCGGCTGCTTCCCATGGCCGTCATAAACCTGCTGATCGCCGTAGGCCTTAAGGTCGCGGGGGTGTTCTGATGAGGATAGAGGAACAGAGATACACGAAGGCGGACCACTTCCGGGCCACCGGTTACATACTGAAGACCATGAAGGTCACCTTCAAGGGTGCGTTGCGGGCTACCAAGCACCGCCCCTGCACCATATTGTATCCGTGGGAGAAGCTGCTCTACCCTGACAACTTCCGCGGACGCCCTGGCATAATCCTTGAGAAGTGCATCGGCTGCGCCCGCTGCGCCAAGGAGTGCCCGAACCAGTGCATTGAGATGGTCGATTTCCAGGATGCCGAGAAGGGAAAGGTCAAGCGCCCGCAGGTGAACGTCGGCCGCTGCATGATGTGCGGCAACTGCGCGGAAGCATGCC
The DNA here is from genome assembly GCA_036677555.1 of Methanomassiliicoccales archaeon. GTDB lineage: Archaea > Thermoplasmatota > Thermoplasmata > Methanomassiliicoccales > UBA472 > UBA472. The sequence continues at coordinate 71,984 of JAVBWG010000004.1, read as the reverse complement.
CGACCAACGCCATGATCGTCACCCCTGAGTTCGAGCTTTGCTCCTACAGCCGCGGCGGCCTGATCTTCGATCCGGTCAAGCTGCAGCACCCCCACAAGCCCGGTTACGAGGTGAACTTCGAGTTCGCCCTGCTCTCCGAGATGAAGGCGGGCGGCGAGGTCAAGACCTACGCCAAGAACGATCCAAACGTCCATGACACCATCGTCCTGGACGGATCGAAATGCATCTCATGTTCGAGGTGCGCCAAGACCTGCCCGGCTGACGCCATAGAGATGGCGGAGACCGGCGAGGTCAACCCCAAGACCAAGAAGCCGATCAAGCAGCCCAAGTTCGACAATGCCAAATGCGTCGTTTGCGAACAATGCGTCGAGGTCTGCCCGAAATCGTGCCTTAGTGTGAAGGAGGTGTTGTGATGATTTTGGATGGAACCACTCTGTTCTTCCTGATATTCGGCGCCCTGACCGTCGGATGCGCCGCCATGGTGGTAATCTCCAAGGACATCGTGCGTAGCGTCGTATGGTTGGCGGCCACCTTCGTCGGTGTCGCTATATTGTACATATTCCTGAACGCGGAATACCTGTTCCTGATCCAGTTGCTTGTTTACGTGGGCGCCATCAACGTCCTGATCCTGTTCGGTATCATGCTCACGAAGCGCCGGATGGTCGGGGGAGACGCCTGCGAGGAGTATGAGCAGGGAATCGTCAAGAGGAGGCGGTCCAAATGAAGCGCGGTGACTCTACCCAGGCCATAGTGGCCAAGGTGCTGATCGTCGGGCTCCTTCTGGAGCTCATGCTGTACTCCGTTTTCGCCATCGAATGGGGCGACATCGGGGGCACCGTGCTCAAGACCGCCGAGATCGGAACGGCCATATTCGCCGACTACGGGGCTGCCGTTCTGATGCTGGGGATAATGCTTTTCGCTGTCATAATCGGCGGCGTGTTCATCGCGCAGGAGGAGGATGACGAATGATCCCGCTGGAGTTTGTGCTGATAATAACATCGGTCCTGTTCGTCATCGGGGCGGCCGGGGTCTTGCTGAAGAAGAACGCCATCATGATCCTGATGTGCATCGAGATCATGCTCAACGCGGCCATCGTCAACCTGGTGGCATTCTCCTCTTACTACGGTGACGCCACCGGGCAGGGATTCGCCCTGTTCGCCATTGGTATAGCCGCGGCCGAGGTCACCATCGCCCTGGCGATACTGCTGAACCTCAACAAGCTGAGGAAGACTGTGGATGTGGACGACATTAACCTGCTGAGGTGGTAAAGATGGACATACTGGAATACGCATGGTTGATACCGGTCCTGCCGCTGCTCGCCTTCGTCGTCATCGGCTTCTTCGGCAAGAAGCTGGGTGACCTGAACGGATACATAGCGGTCGGAGGAGTCGGCGCCGGAATGGTGCTGGCGCTGTGGACGGCCTTCGAGCTGCTGACGACCGGAAGGACCGAGATCACGAATCAGACCTGGGTCATTCTCAGCTCCGAGTACAAGCTGGAGATGGGAATATTCCTGGACAACGTGACGGCCATGATGCTCATCGTGGTCTCCTTCATCGCCTTCCTAGTGGTGGTATACTCCACCGCCTATATTCACGACCAGGGCCCCAGGCGCCACCGGTACTTCACCGAGATCTGCCTGTTCGTGGGCGTCATGCTCGGGCTTGTACTGTCCAGCAACTTCTTCCAGATGTTCGTGTTCTGGGAGCTGGTCGGTGTATGCTCCTATCTTCTGATAGGGTTCTGGTACGAAAGGCCAGCTGCGGCCCGCGCTGCGAAGAAGGCCTTCCTGGTGACCAGGGTGGGCGACGTCATGTTCATGATCGGCCTGTTCATCCTGTTCACCGAAATGGGAACCTTCAGGTACGACGAGGTCTGGAGCGGTCTCGCCGGCGCCGACCCGACGATGATGGCCTTTGCGGCCTTCTTCCTGTTCGGAGGGGCGATAGGCAAGAGCGCGCAGTTCCCGCTGCACGACTGGCTGCCTGATGCAATGGAGGGTCCCACGACCGTATCGGCCTTGATACACGCGGCCACCATGGTGAATGCGGGTGTCTATCTGGTCGCCAGGTCATTCCCGATCATCGCCACCAGCGCTGAGGTCAGCCTGTTCGTGGGCGCCATCGGAGGCATAACCGCCTTCGTCGCCGCCAGCATGGCCCTCTGTGCTCCCAAGATCAAGGGAGTACTCGCCTACTCCACCGTCTCCCAGCTGGGATATATGATCCTCGGTCTGGGCGCGGGTGCGTTCCTGTGGCACCACGGCCACCACGTCGAAGGCTCCATTGCCTTCGGTGCCGGCCTGTTCCACCTGATGAACCACGCTTTCTTCAAGGGGCAGCTCTTCCTGGGTGCCGGAGCGGTCATCCACTACGTGCACACGGAAGACCTGGCCAAGATGGGCGGCCTGGGCAAGTACATGAAGGTCAGCATGATCACCATGCTGATCTCCTGCATATCCATAGCAGGCATACCGCCGCTCTCCGGATTCTGGAGCAAGGATGAGGTTCTGGCAGTGACGTTCGAGGCTGGCGATGCCGGCCTGACCTTCATGGTGCTTTGGGTGCTCGGGGTGCTAACCGCCTTCATGACCGCCTTCTACATGTTCCGCATGTGGTTCATGGTGTTCAAGGGCCAGCCCAATGAGGGCACCAGGCATGCCACCGAGCACGGCCACCACAAGCACGAGGCGCCCATCGCCATGCTGCTACCGCTGGTCGTCCTGGCCGCCCTGGCCTTCGCCTCCGGCTTCTCCCTTTTCATAGGGGACGGGTTCTTCGGCGCCATCTACTTCGAGCATGCCCACGCGCTGAGCATAGGCGAGCGGCTCACCGAGGTGTTCACCTCCCCGCTGACCTACATATCGATAGTGGCTGCTGTCAGCGGCATCATGCTGGCCTACTTCAGCTTCTACAAGACCAAGATATCGGCGGAGAAGGTCGTGTCCAAGGGCTTGCCCAAGGCCATGCACCAGTTGCTCCTGGACCGCTACAAGTTCCCCGTGGCCTACGACAAGATCGGCTACGTGGGCGTGTACGGCTTCTCCTTGCTGCTGGACAAGTTCGATCGCTACGTTATCGACGGCATAGTGAACGGCATTAGCACCTTCCTGATCAAGAGCGGGGGCGTGGTGCGCAAGCTGCAGAACGGCTTCGTGCAGAGCTACGCCACGCTTCTCGTGATCGGTGTTTCGGTGATCGTGATCCTTCTCTACGTCGTAGGAGTGCTGAGGTGATCCCATGGAAATACCGATACTATCCCTGATGTTGCTCGTATCCCTGGTCGGTGCGTTGGTCACCTTCTTCCTGGGCAAGAACCCCAAGATGGCCAAGATATCCGCTCTGGTCTTCTCGGCCATACCCATGGTGCTGGCTCTGTTCATGCTCACCGAGTACGTGCAGACCGCTGGCGGTTACCAGTTCAAGGAGTCCTTCACCTGGATCGAATCGCTCGGCATATCCTACATACTGGGAGTTGACGGCATCAGTGTGCCCATGGTCTTCCTGAGCACCCTGCTGGTGTTCCTGGCGGTCATCTTCTCCTGGGACGTCGACCACCGGACCAATCAGTTCATGGCCCTCCTGTTGGTGCTGGAGCTGGGAGTTCTAGGCGTCTTCATGGCCCTGGACTACTTCTTGTTCTACATCTTCTGGGAGGTAGTGCTGATCCCGATGTATTTCCTGATCAGCGTATGGGGCGGTCCGCGCAGGGCCTACTCGGCGATCAAGTTCTTCATATACACCCACATCGCCAGCCTGGCCATGCTGCTGGGTATCTTCGCCCTGTACTTCGAGGCGGCCTCCGTGAACGGGTTCTACTCTTTCGGAATGGAGGACATCAACGCCGTTTCGCCGATGTTCGGGCTGACCTTCCAGACCATCGTGTTCGGGGCGCTCTTCTTCGGCTTCGCCGTCAAGATGCCTTCCTTCCCGTTCCATACCTGGCTGCCAGACGCGCACGTCGAGGCCCCTACCGCAGGCTCGGTCCTGCTGGCCGGCCTGCTGCTCAAGATGGGTTCCTACGGTATCATCCGCGTGGCGTTCCCGGCCCTGCCGGACGGCGCTGGCGAATGGCAGTGGGTCATGGTCATCCTGGCGATACTGTCGATCGTCTACGGCGCCATCATGTGCATCGCGCAGAAGGACCTGAAGAAGATGGTGGCGTACTCCTCCATCAGCCATATGGGCATAGTTATGCTGGGCTTCGCCACCTTCACCGAGATCGGCATAGCGGCCGGCGTCTTCCAGATGTTCGCCCACGGTCTCATCACCGCCGTCCTCTTCATGATGTGCGGCGTGGTGCAGCACAAGGCAGGCACCAGGAACATTCCCCGGTTGGGCGGGCTGGCGGCCAAGATGCCGCTCGGAGCGACGTTCATGATGATCGGCTTCATGGCCTCCCTTGGCCTTCCGGGGATGGTGGGCTTCGTGGCCGAGTTCTCGGTCATGACCGCCACTTTCGATGCCTTCGGCTGGCTCCTGCTGATACCCGTGACCAGCATCGCCTTCACCGCTGCGTATTACATATGGGCGATGCAGCGCACCCTGTTCGGTCCGCTGACCAAGGAGGTGGACACCGATCACCTGCACGATGTGTACTGGTATGAGGCGTTGCCCCTGGCCGTGCTGTGCGGTCTCATCGTGCTGTTCGGTATGTTCCCCGCTCTGGTAATGGACTACATACGCCCCGCTCTAGGCACCGTACTGGGCCTTCTGGGAGGGATCTAAGTGGACTATACGGCATTGTATCCCGAGATAATCGTGGCCCTGTTCGCGCTGGCAATTCCGGCGGTCAACCTGCTGCTCAAGGACAACCGGTTCCTGGCGGCGGTCTCGCTGGCCGGCGTAGGCCTTTCCATGCTTTCCGTGCTCATGTTCTACATCGAGGACATGGGGCCGCTGGCATTCGACAACGGCCTGCTGGTGCTGGACGACTTCAGCGCCCTGTTCATGCTGGTGTTCCTGGCCGTGGCCTTCGTGGTCATCCTCGCCTCCGTCAAGTACATCGAGAGCGACAAGCATGCTGCGGAGTACTACTCCCTGATCCTGCTGGCGACCGTCGGCATGATGCTCGTGGCCTCCGCCACCGACCTGTTCGTGCTGTTCATAGGCATCGAGATCACCAGCCTGTCCTCGTACGCCCTGGTGGCCTTCCGCAAGAAGGACCTCAAAGGCACTGAGGCGGCGACGAAGTACTTCATCTTCGGCGGCATCTCGTCGGCCTTCACCCTGTTCGGCATATCGCTGATCTATGGCGTAACCGGCACCACCAGCTTCGCGGAGATCGGAGCGGCGGTCGGCACCCTGGACGAGTATAAGGAGATGCTGTGGCTGGCATTGGTAATGGTCATCGTGGGCTTCGGCTTCAAGGTGGCCATGGTCCCGTTCCACTCCTGGGCCCCGGACGTGTACGAAGGCGCTCCGACCACCATCACCGCCATGCTGGCGGCCGGTTCCAAGAAGATGGGTTTCGTGGCCATGTTCAAGTTCTTCCTCATCGCCATGCTGGCCATAAAGGCCGACTGGGAGATTGTGGTGGCCATCCTTGCCATAGTCACAATGACCGTGGGGAACCTGGCGGCCCTGAACCAGACCAACATCAAGAGGATGCTGGCCTATTCGAGCATAGCCCAGGCCGGCTACATCCTGATCGCCGTGGCAGTGGGTACCGAGTTCGCGGTGACCGGAGGAATATTCCACATACTGACCCACGCCTTCATGAAGGGTGGCGCGTTCATCGTGGTGGCGACGTTAGCAACTGTGGCCATCGGCGAGAGGATAGCGGACTACAAGGGACTGGCCAAGAGGTCCAACTTCATGGCCTTCTCCATGACCGTGCTGCTGTTCTCCCTGGCCGGAATACCGCCCCTGGCCGGTTTCGCGTCCAAGGTCGTGCTGTTCTCCTCACCCATCATGGGAACGGTGGACGGTTCGGACTGGATGATCTGGCTGGCCGTGGCCGGAATCATAAACAGCGCCATATCCCTGTACTACTACGCCCGCGTGGTCAAGTACATGTATGTGGACGAGCTGGAAGAGGGCGCCCCGTCCGAGAAGCTGAAGCTGCCCAGGAGCATGGTCGCCGCGGTGGCGATATGCGTCGTGGCCATCATCGGCATCGGTGTGTTCCCGGAGTATTTCATTCAGCTCTGCCAGGACGCCGCCCAGGCCCTGTTCGCCTGAAAACACCTTCCCCATTCTCTTATTTTTATTTGTCCGCGTGAACGCTGGCCATCGGTTACGTTTAAAAAGCCAGTAACGGTTAAGTATAAATTTACCATATCGAGCGAACGATGTCTCAGGGCTGGGATTCCTCGATAAAGGATGAGCTTCAGATGGTGGAACAGGAGATCCACCGCAGCATCCGTTCCGAGCAGCCCGTGCTCACTGAGATCTGCGATTATGTCATCTCGTCCGGTGGCAAGCGCATGCGTCCCGGCGTGACCATCCTATCCTATCTGGCGTCCGGAGGCACGGAGGTAACCGAGGCGATAAAGATCGCCGCGGCCTTCGAGATGATACACTCCGCAACGCTGATTCATGACGACATCAACGACCGCTCCGAGAAGCGCCGCGGCCGCTTGTCGGCCTACAAGAAGTTCGGCCTTCAGCAGGCTTTGGTGAGCGGGGATTTCCTTTTCGTGAAGGCTTTCGCCATCGGCGGGTTCTTCAACGAGGAGATCGTGGGCCTGGTGGCAGAGGCATGCACGGCCATCGCCGAGAGCGAGATCGTGCAGTTCGAGAAGGAGGGCGAGGTCGCCCCCCTGGATGTTTATCTGGGCATCATAGAAGGCAAGACCGCCAAGCCCATCATGGCCGGGGCGCGCATCGGTGCCTACCTCGCCAACGCCGACCCGGGTCGCATTCATGACATGGGCGAATACGGGCTGAACATAGGAATGGCCTTCCAGATAGTGGACGACATATTGGACATCGTGGGCACCGAGAGCTCCTTGGGAAAGCCGCGCATGGTGGACTTCTTCGAGGGAAAGGCCACACTGCCGCTGATACACGCCATGGCGGACCCGTCGGTCGGTCCGCGCCTGTCCGAGCTATTCCATATGCGGTCAAAGTCAGACAAGGATATCGAGGAGGCATCCGCGCTCATATCCAGAACGGACGCCATCGAAAGGTCGAAGCGCAAGGCCAATGAATACGCGCAGAAGGCCTTGGTAGCCCTGAGCGGCCTCCCCGAGTCAGAGCACAAGCTGGGGCTTCAGAGGCTTGCGGCAAAAGTGGTCGACCGCAACTACTGACGGTCATCGAGGTGAATCACATGGGCAAGGATCTCAGTTATGACATAGTGGTGGTGGGAGCCGGTCCCGCCGGTTCCACCACGGCCCGCTTCGCCGCTGAGGCCGGCGCAAGCGTCCTGGTACTGGAAAGGCGCGCCCAGATCGGCGTTCCAGTGCGCTGCGGCGAGTTCATGCCGTCCGTAGAGGAGATGGTGGCCATGTTCCCCGGATACGACGGGATGGCCGAACTGTTCGAGGTCCCTCCTGATCTTGTCTCTCTGAAGCTTGACACCACCCGCATCTATTCGCCGAAGATGACCCGGTACGACCTGCCGTTCAGCGGCTACACCACCGACCGAGATCGCCTCGATCAATTCTTTGCTTCCCAGGCAGTGAAGGCAGGAGCGGAGATCAGGACCGGGCAGAAGGTAACATCGGTCGAACAGGGCGTCGTCCGGACGGAGGAGCTCACCGTCAAGGCCAAGGTCATCGTCGGTGCCGACGGACCGATGTCGGTGGTGGCCAAGGCCGCCGGGCTTCCCCGCTCCAAGGACCTGTGCCCGGCCGTGACCACCCAGATAAAGGGCGACTTCGAGCCGGTCTGCGAGATGTACTTCGGCACGGTGGCCCCGGGCGGCTACGCCTGGGTCATACCGAAGAAGGGTGTGGCAAATGTCGGCCTGGGCGTCAGCAGCAAGTTCGCCAAGGGGCCGGTGGGCGATTATTTCGACCAGTTCGTGAAGATGAAGGGTCTCGCCGCCGGCAAACCGGAAGGCAAGGTAGTTCCAATGGCCATGCCCGCCAAGCGGACCGTCGCCGGCCAGATAATCACCGTCGGCGACGCCGCCGGGCAGGTCATGGCCGTGAACGGGGGCGGCATCCCCATCGCCCGCATGGCCGGGCGGGTGGCCGGGATGGCGGCGGCGGAGCACGTGCTCAGGGGAGCGTCGCTCAGCGAATACGAAAGGGAATGGAGGGAGCACCTCTACAAGCCCCTGCGCACCGCGGCCCGCACGAAGGTCCTGGCGGACCTGTGTTTCGGAAGCGCCTGGCGCACCGAGACGGCAATGAAGGTCCTCGGACCGCGCAGGATGAACAACCTCATCCGCTGCCGGCCTATCTTCCCCTAGACGCCCCTGAGGATGGCCCAGGCCGCCCGGGGGACGCTCCTTATCAGTCCCTTGGCCGACCACTCCATCTCCCTCTTGTGGGTGATGGTGCTCTCCATCAGCTCTTCTGAGCGCTTCTGCAGCTCCAGGAAGGCCTTCCTCTTCTCCTCCGGATCTGCTATCGCCATGGCGGCATCCACGCGCTTCATCATGTCCGCGGCCTCCGCAGAACGCTTCAGCCGGAAGTCCAGTTCCGCCTGGTCGATCAATCCGCACTCGAACCTTGCCCGGTTTATCGCGTCCGCCGCTTCGTAGCTGACCTCGGCGATATCGTCCCTGGTCATCCACTTGGTCTCGTAGGAAAGCACATGCTTCCAGGACGGGGAGGTAAGGCGCGCCCTGTGCTCCTCCAGCGTTCTCGCTAACGATACGTAACCAAAGCGCTCAGGGTCCTCAAAGGCCATGGACGCAGGGTCCAGGAACGGTGCCAGGGGTGAGATGAACACGCAGAGCCGCGGGTCCTTGTCGGCGACGAGGTACAACTGCTTGGCATACTCCGCGCTCTTCACCGCCGACTCCCTGGTCTGCTTGGGCAGGCCGATCATGAAGAACACGTCGAACCGTTCCGCCCCGTACTTCAGGGCGTTTTTGATCGACATTTCCAATTCTTCGTTTGAATATTTGCGTCCGAGGGCCTCCCGGACCTCCGGGTCGTGGGAGTCCGGGGATATCTCCACGGCGAAGCCCTTGGTGTGCGTCGACGCCAGTCTATAGAACTCCTCGTCCGGCGGGGTGAAGAACTCGAAGACCAGCGAGTTCGTCACGCCCAGCCGCTTCACCTCCGCGAAGAAGCGCTGCATATAGTCGAGACCGCCGCGGCGCGGATCGCCGACGATGAACGTGGGGGCCTTGATGAACTGCTGGATGTTGTAAACGTCCTGTGCCAGCTTCTCCGGCGAACGGAAGGCCGGCTTCTGCCGGTTGAGGAATCTGTGCATGGCCGGGCAGGAGCCGCCGCAGACCGTGCAGTTGAGGTGGCACCCCTTTATGGAGAACACCATGGTGATCGGGTAGCGGTCCCAGTCCTTGAACGGCTTGTGCCCTTCCAGGTCCAGGTGACGGATGACCGAGCGGACTATCCAGCCATAGTCTACGTCCTGGTAGTCCAGGGAGTCCGGCACGTAGGTGATGGGGCTGTGGTGCTCGCCCCTCTCATCCTTCCAGCTGAGGTTGGGAACTTTCTCAAGCGGCTTCCCGTCCCGCAGGGCGTCCATAAGCTGCCTCAGAGGCTCTTCGGTGGAATCCCCCTTCATGATCATGTCCACCTGGGGGTATCGCAGGAGCTCTTCGTGGAAGTAGGTGGAAGAGAAGCCTCCGAAGAGCACCTTGGCCTCCGGGTGATGCTTCTTGACCAGCTTGGCTATCTCAAGCGCGCCGTGAGCGTGCGGCAACCAGTGCAGGTCTATGCCGAAGACCTTGGCCTTGAGCTTGGATATGAGCTTCTCCACATCCAGCTTTCGGTCGTTGAGCATCATGCTCGCCAGATTTACGATGCGGACCTTGTAACCGTTCCCGGCCAGATGGGCGGCCATGGAGGTGAACCCGAAGGGGTACATCTCGAAGACCGGAGTGGAGGGGACCATGTCGCTCACCGGTCCGTAGAACAGAAACTCCTTCCTGAAGTCGTAGACGCTTGGCGCATGCAGGAATATGATGTCCTCTTTGCTCATACCTAAGCTCACTGGCACGCTGACACAGTCGGAGCTATTTAAATTCCGCCCTGTTCACTTTCCGAAGCGCCTCTGCCTGGCCTGGTAGGTGCGTATCGCCCTCATGAAATCCACCTTGCGGAAGCCGGGCCAGAACACGTCGGTGAAGTACAGTTCGGAATAGGCCAGCTGCCATAGCAGGAAGTTCGACACGCGCTCTTCGCCGGAGGTGCGCAGCACCAGGTCCGGGTCCTTGAAATCAGCGGTGTACAGGAAGCTGGACACGGTCTTCTCGTCGATGTCCTCCACGGACATCTCGCCGTCCCTGACCTTGCAGGCGATGCGCTTAATGGCACTTATCATCTCCTGCCTGCTTCCATATGCCAAGGCGATGTTGTAGAAGTAGTCGTCATAGTCCTTGGTCCTGCTCTCCGCCACCTCGATGGCCCTCTGCACCTTCTCCGGAAGCAGTTCCCTCTGGCCCAGGACGGTGACCTTGATGCGGTTCCTATGGATGCGCTGGTCCTCCGCCAGCTTGAGGAAGCTCTCCTCGAAGAGCTGCATGAGGTAATGCACTTCGTTCTCATCCCGGTTGAGATTCTCGGTGGAGAACGCGTACACCGTCAGGACCTTGATGCCCAGCTCCTGGCACCATTCCATTACCTCTTCGAGCTTGTCCTTTCCCTTGGCATGTCCCTCATGAACGGCCAAGCCGATCTCCACGGCGAAGCGGCGGTTGCCGTCCATGATTATGGCCACATGCTCCGGGATGTCCCCTTCCATCACCTCCTTGAACAGCCGCTTCTCGTACGTCTGGTAAGCGGTGTTCGCAATGACTCGGGTGATCTCGTTGGACATCAGGGTTACCTATCCGCTCGACGATATTCTAACTTTCGAAGTCCTCGGGAAGTCCAGCTGCCTTCAATCCCATATCAAAGCATCCGATGGCCGCCACCGCCCCGATGGTCCCCCTCTTTCCGGTTATCTCCACCACCTGGACGCCCGTTCGCTCGGCAACGTCCAGGGCCTGCTGCGGCTTGTAGATGACCTTCTTGGCATTCCATCCGTAGTCCTCCAGCTCCTTCGGGATGCGCAATCCTACGAAATAGGCCATGGTGGTCTCCTGGGAGTAGGTGCCCTTCCTGAAGGTCTCCTTGAAATAGTCCAGGAGCGCCGGGAGCTCGCTCTCCCTCACCGCGAAGCTGACCCCGGAGGAGGAGCAATTCGTGGTCTTCTGCGGTACGTTCGGATTGAGCTGGATGATCTTGTGCTTCAGGAACGTCCCGATGGGGCACTCCCGGGCCGCCTTGAGCATCATGGACCAGGACGCCCCCTTCTCCTTGGTGTCCGTATCGTCCACCGAGATGATGACCCGGATGAGCTTGGGGGTGATGACGGTCACCTCGACCTTGTGGGCGCCGCCGATCTTCACGTCGTCCGGGTACTCGGCGGCGATGGTCCCCGGTCCCTGGGGCATGCAGGCGCCGACACCTACGCTGGCACCGGCCAGTCCAACCCAGGATGTGCGGACCCGGTCTCCGTCCACGGTCAGGGAGCGCAGCCCCTGCCCCCCGAGGTCCTTGGACGCCGGGCCGAAGTGCAGCTCGCCCTCGCCGATGATGGTGTCCATGATGATGGTGTTCCCTTCCACGGTGATGTTCCTGATCGCCCCTCCGGCGCGCTTGCGGTTGCAGGCGTCCCATTCGACCGGTCCCTTGGCGGAACATTCCTCTATGACCTGGGCGACGCCGTTCCTCTCGTCCACCAGCGTGAAAATGCCTCGGCAGAACAGTCTTCCGTACTTTTCGGTGACCTCTTCCGGCTTGAGAACTTGCACCATGATGACATCCCTTGGTTCGCTTTACGGAGATGGATGGATAAGATTACGGTTTATTTAGGTTTGCCAGACCGAAGGACGCGTAACGCGAAGGGACGCTGGACATGTCCAGCAGCATCACACGCTCGTCCCGTAGTCGATAGATGAGCCATTTTCCCTTGCAGCCCAGCACCTCTCCCCGGTGCCTTCCGGCCACCTCGGCGAAGGCCGCCTTCGAGGGATCATACGGCGAGAGCGGGTAGCGGTCCAGCATCTCCACGGGTCCCGGGTCGACGGCCGGTCCGTTCAAAGCGCCGAGCAGCTGGTCGAGCCGCTCCTGGTAGGTGTCGCGGTCCCTCGCCGCGAACTGCGCCTTGAGGAAGGTGGTCTTCCTCACCCATTGGGTGGCATGCAGTGCCCGGGACAGCATGTTCTCAGCATCCCTGGCCGTCCTGCGGTTGGGATACGTTCCCAGCCGGGCCACGGCGTCCGCCCCCTGCTCTATCGCCCGCTCCATGAAGCGGGTGGAAAGCGTCATGCCGACCTTCACAAGGTCTCCGTAGAAGGCGGCGTACACGTGGGTAGGTTTGGCGCAGATATCCCCCCCTCCGCCCATGCACTTCTCGTTCGTGATGTTCACGCCGTCGCACTCCGGTTCGAAAACGCAGTTCTGCACCGGTATCCAGCTGGATGCGCACAATGGGCACTGATCGAACTGGCCGGAGACCGCGCTCCGCATCTTGCACGGTTCGTAGCTGCCGTCGATGAAGGAACCGACGCACCGTCTGGCATCGGTGACCGTGAGGTCGAGACGCTCGCCTGGACGGAACTGGTCCGTCATGTCCTGGACTTCCTTGGTCCTCTGATCGAAGGTCACCAATGCCGGCTGGAAACCGTTCCACTCCCAGGACAGGGCGTGGCGGTCATAGGCGACCATCCCTCGCCGGCGCAGGATCTCGTCGGCCGTTTCGAACACGGGAACATCGAACGAGGAACGCCGATTTAAGCATGTCCCGCGCTTCGCCGATTATGGTGTTCTACCATCTGAATGGAATCAATACTGTCACTAGATGAACAACTCTTTTATATCAGATACCTCGTCTTGGATTTCGTAATGTCTCTGATACTAGTGAGCGCATCTACAACGGCCGCGGCGAGCAGCGCCGTGTCCATCACCACCGCCTTAAGTGTCGGGGTAGGCGGGGCGCTAATAGCGATCCTGCTGATCACCCTGCTGTCGTCCAGGGAACTCCTTTCCGCGTCCAACAAGAGCTCCAAGAAGGTGCTCGCCACCTTGGACTCCGCCATAGTGCCGCTGCTCGTGGTCTTCTCCCTGACCATTGTATTCCAGGTCCTGGAGATCGTGGGCACCATCAGCGCCTGAACCATCGGTTCGGCGCATCTTCTATTGTTTTTATCGAACGGGCCGTTCGTTCAGCCTTTCGACCGTTTTAAAAAGAAGGAAAAAAATCAGAGGGCCTCTTCCTCTTCCTTGCGGGTGAGATACTCCGGAGGGATCTCCTGGGCCAGGAAGACGGTCCTTCCCGCCTGCGAGATCACGTTCCCGGCCTTTATGGCCGCTGCAGCATCGATCTCCAGTATGATCGGGGCCTCCACCCTCACCTTGCCGGCATTGAGGGCGTCCTGGTAGGTCTTCGACAGATGCACCATCTTGCGGTCCGACGGCCTAAGGCCGGTCTCCAGGATGATATCCGCCTCCTCCGGGGTGGCGGGGTAGTAGAGGTGATCGGGAATGTTCTCCGTGGGCAGCTTGAGGTCGAGCTCCAGGGAGTGGCCGTAGGTCGCGCGCATCAGATCGTTGCTGATCTGATACCTTCCCTTGGGGTCGGTCTCGATGATCGCCACCAGATGATGCGGTCTGAGCCAGTGGTAGCGGCGGTTGCTGTCCCTCAGCGCGTTGATGAAGCCGCGGATGCTGACGAACCCCTGCTCGTCCATGTCCAGGCCGAAGCGCTCCGGGAAGTGCCTGAGCACCCCGGCCAGGGTGCGGCCGAGCTGGTCCAGCTCCTGCTCGCTCATCAGGAACTTGCCTGGTTCTCCGCATATGGGGCAGGTCTCCCCTCTGAAGTATCCGTGCTCGCCGCATTCCCTTAACATAACGGTCCCTCGAACGTACGAAGGTGGACTTAAACTTTAGGACGGTCCTGGCGCTCCAGAGACCTCTCGGCGGCCAGCACCGTGTTGCTCATGAGCATCACGATGGTCATGGGGCCGACGCCCTTGGGCACCGGGGTGATGGCGGAGGCCTTGTCCTTCACGTTGTCAAAGTCCACGTCACCGACGAAGCGGTAGCCCTTCGGGGCGGACGGATCATCAATGCGATTGGATCCAGCGTCCGCTATCACCACGCCCTCCTTGACCATGTCGGCGGTGATGAAGTGCGGTTTGCCTATGCCGCTTATCAGCACGTCCGCCTGCAGCGTCATGGCCTTCAGGTCTTTGGTCCGGGAATGGCAGACAGTGACCGTGGCGTCCGCGCCTTTCTGCATGAGCATTGCCGCCATAGGTTTGCCGACGATGTTGCTGCGGCCTACGACCACCACATGCTTTCCCGCGACGTCGATGCCATAGGCGTCAAGCATCACTCGTATCCCATAAGGCGTGGCCGGCAGAAAGCCGTCCCCATCCCCGATGAGCATCTTACCAACGTTGGTCGGGTGGAAGCCGTCCACATCCTTCTTCGGGTCGATGGCGGCGATGACCTTTCCTACGTCGATATGCCTGGGCACCGGCAATTGAACCAGTATCCCATGAACGCCGGGGTCGCGGTTCAGCTCGTCTATGATCTGCAGCAGGCCCTCCTCGCTCAGGTCGGCCGGCCTGCGTACCGTGAGGGAGTACATGCCGAGGTCCTGGCACGCCTTCCCCTTCATGGTCACGTAGGACACCGAAGCAGGGTCGTCCCCGACGATTATGACCGCCAGTCCCGGAACGATACCCCTCTCCTTCAACGCGGCGATCCTGACCACCAGGTCCTTCCTGATGCGGTCCGCCACCTCCTTTCCTTCCAAAAGTCTCGCGACCATGTGCTGACCGGGCTTCTTGATGCCTTATCCTTATAAAAGAATTGCCGGGCGATAAACCATTTTAAGCTCGGTCTGGATATCGGTCCTCAAGGTAGCGCATGAAGAGCAACATCGAGATCTCCCAGGAGGCCAAGGTGCTCCCGATCGCCCAGATAGCCGCACAGATCGGGATATCCGAAGAGGAGCTTGTTCCGTTCGGAAGGTACATGGCCAAGGTCCCTCTCCCGGTGCTCAGGCGCTACGAGGACCGACCGAACGGCAAGCTCGTACTGGTCACGGCCATCACCCCCACTCCCGCCGGGGAGGGCAAGACGGTGACCACCATAGGTCTGGTCGAGGCTCTTGGTAAACAGGGGAAGAAGGTCATGGGGGCGATACGCGAACCGTCCCTGGGGCCGACCTTCGGCCTGAAGGGCGGGGCCACCGGCGGCGGCCTCGCCCAGGTGTATCCGATGTGGGACATCGACCTGCACTTCACCGGGGACATCCACGCCGTCGGCGCCGCCCATAACCTCCTGTCGGCGATACTGGAGAACCATATCGCCATGGGGAACAAGCTGAACATCGACCCGACGCGCATCTTCCTGAAGAAGGCGATAGACATGAACTGCCGGGAGCTGCGCAACATCGTCGTAGGATTGGGCGGACGCAAGGAGGGCGGGATACCTCACGAGAGCGGGTTCATCATCACGGTGGCCTCGGAGATCAGCGCCATCCTGGCCTTGACGACTGGAATGAGCGACCTCAAGGAGCGGCTGGGGAGGATCCTGGTCGGCTACACCTACGACAATCGGCCGGTCCAGGCCCGCGACCTGGGATGCGTCGGGGCCATGGCCACCTTGCTGAAGGACGCCATCCACCCCAATCTGGTTCAGACCCTGGAGGGCCAGCCGTTCTTCATCCACGGTTTCCCTTTCGCCAACATCGCCCACGGCAACAGCTCCATCATCGCCACCAAGTACGCCTTGAAGCTGGCGGACATCGTGGTCACCGAGGCGGGTTTCGGCGCCGACCTCGGAGCGGAGAAGTTCTTCGACATAGTCTGCCGGAGCGACGGCTTCCGGCCCAGCTGCGCGGTCCTTGTCTGTTCCATAAAGGCGCTCAAGATGCACGGGGGATGCCCCCTGAAGGCCGTGGGATGCGAGGACCTGGGCGCGCTGGGGAGGGGATTCTCCAACCTGGACAAGCATATCAGCAACCTAAGGCACTTCGGCGTCCCGATCGTAGTGGCTATCAACCACTTCCCTGCGGATACGGAAGAGGAGGTGCGCATGGTCAGGGAGCATTGCCGGCAGATGGGCGTGCGCTGCGCCCTCTCCGAGGTGTTCGCCAAGGGCGGTGCCGGCGGCCAGGAGCTGGCCGGCGAGGTATCCGAGGCCATGGAGAAGGACGCCTGCGACTTCCGATTCCTTTATGAAACGGACCTCCCCCTGAAGGAGAAGATCCGTAAGATCGCCATGGAGATGTATGGCGCCCAGGTCATAGAGTACGAGACCGCGGCGCAGAGGCATCTCCGCGTGATCGAGGAGTCCGGCCAAGGAAATCTGATGGTATGCATGGCCAAGACCCAGCTGTCGCTGACCGACAAGCCTGAGATGAAGGGGGCTCCGACCGGATGGGAGCTCACCATCAGGGAGATCTTCGTTTCGGCCGGAGCCGGCTTCGTCGTCCCGATCTGCGGGCGAATCATGCTGATACCTGGGCTTCCCTCGCAGCCGGCTGCTTTGGGGATTGACATCGACGAGGACGGCAGGATCACCGGTCTATACTGAGAAGGGCCTGGGCAACGCTTATGCCGACCTCGGCGAGGTCCTCGGCCGGCAATGTCCTCGCCCCTCCGGCATCGAAGAGCAATACCGCCCTTCCGGAGACCTCATCGTCCCCTCCCCAGGCCGCGATGGCGATGCTGAGCTTGGGAAAAGCCCGGACGACAGCCGCCGCGTCCCCCATCTCCATAGGCGTTCCCCCCAGGGCGGCCGCCTCAGGCACCAGATCGGCCGGGGAACTGCCGTAACGACCCGCCAATGGCGCGACCGCGCGTTGCCGGAAGGCTTCCGCGAACGGCCGCCCGGACGGAAGCATATCGAACGACGTCCAGGAATCATCCCTTCTCCAGTTCATGCATCCCTTGAGATGGTGCAGGGTAGCCAACCCCCAGCCTCCGCCCAGCATGTCAGGGGCGGTGACGGTGCGGTCTCCCAGATCCACCAGCGTCTCCTTTCCCGCGCTCGGAAGCACCAGTTCCCTGCCCCGCAGATATCCTCCCGATGCGCAGGCCAGATCGCTGTCCGGGATCCCGGAAAGGGCGTCCCAGGCCAGCATCATCGCCTGCCGGTATGCCGGATTACAGGGCATCCGTCCTCCTCAGATAATCGGCTATGCTCATCAGCTCGCATCCCGAGCTTTCCGCATGGTCCAGCAGTGCCCTGATTTCCGCCAGCCCCTTCTCCGCCTCCTCCCCGGTCCGCAGGCCGGAGCAATAGCTCTCCACAGGATGCCAGGAATGGGTGGCGATCACCAACAGCCCGTCATGGAAACCGTCGACCAGTTCCGCATAGTCGGAGATGGGCCGCTTCCCTTCGTGGTACGGCCAGAGATAGGAGACTATCTTCTTGTTCCGGTGGTCCCGGGACCAGCATACCGGAGCCTCAGGCAATCCGTTCGGCAAACGGTACGTGCGTACCTTACCCCCTTCCATCTCCGCGGTGTCCGAGGAATCGTAGAGGAAATCCCGGTCGCGCAGTTCGTCCAGAAGGACCTGCGTAATCCGCTGATAAGGGGCGCGAAAGCCCCTCCGCCCCTTGCCGAACGCTCCGTCCAGGGCGGCGGTCCCCTTGTCCAGGATCGCCCTGGTGCCTTCCAGGTCCAGGGGGATGCCGGTCTCCTTCCCGGCGAAGTCCTCATGGTCGTACCCGTGCAGCGCCACCTCATGATGGCGCATGATGTCCTTTAGGTCAATTCCCTCAGAGAGGACCTCGGCCGTGCGGCCTTCCCAGAAGAAAGTGCCCCTAACACCCATTCCCTCCAGCAGTCCGGATATCATCTCCAGGCCCTTGGCGGAGGAGACGAAACGGGGGCGCTTTCCTCCGTTGGAGATGGAGCATATCTCTCCCTGGCAGGCCAGGTTGACATCCCGGTCCACGTCAACGGTGAAGGCCACGGCGCGCACGTGGGTATATCCCGCGGCCAGGACTTAAGCGGTGCGGTCGTCCGCAAAAGATTTTAATATCTGGCTAATTGTGGCAAACCTATAATGGACGCCTCCTCCGGACCGCATGGACCCGCCTCCCCTTCAGGCTCCTTCTTCGCAGCGTGGCAGGGGGTGAGGTCTTTCCAAAAGTGATCGTGATCGGCGGAGGCCCGGCCGGACTGGCCTGCGCGGCCGAACTGGCCGGGAGAGGGGTGAGCGTTGCCCTGCTGGAGAAGCGTCAGGCGCTGGGCGGAAGGGTCCAGGACCTGGCATGCAAGGGGGCAGTCCGCTGTCGCCAATGCGATGTGTGCCGGGTCCACCGCCTGCGCTCGCAGGTCCTGGCGTCCGAACTCATCACCGTGCATACCGGCGTGGAGCTTGAGCAGGTGGAGCGGCACAATGGCCGCTACCGCTTCGATCTGGTCCGCCCGAAGGAGGCCATCGATACCGGCAGATGCTCGCGGTGCGGCAAATGCATCGAAGCATGTCCGACCGGAGCAATGACCAAGGCGGCCGGCAGGGTAAGGCTGGACCGCAGTTCGTGCCGGTCCATCCAGGGGCTGGAGTGCGAGAGGTGCGTTAGCGTCTGCCCGACCGGGGCCATAGACCTCTTCGGGGAGGAGCATCTCAGCGTGAACGGGAACGCCATCGTGGTGGCCACCGGTTCACTGGAGTTTAAGGCCGCCGAGGACCGGCGGTTGGGATGGGGCGAGGTCCCCGGGGTGCTGACCTCGATGGAACTGGAGTCGTTCCTGGAGGGAAGGAGGGATGCGAACATCGGCAACGATAAAAAAATCGCGTTCATCCTGTGCGTGGGCTCCCGATCGAACAGGATGGGAACCCCGAACTGCTCTTCGGTATGCTGCAAATACTCCCTGCGCCAGGCGCTGACACTGAAGGAGAGGTTCCCCCGTCTCTCGATAACCATGTTCATCATGGACTGGCGAGGGCTGGGCCCCGAAGATCCGCTGCTCAGTGAACTGGAGGCCACCGACATCCAGGTCGTCCGTACCCGTCCGGCCGAGGTCATCGGGGAGAACGGCCGTCCCCTGGTACGCTTCGCGGATGGTGGCGATGTCTTCGCCCAAGGTTACGACTCAGTGGTGCTGTCCGTCGGATTGGTCCCCGATCCGGATGATGACACCCTCTCTCAGCTGGCCGTGCCCCGAGGTCCCTGGGGGTACCTGAACGGCGATCACTGTTCCGACCGGGGATTGTTCCTGGCCGGCAGCTGCCGGGGTGGCAGGGACATCGGCCATTGCATAAGCGATGGAACACTGGCGGCCACCAAGGCGATGAAGCATCTGGAGGAGGGACATGAGTGAGCCGATGAAGGCGGCGGTGTTCATCTGCCGGGCGCACGGGGCGAACCTGGTGGCTTACCGCAGCCTCCTGAAGCACCCTCGGGTCGGTCATTCCGAGATGCTCCCTAGCTGCTGTTCCACGGAGGGAAGGGACCAGGTCCAGCTGCATCTGCTGGGGAGGACCACCCAGGCCCTGCTGGTGCTGGGATGCGACTCGTCGGAACTGAAACGCTACCAGGACCTGGCCGCCACAGCAGGAATTCCGCCGGCCAGGGTGGCGGTGGTGCCGTTCCAGATGAGGACGCCGCATGCGGCGGAGCTTGCTCTGGCCAGGGTACTGGACGATCGGTCGCCGCTCTATTCGCCGGGCGCCAAGAGCGACGGGCTGCTGCTGATAGGAGAGGGCGGTTCCGCGGACGCCGCGTACGGACAGGCGATCTCCGAAGGCCTCAAGGTATCGCGCCTGGCTCCTGACGATGTAAGCTGGAACGAGGCATGCCTGACCGGAGGCAGGGGCAATTTCTGCCTGGAGGCAGGGGAGGTGATGCACCGGTTCGGCATGGCGCTCATCTCGTTCGACCTGAGGGTGGATGTCGAACGAACATGCTTCGGGAACGGGGACGCCGTCGTGGCCCTGGCCGGGGGCGAGGAATGCCTTCGGGTGTTCGTCTCGGAGATCGAGAGCGCTCTTTCCAGTCGGGGAAAGGTCTACGCCGTGGCTCAGGAAACGCCCTTCTCCGGTGATGGCGAGGCGATCTATCGCTATCTCCAGCTTCGGGGCGTGGTGTTCCTCAGGGCGGCCGAGATGGAGGTCTCAGCCGGCTCGGTCACTGTGAACGATGAGCATCTGGGACGCCCGGTGACGATCACGGTGGGCGACGTGGTCATCGTAAGCTCATCCAGGCCGGAGAAGGCCGATGAGGTGATGAGGGTCTTCGGAATGCCCCCGTCCCGCAAGCCCGTCGGCCCGGTGCCGGGTGACAGCGGTATTCCCGGGCTGCACCTCTGCGGGTCCGCCTTCTCCGCTCATCACGAGAGCGACCCGGCGGCAATGGCCATGTCGGTCGCATCTTCCATGGTCAGGATCATCGATTCCCCGCTATCGAGGGTTCCTCTGGCCGCCATAGACGGGGAGAGGTGCTCGAAGTGCCTCACCTGCCTGCGGGCATGCCCGTACGGAGCTCCCTTCCTCAGCGACGGGGAGATGTCCATATCTGCCGAGAGATGCCAGGGCTGCGGGATCTGCCTGGCTCTGTGTCCCAGCATGGCCATAGGGATGCCGCCCGGAGACCTCAGGGCCGAGGCTGGACAGATCAAGCTGGGAGGTGGGATGAAATGATGGTCTGCTACTGCTGTTCCCGTTCCGGTATGCCCGCCGCGCTCTTGGCGCTGGAGGATGGGGGGTTGGACGATGTCATACTCAGGGAGGTCCCCTGCGCCGGTGCGGTCGAACAATGGGAGGTGCTGCGCAGCTTCCGCCAGGGGGCGGAAGGCGTCCTGATCGTCGGTTGCCTGTTGGAAAACTGCGCCCACCACTACGGCAGCGAGGTGGCCGCCCGCCGCTCGCTGATGTTGGAATTGACAGTGCAGGAGGCCGGGCTATCCCGGGGAAGGGTGGCCATGGTCCACCTGGCCGAGCACCAGTCATCCCGTTTCCGGAAGGCGGTGGAGAATATGCGCGCGTCGATCCGAGAGCAGGGAGGTCAAGCATGATAATCGCCGAGAGGAAGCCGCTGCCCGAGGTCCTGGGCATGCTGGACGGTTCGAACGGGATACTGGTCCTGGGATGCAGGTCCTGCACGGCCATATGCCTCGCCGGAGGGGAAAAGGAATCCAAGGCCGTATGCGAGGCGCTGGCGCTGCACTCCGAGCTCAAGGGCAAGGGATGGACGGTCGATACGCTGACGGTGGAGAGGGCCTGCGAGAAGGAGTTCCTCGCGCCACTGGCTGATTTCAGGGGCACCGTGGTCAGCATGGCCTGCGGAGTGGGCGCCCAGGTGGTCCAGGACCTCTGTCCGGAATCCAGGGTGGTGCCAGGGGTGAACACCTCCAACATGGGGGCGCCGGAGGGCATGGGCCTGTTCGTCGAAAAATGCGCCGGCTGCGGCGACTGCATCCTTCACCTCACGGCCGGGATATGCCCGATCGCCCGCTGCGCCAAGAGTTTGCTTAACGGTCCATGTGGAGGGAGCCAGAACGGTCTCTGCGAGGTGTCAAGGGAAACCCCCTGCGCCTGGGACCAGATCGTCAGAGCGCTGGAAAGGCAGGGCAGGCTGGACCTTCTCAGCGTGAACATCCCGCCCAAGGACTGGAGGCCCAGCCGGAACGGCGGTCCCCGGCGCGTCGTGAACCCGGAGGCCGTGCCCGGCCCGGCCCAGAGGGAATGGAGGGGAGAGCGATGAGCGTCTCCCGGTTGCAGGAAACGCTGGATTCCGGCAAGTTCGCGGTGACCGCCGAGATCGGACCTCCGCGCTCATGCGAGACCGAACGGCTTCGGGAAATGGCCCGCATGCTCAAAGGCAGCGCACACGCCTTCAACCTCACGGACAACCAGGCGGCCAACGTCCGAATGTCCAGCATCGCCTCTTCCGTGATCTGCCTCCAGGAAGGGCTGGAGCCGGTCATGCAGATGACCTGCCGGGACCGCAACCGCATCGCCATGCAGAGCGACGTCATCGGCGCCAGCGCACTGGGCGTCCGGAACGTGCTGTGCATCAGCGGCGACCACCAGACGTTCGGGAATCATCCTCAGGCCAAGAACGTGTACGACCTCGATTCGATCCAGGAGCTTATGGTGCTGCGCCAGCTCAGGGAGGGGAAGAACTGGTCCGGGGAGGCGCTGCCGGAACCGCCGCAGCTGTATCTCGGTGCGGCGGCCAATCCCTTCGCCGATCCATTCGAGTTCCGCGTGGCCCGGCTGGCGAAGAAGGCGGACGCCGGGGCGCAGTTCGTGCAGACCCAGTGCGTCCTGGACCTGGATCGCTTCAAGAGGTTCATGGGCCTGGCCGTGGAGAGAGGCCTTCATGAGAAGGTGCACATCATGGCCGGGGTGATCCCGCTGCGTTCGCATAAAGCAGCCCTGTTCATGAAGAACAAGGTGGCCGGGATGAGCGTTCCCGATGCCACCGTGGACAGGCTGCGCAATGCCTCCGACCCCAAGGAGGAAGGCATCAGGCTATGCGTGGAGACCATCAATGAACTGTCCTCCATCGAAGGGGTGCACGGGGTGCACATCACGGCCATCGCCTGGGAGGACATCATCCCCCGGCTGGTGGAAGAGGCCGGTCTCCGACCCTAGGTCACCCATATCACTGCAGGAACGCCCGTCATCCGCTGATCGTTCACCGGCAGGCAGGGAACGGCGACGGTGGAATGAAAAGGGCTTTATCGATTCCTTCGGATGTCCATTGCATGTCGGAGGAGGGGCAGCGCCTGGTGCTGATGTTCAACGGCTCCCCCCGCACGGCGGGGAACACCGCCGGGGTGCTTGACAGGATACAGGCGGAGCTCGAATCGTATGGCGACGTGAAGGTGGAGCGCATCGACCTGGCCTCTCTGGACCTGAAGCTCTGTCGGGGATGCTTCACCTGCATTGCCAAGGGGGAGCGGCACTGCCCCCTGAAGGACGCCCGGGAAGATCTGGAGGCCAGGATGCTGAAGGCGGACGGGATCGTGCTGGCATCCCCGCTGCACGTGCAGAACGTCAGCTGGCTGATGAAGAACTTCATCGACCGCTTCTGCTACACCAACCATCGCCTCCGCTTCTTCCGTCAGAAGGTCATGCTGGTGGCCGTCGGGGGCATGGACCTGAGAACGACCATAAGGGCGATGCGCCCTGCCCTGGGCGGCGCGCAGATAGTCAGCGAGCTGGCTTACGCCAGCATGGGATGGAGGCAGTCCCCGAAGGCAGAGGCCAAGAAGGTCAAGCGCCTGAGGAGGGAGGTGGGGACGTTCCATGCCGCCCTTGCGGACGGCTCGCTTCCATCCCCCAAGGTCGGCGATCTTATGCGTTTCCGTTTTTTGAAGGCCGTGTCCCGGGACCTCCCGGAGGTCCTTCCGGCCGACGCGGCGTTCTTCGCCGAACGGGAACTGTACTTCTATGATGTGAAGGTCGATCCTATCAGGCGGGGCGCGGCCGCGATGCTGACCCGCCTGATCATGTTCATATCCAGGGACCTCGGCCCCTATCATGAGGGATAGATCAGGCGCTGGCCGCCGCTGCCGCGGTGGTCGCGTCCTCGGTCACCATCACCGCCAGGTACCAGGCCAAGGTCACCAGCAGGGCGATCTCCCGATGGCCAAGCCCGGCCGGGGTGATGCGGACCTCCCCGCTGTGCTTGATCGGGGACATCTCCTTTTTTATGGAGAACAGCGGCGTTCCGCCATGGTCCGTCACCTGGTAATCAAAACGCGCCAGCCCGTCCCTGGTGAAGGTGAAGCGCTGGGTGTTGTTGAAAACCAGTTCGCCGCTCCCCTTCCAGTCCAACGACAGTCTGGCGAGCTCCATCTCGAACTCCTCTCGGCGCACGGTCACGAACGGGTGAAGGAATCCTCCGCGCTTGAAGGAGTGACGGCCTTCGCGTGAGCTGGAGACCGCCGTGGAGCGGAACGCCTGGGGCCATTCCAGTATGGCATATGTCGACTCCCCCGATACCAATCTGTGCAGGCGCTGCGTCCACTTGGGCTGCTCCCACCTCAACGCCGGCACGTCGATGCGACCCAGCTCCGCCTTCATGCTGACAATATCCTTCTGGGAGGCATATCAGGGTTTCCCTCACAGGCGCAGGTAGCAAATACTTCTTCCTGCCCTCCCTTGGGCATGAGCGACGTGGCCGCCGCGTTCAAGCCAATTGACGATAAGTGGTTGAAGGAAGCGAAGAAGCGGTTCGCCTCCCCCTTCATGGGGACCAACTACGATCATATCCCGGTTGATCCGATGATGCTCTCGCACGCCGCCATCAGCAACGGCCACACCATCCGCGAGTTCTACGAGAACCCCGAGCTGGGCGCGCACTGCGTGGCCGCGGCCATGGAGTCCTACGATCTTCTGCCGATCACCCATTGGTACTATTCCCTGCCCTGGCTGACCGAGATCGGGATGGAGGCGCAGTACATGGACTGGATGCCCCCGGTTCCCAAGGCGCCACTGATCTTCGACCCGTCGCAGGTGGAGGAGCTGCGCGTGCCAAGCAAGGAGGAGCTTCTGAAAGGAGCCACCCTGGACCAGCTGTTCCGTTCCAACGATTACGTCAAGAAGCACCTGCCGGGAATGTTCTCGCCCATAGCGATAGCGACGGACATCACCGGCAGCGGGGCGCAGCTGGTCGGCGTGGACAACTTCATAATGTGGACCCTGCTGGAGCCGGAACTGGCCCATATCCTCGTCCGCACGTACATGGAGACAGCGGCGACCGGGGCGGGGCTGATAGCCGAACGATACGGTGACGCGGCCATCACCACCGGTTCGGTACTGGGGAACAATGACATCTTCTCTGACCAGATGGTAAAGGAGTTCTCCGGGAAGTACCTCAACGAGTTTGTGAAGAGTGCATTCATGAACGGAGCCGGGCCGCAGGTGTTCTATCACTTCTGCGGCAACCACGAGACGGACTACAAGGTGCTCAAAGAGGAGATCGTCTGGTCTCCCATGACCATCGTGCACGTTGGATATCAGGGAAGAGAGGTCTTCCCGTCCGACCTGCTAATCCAGGAGTTCGGCGGTTTCGCCACCTGCATGGGCACCGTGGACACCAAGCTGATGCTGCATGGAACTCCCGAACAGGTCTACGAACAGGCCAAGGCCCAGCTGATCAAGGGACGCAGCTGCTCCTCCGGATACATACTGGGTACGGCCTGCGAGGTCCCCCCGTTCACCCCGCCGGAGAACATACGCGCTCTCAACAGGGCGGCCAAGGACTTCGGGACCTACGGAACCTGGTAGATCCCTGGATAGTTTTATTATCCGCCCCCCGGAATACTATCCGGGGAAGTGAATGGAGGAATGGCAGGAGTCCACGGTCCAACGATGGGAATCGGAACGCGCGTCGCGCCCGACCGCCGACGAACTGAAACACTGGGAAAGGACCGTGGCCGATATCAAAATCCGATACAAGCTTGCCGAAGGGCACAAGGAACGCGCCGAGCTGTGTCATCGCCTCGCTACGGCGTGCATAAAGATGGAGGAATACGCCCAGGCCATGAGCTGGGTCGACCTGGGCCTTGCGGAAGGCTCAGAGCACCATGATCGCGAGCTCCAGGAGGACATGGCTCTCATCTTGTACCTTCAGGACAGGAAGGAAGAGGCCATGGCGATCTTGGACAAGATGGTCAAGCAACCTCCTATGGTCTCCCAAGCCAAAGCACCCAAGCGGATCGTTCCCAGGGCGATGGAGGAGGCGGTCCTCAATCTGGTCTGCCCGCATTGCGATGCCAACCTCCCCTACGGGCAGCTCAGATGCCCGGGGTGCGGGGCCAAGGTGGATGACCGGTTCGCATCGGTCCGGTCGACCAGGGAAGGAGGATGGGCGCCGCCTGTCGAAGAGCTGGAGACGCATCGCGTTAAGACATTCTCAATAGTTCTGACCGATTACACCGTCGATTATGACGATCCCGCCAATTTCCTCACCGTTCATCGGGTGAGATTCTTGGGCGGGGAGATCATAACGATAACCGAGAGGGATTGGTACGTCCGGTTGGGGCTTACGGCCCTTGTCGGATTCTATCTGCTGTACGGCATCCTGCTGTGGTCCTTCCACGGCGTCGGCGCTCCCCTGGAACTGATGATAATTCTGAGCATCATGATGCTGGTGATATTGCTGCCGGTCACGATCCTGTACCTGTGCATAGTATTCCCCGACTTTCTGGGCAATACGATGGACCGTGTGATCCCTGACCGTCAGCCCTAGTTCGCCAATCAGGCCCTCAGGAAATCGTCGCAGTAGAGCTTCTCCGCCTTCAGCAGCTCGCCGGCCTTGATGGTGGCCATGAGCTCAGCGTCCTGCACGTCCACGATGGCTGCGCCCAATCCGGCTCCCATCAGCATGGCCAGGAACGTCCGGTTCAGCATGCTCCTCTCCTTCGCCCCGTTGGAGACGTTGGAAAGGCCGACCACCGTCCGCGGCGCAGGGTCGTTCAAGGTCTGGAACAGCTGCATGGCCTTGATGATCTTCATCGCTTGATCCTGAGCGGCCTTTATGGGCATGACCAGCGGGTCCAGGAGCAAACGGTCCGGCATGATCTCATGCTCCATCGCCGTGGTCATCATCAGCATGGCCATCTCCGCTCGCGACTCGGCGTCGTTAGGGATCCCGCGCTCGTCCATGGTTAAGCATATGACATCCGCATCGTGCTCCCTGGCCAACGGGAACAGCGCCTGCATCTTCTTCATCTCGGCCGTTGTGGAGTTGATGATCAGCTTGTTGCGGCATGCGTTCACGCCGGCGGTCATGGTCTTGATGCCAGGGGTATCGATGCACAGCGGAAGATCGGAGACCTCCTGGACGGTACGCACCAGCCAATCCATGGCCGCCGGACCGTCATCCCTCCCCGGACCGACGTTCAGATCAAGCGCCTGCGCTCCGCACTCCATCTGCTGGACGGCGTGCTGCTGGATGAACTTCTCGTCCCTGGCGTCTATGGCCCGTCCTACCGCGGCGAACAGCCCGTTTATCCTTTCGCTGATGACCAACATCTTCGGTTCGAACGGCTATTGCCAAGGACCGTTTTAAGCATTCCCGCCCCGCTCATCCGTCTCTTCGATGGGTGTTTTCGTCCGATGGGCAGGGATGTATGGCCAGATGTCGTATGATTCCCATCGGCTATCGCTATCTTTAATAGGGAACGGGCAATATACCCCTGGCATACCATCCTTCGTGGTGTGCCCATCCCATTGAAGGAATCCACATGGTCAAGATCGAACGGGCGGTCATCAGCGTCTCGGACAAGGATGGTATCGTAGACTTCTGCAAAGGGCTCAGCCAGATGGGCGTGGAGCTCATATCCACCGGCGGCACGGCCAAGCTTCTGGCTTCCCACGGACTGAAGGTGGTAGGGATCTCGGACTACACCGGCTCCCCGGAGATGATGGACGGCCGCGTGAAGACGCTGCACCCTGCCATATTCGCCGGGCTTCTGGCCAGGAGGGGCTCTCCGGAGCATATGAGGCAGCTGGAGGAGGCAGGGCTGAAGCGCATCGACATGGTGGTCGTGAACCTCTACCCGTTCCGGGAGACCGTTCTGACGAAAGGTGACGACCTGGACGAGGTCATCGAGAACATAGACATCGGAGGGCCGTCCATGATCAGGGCGGCGGCCAAGAACTCTGACTCCGTCGCGGTGGTCACCGAACCCAGGAGCTACCCGGCGCTCTTGGGGGAGCTGAAGGCCAACGGCGGAGAGCTTTCCAAGCCCACGCTGCGGAAGCTGATGCTGGAGGCGTTCCGCTCCACGGCATATTACGACTCATTGATAGCCTCCCACCTGGGCGGGGAGTTCGGGGACGGAGGGTTCCCGGACACCTACAGCATGGGGCTGGAGAAGCGCCAGGACCTTCGATACGGGGAAAACCCGCAGCAGACCGCCGCGTTCTACGTCGATCCGTTCGCTAAGGGCGTCTGCGTATCGCGGTCCGAGCAGCTGCACGGGAAGGAGCTATCATACAACAACATCCTGGACCTGGAATCCGCGCTTGAGCTGGTCCGGGAGTTCGAGAGGCCCACCGCGATCGTGATCAAGCACACCAATCCCTGCGGCGTGGCCTCCGCCGACACAATATCCGAGGCGTTCGCCAGGTCCTACGGCGTGGACCCGATGGCCGCCTTCGGCTGCGTCATCGGCCTCAACCGTAACGTGGACATGGCGACGGCCACGGACATCTCGCAGCACTTCGTGGACTGCGTCATCGCACCCGACTATGAGGCGGAGGCGCTGGAGCTGCTGAAGAAAAAGAAGAACATCCGGCTGCTGAGAACGAACGCGCCGATAACCCTGGACACCGCTCCGGAGTGGCGCATGAAGCGTATAAAGGGCGGCCTTCTCGTTCAGACAAACAAGCATGTCCCGATCACCGCTGCAGATCTCAAGGTGGTGACCAAGCGCGCACCGACCGAGGAGGAGGTGCACGGCATGCTGTTCGCCAACAAGGTGTGCAAGCACGTATGGTCCAACTGCATCATCCTGGCCAAGGGCGAGACCGTCGTGGGCATAGGCGCGGGGCAGATGTCCCGCGTCGATTCGTCGATGATCGCCGCGCACAAGGCCGGGGAGAAGGCGAAGGGCAGCGTGATGGCCTCCGATGCCTTCTTCCCCTTCCGGGACGGCATAGACACCGCGGCGAAAGCGGGCGTGACGGCGATCATACAGCCTGGCGGTTCGATACGCGATCAGGAATCGATAGACGCGGCGAACGAGCACGGAATGGCCATGGTGTTCACCGGAGTGAGGCTCTTCCGCCACTAGGCCGCGTCAATCGTGATGGTCCGCATCACCGCAGCTTATGGTGCAGCCGTTGGCCGGACAGGTGTCCGTCTCCATCTGCAGGGTGGTGTGCCCGATGTGGAAGCGCTTCTCCAGCACCTGTTCGAGCTGCCGGAGCACAGGGGAGCAGGCGCTGATGTTCCGGTCATCCACCACCACATGGCCGCTCAGCGAATAGACGCCCGAGGACAGGGTCCACACATGCAGGTCGTGCACCTTGATGACGCCCTCCACGGAGGTCATGGCCTCCTCCACCTCCTTCAGTTCTATGTGCTTGGGCACCGCCTCCAGCAATATGGAGACCGATTGCGAGATGAGGCGGTACGCCCCGACCATGATGACCGCCGCGATCCCCAGCCCGATAACGGCGTCGGCCTCCTGCCAGCCGAAGAAGTGGATGAGCAGCGCGGCGGCTATGACGCCGAACGACGAGAGAAGGTCGCCCATCATATGCAGGAACGCGCCCCGTACGTTCAGATTCTCCCTGGACCCCCGGTGCAGCAAGGCGATCCCCAGCAGGTTAGCGCCCATGCCCGCGACGGCCACTAGGAGCATCAGGTCGGCATCCACCGTGGTCGGGTTCGACAGCCGCCCCAGGGCCTCGTGTATGACCAGGATCGATATGCCCATCAGGGCGATGCCGTTCACCAGCGCCACCAGTATCTCCGCCCTCAGGAAGCCGAAGGTATGCCGTTCGGTGGCTCTACGGCCGGCGACCAGCGAGGCTCCCAGGCTGAGGCCCAAAGCCAGCACGTCAGTGAACATGTGCCCGGCGTCGCCAAGCAATGCCAGGCTTCCGCTCAGTATCCCCCCGATCAGCTCCACCAGGGCGAAGGTCGCGGTTATCGCCAGAGCATAGGCGAGCATCCTGACCGAACCGCCGTGATGATGGTGCCTGTGCTCCATGCCTCACATCACCGCCTTCATCCGCTAAAATCATTATTGCCCGGGAAGGGCCGGGAGCCTTTAATAACGCGGGAACGGATTCGCTTGGGATGAGCCCCCAGGTCACCTTCCATCCCAAAGGCCGCAGCATAGACGTTCCGGCAGGCACCAGCCTGCTGGAGGCGGCGATACTTGCAGGAGTGGAGGTCAACAGCGCCTGCGCCGGAAAGGGCGTGTGCGGGCGGTGCCGGGTGGTGGTGGATGGGGACGCGGATTCCAAACCAACGCCGAAGGTGACCGAGGAGGAGTGGGCCAGCGGCTACCGCTTGGCATGCATGTCCAAGGTGAACGGGGACTGCGTCGTCTTCGTACCGGAGGAGAGCCAGCTCAGGCCCATGCAGATCGTCGGCGGAAAGGTGAGCACCGGCCTGCAGGAAATCGTCCCGCTGGTGAGGGCGGTCCACGCCAAGCTCCGGCCGCCGACCCTGCAGGACAACGATGCCGACCTGGAGCGACTGTTGAAGGAGCTGGGATACGAGCCTGGTTCTCTGGAGGTCCCGCTGTCCCTTCTCAGGGAGCTGCCCAGGGTCATCCGCGAAGGGGAATGGACGGTGACCGCCTTCCTGGACGGAGACGTCCTGGTGGACGTGAGGCCGTGGAACTGCGTCTCCCGCAACTTCGGGGTGGCGGTGGACGTGGGAACGACGACCGTGGCGCTGCAGCTGGTCGACCTGAGCACCGGGGAGATGGTGGCGCAGGTCTCCGACTACAACCGCCAGCTGATGTACGGCGAGGATGTGCTGGCAAGGATCATGTATGGCGAGGACCACGGCCAGGACCGCCTGCAGCACATGCTCGTAGATACCATCAACCATCTGCTGTCCAGGGTGTGCAACAACGACGATGTCTGCGTCGGCAAGGGGAAGAAGGTCTGCCCGGAGGAGGTCATGGCCCTCAGCGTGGCCGGGAACACCACGATGATGCACATGTTACTCGGCCTGGACGCCAGGTGCATACGGTACGAACCGTACACCCCGGTGACCAACCTGTCCCCCCGCACGAACGCGGCCGGGCTCGGACTGAGCGTGAATCCCAGGGCATCGGTCCATTTGGTTCCGGGGAGGGCAAGCTACGTCGGAGGGGATGTGATCGCGGACGTGGTGGCCAGCGGCATGGCCAAGGGCGAGGGCGTCAGCCTCCTGATAGACGTGGGGACGAATGGCGAGGTGGTGCTGGGGAACAGGGATTGGCTTCTCGCCTGCTCGGCATCGGCGGGTCCTGCCTTCGAGGGGGGCGAGGTCTGCCACGGGATGCGCGCCGGAGACGGCGCCATCGAGAAGGTGTCCCTGCAGGGAGGGGTGCAGTACAGCACCATCGGCAGGACAAGGCCGAAGGGCATCTGCGGCTCCGGCCTCATTGACCTGCTGGCGCAGATGTTCATCACCGGCGTTCTGGACAAGAAAGGTCACCTGCAGCCCTCGGACCGCGTCAGGGAGGGCGAGTTCGGGAAGGAGTTCGTACTGGTATACTCCAAGGACGCGGAGAAGGACGGTTACGACATGAAGGCCACCGGGATGACCTGCTGTCCCATGGACAAGGTGGAGAGGCGCCGGGACATCACGGTTACCGAGGAGGATATCGCGAACGTGATCCGGACCAAGGCGTCACTTTTCGCCGCGGCCGAGGTCCTGCTCGACACCGCGGGCATCGACTTCCCCGATCTGGAGAGGGTTTACATAGCCGGGGGCTTCGGCCACCATATCGACCTGGACAACGCGGTGGCCATCGGCCTGCTGCCCGATCTGCCCAGGGAGCGGTTCACCTTCCTGGGCAACGCCTCGCTGGACGGGGCGAAGCTGTGCCTTCTGTCCCGGGCGAAGAGGGAGGAGGCGCTCGCCGTGCACCAGGCCATGACCTACGTGGAGCTGTCGACGGACCAGAGATTCTTCGACCGCTTCTCCTCGGCCTCCTTCCTTCCGCACACCGACCTGGGCAAGTTCCCCTCGGTCCAGCGCATCAGAGGATGACCTCGAACCCGCTGCCCTTCACCTTCACCCGGGGAAGATGCTTCCGGGCCGCCCTGCCGTATCTCATCACGGTCTCCTGGTCAGGGACGGGGCTCAGGAGCCCGGCGAAACCGACATCGTTCTGGCTGGACATGAACTGGGTGACCTGCAGCTCGTCAACATAGCCCGCCAGGTCCTTGGCGATACGTTCCACCAGGGCCTCATCGTACCGGTCGGGGATGATGCGCAGCGTGGCCCGCACCCTCTGCCCCTTGATGGCCTCCATGGACCGCCTCACCCTTTCCAGGTGGTCCCTGGCCCGTTCGACGTCGTATGAGGTCAGGACGGTCAGCAGGTCCGGGTCGTCCAGGGGGGCCTTGACCTCCAGGACGAAGCGGGCGACCTTGCCCTTGGCCGCGGCCAAGAAGTCAGGGTCGTGCCCGGTGGTCTTCAGGATGACCTCCTTTCCCTTGGCGTGCAGGATCCGGATCAGCTCAAGGGTCTCCTTGGCATGCACGGCCGGTTCCGCCCCCCCGATGAAGACGCTGCGGATGCCGTTGTCCGCCATGACCTGGACGACCTTGTCCAGGTCATAGTCCTTGAAAAGGGCCGACGTATGCGAGCAGTACTTGCACTGCATCGGGCATCCATAGAACTCCAAGGAGGCGTTGGGCCTGGTCCGGTTCATGGTGATCAGCCGCATGACGTTCATATTCCACCGATAGAGGTATAATGGTTTGCCAGCAGCGTTGATATACCCAGCCGCGCTCTTATGGAACATGAACCGGGAAGCGGTCCAGGAGATCTTCGGGAAGAGGGCCAGGGGTTACGTGGACAGCGCCTCCCATGCCGACAAAAGGGTACTCGACGAAGTGCGCAGGCTGTGCGGCGACCTTGCCGGAGGGACGGTCCTGGACGTGGCCACCGGAACCGGGCACGTGGCCCTGCATCTGGCCCCCGACGCCCGGCGGGTGGTGGGATTGGACCTCACCCGCCAGATGCTGGAACTGGCCGGAGAGGAGGCGGCCAGGCGTTGCATCGCCAACGCATCATGGCTGCGGGGCGACGTCAGGTCGCTGCCGTTCCCCTCCCGCTCCTTCCGTGCGGTCACCTGCCGGCGGGCCGCGCATCACTTCCCCGACCTCAGAGGGGCGATATCCGAGATGACCAGGGTCCTCAAGGACGATGGCGTGCTGGTCATAGACGACCGCAGCGTGCCCGAGGACCCGGATGTGGACCGGACCATGAACCATCTCGACCTTCTGCACGACCGATCGCACGTCAGGGAATATGGGCGCAGGGAATGGGAAGGCATTCTGAAGGAGGCCGGGCTGTCCGGCATCATCTGCCAGGAGTATCGGCGCCATCTCCCCCTTTCTACCATGACCTGGAACGCCGAGGAGGCCGACGCCAGGGAGATCGATCATCTGGTGGAGGCCCTGCCCCCCTCGCTCAAGAAGCGCATGGCGGTGGAGGTCGTGGACGGGACCGTGTTCCTGGACCAGTACTACATCACTATCAGGGCCACCAAATGATTTTATAACGTGAAGGACAACTCCAGGACATGGCCTGGAACTGCGCCGCCACCGGGATAGGCTCCCTGCCGCACAAGGACCCCCGGAAGGCACTGGACTTAGTCACGGCGAGCATGGATGAGGTTCCCTATTGGCCGCAGTTGCCAGCGTTAGGCTTCGGGGAGAACATGTACGCCCAGTTCTCCTTCACACTGCCTGGAGCGAAGGTCGACCCGCATAAGAAAAGGATAACGGTGGATCTGAACGATTACGACCCGGAGGCGTTCTACACCGCGGTGGTGACGGACGACGTGGACCATTTCGCTCATCACCGGGACCATTTCCAGGGACTCTACGCTCTGCTGGACAGGTATAAAGGCAAGAGGCTGCCGGCGGTCAAAGGGCAGGTCACGGGTCCAGTGAGCTCCGGGCTTCAGGTCCTTGACCTGAACGGTAAGGCCGCCATATACGACGAGGCGTACGGGGAGATCATTCGGCGCAATCTCAACATGCAGGCAAAGTGGCAGGCAAGGAAGCTGGGGGAGATATCCGATCATCCCATAATCTTCCTGGACGAGCCGTCGCTGACCCTGATCGGCACGCCTTTCGCATCCATCTCACAGCGCCAGGTCATCGAGTGGACAGATGAGGTGCTGGACGGGGTGGACGCCATCAAGGCCATGCACTGCTGCGGCAACACCGACTGGCCTCTGCTACTGTCAACATCCATAGACCTGCTCAGCTTCGACGCCTACAACTATGCGCATACCGTATCTCTGTTCCCTAAGGAGGTCTCGGCCTTCCTGGACCGGGGCGGGTCCATCGCCTGGGGTCTGATCCCGAACATGGAGGACCAGATAGGCAAGGAGACCGTCGGGAGCCTGCTGCAGAGGTTCGAGAAGTACATGGACATGCTATACCGCAAGGGCATGGACCTGGACCTCATACTGGAGCGGTCGCTCATCACCCCGCAGTGCGGCCTCGGGGGACTGGACGAGCCGAATGCGGAAAGGGTCCTTGAACTGCTGACCGGGACGGTGGATGCGATCAGGCAGCGCTACCGCCTGGGTGGAATGTCATGAGCTTCCTGGCGGCCGTGGCCGGCAAAGGGGGAGTGGGCAAGAGCACCCTGTCCGCCCTACTGGTCCGGGCGCTGTCGGAAGGGAACGTGGTCCTCGCTGTGGACGCCGATCCCAACAGCAACCTTGGGCAGAAGCTCGGAACCGAGGTCCCCGGCACCGTGGGCCAGGTGCGCGAAGGTCTCCTGAGCAAGGGCGGCCAGCCGCCGCGGGATATGAGCAAGCAGGAGTACCTGAGGCTTAAGCTGCGAGAGATTCTGTCCGAAGGGGACGGCTTCGACCTGCTGACCATGGGACGTCCGGAGGGGCCGGGCTGCTACTGCTATGTGAACAACATGCTCCGGGTTTTCGTGGACCAGCTGATGGACTCCTATCCTTACGTCATCATTGACAACGAGGCGGGGATGGAGCACCTGTCCCGCCGGACGGCCAGGGAGATGGACCTCCTCATACTGGTGTCCGACCCCACCGTGGTCGGCGTGGACACCGCCAAGCGCCTGTCGGAGCTGGCCGACGAGCTGGACCTCAATGTGAGAAGGAAGGTGCTCTTGATAAACGGCGTGCGTTCCGGCAGGGAGGCGAAAGCGGAGCAGCTGGCTATGGGTTCCGGGTTGGAGCATTTCATATTGCACGATGACGAGGCGGTGCGCGACGCCTCCTCGTCCGGTGCCGCCGTCAAGGGCGAAGGACCTCTGGCGGCGGAGCTCAGGGGGATCGTTCCGCACCTCTTCCCTTCCAGTAGGCGAAGATGAGGGTGGCGCACACCACGGCCAGGATGACGATCATGGTTGTCACCGGCCGCTCGTTCGAGGGAGCTCCAACGACCACCACCTGGCTCATCGCCCCCTCCCCGGCGCTGGTGTTGGCGCTCACCGCATAACAGTACGTCCGGTCCCGCACGACCTCCAGGTCGTACCCGGCGGTGTAGTTGCCGTCCAAAGAATCATAGAAGGACAGGTTCCCGGGCGAGGTCCCCCGGTAAACGTTGTACTTGAGGACCGTGACGTTGCCCTCCGGCGGCTCCCAGGAGATGTAGATGCGCGTCCCGTCCCTTTCCGCCTGCAGGTTCAGGGGCGCCCCTGAGACCTCTTCGGAATACGCCGGCGGGACCAGGGTCAGGACGAGGAGCAACAGCATCAAGCATACCGCAAGCCGTTTCACGGCAGGGAATCCCCCAGGCGGATTAAAAATTCTTGGAAAAAAAGGAAGGGTTTGGAAAGGGTTTACTGGAAGGTCACGTCCTCCGGGTCCGGGATGTTGTAGTCGTCCAGGTCGGGCTCGAAGCATTCGAACACCATTATCTCCGACCATCCGCTTCCGGAACCGAAGCTGCTGGCACTGCCGTAGCCACCGGTACCTGCCAGATAGCCGTTGTAGGTGACCTCCTCCCAAATCTCCTCCCCGGTCTGCTCGATGTACAGCGCCAGGTAGGATATGGTCACGGTCCAGGTTATGGGCTGTATCTCCTCGTCATTGTCGTCGTGGTCGGCAAAGTAGTGCACGGCGATCTGGTACTCGCCATAGATATCGGTGCTCTGCTGGGCCCCGGACGCATCGAGCATCACCATGTCGTCGGTGGCGTAGTAGTGCTCCGGACCGTAGCCGTGGGTGTTGTCGAAGTCAAGATAGGGTCCTGCGGAATAGCGCCCGGTATTGGAGTAGTAGATGTGCCTCCCGTACGGCTCGAGCACATGCAGGTCCACATCGCTGTTGTCCTCGCCCCAGCTCAGGGTGACGGTAAGCGCCCCCATGGCCGCGGTGCTCTTTATCTCCGTGCGGTAGAACCCGGCCCAGTTGGTGAAGGTGTTGGCGTCCGTAGCCAGCACCACCACGTCGTTCACCCCCTGCTTCAGCGGGACCTCGACCTCGAACGCCCCGTCGGTGACCACGGCCTGGAACTTCTTGCTGCCGACGAGCACCAGGGTCTTCTGCACCGCCTGCTGCCCGCCGGTTATGGTGCCGGTGATGGTGCAGTACGTTTCCGTGGTGTCTCGGATGCCGTCCTGGTCGGTATCGATCGGCGTTTCTCCGGCGACCGCGGTGGTCGAGTCGGTGATCTCGATGTCCGGGAACACCGCGTCGTCGCTGAAGCCGTCCTCCGCTTTGTCGTAAAGGCCTTTGTATGCGTTCAGCGGACTGAAGACCTTCGCTCCGGCATGATAGAACACGTTGAAGATGAGCGGGTTGTTGGCGTTGAGCCCGGACTTGAACACCTTGGTGAAGCCGCTGGTGGAATTGAAGGGCAGCTGCTGCTGTTCCGCGCTAGGGTCGGTCCCCGGGTTGTTCGGATCGTACATGTAGAACCGGCCGTTATCATACTTGTAAGCAAGTATGGCGTGCCCGCCCGCCGCCCAGTTGCCGTTGGTGTAGACCGTCTTAAGCCCGACCAGTTGGGGCTCGCCGGATATCAGCATCCCGTGTATGATGCTGTAGCCCGCCTCGCGGGTGGTGTGGTTGGCCTGCTCCTCGGCGGTCATGGCGCTCCATATGCCGGTCACGCCCATCTGCACGCGGGTGGCCAGCTCTATCGCGGTGGCGTCGTCCCTCCACTGGTTCATATCTCCCTGGCGGTACTTCTGGTAGAGGCCGGTGCCGTCGGTTTCCTTCTGGTGGGTGTAGTACCACTTGGCGAAGGTGGTCATCCCCAGACATATGCCCCCGTTCTTCAGGTAGGAGCCGTAGTTGGGGATGTACCATCCATCCTCGGCCGGACGGAAGCCAGTATCGACGCTGAGGCCGGTGCCGGCGCTCTCCAGGAGGCTCATGGCCACCTCGACGGCCACGAACTTGGAGAAGGTGGCGGCCTCAAAGGTTATGGTGTTGTCAGCCTTGTTCTGGTCCAGGAACCCGGTCGGCTCGAAATGATCGTTGGCCGGGTCGTACACGTAGAAGCGAACCGCTTCCTCGTTCTCCACCAGGTCCTCGTCATAGGGCAGGGTGACCCTGAGGGGCCGGTCGAACATCCGGAAGGTGTTCCAGGAGTCCGAGCCGCTGGTGCTGATGGTGATGAGGCGGCTGGCTATGCTTCCCTCATCCGGAAGTCCCGGAAGGTCGTCCACCGGCTCGCTGGTCACCTCGATGTCCACCGGCGATTCGGACGCTCCTGACGGTACCTCGATGCGCAGCCCGTCCAGGGCGCCGCTGGTGATTGACAGCACTCCTCCCTGGGAGCCGATGGTCTTGCTACCATCATCGCCCCCGTCATCGGGCCAGTAAAGCACTGCAAGGGAGGCCACCAGCAGGATGGCCACTACGGCGACGACGGCCACGATCAGTAAGGTGTTCCGCTTCTTCCTGGGCGGCTGGTAGTACTGCTGAGGCGGATATTGCTGGTATTGCTGCTGCGGGTACTGCTGGTACTGCGGCGGCTGCTGCGGATACTGGTTGGGTGGGTTTTGTTGGGGCCATTGCTGCGGTCCCGGTTGCTGGCCTTGGCTCTGTCCCTGGCCAGGTTGGTTGGGGTCATAGGGTCCTTGCTGCATCCGATCACCACCTTGAGGTGTTGGAAATGCAACGCCCTGACGGATGATAATGCTTTTCAGCCGCCCATCCGGACGCCCAACCCTCAGGACCTCAGGAACTTGGGCAGACCGGACGATTCCTTGGGGCCGACGATTATCTGGAGCCCGGTGGCCTCGTTCAGCTTGACGGCCATCCTGGCCACCATCCCCGGGATGATCAGCGTGCCCGTCCTCGACCTCTCCAGGGCGCCCGTCGCCTGCAGCGCGCCCTTCACCGATTCGGCGGTGAGCTTTCCCGCCGAATAGGCGGTGAGCACCGACAGTCCCTCGGTGTCCACCACCTGCAGCCAAACCGGCACCTTGCTCTTCTCCAGGTCGGACATGACCGTGAAGAAGGTGAGCGAGAAGTTGGTGGTGAACAGCAGCGGAGCATCCGGGCCGGGATTGTTGACCGGATGGAGGTCCGGCTTCACCTGGATGGGGACCTGCGGGTCGGTGTAGATGTTCTGACGGAGGACCATCAGGGGCAGGGCGTTCGACGCTGGCAGCTCCTCGAACGAAAGCAGGCTGCCGTACTTCATCACGGCTGTGGAGGCCATGAGCATCCCGTCCCGTCCGGCCGGTATGGAAAGGTATATGGGATAGCCGAGGCCGCGGAACGTTTTCCTGATGGCGCTGCGCCTGATGATGGTGCATCTTTCCAGAAGGTCCTTGAGGTTACCGGGCCTGGGGTCCAGGACGAGGTCCTCCACGCCCTCCTTGCGGGCAGCCTCGGCCGCATCGGCCAAGGAGCCCAGGTCATCCGCGCCAACGACCAGGGGAAGGGACAGGCCCTTGGCCACGGCGCACATCTCCTTTAGGTTGGCAGCTTCCGCGCCATGGAGCAGGGGGCGCCTTTCCCGGATGGCTCCAGCGGCCGCGGACATCGCCGCAGCGTCCTCGGTGCGAAGCACCAGGGGCATATCGGTCTCCGAGGCGACCTTCCTGGCGAAGGCTGCGAACCTCTCGGCGTTCCCGGACCGGCATTCCAGCTCCAGCATGTCCATTTTCAGCTGCTGCCCCACCCTCTCGAAGCGCAGCGACCGGAAGTAGGAGAGGCGCTTGTACAGGTCGTCCTCTCCAAGCTCGTCCGACATGCGCAGGGCGAAGGCCGCCGGATGGAAGAACCGTTTGTCATGGCGGTATAGCTCGGTCTCATCCCCCATGTCCACCGCGTTCCTGCCCGAGCCGACCTTAACGAGGCGGATCGGGGGAGCGGAAGAGCTGGCCAAAGCGTTCCTGCCCGCGTCGCTGAGGTGCGGGCAGTCGTCCAGCTTCGCCTTGTTGTTGGCCAGCTGCATGGCGAACGCCAGGCAGGTAGGGAACTTGCAGTCCCCGCAGTTCTTCTTGGGGAGGTGCTTGAATATCTCGATCGCGGTCGCCATCAGGCCTCACCCCTGAAACCCTTCAGGGCATCCCTGGCGATCTGCACGGACTCCGGGTGTCCCAGCACCAGTATGTCCGCTCCGGAGAGCAGGGCGGCAAGAGCGGTGGTGCTCTCCCACCAGACCCCTCTCTCCAGCGTATCCCCGGCGTTCGGCACCTCGTCCGAGGCCTCCCGGGCCTTCCAGGCCGAGACGCAGTCGCATATCATCGGCACCTGGAGCATAGAATCGCCGGAAAGCGCGGATATCCTGATCCTCTCGTTCACCGAGTACGAATACTCCAGCCCCATGCCCAGCGCGGCCATCAGCGGGTCTATGATGACGTCCCCGCGACCGACGCCGTAGTCCGTCAGCAGTATCACTATCTGCTTGGCCAGGTTGATGTCCAGATTGGAAAAGCCTATCACGGCGTGGCCGTTGGCCATGGCCGCCGCGGCGATGGACTTGTATCCGCCCTCCTCGGCGTGGCCCAGGAGCAAGCGCTCACCCTTGGCCGCCTCGCCGACCTTCTCCAGCACCCTGGCGTCCTTTTCAGGGTGTCCGCTTCCGTAGACGATCAGCGGAAGTTCGACGGCCCTCATGACCTTCATGACCGTGGCCGCCGCATCCTCCGGGGAGGCGTCCCCCTCCTCCGGATTGCTCGAGGTCAGGTGCAGGCAGATCATGTCCGCCCCCCTCTCCTTCCAGGCGACAGCCCAGCGGACGGGGTCCTCCGCCGCCTCCCCGAACGCCTTCCTTACCGGTTGGGGCACGTCCTCCAGGGAATCCGCCACGAAACCGGCCAAAGCCACCGCGCGCTTGGCCGGGTCCTCGAAGGACAGGAATGGCAGTCCTTTGTTGCCCCCAAGGCGCAGCGGACCGCGGGAACCTCCCTTCTCCGCGGAAGCCCCAAGCTCCATCTCTCCGATCGAACCCGTCCATTTCTCCTTCGGCACCGGCACTTCCATGTTCGCACCTCAAAGCAGCGGCGGCATTCCCAAAGCGGGGTGGCCCACCTGGATCATCCATTGCATCAGACCCTCGGCGTCGGTGACCACGGACTCGTCGGCCACCTTGTCCAGGAAGTCTGGCATTCCCAATTCTCTGGCCCTATTAATAAGCTCCTCCCTCATGCTCTCCTTGAGCGAGGAGGGCATCCAGGATATGCGCAGGAACCCCCCGTCCCCGGAGATGAACTTACGGCTGACCAGGTACTTGCGTCCGACGCCGATGAATCCGGGGGTCTGCTTTCCGCCGCCGATGCTCCCGGCCAGGGTGGAGAACTTCATGCCCACCGGGGTCATCTCCGCGAACTCCCGGTTGACCACCACCACGGACTGCATGTCCGGGCTCATGGCCACGATGACCTCGAAGCATCCGCAGGAGGTCATGGGGTCCTCCATCATGCTGTAGGCGCAGAACCTGGTGATCTTGCCGCGGGTGAGGGCGGCCACCGCCTCGTTGACCCCTTTCCAGGATCCCTTCCCGGCATCCTCGGCCTCTCCTTTGGCTATGGGCTGGTTCGGCCCGGACGGCACGATCTCCTTCCCGGTCCTGGCGTCCAGCCAATTTATGGCGCCGCAAAGCCCGAGGCGCTCCGGGGTGATCACGCATATATGGTCCGGCGCGAACGACTGGCACATGAGGCATGAGTAGAAAGTGTCAACGCTCTCGTCAGTGAGGCCGGCCATCCGCTCCTCGCGCTGCTGATAGGCGGCGAGCGCCTCCGGCGTTCTCCGCCTGATCTCGTCCTCATCGGTGACGATGGTGACCTGCACCCTGGACACTATGTTCCCGAACTCCTCCTTGAGCTTGGTCACCAGTATCCTTCCCAGGTGTTCCAGGCGGAATCCGGCCTTGAACGCCTTCTTGCTCAGGCGAAGCCAGTTCATGTTGCGCTGCCCGGTGTGCCACACGCCCTCGGCGAAGTTCAGGTAAAGGTGTATGCGCCTCTCCATCACCGACTCGAAGTCCTCCTGCATGCGCTTTCCGAAGACATCGACCAGTATGGCCATCGGAGATTGCGATCCTTCGGGGAGGCGGTCCACGTCCGGACCGATGACGCCTATCGCCCCATCCTTCACCTGGTCCTCCGGCCGCATCTTCAGCAGCTCGAAGGACGGGGTGCG
The DNA here is from genome assembly GCA_036677555.1 of Methanomassiliicoccales archaeon. Taxonomy (GTDB): domain Archaea; phylum Thermoplasmatota; class Thermoplasmata; order Methanomassiliicoccales; family UBA472; genus UBA472. Next base: position 30,624 of record JAVBWG010000004.1, on the reverse strand, counting down.
GCCGCCACCCGCCTCCAGGTAGGTGTCCGGCCTTCTCACCGTCTCGCCTTCGAAAGCCGGGCCGAAGGGCACCGGGATGTCCACCAGCGTCACCGCCGTCCGTATGTCCCGCGCTTCCAGGCCGCCCTGGAGCATGTCCGCCGGCTCCTTATGGAACAGCATGTCGGGGACTCCCTCGACCAGTTGGTCGGTGACGATCGGCACGTGGTGCAGCAGCGCTGCCAGGGCAAGCGAGGCCCGGCAGGCGTCCAGCGGTCCATAGTGCAGCACGAAGGCCTTGGGCCGCTTGGCCAGATATGCCGAGAGCCTTTCCGAGTCCCCCTTCTGAACCCCTCCGAAGGACAGGGCGGCCCGCACCACGAAGTCAAGCGAGTGCACCAGCTGCGTGAAGCTGCCCAAGGGGTATAGCATCATGCCCAGCCCCATCTGCACCTCGTTCTCCTGGAGCACTTTTACGACCTCATCGGCGGCCATGATCAGCATGCCGCGCGCCTGCAGCTCCCGGACGGTGGAAACCAATTGCCGCCGGTCCTGCGGGACGCCCATTATCACCGCCGCTCCGGGTATGGTGTCGTCCACAAGCGCAAGCCCCAGCTCCCTGAGGACCTTGTCCGGAACGAATCCCACCGTCGGCGTTCCCGCATGCGGGTCCCCGTCCAGATATCTGAGCGATTCGAGCGCCTCGGCGGCGATCATGGCCGAGCGGCCAGCCTCCAGGGCCTGGGCCAGCCCTGCCTCGGATGGCAGCGATGAATGCCGCTCGAGCACGTTGAGCAGGCTTCCCAGGCTGGCCACCTCCTCCCCGTCCCAGCCCATTGTGCAGGGCAGGGAGTACGCGGTCTCCGGATATTCCAGGGGGACGTCTCCCCGACGGGCCATGGCGGCCCTGGCGGAGACCATGGCGAGCGCGGAGAGAAGCCTGGCGCCCAATAAACCCAGGCTGATGATCTCGGCGTTGCTGGCCGAGGTCGGTGCCGGCGGCCCGTACCGGTGGGGCAGCCCGCTGAGCCACCTTCTGCGCTCCATCTCCATGCCCATCTCCCCGGACAGGACCAGGCATCCGCCGAAGATGTCCCGCGCCGTGCGGAAGAGGAACTCCCGGGCAAGCCCATCGAATTCGAACCCTTCAAGGATGACAGGTGCTCCCATCAGCACCTCGCCCAGGGCCAAGGCCGGGTCGGACGTCCCGAATCCAAGGGGCAGCTGGGCGGAGCTCACGCCCAGGTTCCGGCAGAATCCGCGCCTGGCCGATCGGTAGGAGCGTGCAGATGCGTTCCATCCGATCTTCGGGCCGGCCGAGGTCCCCACGGGGCTCCAGCCCCTTTCCAGGTCCAGGACGAGGCCGCGCAACACTCCCTCCCTGAGATCGGAAACAGGCAGCTCCCGCTCCTCATCGTCCGGCGCCGCCTCCAGGCAGAACCGCAGCATCATGCAGGCCAGGGCCTCCCTTGAGGCCAGGACAAGGTCGCAGGCGCTCCCGGACGGCGCAGGATGTATAGGGGCTAGCAGGCCTGCCTGTTCCCACGTCCGCCTTTCCCTGACGGCCATCGGTTCCACGCCGGACTTCTTGGACAGGTCGCGGTCCACCAGGTCCAGGCACGCCCCCAGGTCCACATTCCAAAGGTCGGGGGAGGACAGGAGACGGGTCAGTTCCCGCCTCACATCGGCGACCGCGTCATCCGGCATGCCTATGACACGTGAGAGCAGGGCTAGGCGTTTCGATCGGACCAGCTCCAGGACCTCCTCGGCGGTCGTTAGGTTAGGCTCAGATGACAGATTAACAGCTCCTTCCAACGTCATAGGCCATCGGGTTGCCTACGATATAAATTTGTGCGGTTTTCAACGGCAGGAGCGAAGGGCCGGTTCGATGCCTTATTATCATCATCGCCCCTATTGTGTCCTGGGGGCGCAGAAATGGGCTTCAGGAACCTGAACACCTACGAGAGCATGGTCAGGGCAGGGGAGGAATCGTCCTTCCATACCAGGTATGAGAGGGCGGTGGAGAGGTTCGTCGGATCCTTGGAGGTGAGGACGGCCTACGAAAGCATGATCGACGGCCGGACGGTCTCCACGGGAAAGTACTTCACAGACACCAGCCCCATCGACACCGGCCTGACGATCGGGGATTTCTCGTTGGGAGGCCTTAAGGAGGCGGGATCGGCGATCTCCGCCGCCAGGCGGGCTTTCCAGACATGGTCGTCCATGGACCTCGACAAGCGCCTGATGATATTCCGCAAGGCGGCCGAGATAATGCGGCGCGAGCTGTTCGAGATCGCCGCGGCGATCACCATGGACAACGGCAAGAACAGATACGAGGCGGTGGGGGAGGTGGACGAGGCAGTGGACTTCATCTCCTTCTACGCGGAGCGCATGGAGGCCCGCAACGGCTTCCGCGAGAACACCGAACCGGCCTACCCGGACGAGAGGCCGGTGAGCATGATGCGCCCGTACGGGGTCTGGGCGGTGATATGTCCCTTCAACTTTCCCATCGCCATCTCGGCGGGGATGCTGACGGCGGCCGCGATCACTGGCAACACCGCCGTGCTCAAGCCGTCCACCCCGGCGCCCCTGGCCGTCCACCTTCTATACGATGTGTTCGAAAGGGCGGGCATGCCGCCCGGAGTGATCAACCTTCTGTCCGGGAGCGGTTCCGCGGCCGGAGAGGCGCTTGTATCCAGCGACAAGATCGACGGCATAGCCTTCACCGGATCCAAGGAGGTCGGCTACAGGCTGTTGGCATCCTCCCTGCGCCGTTATCCGATACCGGTGATAACCGAGCTGGGCGGGAAGAACCCGGCGATAGTCACCGACAAGGCCGATCTGGCCAAGGCGATCGCCGGGATCGCCGGATCCGCCTTCGGATACTCGGGGCAGAAGTGCAGCGCCTGCTCGCGGGCGTACGTCCATGAGGAGGTGTACGACGAGTTCATGATATGTCTGATGAAGCGCCTGTCCCGATCGCGGGTCGGCGATCCCCGGGATAAGGCCACCTTCACCGGTCCGGTCATACACCAGAAGGCATCCGAGGATTATCTGGCATATTCGCAGCAGGCCCGCATCGACGGGGTGGTGCATGTCGGCGGCGAGGTGATGAAGGGACGACTGTCGAAAGGGTTCTACGCCACGCCCACCATCGTGACCGGGCTTCCCGAGGAACACTTCCTGATGAAGAACGAACTGTTCCTGCCGATCCTCTGCGTGCAGCGCTTCACCGACCTGAAGGACGCGGTGCGTAGGGCCAACGATGTGGATTACGGCCTCACCTCCGGAATCTATTCCGAAGATGAGGAGGAGGTCAGATTCTTCTTCGAGAACATGGAGGCGGGGGTCTGCTACGCCAACCGGGCGCGGGGGGCGACCACCGGGGCCATGGTGGGGGCGCAGCCCTTCGGCGGCTGGAAGGGAAGCGGTTCGACCGGGCTGGGGAGCGGGACTGACATGTACCTGGCGCAGTACATGAGGCAGCAGAGCCGCACCGTGGCGCGTTAACGGCTGGTGGCGGCCAGCACACGTTCTCCGCCGTTGCTGATGAGAAGCGTGTCACCGGCGCTGAACACCTGGAACGGCTCCGGAAGGCATGCGGACACGTCGCGTGCAGGGGAGACCACGGCCCGGATGGCGCGCAGCAGCTGTTCGAACATGCCCTTCGGGCTGCCGGCCTTTTCCATGTAGAAGTCCGCCCCGTTGTTCAGGGCATCGATGGCCAGTCCCTCCCTTCCGTGCCCGGTGATGAGTATGAACGGCATCTTCCCCCGGGAGCGAACGGCGTGCATGAACTGCAGGCCGTCCATCCCTGGCAGGTTGTGATCGGAGACGACCACATCAAAATTCGCGGATTCCAACATCTCCAGCGCCTTTACCGGCGAGGACACGTAGTAGACCTCCAGCCCCTCCACGCGATCGAAGTGCTCGCGGCACAGCTCCAGGAAATCGGCCTCATCATCGAGGACCATGACCCTGGTCCTCCCAACAACGCTCGCGGTCATGACCTTCGCCTATGTTGAAGCACGGGGCGCCCATGTATTTGAAGCTGCGCCGCCCCTTATCACCGGCGCAAACACCATCTCAGGGCGATAGGATTAATACCGTTCTAGCGAGTTCATCGCCAGGGAGAACATGTCAGGACTAGAGGACATCATGGGAAAGGAGGTCATCAGCTCCGACGCCATCATCATCGGCACTGTGGACGGGGTCGCTGTCGACACGGACAACTGGAAGATGCCGGCGATAAGGATAAGCGTGCGGAAGGGCAACGAGGCCGCCCTGGGCATGAAGAAGAAGGCTATCGGAGCGCAGAAGATCTATGTGGCCACCCCGCAGGTCTCCTCGGTCAGCGACACCGTCACCCTGGCGGTAAAGATGGACCAGGTCAAGGAGGTCGTGGTGGACGAGAAGAAGGTGCCCGTGACCGCCAGCGCCCTGCTCAACAAGAAGGTCGTCGGTCAGGACGGCAGGCAGATGGGCTTCATGGACAACGTCCTTTTTGATGTCGGGAGGGGATGGGAGGTATCCAAGATCGGGATCAAGCTGGACAAGGCCGCCAAGCAGTCATTGGATCTGCAGAAGGGACTGGCGCCGGCTTCCCAGATAACCATCCTGACCAAGGACGTGAAGACGGTGGGGGACATGGTCATGCTGCGGCTGGACCTCGAGGGGCTCAAGGACTACCTCAACAAGAAGCAGGTGTCCAAGAAATGAGGGCCGCCCGCACATGTGAAAGGTGCGGCCACCAGTTCCCCCAGCGCACCCGGGGATGGAACGCCGTGGACGTCCGTTACGAGAGGTGCCCGCAATGCGGGCACGAGAACGGCTACGAATCCGATCTCTACCGTTGGCTGCGCCGCCGCAAGGAGAGGAAGGAACAGAGGAAGTCCCAGAGGTCGGAGAAGGTCTGAGGGCGAATACCTATCATCAAGGGGAGGCATATCCCGCTCATGGAACGGTCCGGAAACGGCCGAAGGGTGGACCAGAACATCAAGGTCGGAAGCACCCCGGGCGGAATCAAGGTAATAGTGGAGAGTCTCCCCTACGTGCACACCGTGGCTTTGTCCGTGGCGGCCACGGTCGGCTCCCGCGACGAACGGAAGAGGGAGAGCGGGGTGTCCCATTTCCTGGAGCACATGCTGTTCCGGGGGACGGGGACGAGGGACTACCGGGAGATCAACGAGGGCATCGAGGCTTCCGGCGGTTATATGAACGCCTATACGACGCATGAGCATACATGCTACTACGCCTTCACCATCGACGAGTCTCTGAAGGTCGCCGAGGAGCTGCTCTCCGACCTTTTCCTGAACCCGCGCATGGACCCCGCCCTGGTGGACCTGGAGCGCAACATCGTGAAGCAGGAGATAGGCATGCGCATGAACGATCCGGCCGCGCACCTGCGGACCCGTATGTCGGAATCGATGTTCCGCGGGAACCCCCTGGCCCGTTCGATACTGGGGACGCCGGAGAGCCTGGACGGGTTCGATTCCGAGTTCCTTCTCGACTATCACCGGACGCACTACCACCCCCCGCACGTGGTGGTGTGCGCCGTCGGGAACGTCGATCTCCCGAGGGTGCTGGAGTGGGCCGGGCGCTTCGACGCCGTGGGCGGAAGCGCCGCCCCGAAGAGGCGCCGCCGGCCGCAGATGCGCACCGGAGTGAACTTCTTCGAGAAGGGCTCCGACCGGGCGTACATAGGAATCGGCGTTCCGGGCTATGCGGCATCGGACAGAAGGTCGCTGGCGCAGGGCCTGCTGACCATGGTGCTCTGCGGCGGGACCTCCTCGCGCCTAAACCACCGCATACGCGAGCAGGAGGGCCTGGTGTACTCGATAAGCATGTACCCGCTCACCTTCCAGGACTGCGGGGCCCTGATGACCTACTGCTCGACGTCCATGGAGCAGGTGCCGCGCCTCTTCGATACATTCGGCCAGGAGCTCTCCCGCTTCAAGAGGGAGGGGCTGAAGGAGGGAGAGCTGGAGAAGGCCAGGAACGGCCTCAAGGGGTCGCTGCTGCGCAACGCCTGCCGTCCAGACCAGAACATGACCTCCCACCTGGTGCAGTACCTGGAAAGGGGAAAGGTGATGAGCATCGAGGAGCAGCTGGCCGAGATCAACGAGGTGACTGCCGAACAAGTGATGAAAGCGGCCGAGGACCTGCTGGCAGGCTCCAAGGCCTGCATCACCATCTGTTCCTCCCTCGCCATGAGGGCGGAGATGACCGAGGCGGCAGGGTCCCTGGACTTTTAAGGATCCACGACCAAGAGGGTCTGGCCGCCCTCCACCGTCTCCCCGGCCTTGACCCTGACCTCTTTGACCTTGCCGGCCACTTCCGTCTGGACCTCGTTCTCCATCTTCATGGCCTCCAGGACGCAGACCACCTGGTTCGCGGCGACCGCATCGCCGGCCTTCACCTTCACGGACATGATCTTGCCGGGCATGGGCGAGAGCACAGCTCCGGACGAGCCTTCGGCCTTTCCGCCGTCGTCCGACTCCTCCAGGGCGATGTGCTCTATCTCCCGCACCTGCTGGAGCTTCAGCTCCATGGCGTTGTCTCCGGAGATCACCTTGGCTCCCGCCTCCAGGTCTCCGTCTATGGTCATCTGGACGGCTTCACCGTTGACCATCACCTTGTCGTCCTTGAATATGCACTTGAAGACGTGATCGCCGATCGCTACGCGGTAATCGCCGCCGTTCTTCTCCACGACGACCTCGTGCTCCTGTCCGTTCACGGTCATGCGCAGCTTCACAGCGGCCACCCCCCGCGGCCCACCGCTTCGTTCATCGCCGCGCACTTCCAGGCGTCGACGCCGCCGGTCTGCCCTTTCGAGGATGCGTGCCTCTCAGTGGAGCGCATGTAGAGCACGGCCACCGCCGCGAGGTCGCGGTAGTTGACGCCCCTCTCCATCATCTGGCGGTGCTTGAAGTAGTCGAGCGCCACCTGCGGGAAGAGCGCGTACGACAGGACGTCCTCCTCCGAGCAGCTCATGTTCTCCTTGCAGGCGTACTCCTCTATCTCCTTGCACAGCTTCTCGAACTCCGGTTCCAGCAGGTCCGCTGGACGCACGGTGATGGGCTTCTCGTCGCCGATGATCTTCTTGCGGACGGCCGGGTCGATGTCCGCCGGGGTCTTTCCGTAAAGACCGCGGACCAGGTTCTTGGTCTCGTTCGTCACCATCTTGTACCGCTCGCCGGTGATGACGTTCAGCACGGCCTGCGTTCCCACTATCTGCGAGGTCGGCGTGACCAGCGGAACGTGGCCCAGGTCCGCCTTCACCCTAGGCACCTCGTCGTAGACGTCCGCCAGGCGGTCCTCCTTCTTGGCCTCCCTGAGCTGGGAGATCAGGTTGGATATCATGCCTCCGGGGATCTGGTAGACCAGGACGTTGGTGTCGATGCCGGTGAAGCCGCTCTCGAAGGCGTGGTACTTCCTGCGCACGGAATCGAAGTAGTCCGATATGGCGGTGAGCTTCTTCAGGTCCAGGCCGGTGTCGTACTCCGTGCCGCGCAGCATGGCGACGACCGCTTCCGTCGGAGGCTGGGAGGTGCTCAGGGACATGCTGGATATGGCCGTGTCCACTATCTCCGCCCCGGCCTCGATGGCCTTGGTGTACGTGGACATGACCATGCCGGAGGTGGCGTGGCAGTGCAGGTGCACCGGCAGCCCGATGTCCTCCCTCAGCTGCTTCACCAGTTCGTACGCCTCCATCGGCGCCAGCATGCCGGCCATGTCCTTGATGCATATCGTATCGGCGCCCATATCCTGCAGCTTGCGGGCGAACCTGATGTAGCCGTCGATGGTATGCACCGGGGATATGGTGTAGGATATGGAAGCTTCCACCACCCCGCCGTATTTCTTGACCGCCCGCATGGCCATCTGCATGTTGCGGTGGTCGTTCAGCGCATCGAATATGCGGAAGACGTCAATGCCGCGGCGGCAGGCGTTCTTGACGAACTTCTCCAGTATGTCGTCCGAGTAGTGCCGGTAACCCACGACGTTCTGGCCGCGCAGCAGCATCTGGAAGGGGGTGTTGGGCATCTCCTTCTTGAGCTTCGTGATGCGCTCCCAGGGGTCCTCGCGCAGGAAGCGCAGGCAGGTATCGAAGGTCGCCCCGCCCCACATCTCCACCGACCAGTATCCGATCTCGTCCAGCATCGAAGCGGCGGGAAGCATGTCCTCGGTGCGCATTCGCGTGGCCAGCAATGACTGGTGCGCGTCCCTCAGCACGGTGTCCATTATCTTGATCTTCATCAGGGCACCTCAGAGCGGCATGTTGCCGTGCTTCTTGGCCGGGCGGGCCTCGCGCTTGCGGTCCAGCATCTCCAGCGCCTCGATCACCCGCATGCGGGTGTTGTTCGGTTCGATTATATCGTCCAGATAGCCGCGCTCCGCGGAGAAGAACGCCGAGGCGTACAGCTTGCGGTATTCGGATATGAGCACGTCCCTCTTCTCCTGGGGGTCGTCGGCCATGATCAGGTCCTGCTTGAACACGATGTTGATCGCCCCTTCCGGCCCCACGATGGCTATCTCCGCCGTGGGCCAGGCCAGGTTCACGTCGGAACGCAGGGCCTTGGAGCCCATGACGCAGTAGGCGCCGCCTATGGCCTTGCGGGTCACCAGGGTGACCTTGGGAACGCTGGCCTCGGCGTAGGCGTAGAGAAGCTTGGTGGAGTCCCTGAGCAGCGAGCCGTTCTCCTGCTCCACGCTTGGCATGTATCCTGGAACGTCCACCAGGGTGACCACGGGAATGTTGAACGAGTCGCAGAAGCGAACGAAGCGGGCGGCCTTGAGCGAAGAGCTGGCGTCCAGAGTTCCGGCCAAGGCCATGGGCTGGTTGGCGACGATCCCGATGGGGCCGCCGTCCATTCTGGCGAACCCGGTAATGATGTTGCGGGCGAACTGCTCCTGCACCTCGAACAGCTCTCCCTTGTCCACCACCTTGCGGATGACCTCCTTCATGTCGTAGGGCTTCATGGGGTCCTCCGGGATGATGGTGTCCAGGGAATCCTCCCTTCTTTCCGGGTCATCTCCCATGGGCTTCCTCGGCGGCTGCTCCAGGTTGTTCGACGGAAGGTAGCAGACAAGCTTCTTGACCTGCTTAATGCAGTCCAGGTCGTCCTCGGCCACGAAGTGCGCGGAACCGGATCGGGAGGCGTGAACGCTCGCCCCGCCCAGCTCCTCGAAGGTCACCGTCTCGTTCTGCACAGCCTTTATGACGTCCGGCCCGACCATGAACATGAACGACTTGTCCTTGACCATGAACACGAAATCGCTCAGCATCGGGGCGTACACGCCGGAACCGGCGCAGGGCCCCATGACCATGGCTATCTGGGGGATCAGTCCGGAGGCGAGCGAGTGGCGGAACATCACCTCCCCGTAACCGGCCAGGGAATCCACCCCCTCCTGCAGGCGCGCCCCTCCGGAATCGTAAAGGGCGATTATGGGGCAGCCGGTCTTGACCGCCAGGTCGATCACCTTGCAGATCTTCTTGGCATGCATGCGGCCGACGGAACCGGCGAAGACGGTGAAGTCCTGGGCGTAGACGAACACCTGCCTTCCCTCGATGGTCCCCCTTCCGGTGACTACGCCATCCCCGGGGACCTTCTGCTTCTCCATGCCGAAATGGTATGCCTGATGGGACACAAAGGTGTCCAGCTCGGAGAACGAACCGGGGTCCAAGAGGGCGTCCAGCCGTTCGCGGGCGGTCATCTTGCCCTGCATGCGGTGCGCCTCCACCCTCTCGGCCCCTCCCCCGGCCCGGGACCTCTTCTTCATCTCCCGCAGTTCCTTGACCTTATCCTCGCCCATGTTGTTCCCCTCATTATGCGTGCTCATGATTAATGAACGTTACTTGCTGTCGAACCTCACCTGACCGCGGTCCAAAGGAACCACGTCATGAACGGACGTGGCGCGATAGACCATCCCGTCCTCGGAACGGAAGACCAGGGCGCCATCCGGGTCCAGGTGCATGCCGCGCCCCCGGACCTTCTGGTCCCCCAGTCGGACCTCGATATCCTGGCCCAGGGATTCGGAGTATCTGGTGTAGGGACCGACATCCCGGTCACCCTTGCGGAACCTGCCATAAAGCTCGTCCATCTTGAACAGCAGGACGTTCAGGAAATGCTCCTGATCGATTTCCTTCCCGCACATGTCCTTCAGGCTCCCCGCCTCCGGAGCGTTCAGCGACGAAGGCTCGGTGTTCAGGTTGATGCCGATGCCCAGGACCATGAACCGCGGCTCCCCTCCTCGGTAACACACCTCGGAGAGGATGCCAGCCACCTTCTTCCCCCCGATACGCACATCGTTCGGCCATTTGATGCGGGGGACGACCTGGCAAACATCCTCTATCGCCTGCGCCACCGGCAGGCATGACAGAACGGTCAGAAGCGTCAGGTCCTGGGCCGGCAGGTCCGGCCTAAGGATGATGGAGAGGTACAGCCCCCCCTCCGGCGAATCCCAGAGGCGCCCGGTGCGCCCCCTCCCTCCGGTCTGCGACCTGGCCGTCACGACCGTGCCTTCCGGCTCTCCGTCGACGGCAAGCGCCTTGGCGATGTTGTTGGTGGAATCCACCAGGTCCTTGACCAGCACCTTGCGGCCTATGAGCATCTGGCAGACCTCAGAAGGTCACCGGCCCCTTGCCGCGGAGCTTGTACTCCCCGCCCAGGGAGTCCAAGGCCTTGGACACCACCTTGTCCAGGTCCCCGGCCTTGTGCAGGTCGGCAACCAGGTCCAGGGCCATCCTCTGCCCGTACACCACCACCCGGGACTGGACCGCCAGGAGATTGACGTCCTGGGAGGCCAGGGCCTCGGTGGCCTTGTATATGGCCCCGGGCTTGTCCGGTATCTCGAAGGACACCTCCGCCAGCTGGCAATCCTCGGGAAGGAAGGACATGGACAGCACCCAGGAGTCCACGTCCCCCACCATCATCACCGGGGTGCCGTCCTTTACCCCTTCCAGGTGCTCAAGGTAGTCCTTGGGGATGGCGAAGTTGCCGTCGCTTATGAGGGACGGGGAGCGGGCGACCTTGCGCAGCGGTTTCACCTTGATCCTTCCGCTGCTGGGGCCGGTCATGCCCTTGGTGTAGCGGTCGCTTATGTGGGAGTGGTTGATCTCCAAACCCTCGACCTTGGACAGGGACGCGGGGCTGGTGCGCCTCAATGAGGCGAAGTCCTCCATGAGCTGGGTCGAGTCACCGTAGTAGGAAAGGTCGACCAGCATCTTCCAGACCATGGAGATGCCGCAGGTCATGCTCACCGACACCGAGTTCAGGATGTCGACGTTCCGGTCGGCCAGGAACTTGGCCGCCTGGGAGCAGGCGCCCGGCGCGTCGATCATGTAGAAGGTCAGGTTGCACAGCTCGCGATAGTTCTCCGGTCCGAAGGTAGAAAGGACCATCTCATGTCCGCGGGAGCCGTTCTGCTCATAGCGGAAGAGGGTGGAATAGACCTGGCTTCCGTCCTCCAGGCCCAGTCGCCTGCGGATCTTCTCGCCTATCTTCACCTTGCCGTCCTTGACCCTGCCGAAATCCCAGAGCTTCATCTGCTGACCCATGCGGCAAATATTCTATCCCCTGATAAAGCTTGGCATGCGAATCGTCCTGGGAATCAAAATATTCCCAATGATCGTGAACCCGCAGCCCCGATTTTTTGGCAAATTGCCATTATAATCAGATGAACGGCAGCAGATAGCATCTCAGTCTTCATCCCCGCCCAGCTCGTACTCCATGACCTCGTCGATGCGGCAGCGGCAGCTGAGGCAGTCGGACAGCGGTTCAGTGGCCACCATCCTTCCCCCCCGCTCCGTGAAGCACCGCCGGCCGTCCCCGGTGGGTTCGATCAGCCCGCGCCGCTCCAGTTCGCTTATGGACATCCTCATCGCCTCCCGCCAGTCGCTCTCCGTCCCCGGGATCAGGGATGAGGCGGCCAGGTCGATGCTCCTCGACGCCGAGATGATGCCGATGACCGAACGGTGAACGCCGGCCGAACGCAGAGCGGGAACGAAGGGATTGAAGAACTCGATGGCGATGCTCTCCAGGTCCAGCGCCTGACCTTCCAGCTCCTGCGGGACATGCCAAAGGAGCTCCGGCGGCTCCTGCAGATCGTCCCAGAGGTTCGGGGCGAGGGACGCCCTCTGGTCAGCGTCCAATTTCCAGCGCAGGACCAGCGGGTAGTTCCTGATGAGGAACAGCAGCCCGTTCAGGGCGGTGTCCACATCCATCCGCACCGGCACGCGGAGATCGACCGGGCCCATGCCAGCCTCGGAGTCCGTATCCATGGCGCAGCTCCAGGACATGTGGAAGAGCACCACCTTCGGCATGTTGACCGCATACGTGGAGGTGAGCTGGTAGGGGCTGTTGAGCAAGGGCTGCGCATCCTCCTCGACGGTCCTCATCAGCCCCGGAGGGGACACCAGCCAGACCCAATCGTCCCACAGGTCCTCCGGGATCTCCTCGAAGGTCATGTCCATGCCCTTACCGAAAGGCTCCGGCCATTTAAACCAATCCCAAGGCGGTGCCCGATGCCTTGAAATAGTGGTGTCGTAGTACTGCGCTACTTAGTAGATATCTACCTAAGAGGTTCACGATCATGATGGGGAAACCGCACATGTACAAGGGCAACCGGATAAGCCCATCGCAGCTGATAATGCTGATCAAGCTGGCGGACCGGCCCATGTACGGATACGAGCTGCTCAAGGCGCTGCGCGAGGATTATCGGGGGGTATGGGACCCCCAGACCGGGGCGGTGTATCCGGCCCTGCGCCGGCTGCAGGAGCATGGGCTCCTGTCCGTGGAGAGCAGGGACGGAAAGGACCATTACTCGCTCAGCAAGGAGGGCGAGGTATGGTTGGACGAGACCCTGGCCACCATGTCCTCCGGCATGTTGTTCATGACCCGCACCATGGAGGTCATGGGCCGGGCCTATCTGGCAAGGAAGGGCGAGGTGGAGGACTTCATCCCCCTGGACGAGAGGTCCCCCGAGGAGCGGCTCAAGCACCTCCGGGAGATCAGGGAGGCCGTGGGGAACAACCTGCGCATGATCGATTCATACATAGCCGAGCTGGAGAAGGAGCTGAGGGAATGATACTCAAGCATCTGAAGGCCAAGGAATGGGCCCTCATCGCCCTGTGCACGGGCTTCATCGTTCTGCAGGTCTGGATAGATCTGGAGATCCCTGATTACATGTACCACATCACCGGCCTGCTGCAGACCGGAGGCACCGTCGAGCAGGTCATGGGCGAGGGCTGGCCGATGCTCGGCCTGGCCCTGACCAGCCTGGGAACGGCGCTGGTGATCGGTTATATCGCCGCCTACGTCGCGACATCGCTGGCCAAGCGCATCCGCGGCATGCAGTTCCATAAGGTGCAGTCCTTCTCGGCGAACGAGATAAACAGGTTCTCCACCGCCAGCCTGATAACCAGGGCGACGAACGACGTGACGCAGGTGCAGATGGCCGTGGCCATCGGATTGCAGGTCATCGTCAAGGCGCCGATAATGGCCGGCTGGGCGATCGTGAAGATCTCCGACAAGAGCTGGCAGTGGACCACCGCCACCGCCGTGGCCATCGCGGTGATGCTCACCCTGATCGGGGTCCTGATGTACTTCGTCATACCCCGCTTCAAGAAGATCCAGTGGCTTACGGATGACGTCAACAGGAACATGCGGGAGAACCTGAAGGGGATCAGGGTCATCCGCGCGTACAATGCCGAAAAGTATCAGGAGAACAAGTTCGAGAAGGCCAATGAGGAACTTACGGCCAACAACCTGTTCACCGGCCGCGCCATGTCCTTGATGATGCCGGTCATGACCTCGGTCATCGGCCTTCTGTCCCTGTCCATCTACTGGATAGGGGCGTATCTCATCGATGCCGCCACCGGGATCCCGGCCCAGGTCGCGCTGTTCTCGGACATGATCGTGTATCTGGCATACGCCATGCAGGTGGTCATGGGCTTCATGATGCTGATAATCGTTTTCTTCATACTGCCCCGGGCCATGGTGTCCGCCAGGCGCATCGAGGAGATCATTGACACCGAGCCTTCCATCAAGGATGGGAAGGTCGAGGGAACACCAGGCGACGGGGAGATAGTCTTCGACAAGGTCAGCTTCAAGTATCCGGGGGCGGCCGATTATGTGCTCCGGGACATCAGCTTCAAAGCGGAAAAGGGGGAGACGGTCGCCTTCATCGGGTCCACCGGGAGCGGGAAGAGCACCATCGTGAACCTGCTGCTGCGCTCGTACGACGTCACGGAGGGAAGCGTAAAGGTCGACGGGATAGATGTAAGGGATTACACACAGGAAGCGCTGCATCAGAAGATGGGGTACGTGCCGCAGAAGGCCACGCTGTTCTCGGGAACGGTGTTATCCAACGTGGCGTACGGCGACATGTCCTCCGAACGAACGGAGGAGGACGTGAGGAAGGCCGTGGCCATCGCCCAGGGGACGGAGTTCGTGGAGGCCATGGACGGCGGCTACAACGCCCAGATCGCCCAGGGTGGGACGAACGTTTCAGGCGGCCAAAAGCAGCGCCTTTCCATAGCCAGGGCGGTATGCCGGCGCCCGGAGATCTATATCTTCGACGATTCCTTCTCGGCGCTCGATTATCGCACCGACCGGTGCCTCAGGAGCGCCCTCAAGAATGAGACGGCGGACGTGACCAGCATCATCGTGGCGCAGAGGGTGGGAACGATAATGGACGCCGACAAGATAGTCGTGCTGGATAATGGTGCAGTGGCCGGGATCGGCAAGCACCGGGAGCTCCTGGACACCTGTCCGGTATACCGGGAGATAGTTGAGTCGCAGCTCACCGAGGAGGACATGAGACGATGAGCGATAACGATAGCAGACCGAGGGGAAACCGTGGTCCAGGGGGCTTCGGTCCCGGGCATGGTCCGGTGATGGCCGGCAAGCCGAAAAGTTTCAAGACGGCCTGGAAGAAGATGCTGGGCTACATGCGCCCGTACCTTCTGGCGTTGATCGTGGCCTCCGTACTGGTCATCATCGGCACGGTGTTCACGGTCATCGGTCCGGACCGGCTGAGCGACCTGACGGACCTCGTGGCCAAGGGGATGATGACCGGCACGATGGATCTGGACGGCGTGGCCGAGATAGGCACCTTCCTGGTGATCATATATCTCCTCTCCGCCGTGCTGACGTACGGCCAGGGTTTCATCGTCGCCACCATCGTTCAGAAGCTGTCGAAACGATTGCGCACGGACATCTCGGAGAAGATAAACCGCCTGCCGCTGAGGTACTTCGACCGCACCAGCTACGGCGATGTGCTCAGCCGCGTCACCAATGATGTCGACACCATCGGCATGTCCATGAACCAGAGCGTAGGCATGCTGATGAGCTCCGCCGCGCTGCTCGTCGGTTCCTTGGTCATGATGCTGTACACCGACGCGATCATGACCGCAGCGGCGGTCGGCTCCGCCATCGCCGGCTTCATGCTCATGGCCTTCATCATGGTCAAGTCGCAGAAGTACTTCGAGCGCCAGCAGAAGCACCTGGGGCGACTGAACGGACATGTGGAGGAGATGTACACCGGCCATGTGATCGTCAAGGCCTACAACGGCGAGAAGGAGGCGCAGAAGGAGTTCGACTCGATAAACGACGAGCTGTTCGACAGTGCGTTCAAGTCCCTGTTCCTCTCGGGAATGATGATGCCGCTCATGGGGTTCATCGGCAACCTGGGTTATGTGGCGGTATGCATCGTCGGCGCGGTGCAGGTGCTCAACGGCACCATATCCATCGGGGTCATCGTGGCCTTCATGGTCTACGTCCGCCTGTTCACCCAGCCGCTCACGCAGCTCGGCCAGGCCATGACCAGTCTGCAGTCCGTGGCGGCGGCGTCCGAAAGGGTCTTCGAGTTCCTCGAGGAACCTGAAATGGAGGACGAGGGGCACAAGAAGCTGGTCCATACGGACGTCAAGGGCGATGTGGAGTTCCGGGACGTCTCCTTCGGCTATACGCCGGAGCGGGAGGTCATCCACCACTTCTCCTACCATGTGCGGCAGGGGCAGAAGGTGGCCATCGTCGGTCCCACCGGGGCGGGAAAGACCACCATAGTCAACCTGCTGATGCGCTTCTACGAGGTGAACTCCGGGGACATCCTGATCGACGGCATATCCACCAAGGAGCTGACCAGGGAGAACGTGCACGACATGTTCTGCATGGTTCTGCAGGATACCTGGCTGTTCGAAGGGACCATCAGGGAGAACATCGCCTATCGCAAGGAGAACGTCACTGACGAGACGATCGAGGAGGCGTGCAGAGCGGTGGGCATCCACCACTTCATCGCCACGCTGCCGGACGGCTACAATACCAAGCTGGATGACGAGTCCAAGATATCCATGGGGCAGAGGCAGCAGATGACCATCGCCCGGGCGGTGGTGCAGAACGCGCCACTGCTGATACTGGACGAGGCGACCAGCTCCGTGGACACCAGAACGGAGAAGATCATCCAGAAGGCCATGCAGAACCTTACGGTAGGGCGCACATCCTTCATCATAGCTCACCGGCTGTCGACCATCAAGGACGCCGACACGATACTGGTGATGAGGGAAGGCAGCATTGTGGAGAGCGGAACGCACGAGGAGCTGCTGAAGCAGGGCGGCTTCTACAGCGACCTCTACAACAGCCAGTTCGAGAACTGTGATTGAGCCCTGCGAACAGGTTCGAAACCTCTTACCAACCTTTATTTTTTAGCACCGCCATCCTACGGAAGGTTTCGTCATGCTCCATCCAGATGATCTCTCAAGGGGGCCGTTCGCCCACACCTATTCGATAGTCGCCCGGGACGAGAGGACCGGGGAGATGGGGGTGGGCGTTCAATCGCACTGGTTCTCCGTAGGCACGGTCGTCCCCTGGGCGGCCGCCGGCGTCGGAGCGGTGGTGACGCAATCCTTCACAAACCCCGCCTTCGGTCCGGAGGGGCTGCGCCTCCTGTCCGAGGGGGCGGCTCCCAAGGATGCCGTGCAGGATATGGTGTCCAAGGACGAGGGGCGAGACTTCCGTCAGCTGGCCATGATCGATCCCCAGGGCCGCTCGTTCGCTTACACCGGCAGAAAATGCGTGGCCGAGGCCGGGCACATGTACGGAAGGAACTTCTCCGTGCAGGCGAACATGATGCTCAAGGACACCGTATGGCCATCAATGGCGGGGGCGTTCGAGGACGCGGACGGCATGCTGGCCGACCGCATCATGGCGGCGTTGATCGCCGCGGAGAAGGAGGGCGGGGACGCCCGGGGGAGGCAGAGCGCGGCCCTGGTGGTGGTAAGGGCAAAAAGCACCGGCCAGGTCTGGAAGGACCGGGCGGTCGACCTTAGGGTGGACGACCACCGAGACCCGCTGAATGAGCTGGCAAGGCTGCTGAAGGTCCACCGGGCCTATGAGAGCATGGACGCCGGGGACGCAGCCCTGGAGGCGGGGGAGATGGCCGCCGCCCTGAAGCATTATTCGATGGCGGAGAGGATGTTCCCGCACAACGAGGAGATGGTCTTCTGGCATGCGGTCGGGCTTGCTAACAGCGGCCGCTTTGCCGAGTCGGTCCCCCTTTTCCGGAAGGCGTTCGGGAGGAACCCCAACTGGAGGATCATGGCCCCGCGGCTGGCAGGGAACGGAACGCTGCGGGTGAGCGAAAGGCAGCTGCTCGAGCTGCTGGAATGATTGCTACTCGTCCTTCTCCAGCACGATGTTGTTGCTGATCAGGTTGATCTCCCTCACCCGGACGTTCTGCAGCTCCAGGCGTTCGCCGACATCATCGACGATGATCAGCAGTTCGTCATCCAGGTTCAGGCGGACCGCGTTCTGCACCAGTTCCAGCACGCCGTCCTTGGTGGACATATATACCGTCGAGCGGCACATGCGAAGATGAACGCCATGGCGGGATAAAAAAAGATGGCCTAGGCGAACTTCCACTGGGCGTACTTCCCCTTCTTCTTCGAGGAAGGCACGATCGCCCCGAATATGGTGAAGGAGTAGCGGACCGGAACGCGTCTCCGGGGGCCGGTCCAGTACGGGCACTTAGTGCACTTGAATCCCAGCTCCACCATCTTGTCGTCCAGGGTCTGGTTGTGAAGCTCCTCTGTCGGAGAGCAGCACACGGGGCAGCGGCCCTTGCGGCTGGACTCCTTCGTTTCGCGGTAGGAGATGGTGACCCTGGCAAGGTTGCGGTGCAGGGCCGTCCTGCGCAGCCGGACCTCGCCTACCTTGTACTCGGGGTTCTTCTTCTTGAGGTCTTCCAGCACCAGCTCGGTGAACCGGCGCTGCGAGGGAATGCTCTGCTGCTCCCGGATAACCCTTCTGATGGAGTCCTCAAGTACCTTGACCGAGGGAATGCGGTAGGCCATCCGGATTGAATTATTATGTGAATACTCAATACTTTCCTAGGCATCTAAGAAACCATCAGGGCTTGTCACGGTCTTACTCCCACTCTTCCGCTGAGCGGAGGTTGACACCTTATCGCTAAAGATCAATAGGTATCATATAGGGATCAGGGTCGCAAGTGATCGGGGGGCCACCCTCTCCCTTTGGGCCGCCCTCATTTCTCCTCATCGTTCAGGGATGCATCTATGGTACGGTCTTTTAAATTCGATAGGCCAGTATAAACGAATAACAATTTGTTCCCCACCTTCCTTCTTTCAATGAACCCTCGATCAAACAGGGATGAGAGGTCGGTCCGTGCGGTCTGATGAACCACATTGAACTTGGTGGCGATCTCGCGAACTGAGACCGGTCCTCCACGGTTCTTGATCATATCTCTCAATATCTCCGCTTGACGGAAGTTCAGTTCAGGATGCGATTCGACCATTTTCATGGCCGCTTTCTGTTCCTGTTGCTTCCTCCGGATGTACTGTCGGGTGTTGCTGAGCGCTTCTTCCATGCACTGAAGATTGAAATTTATAAAATATGTGATATCATTTTCATCGGTCTCAGCATATAGATACGCCATTCCATACCTTCCACGGTGCTCCTTGATGACCTTGGAAATGGCCATATGCTCGAACAACCAATAATTGCTCTTAAGCGCGTACCAGTACATCAGAGCTCTCGCCAATCGTCCGTTACCATCGACGAAGGGATGAACGTAACCGATCATATAATGCAAGATTATCGCCTTGATCAGGGGGTGCTGAAATTCGATCCCCGATTCTCCGTTGATGAACCTGCACAGCTCATTCATGTATGACGATATCTTTTCGTGAGACGGGGGCTGGTGATAGACATTCTCCAGCTCCAATGGGTCAGCGACCACTGTCTCGTCATCAGTACGGAAACGACCACCATCCGATGGGTCATCCAGTGTCTTATAGGTGATGGATCGGTGCAACTGTAGGATAAGGTCCACGGAACAGGGCTGGTCTTTGATCTCTTTCACCCTCTTCATGGTCAGAAAATCATTGACGATCATCTGTTCGGACATGGTTCGCGGTTTCCGGTTCGTCCGTAGCATCTGTTTGGCCACTTTAGTAGTGGTGACAGCTCCTTCTAGCTGGCTAGATGCTATGGCCTCTTCCATGAGCGAACTGATAACATACCTTTTCATCTCCGAATCCTTCAGTGGTTCCTCCAATACCAACAACCCTGAGGCGGTGGTGTCCAACATATGCATGATACGCTGTGATCCGCTCGTCGTACTGTACGTCAACAAGATGTCTAGAAAAGTCGCATGACGTGATTGACCTTGTCTTGACATCTTCATCAAGGCCCATATCACCTCGGGATCTTGAGGGATATCCTTACGTCTTACCTCGTCCCAATGAAGATATTCTTCGTTGAATTGCTTCACACGATTGGAAACAGCTTTATCTTCAGCAAAGACCGGATTTTTTATGATCTTATCATTAAATATATCTTGTAACGACCTCGGTCTTTCGGGGATCTTCATTTTTATCAGCACATAACATGTTTTTACTGGTAAATATAATATCTGCTAATTAAGCAGTAATTAGCAGTTTTTAGCAGTTGCATTCATTGACATTTTCAAAGACCTATGAAATGGTCAGTTTCAGCTAATTTAGCAGTAATTAGCAGTTTTTAGCAGATCGAGAACGATGGAGCGTTCAATCTAAATGTCTAGCACTGATAGATCCTATTGGTATGACAAATAACGGTCGGGCGCCGTGCAGAAAATTGTATTATCGTCGGTCTCGATTGCGGTAGAAGGTCGGACATGAAGAAGAGCAAGATCGTCATCATGGGCGCGGCGGGGCGCGATTTCCATAACTTCAACACTTACTTCCGAGACAACGAGAAGTATCAGGTGGTGGCCTTCACCGCCGCCCAGATCCCGAACATCGAAGGGAGGTGCTATCCGGCGTCCCTGGCCGGTGCGCTCTATCCGACCGGGATACCGATACTGGCGGAGGATGATCTTCCCTCCATCATCCGCAAGAACAAGGTGGACCAGGTGATCTTCGCCTACAGCGATATCTCCCACCAGGAGCTGATGCACAAGGCGTCCTGGGTGCTGTCCCTGGGTGCTGATTTCCGGTTGATGGGCAATTCGGCCATAACACTGAGGGGCAACAAGCCGGTGATCTCCGTCTGCGCCGTGCGAACCGGGGCTGGTAAGTCCCAAACGACAAGGAAGATCTGCCGCATACTGCACGACCGTGGCCTGAAGGTGGTGGCCGTGCGTCATCCCATGCCCTATGGCGATCTGACCAGGCAGGCGGTGCAGCGCTTCGGCGAATACGCCGATCTGGACAAGCACGACTGCACTATCGAGGAGCGGGAGGAGTATGAACCGCTCATTGACAACGGCATCGTGGTGTACGCCGGAGTGGATTATGAACGAATCCTGCGCGAAGCGGAGAAGGAGGCGGACGTCATCGTTTGGGATGGCGGAAACAATGACCTTCCGTTCTTCGAAAGCAACCTTCACATAGTCATCGCCGACCCGCATCGCGCGGGTCATGAGATATCCTATCATCCCGGCGAGGTGAACCTGCGCCTGGCGGACGTGGTCATCATCAACAAGGTGCAGACCGCCGACCGGCGCAACATACTGAAGGTCAAGGAGAACGTCCAGAGGTACAATCCCAAGGCGACCGTGATCGAGGCGGCCTCGCCGATCAAGGTGGACGATCCCTCCCTGGTCAAGGGGAAGCGCGCCCTGGTGGTGGAGGACGGTCCGACCCTCACGCACGGGGAGATGGCATTCGGCGCTGGAACGATCGCGGCGGAGGACAACGGGGCTCTGGACATAATCGATCCCCGCCCGTACGCGGTCGGCTCCATCAAGGAGCTGTACGACAGGTACCGCCACCTCGGACCGATCCTCCCGGCCATGGGATACACGGACGAGCAGATCAGGGACATGGAGGGGACGATAAACCAGGCCGATTGCGATGTGGTCATCGCCGGAACGCCTGTGGACCTGCGCCGGGTGATGAACGTCAACAAGCCCATCGTGCGCGTGCGTTACGAGCTGGCGGAGATCGGAAAACCGACGCTGGAGGACATCCTGGATGAGAAACTTGGGCCAGTGCTCTTCGCCTGCCACGGCGATTCATGCAGGGTGATGTGAGCTACTTCCGGTCCCTCAGCCAATCCAGGTCGGCTTGGGCCTCGTCCTCGGTCTTATAGAGGCCCATCTGCCGTCCCATCTCCACCGCGAACTCCGCGTAGGCCTGACCCTTGGCGGTTATGACGTTGCCATCGATGGTGACATATTCGTTGGTGAAGACCGCCTTCTCAAAAGCCTTGGCCGGAATATCCTGGCTATGGGTGCATCTGCGCCCGTCGAGTACGCCGGCCGTCGCCAGCCACTCCGGCCCTCCGCATATGGCCGCCAGCTTCCCTCCGTGGCGGTCGATCTGCCGGACCTTCTCCAGGAACACTTCTACCTTCTCCCTCATCTTGGGATCGTTGATTATCTCCGATGGATGGCCGCCAGGGACGATCAGGAGGTCCACCTTCTCCGGGTCGAGTTCCTCCACGTCCATGTCCACCACGGTCCATAGGTTCTCCAGGGAACGGCAGGGGGCTTTCCCGAAGCCGACCGTGACGGTCTTGAGGTTCAATAGATTGTTGGCTGCGAAAACCAGTTCGAAACCGGCATAGCCATCATATAGAAAATAGTAAATTCCCGGGTCCTGGTCCATGTTATTTAATTGATAGATCGTTATAAATTATTTCCGATTCACAGGAGCGGAGGTCTCCTCTCCCGGATCATCGGGGCTACGCGTTTTTTACGTCTTTCCCGGGTCTCCGGTAATTTTGCTGAGAGAACGTACCTCCCGTAGCTCTTGCGATGCGAGGGCGGCAAGGAATCGAACGCCTCCTTGGTCTCTGGGTCGTCATTGAATAGAACATCAAGGTCAAGATCGGCGGCATCCTCGCCCTTCAACGATTCGTACCGCGCCTTCAGATCGCCCAGGGCCCTCAGCCCCGCCTCGGTCATCTTGCCCTCGGCCATCAGCCTCTCTGCGCTCTCCAGATTGACCCGCGACCAATGGCTCTCCTTCCTTCGCGGGGTGAAACGCAGAAGATAGCTATCCTTATCGTAATTGTTGAGGACGCTGTCTATCCATCCGTACATAAGGGCGATCTCCAGCGCTTCCTTCCTCCCCAGCCCTCCTCGGTCCGCGCTCTTGTTGAAGAACCGGATGCGGACTCCAGGCGATAGGGCATGGTTCTTCGACAGCCACTCCTCCCATTCCAGAGGTGTGGAGAAGGTCATGAACGCATCTTCATCGGCAACGCCCTTTCGGATCATCCCTCACCGCCAGAACCGGGACCTGATGGAACCCTTGGAGGAACGGCTTTTCTCCTTCTCCTTCAACACCCTTTCCACCTCGCCGCCGCACAATGGGCATCTGGTTCGCCTGAGCTCATCCTCCACCTCGAAGTCGTGTCCGGCGGTGCAATGCCAGACGATCTTCCGTTTCTCCTTGGCCATATATCCTTTGGGTTATGGCCCACAATCGATTTATTCATATCCCACCTGAACCGATAATGACCATCATGGCATCGATCAGGGAGGTGGTCAAGGTCATCCAGGGCCAGGCCACCCGTGACGGGGCTGGTGTGAAGCTGACCAGGATGTTCAGCCGGGAAGAGGCGGTCCTGTTGGACCCCTTTCTCATGCTCGATCATTTCGGTTCCGACCGTCCCGAGGATTACATGGCCGGTTTCCCGATGCATCCTCACCGAGGCATCGAGACGGTCACCTACATGTTCGACGGTTTCGTTGATCACAAGGACAGCCTGGGAAATCACGGGACCATCGGTCCCGGGGATGTCCAATGGATGACCGCCGGCAGCGGGATAATGCATGAGGAGATGCCCCGGGGTTCCGGAGGCGCCATGCGCGGGGCGCAGCTCTGGGTGAACCTCCCCAAGGCCAATAAGATGATGGCCCCCAGGTATCGCGGGATCACGAAGGAAGAAATCCCGGTCTTCGATCTGGGGGGCGGCTCATGGATAAAGGTCATCGCCGGGGAGTCTCAGGGGCTGGTGGGACCGGTTCGCGACCTGGTGGTGGACGTCAAGCTCCTGGACATCTCGCTCGGTCCGCGTCATACGCTGGAGCACGAGATGCCGCCGGAAAGGAACGGCTTCGTGATGGTGTATGCCGGAGAGCTGAGGGTGGGCGAAAAAGAACCCATGGCTGTGCCATCGGGAAGCGTGGGAGTGTTCGGTCCCGGGGACACCTACCGTCTGAGCGTGGGCAAGAAGCCCGCCAGGTTCCTTCTGGCCTCCGCAAGGCCATTGAAAGAGCCGATAGCATGGGGCGGGCCGATCGTGATGAACACCCGCGAGGAACTGGACCAGGCGTTCAGCGAGCTGAAGGCTGGAACGTTCATCAAGTGATGACGTTCCGGCCCCGCTCGGCAACTTTATTATCTCAAATCGGCCATGGCCGAGATGCGCGGGGGTAGCCAAGCTTGGCCAACGGCGCAGGACTTAAGATTCTGTCCTTAGTGGTTCAAGGGTTCGAATCCCTTCCCCCGCACTCAATTATTCACCTACTAGATAGTCCGCCGTTGCCTTGTGGGCGATTCGATTTGGAATCTAATTCTGAGGAACCTCTTCTTCGAAGGCTTAATAAATGCGATATTTGAGGAATTAGCTTCTGCTAGTCCAATATTGCACGAATCCATACAACAACATGGTAACGCCAATGCCTACGACTAATGCCAGGATGTAGGCGAATGTCGTACCAATTCCCCCGGTGAGCGGGCCGTTGATTGCCACGATAAGAAATACCAGGACTAATGCTACGACCGCAATAATCGCACCCAATTTCATGCTTGCCCTGCCTGTCGCCTTGTCTCTTCTCGACATCTCGGCCTTGGCTTTGAGCAGTTCTTCCCTGTCCATTCATATCACATCATGGTAGGCTACTTGAAGAGCTTCCATTTCGACTTCTTCTCTATCTCTGGCGATTGGGTCATCATTTCTTGTCCAGGATAGGTGAAAGGGACTCCATCCACACTTGCCCAAATCTCTTCTAGAAGCAGGCCATAATTGATATATATCTGCTGTCCCCAGGTTCCGACATCATCGGCATACATCACCGAACCTGTCTCCGTCTCGACATTGACACGCGTACCCTCTGAAATATCGCTCAGATTCAAAGTCAGCTTCTTCCGGGCATTCCTTTTCCATACCGAGACGGTCTTCCTGGAACCATGTATCACAGTGATATGCGATGGCCTCTTCGAATCTTCGATTTCAGCTTGTTCACTGTTCAGCCAACGAATGATGGCATCGAATACCTCTTCTCTCTTCTTTCCCTTGAAATCGTGAGTGTATTGGGCAAGTTTCACGTTAACCCCACCGTTCTGACTGCCTATCTGAATTATTATGTCGATTTAAAACCGTATTCTCTGATCCGATTGGCCATGACCCGTAGATAGTATTTGACAAAACAATAGGCGGCTCGGCAGCATATTAATACTGATCTGGCTAATTTCATTAATTGTGGCTGCAGGACTTAAGATTCTGTCCTTAGTGGTTCAAGGGTTCGAACCCCTTCCCCCGCACTTAATTCTAAAAGTGCTGGCAAAAGCGCCGTTGCCTTCGGATCATTCGAATCGCATCACTGGGCTAACATCGAGACAAAGGTCGCATCGAAAAGGTGATGGAGCGAGCTATCCGAGAACTATTTAAGTCTCCCAATCTCATACAAATCGGAGGCCATTCCATGGAAGTGGTGTTCATCCTGTTCAAGAGCAACCTGCCGAAGGAAGATGTCATAAGGAACTTCGGGGCGAGGGCTGACCTGTACCGTGCCGTGCCCGGCCTGGTGCAGAAATATTACATCCATGATGAAAAGACAGATCATTTTGGTGGCATTCATATCTTCGATACCTTAGAAAATGCTGAGGCGTTCATGAGCTCAGCCCTAGTGAAGAGCATAGGCAATGCGCAAAGCTCCCACGAACCGCCGAGTGTACGACTTCTCCACATAGATCTAGTTCTCCACGACGAGCTATGATTCATGGAATGATCCGGTGAAGTCCAATCTTCTTCACGACCTATATAGCACCTGGATCGATCTGAAAAAGAACAGAAACGGCATTTCATCAACGGGCTTTTTTTTATAGATATCAGGACTTATGATTCAGTCCTTAGTGGTTCAAGGGTTCGAATCGCTCATCCACCGCGGGGTGGGGTTAATGACACGCAATTTGAGTTTTTAAAACATATACGAGATATATTGATCCCTAAATTACTGGAGGAGAAGACGTTCGAGTAATTTTATTGATGATTAATAATCGGATGAATGCGTAAATAAATTTATTATTAAATATTATAAAATCGTTATTAAATATCAATTTACTAAGAAAATATCATTTACCCTGAGTTGGACACTTAATTCAGTTAAAAAAAGGGGCGGGGTAGTTATTACGTTGATGCTGGACACTCTTGCATCCAGCATTGAGAATTACATTACGTTTAGGAAAAACCGACCACGGCAAGTGTCAAGGTCAGGATTCTTATTAACAAGCCACTCACAGTCGTTCACAATTTCGATATTTTCATCAATTTCCTTATCTATCTGCAATTATCTATATTTAGATACATCTAGAAATGGAGAGGACCAATGACCTCCACGATAACCTGCCTTTATGTCGATGATGAACCACGTCTACTGGAACTGGCACAGGAGTTCCTCGGATCCACCGGTCTTCACATAATCACCTGTGACTCCCCAAGCACGGCCAAGGACGTCCTAAGCAAGGGCGGCATAGACGTCATCATATCCGACTATCAGATGCCGGACATGGATGGTATCGAGTTCCTCCGATTCGTAAGGGGGGGGGGGGTAGAATCCGAGATTCCGTTCATCCTTTTCACCGGTAAAGGAAGGGAGGAGGTCGCCATTATGGCGCTCAACGCCGGGGCGGACTTCTACCTCAGCAAGGGTGGTGACCCCCGCTCACAGTTCGCCGAGCTGGAAAATGCCATACGGCAGCTCACCCGCAGGAAGGAGGCCGAAGGCGCGATTTCGTACAATGCAAGAAGGTTCCGCCGGATAATCGAGAATGTGCTCGACATCGTGTTCATCATGAACGAGGAGGGGACGATAAATTACGCCAGCCCCTCCGTGCGCAAGATCCTCGGTTATTCGCCCCGTGAGCTCATTGGCACCAACGGTCTCTCGCTGGTGCATCCCAGTGATCATCCTCAGAACGCCACGATCGATCAGGTGACGGCTATTTCTGACACCGGGCCGTTGGAGTTCCGCATGCGCGCCAAGAACGGAAGGGCGAGATGGTTCGAGGGGGTCATGAAGGCATTTCCATCAGAGCATGGGCGAGGGGACGTCATCGTCAGCGCCTGGAACATTGACGAACGGAAGCGATTGGAGCTGGAGGTGCAGAACCGCGAGAGGACGCTGAGGGCGGTCTTCGACAACTCGAACTAATGCCAGGCCCTGGTATCGGTCGAAGGTACGATACGGGCGGTGAACCGGAAGGCCTGCGAGAGGACGGGATACACGCAAACGGAATTGATCGGCAGTAAGGTGATGAACCTGGTACCCCCGTCCTACGTCGACATGGCCAGGGACCATCTGGAACACAAGATGCATGGCAGCACGGTACCGACAACATATCGCCTGGCCGTGCTCGATAAGCATGGTGTCGAGCATCCGGTGACCGTCTCGTCCAGGCTGATAATCAATCCTGGTGAAGTGCCGTTCATAATAGTGTCCGCATCGGACGCTCCAGATACCGGTCCATCGTGACCTGTTAATAATATTTTAACCATCATCGCGGATGGACGATTGAAATGATGTTCGGTTTTTAACTCCGCACTCAATGTTATTATTAATCTCCGCGGTCCGACAAAAATGAATATTTCATCAGATCGTTCAGAGGTAAGGTCCTGGCGCAGAGCCATTGCTCATATCCGATGATAATAATTTTAATATAGTGATATTTCATTAAAAACAGCTACGATAGAGTCAGTTCACGAGCACGGGTCGAACGGCAGGGTCGGAACGACCATCGAACCGGGTATCATTTCTCACGCTCCAGATAAGACCACGTGTGTGTTCATTCTGCTGTTGGCATCGGTAGCCGGAAGCATGGACGCGCTCAGCCTCCTCTGCTTGGGCAATGTCTTCACGTCTGCCCTCTCCGGCAATACCGTATTGCTCGGTATCGCCATCGTCCAAGGTCAAGTTAAGGAGGCCGTGCTCTGCTCCACCGTTTTCCTCGGCTTCATCCCCGGAGCTATCATGGGGGCAGTGTTCCTTCGGTCGGTCCCTGGAAATTCGCAATGGAACCCTCGAATAACATCGGCTCTGGCCATCGAATCGGTCGTCCTTATAACGTTCGTACTGGGGCTCGTGATCGCAGGGGATTCGAACGAGACGTCATCATTGGCGCCTCTGGTCGTCCTTTCCGCGTTCACCATGGGCCTCCAGTACATGACGATGTTGCGATTGAACGTAAACGGCGTCACCACAACGTTCGTCACCAGCACCATCGTGAAGCTCGCCTGCCGTTTAGCGGTCCCCGACAGACCAAGGGGACCTTCTCCGTCGCCTACGGCAGGATATCATGAGGAGTCAAGACCTCGTTGGTCCGACAGGACCAATCGATTTCTCGCGATGGTGTGGATATCTTATTTCATCGGTGCATCTGCCTCAGCCGTCCTAACATCATGGGGAAGGGTCGTGGCGGCCATGTTCTCGCTGCTCTTGGTCTGCGGAATTGTCCTTTATGCGGCGTTCACCACCCCTCATCCTTCATGAGACCTTCGGGACATATGCCGTGATGTCCGAGAACGGTCCGACTGACCTGTCTAGCACGACCCAACGTTCCGATGATTGTTGTCCTACTGAGACCGTTGCGTATGTTGCCCCAACTCTGATCTTGGCGGACCACCATACCACGGACCAGTCATATCGTCACAACTTTATCCGTACACGCCCGTGATCTCTCGATGAGCATCTCATTGACCAAGAGGTTGGAGGCCATGTCCAGGTCCATGGGCATCGATGTCTTCGGGGTGGCGGATGCCGCCGGCTTTCTGGACGAAGGGTACAAAGGCAATCGCCCCCAGGACATAATGCCGTCGGTCAGGTCCGTTATCGTGATCGGAGTGCAGGTCCCGCGCGGGTCGCTGGACCCCCTCCCGAAGGGCAGGCCGGAATATACGAACACCCTTCTGGCCGGAACGGTCGTCCTCAGGGCGGCCGCCTTCCGCCTCGCCCGATCGCTGGAGGACGAAGGTCATATCGCTTCCATCGTCCCGACCGAAGGAAGCGAGTTCGGATACTGGTACGCCGATAAGGTGACGTTGAAGGCGGACGTCTCCATCAAGTACGCAGGATACCTGGCTGGTCTGGGCAATTATGGCATCAACCATCTGCTACGGCTACCCGGCCTGGGCCCCCGGGTGAGGTTGACCGCCATCCTGACGGACGCCGACCTCGATCATGGGACGTCCATGAATGACTTGGTCGACAGTGAGTGCAAAGGTTGTCTCAATTGCGTGAACGCATGCCCGGTCGGAGCCCTGCATGAGGACGGATCGATTGAGCCGCAGAAATGCAGGGACTACATGTTCAATGTTCTGGGGGGCCTACGTTGCGGTTTATGCGTTAAAGCCTGCCCGAACGAACCCGTCCGAAGGCACGCGCGATAGACGATTTTAATTATCAAAGGCAGTCGCCATCGCATCAGTGTTAGTCGATAGTAAGGGTGATTTACCGGAAGGCCTCGGTAAGGAGGAAATATGGCAGATAAAGGAGGAGAACCCGAGGCCGATCCGATTGAGATATGATCGCCCTTATAGTAGATAACATTTTTTATAAAAAAAGTAACACGCAATTATATAGCACGTTTAATTAAAATATTATGAGTGCGAACATAAGAGGCTTTGCACCTAAACCGCTCCCGCGCCCACACTTCCGGTGCGGGTTGTAGACATTAGGTGCAACCAATGAATATGAGTAGGAAGGATATTGTAAACATTAAATGTATCCAAGAATCGGGAAGGTGATGGTGATATGTCTTGGTTCATGGAATCATTAATGAATGGGGAGTTGGAGATCACTAACGATAATGTATGCCCTTACGCGCACAGTAGTGATAAGCGTAATGCATGCAAATTTTATAATTGGGCATATAGGAGGTGGGTAGAACGGTGGAAAGATGCGATGTCCAAGTGATGGGCTTGCCCGGTCACAGTAATCTTGCATCAACGCCTATAGAAATAATTTGAAGAGGTTCATATTAAAAACCCTCTGATTGACCATCGTTAACGTTCGACTGGCTGCGTCAGACCTTCGAGGAGTTCAATGAGGCGACCTTCATCAGTTCAGGCCAGTCGGCCAACGTCTCGATGCAGCCGTCCGTCTTGTTCACCACGCCCATGACGACTACGCCCAGCTTGTCCGCGAAATCCAGTCCGTCCTTGATCTCCCTCAGGCAACCGACCCCGATGATGGCGCGGGGCATGTATTTCTTCACCATTCGCCCTATGAAGGTGGAGCCTGGGACGATGAACACGCGGTATCCCATCTCCTCGAGCTCTTTGATGGAACCATCAAGCTCGCAGTTCCCGCAATGCTTGCAGAACAATCCCTCCTCGGTAAGGCTGGCCGGACACTTGGATGACCTAAGGCAATGTGGCAGGAAGATAGCCCGGTCCTTCGGTTCGATCCTGGCGAAATCATCTTCGCTCATCCTGTTATGCAGTTGGATGAAAAATATCGTCAGGTCATCCTGCTTCAATCCAAAGAGCGCACAGATTTTCTGTATGGCCCCCTCCATGAAATTGAACCCGGTCCTTATCAGCTTGGGGAAATAGAACTTCCCATGTTTGATCGATAGGAAAACCACGCTCACGACAATGAACGCCAGTAAGAGGAAGAACAAAAGTAAGAGAATCATCACTCCGCTCAATAGCATCAAAGCCTGGGCTCCGTGCTGTGATTCAATTACCATGGCCGTCAAAAGTAGGCAAGTGGTTTATTATCTTATCCTTTTTCATCATCAATTTCTTGGAACGGCACATGGCTGATGAATATTTATTATTTTTACTATATTATATATTATTTTGAGCTGTTCGAAGACATCTTTCCGAAGCTCGTCCAGATAAGCTTGGGAAAGAGGTCTTGAAAAGTCTCAGAAATCTGTAAGGGTGGATGCGTTCATTCTTTTGTTTGGAGACA
>JAVBWG010000003.1:0-66313 GCA_036677555.1 Methanomassiliicoccales archaeon | reverse complement strand
AGAAGGACCACTTCCTGCCGTTCATGCGCTTCGTGAACCACAGGAAATAAATTGAGGTAAGAACATGAATGTGTCAACGAAAGAGTGGAAATATCTTCTCGAACAGGTCAATATTATATATTATTTTGACATATTTTTTAACAACCGGTAGATCTGACCGGCCTTAAGTTCGATGCCCACGGATTTGAGATGCTTCCGCATGCTCATCAATTCGGGTAGGGAGGGCGTCCGTCCCTCCATCAGCCTTTCCAGCCCCTTCCTCTCCCTACGCATCCAGTCATACCTTTTTAACACCAATTTCGAATAGCGATCGAGGTCATCCCAATTCTCCAGGAGCATCTCCCCGCACTGCATGGCGTAGAGATTCCCATCCGAGGCCAAGGGGGCCACCGCGCCGATGCTCTCCCCGATGCCGACGATCTTCTGGTCCTTCACCAATGGTTGTGAGTAATAAGGCGCTGTCAATCTTACTCCGCTATGACATCTGCAGAGCGTCTGGACCGAAAGGTCCTGGCCATCCTTGTCCTTCACCGGTCGGTATGCCCCGACATCCGCCTTGAGGCTTCCAATGCCGATATGGTACTCATTTCCGCCAAGCGGGAAGCACCATTCATAGCCAACGGACGATGTCTTGAACCAAAATCCCAGTGGTTCATCGCTCCTCACTCTGTACTGGATGCACTGGGCTATTTGGTCGTTCTCGATGGGGGGCAGGTAGGCCCTGCTGAGCCCGGTGGCGTCGATGACCCGGTCATACCTATTCAGATCGATCAGACCTTCTTTGACCTCAGCATCCCCTATCAACTCCTTGATGAGGGCGGGTTTGTTGATGGTCAGCATGTGTGAACGGATGTCGATGCCGTCGAACGAGATCTTTTCCGACCTCTGAAGTTCGAACCGTTCCGGCTCTGTAACCTTCGATATAAGATCGTAGGTCTCCTTTATCGGCGCAAAGCCCCAAGCGCAAGGCCTGCACCCGCACCGATTGCTCTTCCTTGCGTCATAAAGATCGATATCTTGGAAACCGTCATTAATAAGCCGCCGGTACAGATAGGCACCAGACATCCCTGCGCCTGCTATTGCGATCCTCATTTGCTGATCTCTCTCTTCGGTAGTTGGCACGACATTGAACAATGAAGGATAAGGATATTCGGGCTCTCAGGCGATGAGCGGATATTAAAATTACAGAGAACCAGCGATCCCTCTTAGGTTCCATAGTTACGTTAATTGTGCCGAATTGGAACTTACGGGAGCTCTCGCAGATCATCAATGAACGAGAAGCCGTCCGATATCTGGAAAACTTTTAACCCTGTCGTTAATGGTTCAGGGGTTCGGGTCCATTCCTCCGACCTCAATATTAATGCTCAATTTTCTGGACCCTCCAGCAATCCTTTTCCAAGCGACCATCGATAGTTCAGCCTGTCGGATCTCTAATCGTTTGGATGGTCCCACGACATGCTGATGGGGCCGATCTTCATCGAAGAGCGGATGCCGCTTATTATCCGATGTCGTCAGGATGTTCCGTAAACGCAATCGGTCGATCAGTTCCACTTCATCGTTTCACTGTTTAATGGCATTCATCCTAGGGCTGGAAAGAAGATAGCAACTTATGCTCACCAACGCTAGGTCCAGAACGATCCTCGTCACAACATCGGTCATGAAGCCGGAGAACAGGATGGGCATGAACAAAAGGAAAGTCGTCCAGTTCACCCCGAAGGTCAAAATGCCGAATCGAACGGTTCTCCTTTTCCGGTCCACCCTCTCGCCGGGATCCTCCAACCGAAGGCAGGCGATCCCTATGCATACTCCCATCAGCAATGTCCATACTGCCGTGAACAGCGGGGCTGTCTGGTATCCCGATCTGATCAGTTCTGCGTAGTATGCGGCATAGCGACCGATGAAGAACAGAACGGCGATCGTAAGCACGGTCATCATCATACTGCCCAGGGCGGGCCGTTGCACCGCTGCCTTCTCCTCCGTTCTCTCTTCGGAAAGGCCAAGCAGGACGCCCAATATGAATGCAGGTATCGCGTCACTGAGCCCGATCACGAACTCATTCACCAGTTCATTGCCGAAAAGGCCGACACCCTCCAGCATGGCGAAGAGCCAAAGCAGCGAGAGCGCACTCCCGTATCGGATCCCCTTTCCCAAACCAATCCCTGGAATGCCGTCCTTTATCCGGAAGAACACGAAGGTTGCTCCCGAAAAGGCCAGCAAGGCCCACAGGGTGGCCGAGAGCTCAATGCCGACAGTCTCGGCGAACTCACTGTATGTCGAACCTTCCGGCGTCGAGCTGAACTCGCTGGTTGCCGCATGAAGGACGATGTCTATCAGAACACATATCGCAACGATAGCTATGGTCAAAAGCAACTGTTTTCTCCTCATATCCTCTCACATTCCGGACCATGAAAATTGAAAGAGACATGAGGAATGCCGGGGCCGCCCGCAGGTTTGAGGCCATATGCATTGAGGGTTTCGTTGAAAAAGATGATGGGGGGATCGAAGATTTCCGGTCCTTTCTTCTCCACCGATCGCGATTCCCTGTGAGCCAGCTGCACGATTCTATCTGAAAGGGCGAAAAAGCGGTCTTTTCGATCCTTTGAAACGAGCGTCCCATGATTTCAGGTGCCTCTCTGAAAGTTGACGATGGTCATTTATATTGTGCTGCATAGTATGAATAATTAGAGATAAAAAGCTTTTTATTTATTTTGTCACATAATCATTTAAGTTCTTCTTCCCAAAGCGACAGGGTGATGCCGCAGTTCATCCATTTGCGTTCCGATGGTGGTGATAAGATCAATTATCCTGAAGCCACCTGTTCACATTCTCCTCAATGGTCCGTCATGGCAACATGCGATCGGGCATGAACGTTCTGGCGATGCGTTCTCTATGAACTTCAGGAACGTTGAGTGCAGTTTGCGGGGTTAGCACCGCGCGTCATTTGACCATCATGCGCATCACGGATTCCAGGTCATCGTCCTCAGTCTGCAGACCTCTCGGAACCCCAACCTCAGGTAAACGGGAAGGCCCATATCGCTGGCCTCCAGGACCGCGACCTCGCGGCCCGCTTCCTTGGCCGCCAAAAGGGCGGCGAGCGTGACGGCCTTGCCCAAACCCCTCCCCCGCATTCCAGGAAGGGTGGCGACGCAGTATACCGCCGCCACTCGCTCGTGCAGTACTACCATGGCCACAGAGGCTGCCGTATCGTTCAGGTATCCCAGGAACCATCGGTGGTCAGGTCCGAATCCGTAGCTCTCAACGAACCTGATGTAACCATCAGCGGCCTCCGTAGGCAACTGGAATCCGCTCGCCGCGGTACGGCTGCAGACCTTCAATGCCTCCGTATCGGACACCTCATCCACCCTGACGCCCCGTGGAAGGGCTCCTGGCGAAACGGCCCCGAGGTCCATGGCCATGCCTGGAATCGATGCTCCGGCGACCAGCCCATGCTCCGCCAATGCGCTCTCCAGGTCGTCCGGGCCGCTCGAAGGGCCGAGGAACCAGGTCATTGGAAGGCGCTCTTTCCGGAAATAGGTCATCACCTCATCAATCCGGTGGCGCATGGTCCTCCGGTCCATCCGGGGGCCAAGGACACCGTTCAGAACATCGGCAGGTACACCAGTGGCGAACACGAGCATGTCATCCTCCTTTTGCGCTGCATGCCCCGGGAAATGTTTGGTGAAATCGAAGGTATCTTGATAGAACGTCTGTTCGATCTCCTTCACGATCTCCTCATCACTGCATCCTCCGAACAATCTGCCCAGCTCCGGAAAGTTCAGCGGTTCGTGTCAATAAATAGCATATCGGTACGAATGCCGAGGACCGATAATCAGCTCATGAGGCCGCTAGGTCGAGGGCGGAGTCCGCGATCGGCATTCGTTCTCAATCATTGGTGGTTCGACCATTCGAAGTTGAGCCATCGAGGTGATCCAGTTAAGGCAGTCCTGCAGACGGCTCGGTACATAACAAAATTGGCTCACTTGGGGCATCCCTTCCCGTGCTCGCCCTTCTTGCGTTTGTCGCCATTCTTGCGCAGCGGATCGGGTTGAGTAAAAAAGGATAATGAAAAAGGTTTTTCCAGCCCCGTCAGCCCTTCCTGCGCAGGAAAACCATCACCAGTGCGACAATGGCCACGATGAGGCCGACAACGCCGATGATGCCGAACATCATCGCTGTCGACTCCGCTCCTGAGATATCATCGTTCGCCGCGTCCAGGTCGTCCTGCAGCTGATCGATAAGGTCCTGCTGGTCGCCCATCTGCTCCTCCATCTCCGGCAGGGGGTCGTTGTAGGTGATCGCCACGGTCCTGTGGACACTGTTCCCCGCGCCGTCTATGGAGGTCACCACCAGCATGTTGGCTCCCGCGGAAAGCTCCACCAGGATCGAGAACCCGCCCGATTCGGACACATGGACAGGCTTTCCGTTCACGTCGACCGTTGCCCCAGGCTCGGTCGTCCCAGTTATCTCGTACAGGGGACGGTCTGTCTCGCCCGACAATGCCTGATCGACCTCCAGGGCTGGCGGTTCGGTGTCCGGTGCCTCAAAAACACTGGCCCAGACAGTGCCGACCCCGACATAGGAGGTATATCCCACCAGTATCGAACCGGATTCGAGACTTAGCCAAGCCGTGGTGTACGTGTCCCCGATAGCGTTCCCATCAACCAGGGCCGGTTCCGTCCAACCCTCCCCCGGGGTATAGGTGTATACGACCCTGCCTTCCACCGTGGCGAAGGACACCGCCGCCCTCCCCAGTTCATCGATGGCCGCCTCCGGGT
Source organism: Methanomassiliicoccales archaeon (assembly GCA_036677555.1). Classification (GTDB taxonomy): domain Archaea; phylum Thermoplasmatota; class Thermoplasmata; order Methanomassiliicoccales; family UBA472; genus UBA472. The sequence goes on along the minus strand of JAVBWG010000003.1, from coordinate 61,538 downwards.
ACATCAGCCCGCCGAGGTCGGTCTCGATGGACACCGGCGAGGTCCATTCACCGTCGATGAGCATGGTGGCGTTCACGTTCCAGCTCGGGTCGGCATACTCGGTCGTCACCACCAATGCCGTTCCACCCTGGTTCATCACCATGTTCTGATTCCAGCATTCGACACTGGTGACGCCAGCTATGGGCGCGGGGGTGGACCAGACGCCGCTCTCGGTAATGCTGTAATAGGTGATGATGTCAGGCAAGACTGTCTTTCGGTAGGTGACCATGAACTCGCCCGTGGAGTCCGCGATCCCCACGCGAAGGGAATAATCCATCATATCGTTGTCATCGATCTCCGCAGGAGGCACCCATATCCCCGTCAGATTCCTGGTGGATACCATCACGCGCGTTTCAGAGTCAATATGCTGCCAGATCACAGCCGCACGTCCAGCGTCGCTCAGCACGGCGTTGAGACTGTACAGGGTGTCGCTCAAGGGAACGGCCCCCATGATGTCCGGGTCCTCGTTCCATCCGGCTCCCGCCTCATATGTCCAAACCGCTATGCCGTGGGAGGTGCTGTTAACGAACCGATGGGCGATAAGGGCATCTCCCTGCCCGTTCACCATCAGTTTGTATTCCCGCCAGAAGAGCGATTCGGTCTGACCGTGATCGAAGACCTCGCTCCAGCCTATTCCGGGAATGTAAGTGCGTGAATAGATATGGTCCTCCCATGATGAACCGGCCCAGCTGACCACCGCGCTGCCGTTGTCGCTCATGCCGACCATGGGATTGGAAATCCTGTTGCCAACCCCCAATCCGGCCAGGGTCTCTGGCCAGCTCCAGCCGGTCTCGGGCGTGTACATCGAGAAGCAGACGAAATAGTTCGGTGCAGCGTCCTCCTCAACCCAGACCACCATCCTGTTCCCGTTGGATGATTGCGCGACCCACGGGTCGTAACCGTTGTTCATGCTCATCTGCAGGGCTTGGCCGCCGTCCCACGTTCCTTCCATGGGTTCGGCCTGCGCTCCGCTCACTGGTATAACTCCAAGCAGCAATACCGCTACCAATGCCGCGGCTGAAATGATCCTATGGTTCACATTCATGAAGTCATCCCTGGGGTGATCGTCCCCCTGAAAAATTATGGTCAGGTCGTATATAGTATGATTTTGCTTGCGACCGTTCGATACATCAACGCATCGATCCTTGACATGTGCGGCGATGGTCACGGATGAAATGAGAAACAAGCATGATGATTCCGCCGTCATAATATTTTTAATATCCATGATAAATATCAGCGCTTAGGGCATCCGATGGATCTCTTCAACAAGACCAACGCTGGATATCTCATGGCCTTGGCGGCAGGGCAGTTCCTCCTCGCCCTCATGCTAGGAGAATCGATCGCTCCCGACTACAGCATGCACGAGAACGCCATCAGCGATCTGGGAACGATCGCCGAGACCGAACTGTTGTTCAACGCATCCCTGTTCCTCATCGGTCTGCTCAACTTCTCGGCGGGTTACGTTCTCTATAGATCGGTCGGGGACCGCAAGGTCCTCCTCATGTTCGCCCTGGGCGGAGTCGGCGCAATGGGCGCTGGCCTGATCCCCCTGGACAATCCTATTGGAGTGCGCGGGCTGTTCGCCCTACTCGCCTTCGTCTTCATCAACTTGGAGGCAATGGTAGCTGGAAGGTTGGCCGTTTCCCCCTTGGACAAGATATCCTTGCTGTTGGGCGTCCTCGGCATCGTGTTCGTCCCGATCATGGTAATGGTCGACTCCGGGTCCCTGGACGTCAGCGGCGGCATCGGCCACGGGGGCGTGGAAAGGATGATAGCGTTCCCCTGCCTGATCTGGATGCTGGTGTTCGGTGGCTATCTCATATCTTCCCCGGCCCTGAGGAACGAGAAGGGGGCCTCCCAGGATTAGGCCTCGGGCATCCAACCCCGATATTAAAAAGAAGAAGGGGCTTCTCAGCCCCGGTTCTTGATCATCATGACCTCGATGATCTTCACGGCCTCATCCTCCGAAAGGCCGAGGGACTGCTGGACCTTGGTCAGCAGATGCTTCTCCTCCTCGGCGATGTCCCCGTCTGCCAGGGCCAGGTCGGTGGCCACGGCGAAGGCGGTGGCCTTAAGATTCTCCGGCAAGGATTCCCTCGACATGGCCACCAATGCCTCCAGGCCCTGCTTCCTGACGATGTTGGCGAGCTTGCTCAGCATGTTTGAGAACTGCTTGTCGTTGAAGCCAGCGAACATCTTCATGCGGTACAGGTGCACGAACATGCTGCGCGCCTCCTCCTCCGTTATGACGCCATCTGCCGCGATGGTCACCAGGCTGACGGCTGCGAAGGCCTCTTCCTTGCTCAGCTTCTCCTTCTCTTCCTTGGAACCGAACTTGTCGAACAGACCCATTTCATCACTTCCAAACCGACATCGAATCCGTATGAATGCCCATCCATTCAGAATGGGCCTCTTCAGGTTCCGGCCTCGATCCACCGTCCTGGAATAAAAGTATCTGAAATACCAAAAGGAAAGGGTAGCTAACGGATACGGAGCGTCCCATGCTCAGCGGCAATGAACTAATAACGCCATTCCATTGGGGATATGGTGCGTCCGCTTGAACGAAAAGGACCTCTGGTCAGAATATCGGAGAAAGGACCCCGGTGCGAGGTCCTACAGCGCCTGGGCCTTCTGCGGAGGGGGTCAGCTGGCGGATAAGCTGTCCGACCTGGTCGTAAGGGGGATCAAGACCGCCACATCATCCGCTCACCAGGTCTACCTATCTGAAGGCGCTCCGATTCCAGCCCCTGGGGACATATGCATAATCCTCCGGGACAACGATGCGGCCTCCTGCGTCATTAGGATAACCGACGTCCGCATCTGCCGCTTCCGCGAGGTGACCGCCGAACATGCCCGCAACGAGGGGGAGGGCGACCGTTCCTTGAATTATTGGAGGGACGTGCACCGGGAGTTCTTCACCATGGAACTGGCGGAGCATGGTGTCCCATTCGATGAGGAGATCCTGGTGGTCTGTGAGACCTTCCAGGTGGTGCTTCTTCCCGAGGATGTCTAATCCAGGCCGTTCAGTGCTTCTCCTCATCGTCCCCGATGTCACGCAGGGCGCTGCATGTCTCGTCCCTGACCTCCTGCGCTACCGAACACGCTTTGGTCCTGCGGGTCTTGATCCAGGAGGCGGTCATGGCCACAACCAATATGGCGACGATCACGAACAGCGAGGTCAGCACCGGGACGTGATAATGGAATATGCCGGCCAGCATCTTGGCGCCCACAAAGCCCAGTATGGCCGCCAGCCCATATTTCAGGTAGCAGAAAAGGGTCATGATGTGCGACAGCGCGAAGTACATGGAACGAAGCCCGAGGACGGCGAAGGCGTTGGAGCTGAACACGATGAACGAGGACGTGGTGATCCCCAGGATCGCCGGGATGGAATCCACGGCGAACACTATGTCCGTGCTTTCTATCACCAGCAGGGCGATGAACATGGGGGTGGCCCAAAGGACCATCTTCCCCTTTCCGTTGTCGTGGCGGACGAAGAACTTGTCCTCGTGATAATCCTTGGTGACCTTCAGGAACCTGCGGAAGAAACGGACCATGAGGTTGTGGTTCGGGTCGACGTTCTCCTTCTCCTTCCCGACCACCATCTTGATGGCCGTGAAGATCAGGAACGCCCCGAAGATGTAGAGTACCCATTCGAACCTCTCGACCAATGTGACGCCGACCAGGATGAATGCCAGCCTGAACACCAAGGCTCCTATTATGCCATAGAAAAGCACCTTGTGCTGGAACTTCCTCGGGATGCAGAATGAGCTGAATATGAGTATGATGACGAATAGGTTGTCCACGCTGAGCATCAGTTCCATGAGGTAGCCGGTGGTGAACTCCAGGCCCGGGCCATGTCCCATATAGAAGTAGATGCCGGCGTTGAAGGCTATGGCCACGGATATGAAGAAGGCCATCTGCAGCAGCGCTTCCCTGGGTCGGATGATATGCGCCTTGCGGTTGAAAACCCCGAGGTCCAATATCAGCATCGCCGCGAAGGTTACGATGAATATGATCCAGGCCAACTCAGTTACAGTGTCCAAGGTCACCAACTACCCATGGCTCGGTGCGAGAGGACATTGTCCCCAGCATCTCAGCCATTTCGGGATGCTTAGCAGGCGTTAATATTTACGCTTATCCGTTCTAATCATCAGTGGTTCCCCGTCCGGACGTCCGCTCTGGCGAGGTCATCGCGCCTATATATATCGCCTGAACCATTTTTTCCTGTGCAGAGGAGGACAAAGGCCGTTCTGGCGCTCTATTTCCTATCCCCCATCATCGGGGAAATGGTCTCCGGTTCATCCCCTCCCTCGGAGTTCTTCACGGTTTTCGGGCTTCTGGTGCTTCCCTTGCTATACGGCGGCGGCGCGCTGATAGTCCGGGAGCTGTCGGTCATCTGGGGGAAGGGCTGGGCATCCATACTGGTCATGGGGCTCGCATACGGCATCATCGAAGAGGGATTGATGGTCAAATCCTTCTTCGACCCGGGCTGGATGGACATCGGCGTCCTCGGTGAGTACGGCCGGTTCCTGGGTGTGAACTGGGTCTGGACGGTCATGCTGACGCTGTTCCATTGCGTGTTCAGCATCGCGATCCCGATACTGCTCGTGAACATGTCATTCCCGGACCAGGCCGGCAAGAGATGGATATCGGACAGATGGCTGAGGCGCTTGAGCATTGCTTTCGGAGCGAACGTCGTCATCGGGTTCCTGTTGTTCACGTCATACTTCCCGGGGCCCCTCGAATACTCGGTGGCAGCACTGATGGTGATACTGCTCTTCGCCCTTGCCCGCGAGTTACCGAAGCACCCGTTCCAAATGCGCGGTCGACTTAGGCGCCCCCGTCGGTTCTACCTCCTCGGCCTTCTCCTGGGGGCCGGGATATTGCTGATCGGATGGGTGGTCCCTTCTACCGGGGTGCATCCGTTGGTGCCCATTGTCCTAGAGGTCGTTCTGGCCGTGTCAGGCCTTTTGGCCGCCATACGCTGGTCGGGCGCGGGTCGGGCCTGGGACGACCGTCACAGACTGGCGATGGCCGCTGGGGCGCTCTCCTTCCTGCTGTTCATGGACCTCGTCCTCCTATCGCAGATGATGGTCGAGATGGGCGTGGTAGCGCTCATCGTCACCACCGGCCTGGTCCTGATGTGGCGAAAGGTGTCCCGGAGGGAGCGGCCAAATCCTTCATAGGATACGTCGGTGAGTAATGAAAGCTCCATCAGGCGCTGACAGCCAGTTTCGCCCTGCAGATGGCCAGCCAAGCCAGTGCACAGGTGACCCCCACGATGACGTTGATCATCCCCAGCACCAACAGCAGGTCGCTTCCCGCCAATGACACCACGATCATCCCCAGGCTGCCCAGCACCAGTCCGAAGCAGTTGATGAGGGAGGAGGCCGCCCCCGCGTCCTCCTTCTGCTGTTCTAGCATCAGGAAGGTGCCGGCAGGGCGCACGCAGGACCCCATCAGGGTGGCAGGCAGCAAGGCCAGAGCGAAGTACATCGGCCCCGCGTCCCCGAAGGCTGCGACCAGCAGGCCGGCCATTGCCATGATCCCAAAGCAGGTTACCACGATCGAACGGCGCGTGTAGTAGCGGGAAAGGAAGAGGTAGAGGAAGGGCCCCAGGAGCATTCCCATGGCGTTAAGGGCGAAGTAGAGGCTGTACGTCTGCGCGGAAAGGCCGAACAGGTCCTGATAGATGTATGACGAATCGGCGATGAAGGCCAGAGATGCCAGGCTTACCAAGGAGAACACCAGCAGCAATGAGCTGAACCCGGGATTGCGAAGCACTGCTCCCAGCCGGCGCAAGGCCTGCGGCACGGTGCCCGGGAAACGGGTGCGCAGGGTCTCCTCCAGCAGAAGGCATCCTATGAACGAGATCAGCCCTATCAGCGCCAACACCCAGAACAGGCCGCGCCAGGACATGATGGGCAAAAGGAACGCGCCCAGCACCGGGGCCACCGCCGGAGAGATGACCACCATCGATTGCACGATGGACAGCACCGACTCCCGGCGCCTACCCTGGTAAACGTCCTTGATCATGGCGGTGGCCACGGCGGAGGCGGCGCTGCCTCCCACCGCCTGCATCACCCTGAAGGCGATGAGCATGTATATGTCCCAGGAAACCGCACATCCCGCGCTTGCGAGAACGTAAATGGAAAGGCCGACCAGCAGCACCCGCCTCCGTCCGTACTTATCGCTGAGCGGACCCCAGAAAAGCATGCCCAGGCTGAAGAACATGAAGAACAGCACCAGGGTGAGGTTGGTGAGCGTGGACGACGCTCCGAAGTAATCCCCCATCCGGGGAAGAGCTGGTAGGTACAGGTCGGTGGAAAGTGGAACGAATGCGGAGAGCACTGCTAACAGCGCGATGAGCCCCTTCCCGCCCAAGTATCTCTGTCCGACCTCATGGTAAGTGTCCATCTGGAACGGGTGCGGCTTACCCGCTCCACCGCATTTAACCCTTTTCCCTCCCGGCCAGCGTTTCTGGCGCGAAGGCATTCCCGAATGTGACGCGCCGATACGCGGTCCGCCTGATCAGTGGCGCGCCCAACGCACAGCGGTCGGGCCTCCCGTTCCGTCCCCGGCCTCCTTCATATCGTCCGGTTCGACATACATACTGCGCTTCCCGGTTCGGGCTTCCTTTTCATCATCTTCCGTCTCACCGGCGCTCGCCAGTTCGCTCCGCCCCAGCTCCCTCCTGAGCAGGGATGCATCCTCGTCCGCGGCCCTGACGGGCTGGCAGGTCCTCAGGAACCTGGGGTCCACATTGCTCATCATGATGCACCCATCTCCTTGTCGGCCATCATCTTTCCACCGCCCCAGGGCGGTCCGCGATCGCCTGCGCCCTCGCTTCCCGGCATCTTCATGGGGCGAGGCAAAGCCGCCCTAGGGCGGCAAAGGGTTAATCTCTCGTATTCGGATCGATGCGGCATGATGGTCATAGACACCAAGTTGAGGATACGGCACGGCTGCAGCATGTGCGAGCTTTCCGAGAGGTACCCGAACGCCACGTTCTCAGTTTGGTGCAACGGGAGCATGGACGCCCTGCACGTCAGGACGGACCGGGCGGCCGAGATGGCATCCATACTGGAGATAATCCAGAAAAGGTCGGTCACCGAGGAGATGCTCAAGGAGCAGTGTTCGGCGATGACCGTGATACAAGAATGCGCCTGCGACGGCGAGTTCCTTCCCGGCATCATCCAGAGGTCAGGATGCTGGGACATCGGCCCCTGCATCTACGAATCCGGGTACGAGGTGCATCGGGTGATCGCCCCCAGCAAGAACCGGCTGCGCGAGTGCGTGGCCAAGCTCAGGCTCACGGGAAAGGTGGAGATCATGTCCATGAAGTCAAGGGAGACCTCGGAAACCCTCAAGGAGCTGGGGATACTCCCGGTGCCGGTGATGGAGGGATTGACAGAGAAGCAGATCGAGGTTCTCATCTCGGCGCACGAGAACGGGATATTCGATATACCGGCCAGGACCAAGATGGAAGACGTGGCTAAGGGGCTCGGGATGTCCAGGTCAACCTTCGGTGAGCATCTCCGCAAGGCGCTGAACACCCTCATGGACAACTCGTATCCCATGCTGAAGCTGTTCTCAGCGCCTCGAGCCAGATGATCCATTTAGAACTTCAAAACATCGTCATCGGATCAGGTCATTCGCTGGAGAACATATATGTGCCGGCCGGAACGGTGATTACGAACCTGCCCCCCTCTCCTGGTTTTCCGTTCTCTTCGATGACCATCCCGGTCGACATCAATATTCTGCGGATGAGCGCAAGTCCGTGCATCCGTCCTTCCATCTGAGGAGGATCGAAGATATTCTGCTTCCTGTCGACGGGAACCCCGGCGCCATCGTCCTGCCAGATGATCTGGAGCGCGCCCTCGTCGCGCGCGCAGGACACGGTTATCCTGCTGACCCCCCCGCCATGCTTCTCTGAGTTGTCCAGCAGGTTGAAGAACACCTTCTCCAGCAACGGGTCGGCGAAGATGGACAGGCCGCGCAGGCACGGGTCGATGGACACCTTCGGGCTGCGCAGCCCGTCCAGGATGCCCATGACATCATGCCATATCGGCGAGGGGCCCTTGATGCGGTAGTTCCTGGACACCTCGATCGTCTTAGATATGAGTTCCACCGAACGTCTGAGCTTCTCCATGATCTGCGTGGAACCGGGGTCCGCGCATTTCATCTCCAGAAGGGCCAGGTTGCCGTTAAGGACCAGCAGCTGGTTGGCTATGTCATGGCTGACCATCCCGGTCATGGTCCGCAGCTTCTCGTTGACGGAGACGATCTCCTTGTTCGCCTCCTCCAGCCTCTTATTGGCGTCGTGCAGATCGGCGGTCCTCTCGGCCACCGTAGACTCCAGGTCGGCGTAGTAGGCGGCCAGGCGGGCGTCGTCCCTCCTCCTTTCCAGTTCATGGGCGGTGCGCAGCGCCACGGTCTGAATGACCTCCTTCATCAGTTCCACGTCGCTCAGCGGACGGGTGTCCATGATGGCTATGAGCCCCAGCGGCACGCCCTTGGAGTCCCAGAGGGGGATGCCCATATAGGATTCCGCCTTCATCTGGACCAGAAGCGCGTCCTCAGGGAACCTTTCCCGCAATCCATCGGGATAGCAGCACAGGTGCTTGTTCATCACGTTCTCGCAAGGAGTGAAAGCCAGGTCGTACTCGATGTTATGGGCCGGTTCTCCGTTGGCATACAGGGCTATAGAGCGAGCCCGGCTCCCCGAAGGCAGCAGCTCATCGACCAAGACATAGGCCACGTCAAGAGTTCTTCCCAGGAATTCGACCAATGAATCGAGGAATGGCTTTCCGGTCCTCAACCAGCCCTGTTGGGCTATGAACAATAGAGTGGAATCCAATGCCTCTTGCCGGTCCCGGCATCGGGTCATGGGCCGTCGATCCATGTACCTCAATAAATAATGTCCCCAGGAAATGATCAAACGTGACACGAGAACAACGGGATGCGGCTGCCGATCGCGGCGATCAAGTTCAGGTCCAGACCGTTTATTATCTTTCTTAGTTCATCGATCGTCTTGAGGCCCAACGCATCAGGACGGTGTTCCGCAACCTATATAGGGCATCCTCCGCTCAGGGCCGAGCGAGATGAGCGAAGCAACGGTCGCCAAGGGCCGCTATGTGGCCCTGGTGATAGTCATGGTCGGGGTGTTCATGTCCGTGCTGGACACGGTGGCATTGAACATAGCGCTGCCCTCCATCACCACATACTTCGGGGTGGATGTCGCCGACACGCAATGGGTGGTGACCGGATACCTGCTGGTGCAGACCTGCTTCCTCATCATCTGCGGCAAGGTGGCCGAGCGCATCGGCCAGGCCAAGCTGTTCAACATCGGACTGGTGGTCTTCGCCGTATCCTCCCTTCTCTGCGCCCTCTCCACCAGTCTCCATCAGCTCATCATCTTCAGGCTGGCGCAGGGATTGGGCGCCTCGATGATGTTCAGCGTGTCCACGGCCATCGTGTTCCGTCTCTTCTCATCGAAGGACCGCGGCAAGGCCATGGGGATCCTCGGTTCGACCGTGGCCGTCGGCGGCATGCTGGGGCCGGTCATCGGCGGGGTTCTTGTGGGAACGTTCGGATGGCAGTCCATCTTCCTCATCAATGTGCCCATCGGGCTTCTGGCCGCCGTGGCCGCCCTGCGCTATCTGCGCGTTGGGGAGACGCTGGCGGACCGGCTGCGAATGGACTACCCGGGGGCGGTGCTCTGGATTGTCATGATGGGATCCCTGGTCTTCATGCTGGGGGAGATCGGGAGCACGGGCAGCTTCGAAGCGGGCACCGCGGTCCTGCTGGCGGTCACGCTGATCGCCCTCGCCCTGTTCATACATCGCGAGCGCAGGGTGCCGGATCCGCTGCTAGACCTCTCGGTGTTCAAGGTTAGGCGTTTCTCCCTGACCGTCCTGAGCATGGTCATGTTCTTCGTCTCCATGAACATGGTGACCATACTGGGTCCCTTCTATTTCGAGGGGGTGATGGTATACGGTCCTACCGCGGTCGGCCTCATTTTCATGATCCTTCCGGCCATCACCATGTTCGGATCGCCGCTCATCGGGCGCGTATATGATCGCAGGCGCATTTTCCCGTATACCACCCTGGCTCATCTGATCAGGGCGGCGGCCTTCTTCATGATGGCCATCGGTTATCACATGGAGAGCCTCCCCATAATATTGTCCGCCTTCGCGGTCATGGGTGTGGGCAGCTGCCTTTTCCAGACCCCCAACAACGCCGAGATGATGATGGCCCTGCCGATGAGAAGGAGCGGGCTTGCTTCGAGCGTCCAGGCCACCACCAGGAATCTCAGCTTGGCCGTGGGCGTATCGTTGGCCACCATCCTCATGACAGTCATGATGGGGTCCATGGATTACGGGGCGATAGCCGGCGGCCCCCTGGCGGACGATCTGAAAGGCTCCGTGGCCCTGGCAGTGGCCTTCGGAGGGGCGATATCCATGGTAGGGGCGATCATCTCCCGGTCGGGAGAAAAATACCTGGAACAGATGAAGTGAATGCTTGGGGCGCGCCTCATCCCCGTTCTCTCGCCTCCAGCCCGCCTTGCTCAGTTTTAAGCCAAGAGATCGCATGCAATGCTCGGGGACATAGAATGAACCGCATCGTGGAAGGGGTCATCCTCTTCGTGGCCATATTCCTGATACTGCTTGGGGCGATATTCCTGATTGCCGCTGGCAACCAGAACCTCATCACCGGGGCGGTGCTCATCGTCATCGCGGCCATGCTGATGCTCTTCGTCTACCGCAGCAGGAAGGTGGAGGCGTCCAAGCCCACCCTGGTCACCCAAAACATCAACGTGACCATGTCCGGCTCCGGGCAGATGGAGAAGAAGGAGCTGAAATGCAGGAGCTGCGGGGCGCCTCTCAGCGACGAGAACCTCAAGGTCGTGCAGGGCGGGGTCATCATGTCCTGTCCGTACTGCGGCACCATATCCTCCCTGGAGGAATCGCCCAAATGGTGAGCCTGAAGCGGTCTCATGCGCGCAATGTCACGGTCAACGTCGTCCTTCTGCTGTCGATCCTCTCACTGGCATTGAGCGGACTGGGCGCATCGCATCAATCCCCGATCGGCCAGGTCGCGGCAGCGGACTACTCCTTCTCCGTGGAGAGGGAGGAGGTCAACGTGACCGTCCTCAGGGACGGCAGCGTGAACATAGATTATTACTTCAGGTTCACGGACGTCGGATTCCTGGACGGGGTGGACATCGGCCTGCCCAACTTCCATTACGATCCCAGCACCGCTGACGCCATCGTGATCGTCAACGGAATTGAGCATTCCCCGTCCAGGGTTCACGAGTCCCCGTACGTCGAAATCGGCATGGCGGTGGAGTTCAGCAGTTCATTGCAGAGCGTCATCCAGAGCGCCGGTTCCTTCGAACTTTATTTCCATGTGAACAACCCGCACATGGTCTATCAGAACGAACTTGTCAACGACACCGTAGGCGTCAGCTTCCGGCCCACCTGGTTCGATCCGGCTTCCCAGGTCGGGCCGACCGAGGTTCTGGTTCAGAGGTTGATATTCCCCGAAGCTTTCGTCAACGATTCGCTTGCCGTGTGGTACGGACCCAACCCCCAGGACCAGATCTACTGGGACAATGCCCTGCAGAGGCACGTGGCGATCTGGACCGACGTTAACGTCGATCCGGACGACGTGGCCGCCGGCAGCTACGACGTCGCGATTGGCTTTCCAGCAGAATACGTCGAGCAGTATTTCCTTCCCGACCCGGAGATGGACATCTTCGGTGACATATGGGCCTTGGTGTCGCTTCTCCTGCCGCTCATATTGATCGCACTGTTCGCCGCCCTGTTCATCGGCATCAATGTGTCAGTAGCGAGGAAGCGGCGCGGCGATTACTACGAGCCGGTGATGAACGTGGTCGGCGCCGGTCCCCGTCGCGACCTCACCGTGGTGGAAGCAGCGGTCGTTCTGGAAAGACCGTTGGAGATGGTGTCCACCATGGTCCTCTTCGGGCTGATCCGGAAGGGAATGGTCCGCGTTCTGTCAGAGCAGGCTCCCATGCGATTGCAGAAGCTCGTCGAGGCGGGCGAACATCCATATGAGACCGACTATCTCAGCGCCATAGGTCCAGACGGGACCGTGGACCGCGCCCGGCTCAAGAAGGCATTGGTGAACCTCATCAACGCCACCCTGGAGAAGATGAAGGGCTTCGAGCAGTCGGCCACTCAGAAGTACTACGAATCCATTTGCGACAAGGCTTGGGAGCAGGTCAAGGCCGCCGGAACGCCGGACGAGGCAGCGTCCCAGCTGGAGAGGAACAATGACTGGATGATGCTGGACCGCGATTATCCCGGACGCATGCAGAGGGACATCCTCGTCCTGCCGGTGTTCATCCACCGGCCGGTCCCGGGCGGAGCCGGTACCGCGCGTCCGGCCCCGGACGTCGGAAAAATGGCAAACGATTATGTGAACAACGTTCGGAACGCGGCGAACAACCTGGTCAACGATATGCGTGGCATCTCCAACGACGTGGTCAGGGTGACCAATCCGATACCGGTGTCCAGTCCCGGACCGGTGCGCAGCGGGGGTCATTGCGCCTGCGCTTGCGCGTGTGCTTGCGCATGCGCCGGAGGCGGGCGATGACATTGAGGAACTGGTGGCGGGAGCTGAACGGCAAGGGGCTCCGTCAGGGAGTCCACAAGTATGATGGCCACGGCGATCTCCAGGGTCACCGCTTCCATCTGCGCATCGATTCGGAGAGCAAGGGCGCCCTGTTGGTGGACGCCTCGGACATAATCTTTCTCAACGGAACGGCGCTCGACTACGTCCGCTGCGCGTTGGAAGGCCGCGACGGGAAGGGCATGGGCCGGTACATGCTAAGACGATACAAAGGCCTTGACCGGGTCAGGGCCGAGCAGGATTTCCAGATCATCAGTACGCAACTGTCCTCCTTCCTGGCCAGAACGCCTGACGTGCTGCACATGATCGGTCCGGACAAGCCTTCCATCGGCAAGGACGACTTTCCGGCGCCCTACCGCATGGACCTGGCGCTGACGTACCGCTGCCAGAACAGATGCGACCACTGCTACAACGAACCGCGGGAGCTCAAGGAGCTGACAGCGGATCAGTGGAAGCAGGTCATAACGAGGACATGGGAGCTGGGCATACCGCACATTGTGTTCACTGGCGGCGAGCCGACGGAGTGCGAGGCGCTCCCGGAACTGGTGTCCTGGTCCGAGAGGCACGGACAAGTGACCGGGCTGGTAAGCAACGGCCGAAATTTGGCGAGGCCGGGATATCTGCACGACCTGGTCGTCAGAGGGCTGGACCACGTTCAGATAACGGTCCTTTCGTCCAGATCGGAGGTGCATGACCGCCTCGTCGAGAGCGAGGGCGCCTGGAAGGAGACGGTCGAAGGGCTGAAGGTCGCCCTCGCCGAGGACCTTTACGTGTCCACGAACACCACCATCATGCGCTCCAACCTGGATGACGTGGAGGACACCATGCGCTATCTGATCTCGATGGGGGTGAGGAACATAGCCTTCAACGGCCTGATCCGTTCCGGAAAGGGCATCAACGCCGAGGGCATAACCTACGAGGAATTGGCCAAGGTCTTGGGTTCATTGAAGGGCATCGCTTCAGAGAACGGCGTCAAGCTCATCTGGTACACTCCCACGCCTTACCACGAGTTCAACCCCATAAACCATGGGCTGGGGATCAAGCAGTGCACCGCCTGCGCCCTGAACATGGCGGTGGAGCCGGACGGAACGGTTCTTCCATGCCAGAGCTACTACCAGCCTCTGGGCAATGTCCTCACTGACGATTGGAAAATGATTTGGGAGCATGACCTCTGCAAGCGTATCCGTAACCGTGAATACCTGGACGGGGATTGCGTCAATTGCGGAATGAACGAGGTCTGCGGAGGCGGCTGTCCTTTGTCAAGAGAGCACGGCGACTACATCTGCCTGGACCGTCACTCCCATATGTGATCAGCGCTTGCGGCCGATGGCGAAGTTTATTGGATTGTAAAGGTACAGGGTGCCTTCCGCCAACGCCGCGTCCCAGGCGGCCTTGGCTCTCTCGAGCGAAGCATCGTCAATCCTTCCCTTGACGGCCTGGGACAGTGTCAGCCATTCCGCCTCGGCCTCGCGCTGCATCTGGGAGGGGGTCCATGCTCCAGAATGCACTCCCGATTCCACGATCAGACCGGCCTCATCCATCATCCGGACCAGTTTTCCGCCGACCAGGGGGTCGGCTCCCTCCGAACGCAACGAATCGACGAGAGCGCGGTCCAGATCAGCGATCTCCCGGGGGCGGCACACCCGTCCGCCGTAATCCGGCTCGGCCAGGCAAACCACGCTCGAGCGGGCTACACGGGCCATCTCCTGGATAGCTCTCTGCGGGTCCTTCAGCCAGATCAAGGTGAATGAGCAGTAGGCGATGTCGAAGCTTCCGTCCGCGAATGGAAGGCTCTCAGCGTCACCCAGCACCGCTCTGAACCCCTTTCCTTTCACCCTTTCCACCATCGTCGGATCGATATCCAATCCGGTTGCCTGAAGGCAAGGAGAAAAAAGTTCCATGACCAGGCCAGGTCCGCAGCCGACGTCCAAGGCGGTCTGACCCTTTCCCTCTATTACCCGGTGCTGCATGATCCACAGCCAAGGCTCGCGCAGCCAGGACAGCTGCCGTCTCAGCTGGGATTCGGGGGTCGATGGTGTCACCACGTGCTGAAGCATGCCTCTGCAGAGCAATTAACGTTGTCCATCTCCACAGCAGCGTTGGTTCACGAGGTCCTTGACGATAAAGCCTGCTTCCCTGGATCCGCCTGGACGAACACGGTGAACTTGGCTCCCTTCCCCAGGGCGCTCTCCACCTCCACCCAACCGCCATGTTCCTTGATGATGCCGTACACGATGGGAAGTCCCAACCCGGTCCCCTGGCCGGCCGGCTTGGTGGTGAAGAACGGTTCGAAGGCGTGATCGATCTGGTCCTGCGACATGCCCACCCCGTCGTCCGCCACGCTCATCGCCACGTACCTCCCGGAGGGATGTGGGACACCAGGCCTCTCTTCGCCCTCCTCCAGGGTCACGTTCCTGAGAGAGATGCGCACCATTCCACGTTCTCCCATGGCGTCCTTGGCATTTGTCACCAGGTTCACCAGCACCTGTTCTAGCATGCGCACATCGCCGTAGACCGGCCAGAGGTCCTTCGGGCTTTCCAGTTCCAGCGACACCGTCTTCGGGATGGATGCCCTGATCAACCCCATCATCTCCTCGATCATCGCCGCGCTGTCTATCCAATCCTTCTTCATCGGCTCCCTGCGGCTGAATATCAGCAGTTTCCGCACCAATGCCGAAGCGCGGTCCACGGCATCGGTGATCCTCGAGGCCTGATTCCAGACCTTGCTGCCCTCCTCCGATTCCATCAGGATGAGCTCGGCGTTGCCGCGTGTCACGGCCATCATGTTCTTCAGGTCGTGAGCCAGACCTGCGGCCATGGTTCCAATGGCCTCCATCTTTTGGGCTCGATAAACCTGGTCCTGCAGAACGCGGTTCCGTTCCTCAGCGTCCTTCATATCCTGAATGTCCACGCATGAACCGATGTAACCGCGGAAATCCCCGTTCTCGTCCACGATCTTCCTTCCAGTATCTAGTATCCAACGGTATTGCCCATCGTAGCGTCGGAGCCGGTATTCCATCCGGAAATCCTCCCGGGCGTCAAAGGCGGTGGTGTATATGCGAAGGCAGCGATCGAAATCGTCCGGATGCACCCCTTCCGCCCAGCCGTTGCCCATCTCCTGCTCCATGGTCCGACCGGTGAAGTCCAGCCAGGGCTGGTTGAAGAAGTAGCACAGCTTGTCCAGGCCGGCCATCCAGATCAGGACCGGGGCCACATCGGCCATGATGCGGAATCGTTCGTCGTATTCATCTATGATGTTCGGGACCTGAGGCACGTCATCGTGTTCGCTTCCCGGAGACATGATGATTGGTATCCCCAGAATCAAATATATAAGCGCGGCCGGCACGCGATGCGCCTTCCGATAGTTCTTACCCCGGCAATTATTCCAGGGACCTCAGCCGGAGGTATCCAGCAGCAAGGAACGAGCCGCCCAGCAAAGAACTTGAGCCCAACAGGGCAATCAGGCCGCCCCCCTCCCCGAAAAAGGCGAAGCTCAGAACGAACAGCAGGAACGACAGGGCCATAATCAGCACGGCGTTACCCAGCACCTCCATCGGCCTCTCGCTGAAGGCCGGGAACAGCAGGAAGAGCCCGATGGACATGATCACATAGAATGAGGACACCGCCACCATCCAGCCGGTCAGCAGTACTGTCTCCAACAGGTCCAGTCCCGCCGGCAGGAGCACGACCAATGCCGACAGGGCGGCCACCGGCTGCACCACCAGCAGCCCCTGCATGACCCGGGCGAGCACCAGCCTGGTCTCCCCGCGAGGAGCCTTCCGATAGATGAACAGGTTGTCCTTTCCCCGGGCGGTCACCTCCCCGACCACGAAGACACAGAGGAAGGCCATCATCCAGGAGGCGGTGAGCAATGCCAGGGTCACATAGTTCCCCGGCGGCAGGGAGCTGAGCATGAAGACTTCCATCATGACCACCAACCCCATGATGTAGATGATCCTGGACAGGTTCTCCAGGCGGCGCCCATAGTCCTTCATCACCGTGACCAGCACGCTCGCCAGATGCCTGTTCCCTGCCAGCATGCGGGCGTACCTGTACAAATGGCCTTCCGGGGCCGCCTGCGGAGCGGCGAAGGACACCGGCTCCAGGTCGTAGGCGCGTCCGGACAGCCGGGCGCCGACCGCCATCGAGATCGCCATGGTCCCGACCAGCCCTGCCATTCCCAGCAAGGTCCGGCCGATCTCGAAGCCCAGGTCCCCAGGGTGCCGCAGGAAGCGAAGCACCAGGTCCGCCCCCCAGGAGCTGGGAAGCAGCCAGAACGCCTGGGACAGGGAATCGCCCTTTCCTTGTAGAGCATCCATCATCTCCCCGTTCATCGACAGGTACATCAGTCCGACCAGGGGCAGGGCGATGATAAGCGCCAAGGCCTGCCCGGCCTCCCTCCCCCTCCGGCTCCTGTTCAGCCGGGCTCTCAGCATCGCCGCGGTCAGCAGACCCAGCCAAAGCGCGATGAGGACCACCAGCACGAATACGGCTATGGAGAGCAGCACCTGGTCCAGTGTCATTCCGAAGGGGATGAATAAGGCCAGGAACGTCCCGGCCAACACGGTCATCAGGATGGAATAGGTCGGCAGCATGCCTAGGAACTTTCCGAGCAGCACGTCCACTGGGCGCACCGGCGCGGAGAGCAGCGTCTCCAACGGCGCCAGGCTGGTGTCCTGCAGGGTCTGGATAATCGGCACGGTGAACACGCTGATGAAGATGATGAACAGCATCACCTGCATGAACGAGAGGGCCGCCTCGGAGAGCAGAAGGTCCTTGGTGAGATCGGAGGCCAAGGAGAACACCGCCGGTGCGGCGTACGCCACGTACCAGGCGAGCAATGTGATCATCAGGAAAGGAAGCAGCCGGCGCCATCCCCTGATCCCGCTGGTCTTCAGCAGATACTCGTTCCTGGCTATGAGCCACCACTTATGTCTTCGCGCCAATGTTCCTCCAGGAAAGGGCGTCCGGGCGCCCGCCGTATCCGGTCAGCTTGATGAAGGCGTCCTCCAGGGTCGAAGCGCCCGCTCTGTCAATGATCTCCGCAACGGTGCCGACCGCCGATATCCTGCCCCGGTCGATGATGGCGATGCGGTCGCACACCTCCTCCATCAGCGAGAGGATGTGGCTGCTCACGAAGACGGTCCTACCGGCCTTCTCTGCCAGGTCCTTGATGAGGTCTCTCACCACCAGCGAGGCCAGGGGGTCCAGCGCGGAGGTCGGTTCGTCCAGGAAGATTATCGGGGGGTCATGGATGAGCGCCGCGGCGATGAGCACCTTCTGCTTCATCCCCCGGCTGAACCCTTCCAGAAGGTCGTCCCCCCGTTGCTGGAGATCGAACAGGCCGAGCAAACGCTCCGAGCGGTCCCTTAGCAGCGGCCGATCGACATCGTACAGGGAACCCACGAACTCCAAGTACTCCCTGGGGCTGAGCTTCTCATAGAGGCCCGGTGATTCGGCCAGCAGACCGGTTGACCTCTTCACATCGTCTATATGGGTCTCGATGTCGTAACCGTTCACCACGGCCCTGCCGGAGGTGGGCCTGATTATTCCGTTAAGCATGCGGATGGTGGTGGTCTTTCCGGAACCGTTCGGCCCCAGCAGTCCGAAGGTCTCTCCCCGGTGAACGGTCAGGGAGATGCCGTCCACCGCCCGGACCTCTCCCCGTCGCCCGTACCTTTTACTCAGGGACGAAGCCTCGATGATCGGAACCCTGTCGGTCAAATCGCTCACGGAGGTTCCTTGCAGCGTCATGTATTAGAACCTCACCTGTCCGGGCATCGGGCGGGGCGCCGGGCGCTCATGGGATATTTGCTTATACGGAATCGCTCTTCCCGACCACATGTCCTCCCTGGCCTGGGTGTTGCTGGTGATAGCGGGGCTCATGGAACCCTGCTGGGTGATCGGGCTCAAGAGGTCCGAGGGCTTCAAACGCCCTGGATGGAGCGCATTCACCGTGGTCTTCATCTTCCTCAGCATGTACTTTCTGGCCTTGGCCATGGACATGGACCTGCCGATGGGCACCGCCTACGCGGTCTGGACCGGCATAGGGGCCGTCGGCGCCCTGGTCGCCGGGTGCCTGCTCTTCAAGGAAAAGGTCGAGCTGCTCAGGATGTTCTTCATCCTGTTGATCGTGGTCGGGATCGCCGGCGTGCAGATGACCGCGGGGGTGTGAGATGTCCGAGGATGTCCAACAGGCCTCGGAGGCAAGCACCAGCGGCTCCGCCTGGACCACGCTTATCGCGGCTGGCATGCTCGAACCGGTCTGGGTCACCGCCATGAAGCTCTCGGAGGGTTTCACCGACCTCATTTGGGCGGCGGTGACCTTCGTGTCCCTGTTCTTCAGCATGTACCTTCTCGGGAAGGCGCTGAAGATGAACGTTCCGATGGGGACGGCCTATGCCGTGTGGGTAGGCATCGGCGCCATTGGCGCCCTGGCAGTCGGCATCCTTCTGTTCAACGAGCCATCCGACCTTCTGCGCCTGTTCTTCGTGCTGCTGATAGTCATCGGCATAGCCGGAGTTCAGATCACCAGCAAGTGATTCATCCATCCCGCTCGAAGAACGGTCTTCCGTCCTTCACCTTCCACCAGGCGTGGACGAGCAGCGCCCATCCGGCAAGGCTCAGAACCATGCCTAGAAGCCAGACCCAAGGCTCGTCCGCCACCGGGTTCTTGCCATTGCCGGTCAAGGCCACGGAGAGGAAGAGAGGCACGAGCATGGCACTGAGCTTGAGCACCACCTTGCGATCTTCCACTCCCCACATGAGCAGCAGCACGCCGGGCATCATGAAGTAGACCAGCAGTATCTTCGGGTAGGTGAGGAAGAACACCATGGTGACCAGCGCCGCTCCCTGCCACAGCGACATCCTCTTCCAGTAGGCAAACAGCGAGGAAGAGGCGAGCCCTGCCAACGTCAGCGCCACCCCCGCCCAGCCCGGCAGGCCGAATCCCAGCTCACCCATGTAGTGCCATGGGCTGATGGAGGAGCCTCCGGTCGGCGACTCCGGGTCCCCCAGGAAGTAATAGGAGAAGGAGGGCAGCTCGCCCGGGAAGAGGGCCACGAAGGGTATGACCACGATGGCGGCAAGCACTAAGAACGCCAGCACCATCCTCGCCCGCCCCCGGTTGTCGCAGCGCAGGAAGGTCCAGGGGAGCACGACGACGTTGAACATCTTGGTCAGCACCCCGATGAAGGACGCCGCTCCGGAGGCGGCCGCCCTGCCCTTCAGAAGGAACAGCAGGGGCAGAACGAAAAGGAATATGGTGATGGCCTCGTCCTGCACCCCGAAGCCGAACTCCATCATCCCCAACGGATAAACGAGGTAAAGCAGGGAGGCGGCCATGGCCTTGCGTTCGTCGATGTCCCGGAAGAACAGGAAGAATGCCAGCGAGGTCAGGACCGCGAAGGCGGCGAAGAACAGCTGGTACGCCTGAACGGATCCTCCGGCCAGCTGAGGTATCAGGAACAGGTACATGATCAGCGGAGGCGACTCCGAATAGAAGTCCACATAAGGTATCTTGCCGTGCAGGATGCTCTCCGCCCTTTCCCGGTAGAAGTTGAGGTCGGTGGGATCGCTGAGCACATCGCCGAACAGCGGCCTCAGGACCAATCCGTCCAGGGCGATGACCAGCCCGTAGATCAGCAGGCCGAAGGCCACGATGGCCAGGAGCTTGCGCTTGAGGTCTCCCTGCAGCGCCAGGTCCAGGAGCCTTTCTCCCATCCCGGCCTTGCCATCATTCTCCGCCTCCTTGTCCATCGCTCCGCGCTCAACCCCCCAGGCCCGCTGTCCCGGCATGTCGCCGACCCCATGCCGTTCGTACATATTAGTATCAGCGTTCCTTCCTGCTGAGCACTTTCAACCATCCCGGTGAATCGGGTAAATACCCTCTGCTCATTGGATGCCCCATGAACTCCTCGGGGCCCGTCCCTTCTTTCGCACCGTCCTTAGGCGAGACGCGTGCCGTCCCACACCTCTATCCATCCCGCTCCGCCGCATCAGACAGCCCCATGCACCGCCGCCGGCGGCCGATGAGGCGGCTCGACATACATAATTATCAAAATGAACGTCGTTAGGTGCTCATGGTCAAGTTCTGGTCGGACCGCCCCCCTCTGTATGTTCATCGGCTCGCCAGGAACGGGGAGTTCGATGGCCAACGCTTCGCTACCGTGGACGAAGGGGACGAGGCCACGGTCATATCCCCGGATGCCATGCCCGGGGCCGCCGGTCCTTACGCATGCATCACCATGGGTCCATTCGACCTCTCGCTGGTCGGGATACTCGCTCGCGCATCAGCGGCATTAGCCGCAGCCGGAATACCGGTCTTTGTCATATCCACCTACCGTTACGATCATATACTGGTCCCCATGGACCGTCAAGAGGAGGCGGCAAGGGTCCTGACGGACGAAGGCTTCGAACGGAAGGGCTGAGGTGATGGGTTTTTACCCCCCTCCGCCAATTCCGGCCCGATATGTTCCTGAAGAGGATCAGGTCGGAAGGCCTGGCGCACATCTCCTATTTCCTGGAGTCTGACGGCGAGGCGGCGGTCATCGATCCGCGCCGGGACGTCGATGACTATCTTACGCTGGCAAAGGAGAGGGACGCCAGGGTGCTGCTGGTGCTCGAGACGCATCGCAACGAGGACTATGTTTCCGGATCTCTTGAGCTGGCCAACGCCACCGGGGCGGCGGTCTATCACGGTGATCAGCTGGAGTTCGGTTACGGCAATCCCCTCCAAGACGGTCAGGAGTTCAGCCTGGGCGGGCTTGTGATACGGGCAATGCACACGCCCGGTCACACCTACGAGAGCCATTGCTATCTTGTCTCCGACAGCAGGGGTCCCTTCCTCCTCTTCTCCGGCGACACCCTGTTCTCGGGCGACGTCGGCCGCACGGACCTCGCCGGGCCGGAGAGCACCAGGGACCTTTCCGAAAAGCTATTTTCTTCATTGCGCGAACGCATCGTTCCGCTCGGCCCGGAGATAATGGTGCTGCCCGCGCACGGAGCCGGTTCAGTCTGCGGCCACACCATCTCCGAAAGGGAGATGACCACCATCGGGCTGGAGGCGAGGGACAATCAGGCGTTATCACTGAAGAAACTGGACTTCGTCATGGCCAAGATGGGGGAGGGAATGGAGAAGCCTCCCCACTTCGCCCGCATGGAGACCCTGAACCTCAACGGCCCGATCATATTCGGAACACTGCCGCAGCCTCCCCCGATGTCGCCCAAGGGGGTCGCAGAGGCCCAGGAGGGAGGGGCGCTGGTTCTGGACGTCAGGGAGCCTCATAACTACGCCTCGGCGCACATCCCCCGATCGCTGAACGTCTGGCTGAACGGACTGCCAGTATACGGAGGGTACGCCATACCCTATGGTCGTCCGCTGATTCTGATCGCTGAAAGGCAGCAGGAGGTGGACACCGCCGTGCGATATCTCATCCGCATCGGATATGAGGACATCGCCGGCCATCTGGCACAGGGAATGGAATCATGGATAAAGGGCGGGAACCCCACCTCCGTCATTGCGGCGTCGACGGTGCACGAGGTGCGCCGTAGGCTGCTGGCCGGCGATGATATGATTCTGGTCGATCTGCGGGACCGCCGGGAGCTGGACTCCGGTCTGATACCCGGTGCGATGCGGCTGCATCTCGGTGAGCTCATCGGAAGGTCCTCCGAGCTTCCTGCGGACAAGGAGATCGTGCTCTTCTGCGGCTCCGGCTACCGCGGCGGGATCGCCGCGAGCATGCTGCGCAACAGCGGCATCAGGAACGTGAGGATCATGCTGGGCGGCTTCGCATCTTGGAAGGCGAACGATTATCCGGTGGAGAAGCTCAGGAACGTATGAACTTCAGATAGGCGATGCCTTCCAGGCGGTACATCTCGTCCAGAAGCAGGTTGATCTCTGCGGCCTCCCCGCTGAGGACCATCATGTTCATGCACTTGTGGTTGCCCAGGTGGTTGTGGACATGGGTCTTTATGAGCGGGTGGTTGTCATGATATATGTCGTGAATGGAACCGGAGGCGCAGGCGTCGTTGACCATTATCAGGACGCCGTCCACCTGGCCGACCATGGACCGCCTCTCGCTGGTTTCCGCCAAAAGTGTTCGCATGGCCGCTCTTATGGCCTCCGACCGGCCTCCGAAACCGAGGTCCTTCTGCAGCGACTCTAGGTCCTCCACGTTCTTCTCGGTCAGGGAGACGCTGATGATAGGCATGATTGCCATAATGTTAATAAGTAATATATATAGTTCCTATAACACGTTATTAACATGGGCCGATCAGCGCCATATGCGGTCCTTGTTCAGCATGGCATTGGTGAATGATATGCAGTGAGGAACGGTTCACGGCCGATGTAATAAGTTAATAATTAAATGCGAAAATGTTATTAAGTACCTTGACATAGGCGATATCGGGAAACATGAATCGGAAACAGCTCTACTTGGTCATCGGTTCGTTCGTGGCGGTCGCCATTCTGATAGTCGCATCCACGATGCTAAGGGACCCGAACGATGAGGGGGATCGGACCAAGGTGGTGGCCACGTTCTATCCGCTCGCCTATATGGCCGAGAGCATCGGCGGGGAGAGGGTCAGCGTCTCCTCGATGGTCCCGTTCAACCAGGAGCTGCACTCCTGGCAGCCAGCTCCGCAGGACATAATCCGGGCGGACAGGGCTGACGTGATCCTATACAACGGCGGCCCGGCCGACCGTTGGCTGGTCGACGACGTGCTTCCCGCGGTCAACGACGCCGGCAAGGTGATAATGAACACCACCATCGGCGTTTCCTACATCGCCGGCGGTCACGACCACGATGAGGATGAGCATGAGGAAGAGGAGCACGAGGGCGGGACAGATCCGCACACCTGGCTGAGCCCGAAGAGAGCGATGGTTCAGGCAAGGAACGTCTACAACGCCCTGTGCGAGGCGGACCCTGAGGGCGAGGAGTACTTCACCGAGCGGTTCAACTCCCTGAACGCGACACTGGCTTCCCTGGACGAACAGTACCGGTCTCTGGACAATGCGACTGCGTCCGGGATCATCGTCTCCCATTCCGCTCTCGGCTACGTCGCTTACGATTATAACTTCACGCAACACGGGGTGATAGGGCTCAGCGCGGACCAGGAACCTTCCGCCACGGCCATCGCCAACCTCGTGGAGATCATGGAGAACGAAAGCATATACACCGTCTATGTGGACCCGGTGTACAAACACGATTACGCTCAGATACTTAAGGATGAGCTGGAATCAAGGACCGGCCTGGACGTGGCGGTGCTGGATATGTTCCTGACCCTAGGTCCGTATGAGGACCTGGACTACCTGGAGCAGCTCTCTCAG
Organism: Methanomassiliicoccales archaeon; assembly: GCA_036677555.1. GTDB lineage: Archaea > Thermoplasmatota > Thermoplasmata > Methanomassiliicoccales > UBA472 > UBA472. Next base: position 37,510 of record JAVBWG010000003.1, on the reverse strand, counting down.
AACCTAGCGAACCTCAGGGTGGGATTGGGCGCAGCCCAGTGATGAAATGGAGCCGATCATCGACGTGGAAGGATTGACGGTGAGGCGCGGGAACGCCGAAGCGATCTCCAACGCCACCTTCTCCATCGAGAAGGGCGATTACGTCGGCGTGGTCGGCCCCAACGGGGGAGGGAAGACCACTCTGGTCCTGGCACTGCTCGGTCTGCTGCCCAAGGCCGGGGGTAGCATCCGCATCATGGGGCAGGAGATAGGATCCTTTGACCAATGGGAGAAGGTCGGCTACGTATCGCAGTTCGCCATCAACTTCGATTCCCAGTTTCCCCTCACGGTCAAAGAGCTGGTCGGTCTCGGCCGGGTGAACAGAAGGAACATGGGCCGTTTCCGGAACAAGGATGATTGGGCGGCGGTGGATGATGCGCTCCAGCTCATGGGCATATCAGACCTGGCGGACAAGCGCATCGGCATGCTATCGGGAGGTCAGCGGCAGAGGGCGTTCGTCGCCAAGTCGCTGGTAAGCCAGCCAGAGCTTCTCGTCCTGGATGAGCCGGTGACCGGCTTCGATCCAGTCACGCAGGAAAAGTTCTTCATGCAGCTGGCGAACCTGAATCAGAAGAAAGGCATAACCATCCTGATAGTCTCCCATGACCTCACCGCCGTGTTCTGCAGGATGTCCCGGGTGCTCTGCGTGAACCGTCAGGTGCACAGCAGCGCGATAACCGAAGGCACCGTTCCCGACGATGTTCTGAAGCAGGGTTACGGCGAGCACTTCCACTTTGCCTTCCATCAGCACCAATGCAAGGGGGTGTTCATCGATGAGCAGTTTTGACCTGTTCGATCTTCCTTCGCTGTTCCAGTACCAGTTCCTGCAGATGGCCCTGGTCGGCGGGGTGCTCGCAGCGGTGGTCTCCGCATGGATAGGGCTGTTCCTGATCCTGCGCAAGGAGTCCATGCTGGTGGACGGGGTGGCTCACACCGCCTTCGGGGGCGTCGCTGTCGGTCTTCTCGTGGGCATAGACCCCATGCTGGGGGCCATGGCCGTCTCGGCCGCGGCGGTGGTCGGGATAACATACATGCGCAGAAAAGGATTGGCTCAATCCGATGCGGCCATAGCGGTCATGATGGCCATGGGATTCTCCCTGGGAATGATAGTCATATCTCTGGCCAATGGCTTCAACGTGGAGCTTTTCAGCTATCTGTTCGGCTCGATCCTCACCATCGACACCTCCGACCTGACAGTCCTGGTGGTCCTGGCTTTGATCATTGTAGGCTTCATGGTCTTTTTCTACAAGGAGATGCTGGCCATTACCTTCGATGAGGACGGGGCCCGCCTCCAAGGCATTCCCGTTCAGGCCATGACCATGGCCTTCAATCTGCTGGTGGCGGTGACCATAGCCTTGTCAATAAAGGTCATCGGCATAATCCTGGTCGTGGCGCTGATGGTTCTTCCCGGGCTCACCGCCCTGCAGCTCAAGCGGTCCTTCAAGGCCACCCTGATAGCGTCCACGGTCTTCGGGGTGGGAGCGGCGGTTCTAGGCATCGTGCTATCAGTGCTCTTCAGCGTCTCCACCAGCGGGGTGATCGTGTTCAGCGCCGCCGGGATATTCTTGTTCGTGGCCGCCTATCAGCGCCTGGCCTGATCGATGTGAACTTGCATCCTTTATTGCTCGATATGATAATAAGTTGCACGATTTTCGAGAATAAGTTCAACAAAATGAATATTCAATGAAAAAAATTTCGATTTAGTACTTCTATAAAGTACGTTAATGAAACTTTTTTTCACAAGCCATCAACAACCATTATATAGGGTCCATGAGGTTAGTGGGCTGGGGATTTCTATGGGCTATGAAGAAATGTTTCCAGCCATGGATAGCAGGTGGCACGGTAATGCCGCCAAGCGCTTTGCGAGCCCCTTCGTGGATAACCCGCACGACCGCATCGACGTGGACCCGATTATGTTGTCCAACGCCGCTGTGGCCTGCGGGTATACTGTAAGGGACTTCTATGAAAAACCGGAGTTGGGTATCCACTGCGTCGGCTACATATCCCACCTCTTTGACCTACTACCAGTTACGCACTGGTTCTTCTCATTGCCGTGGGTCACTGAGCTTGGACTTAAGCTGCAGTACAAAGAGACCTTGCCGCCGATCTCGACCGGTCCGATCTATTCGGAGCCCGAGGACATCGACAAGATGCACGTCGTCTCTAAGGAAGATCTGCTGAAGTCTCAGGGAGACTTTGCAACAGTGCCCAAGTTCTATAGGCTCTATGACTACGTGGCGAAGAACCTGCCAATGACCTTGGTTCCGATCTCATACGGTTTCGACCTTGTGGGCGCGTCAGCTGAGTTGGTCGGCGTGGAGAACTTCATCATGTGGACGTTCACCGAGCCTGAAACAGCTGACAAGTTAGTCCAGAAGTACACCGACACCGCCATCAACGGCGCTGAGGCCTTGGCTGACAAGTACGGAATGGCGATGTTGATCGTCGGGTCCGTCTTGGGCAACAACGATATCTTCAGCGACGAGGGCGTGGAGAGGTACTCTACGAGGAACATGTTCAGGTACGTGGACGGATGCTTCAAGCGTGGAGCTGGACCGCAGATATTCTATCACCTGTGCGGTAACCAACAGACCAGCTACAAGGCGTTCAAGGACGGCTTGATGTGGTCCCCGTTCACCGTGATACACGCCGGTTACTCGGGCAGGAACCCGTTCCCGTCCGGCCTGCTGAAGGAGACCTTCCAGGACAAGGCGACCTGCATGGGATCCGTCGACACCAAACTGATGATCGACCCCAACCCGATGAAGGTGTACAACCAGGCCAAGGAGCAGCTGCTCCAGGGCCGCGACTCCAAGAAGGGCTACATCCTAGGTACTGCTTGCGAGACTCCGCCGTACACTATACCCGGACAAATGTTGGCCTTGGTCAAGGCGGCTAGGGACTTCGGTACCTATGGGACATGGTGATTGAAATGGTAACTGTAACTATACCAGCCGAAGTTAAGGAGCTCATCGCGAAGAGGGGCCTGAAGGAATCCGACGTCACGGACGTCGTGAACACCGCTGCCCAGACTGGCAAGTACATCAAGAAGGGAAACGATGGACTGGCCAAGAAGGTCATCGGCGGGCTCACCGTATACGTCGTCAGCGACCTGTCCGGTTCCGGAACTGCTGTTGTCAAGACCGCCTATGCCCACAAGATGGCGATGGGCAAGATCGTCAACGTCATGTCCGAGACCGAGTGGAAGACCCACGATGGTAAGCCGGTCGCTCAGGGACACGTCGAGATGGAGTACATGACCGTCAAGAGGACTGGTCCGGCTCTGGTCGACCCCGCATCTGGGGACGGCTGGGTCGAAGAGTACTTGGCCGTCAAGACCTTGGCCGCTGCCGAGGGTCTCTTCGAGAAGAAGCGCGCTTAAAACAACTTCAGGCCGCTAAACGCGGCCTTTCCTTTTATTTTTCAAGGCCATGCGGGATCGCTTTCGCGTTTTTCAACAAAAAGTAGAATAGTGCCGCACGTCATTCCAGTGGGATATCACGGTGAATGAAATGAGCGAGGTCATCGGTCATACCAAGGGGCTCTGCCCCAAATGCTTGAAGACCATCCCGGTCACCAAGGTGGTCGAGGACGACAAGGTCTACCTCATCAAGGAGTGTCCAGAGCACGGCACGGAGAAGGTGCTGATCTGGAGGGGCAGGGAGGATTACATCGACATGAACCGTTACGCCGCGGTGCAGTCCAAGCCCCTGAAGATCGCTGTGGAAAAGAGCGATGATTGTCCGCAGATATGCGGGCTGTGCCCCGATCACGTTCAGCACACCTGCCTAGTGGTCATGGAGATCACCAACGGCTGCAACCTGAAGTGCCCGGTATGCTTCGCCTCCGCCAACCAGTTCTACAAGTTCAGTCCCTCTCTGGAGGTCATCCGCGGCATGTACCAGACCATGCTGGATTACGTGAACCACCCCATCGTGGTGCAGATCAGCGGCGGTGAACCGACGATTAGGGACGATCTACCGGACATCATCCGCATGGGCAAGGAGATGGGCATCGATTACATCGAGATCAACACCAACGGGATCCGCTTCGCGGAGGACATCGAGTTCCTGAGGAAGGTCAAGGAGGCCGGAGCGGACGATCTGTACTTCTCCTTCGACGGACTGCACGGCGACATCTACAAACAAACGTGCGGACGCGACATCCTGGACCAGAAGATGAAGTGCATCGAGAACTGCGAGAAGGTGGGTATGGGCATCACTCTAGTGACGGTGGTTTCCCCGAACATCAACCTGGACCGGGTCGGCGAGGTCATCAACTTCGCCAAGTCCAAGGTGCCGACCATAAAGGGAGTTCACTTCCAACCAATATCCTACTTCGGACGTTTCCCGATATCACCAAAGGACGGCGACCGGGTCACCATACCCGATCTGCTGAGGGAGATAGAGAGGCAGACCAACGGCGAGCTCCGCATGGACAACTTCATTCCCACGTCCTGCTCGAACGTGCACTGCGACGCCAAATCAATGTCGGTGGTGATGGAGGACGGAACTCTGTTCCCTCTTACCAGCAGGGCCTTCGGACCGCCCAAGGACACCACGAACGTCGCCAACAAGACCCGCAAGGAGATATCCGACCTGTGGCGGTTCATCGAGGATTCGCTCATAGTCGAAGATGAGGACGACGGGACCAAGAACGAATGGGGCGACTTCGTCGATAGGGCCAAGACCCATTATCTCACCGTATCGACCATGGCCTTCCAGGACGCCTGGACCTCAGAGACGGAACGCTTCCGGAACTGCTGCATTCACACCGTGACCCCGGATGGAAAGCTGATCCCCTTCTGCCTGTTCAACATCAACTCCATGGAAGGGAAGACGCTCTACCGGCACGAGATGTGGTCGAAATACAGCGAGAACAGTAAGTAAAGGGGCTTAGGCCCCCTTTTTTTATTTAAAAACTTTAACGGGAGTTTCTCTTCCCGAACTGGTTGTAATAGTTGCCCAGAATGTTGTTTGCGTAGGCAGCCAGGTGCTTCTCACCGTACTTGTTCTTGGTGATGACCTGTTCCATCGGGAACTCCTTGTCGCAGTAAGGGCAGCGGGCGTACCGGCAGTTGGTGCTGGCCTGGCGGCAACCGCGGCAGGCGATGGCGCGGGACTGCATGAGGCTGAACTCCTTACCGCAGTTGGGGCAGGCGAAACGTCTGGTGGTGTTCATCAGTTCCGGCGTCACGCCCGCCCTGCGCAATTCTGGTGTCAGCGGCATATCATCACTCTGGCGACTTAACCACGTTCATAATATATTGCTTTTCCCCCGTTTACGTTTCTATAAGGAACTTTCGTCAGTCCAGCTCCTTCGGGCGAGGCTCCATGTCCGGTGGGAATATCACGGACCAATTGAGGAACGGCCGGAACGGGTGAGCGGCGAACTTGTCCGTGGCCTTCATGCCCTCTAGCACCTCACCGAATATCTTCGGCGAGATCACGACCACCAGTTCCTGGTCCGGGACGAGACCCCAGGTGCGATCGCCCACGCACGGGATGTCCAGCACCATATCCTCGCCGTTAATCACCCGGGCGATGGCCGAGCATAAGGTGGACTGGCCGGTCAGCGTCGTTCCTTTCAGCACCCGGCCCTCCTTATACTCGTAACCGAGAAGCACTTTGAGCGATTGCCCGGGCGTCATGTAAGCGATGATGGCGTCCGGTTCGACCGGCATGAGGTCCAGGGGGGCCATCAGCATGCCGTTGTACTTTCGTCCATAATTCCCGAGCATGAAGATGCTGTCCTGAAGGTTCCGGGCGGCGTCCTGGTCCCTGGTGAAAGGTAGGTTCAGATCCCCTCTGGCCAGGCGTTCCGGCGTCTCGATCAGTCCGAGGCAGGCCAACCCCCAGAGGCACTTCATTCCCTGGGCGGTGGTGACGGTGACCCCATCCTCCCGATAGTGACGGGCCATGGCGGCCATGTGGCAGGTGGCCGTGGAACGCATTACCTTGGCCCCCTTCACGGCCAGGGCCTCGGACGCCTTCTCGAAGAGCTTCACACCGATCGGATAGGTACCCAGGTTCAGTTCGGAGCGGAAGTCCCTGGTCCAGGCCTCCAATGTCGCGTCCGGCATGACCCTGAGATGGACATCAGTTCTTAATAGCCTGCGGTTTGAAAATAATATATGGGCATTAGACCATTCGCCAGCGATGAGCCTGAAGAAACGCATCATCCTGGCCTATGCCCGCACCAAGCTCACCTCCCGCAAGGTATCGGAGGACGTGGAGAACCCGCTGCATGATTGGGTCCAGCTCAAGGTACGCAACACCTTCAAGCGGGAGGATGGTTTCCGCAAGGCTCTCGGACGGGAGGCCCTGGGCGAGATCGACCGCCGGACTTTCGAGGAGTACCAGCTGTACAGGTTCCGCAAACAGATGGCCTACGTCATGGAGAACAGCCCGTTCTACCAAAAGAAGTACGGCGAGGCTGGAATCAAGCCGGAGGATATCCGGACCATGGCCGACCTGGACAAGGTGCCGCTGACCGACCCGGACGATCTGGCTGAGGAACCGTTCCTCTTCCTATGCCTTTCCCAAAGCAAGATCTCCCGCACCTTCTCCACCTCCGGGACGTCAGGAAAGCCGAAAAGGCTCTTCTATACCAACGACGACCTGCTGAACATCGTCGATTCCATCGCCGCCGCCCTGCGCTCTGCCGGATTGAAGAGCGACGAGACTCTTCACATCATGTTCCCGGCCGTGGTCGCCTGGGACCCCAGTCTGATGTTGGAGAGCGCCTGTAAGGTGGCCGGGCTGAAGTCCGTGGTCTGCTCCGACGTTAACGTGGATGAGCAGATGAGGGTTATGAAGGAGCAGCGGACCAAGGTGATCATCGGCCTAACCTCCTTCATATACAGGATCACGGTGCTGGCCAGGGACAGGTATGACCTTCGGTCCCTCGGTCTCAAGGCCATCATCTGTTCGTCCGAGCCGCTGTCCGAGGCCGTCCGTCACGAAATGGAGGAAGCCTGGGGCTGCAAGTGCCTGAGCCAGTACGGGCTGACCGAGATGGGCCTGGCCACCACCATCGAATGCTACGTTCAGACGGGGCTGCACATCAACGAGGCCGATTTCATGGTGGAGGTGATCGATCCCGACACCGGCAGGAGGCTCCCGCCCGGCGAGGAGGGTGAGCTGGTCTGGACCTCGCTCTCTTTCCAAGGCTCCCCCCTTCTCCGCTACCGCTCTTACGACATATCCAAGTTCATTGAGCCGCCTTGCGAATGCGGACATGTGACCGTGGGTAAGATCGGCAAGCCCAAGGGGAGACGCAACGCGGCTACCAAGATCGGCCTGGGGGAGCACATCTTCCCGACCCTGTTCGATGAGGCGATAATGAAGGTGCGCGGCGTGCTGAACTATCAGCTGGTCATCACCAAGCCTTCCTTCCGGGACCATCTGTGCTTCACCATCGAGTACAACGGCGATATGGGGGCGGGAAGGGAGGAGGTCCTGAAGGCGATAACCGAGCTGGAGGAGGTCCGCAGCGGGCTGGAGAACGACCTTCTCGACCCGATAGAGGTGGAGATGAAGGAAGTGTCCAGGGAGTTCACTCCTAAGTTGAGGCCAATAATCGACCAGAGGAAGAGGTTCGACGAATGAGGTCCGGACATGGCCATTCGCGAACCCAGCCAAGAACCTTAAAATAATTCCATCGTAGATGGTCAATAGATCGGTATGTCCGAGGAAAAGAAGGGCAAGGCCGAAGAAACGGCCGAGAAGACCGGTGAAGCGGTTGGAAAAGGTCTGAAGAAAGGTTGGGGTGTCGTCAAGGACGCCGGAAAGGGCGTTAAAAAAGGGGTGGAAGGAGAAAAATAATCCTCCCGATCAGGCCCAGAGGTCATAGATACCAGCGCGCTCCAGCCCCTCAACAGGACGTGGTCCTTTCGAACGATGCAGAGACATCGTTTTTTTTTGGTATGACAAGGATTATCTAGGATTCCCTGAATCGCCCTGGCGATGAAGGTCGGAGTGATCTCCGTTCAGGGCGCGGTGCCTGAGCACCTGCAGATGTCCCAGAGGGCGCTGGAGGCGATGGGTAGGAAAGGGGAGGCCATAGCCGTCCGACGCCTGGACGACCTGCGCAGCGTGGACTGCCTCATAATCCCCGGCGGGGAGAGCACAACCATCTCCAAGCTCCTGCGCAAGTTCAACCTTTTCGCGGACATCGTGGCCATGGGAATGGACGGCGTGCCGATAATGGGCACCTGCGCAGGCTGCGTGCTTCTGGCCAAGAAGGGCGGCGAGCAGGCGGAGCGTACGGGAACTGAGCTGCTGGGTCTCATGGACATGTCGGTGGACCGCAACGCCTTCGGGAGGCAGAGGGAGTCATTCGAGGCGCCTCTGGAGATCGAAGGGCTGGATTCGCCCTTCCCCGGCGTGTTCATCCGGGCCCCGCTCATCACCGGCACCTGGGGGAGCTGCAGGGTCCTCAGCAGGCATCAGGGCGAGGCCGTGATGGCCAGGCAGGACAACGTTCTGGCGCTGTCCTTCCATCCCGAGCTCACTAACGATACCCGGGTCCACCAGCTGCTTTTCTCTTTGGTTTAAAAAGATCAGGCGGTCCCCTTCGCCGCCTTGATCAGCTTCCTCAGGTCCTCGCCCAGGTCGGAGTCCTCGACGACCGTCCCGGTGACCACGACATCAGCTCCGGCCATGCGGACCTTGGCCGCGGTCTCCGCGTCCCTGATGCCGCCGCCGACGATGAGCGGAACGGTTATGAGCTTCTTGCAGGTGGCTATCATCTCCTCCGGAACGGCCTGCGGAGCTCCGCTCCCCGCTTCCAGATAAACGAGGCCCATTCCCATGTATTCGGCCGCCAGGGCGAACGCCGCCGCGGTCTTCGGTTCGTTGCGCGGGACAGGCCTGGCCTTGCCAACCTCGCCCACCTTCATGCCCGGCTCCACGATGATGTATCCCATGGAGAGGGGTTCGACATTGATCTTCCTGACTATGGGAGCGCCCTTCACCTGCTGAAGGATGACGTTCTCCACGGTCGTGGAGTTCAGCATGCTCATGAAGTACATGGCGTCCGCGTACGGTGATATGGCATGCGCTCCGGACGGGAAGTAGATGACCGGCACCTTGACCTTCTTCTTGATGGCCAGGATGGTGGCGTCCAGGTTCTCCTGGGTGACCCCTGTGGAACCGCCAACCATGATGGCATCGGTGTCCATGGATTCGGCCACGGCGGCCATCTCGGCGGCGCGCTCCGGGCTCTGCTTGGCAGGGTCCAGGAGCGTCATGTGCATGGTCCCCTTCTTAACCTTCTCGTAGATGTAATCCTTGACCGTCACAGTATCCCTCCGATGAGGAAGGCCACCAGCGCCAGTAGCATGCCGTACTTGGCCAGCTTCTGCCCCCTGGTGGGATTTTCAAAATGAACAATGGAGCAGTATATAAATATTGCATCCGCGAAGGCCACGGAGGCCAGATACCAGATGCCGAAGGTGCCGTCGAAATAGGGTATGGGGCTCAGCGCCACCGCCACTAAAAATGAAATGCTGGCAAAGATGCCGGCGTTGCGCTTTCCGACGCGTTTCGGAAGGGTAAGGCGGTCGAAGTCCCCCTCCATGTCCTCAATGTCCTTGACCACCTCCCTTCCGAGTATCGCCAGGAATGCCAGCAGGGCGATGATGTATGTCCTTTCCATCATCCCCACCACCGCCCCTCCAAGAAGGAAGAGCATCCCGGTCAGCAGGGCTATCTCCAGATTGCCGGTCAGGGCATCCTTCTTTAGCCTGGCCTCATAGGACAGCATGAGCAAAATCGCCAGCACAACGATGATCATCGCCTCCAGGTTCAGGAAGAGCGACGAGAGGAAGGAGATGACGAAGCTGGCGATGGATATGAACAGCACCTGCCTGGGCGTCATTCTTCCCGAGGGAAGGGGCCGCTCCGGGTGGGCCAGCCGGTCCACGTCCCTGTCTGTGTAATCGTTCAGCGAGTTTCCGCCAACGATGAACGAGAAGACGGCCACTGCCGCGAAGGCTATGGGTTGCCAATGGTCCAATATCCCGGTGCCGGCGGCGATGAGCACTCCCATCAGGAGCCCGATTATGCCCATCACGGCGTTGCCGATCCGGAACAGCTGCAGGAGCGGGTTCACGGCCGAACATCGTTATGCCCATACAAAAGCGTTGGCGACATGGCCTGGTGCTCTGGACATTGGCACCCGAAACCCGTGGGGGGAAAATTTAATAATAATTCCTCCTGAAATAGGGCTGTCATGGCCACCCCCGGACCCGCGGCTGAGGTGGAGAGTGTCAAGGCCGCGATATCCAAGCACTTCCCGGTGTACGACGTGAGGGTGAGCTATGATGCTCTCACATTCTTCATCACCCCCGACCGGTCCACTCTCCAGGACCGGTTCGACCAGCTGCGCAACGAGCTCAAGGAACGGAAGCTGGTCCCGGTGCTGCGCTACCATGGCGGCGAGTACACGATCAACGTGGTCAGGCGGCCGGAGCTCAGGACCCGCGGTCTCTGGCTGAACGGAATATTGCTGATGGTGACGCTGGTGACCACCATCGTCGCCGGGGCGGTGCTGTGGGCCTCCTACGGGGGCAACAACGACCTCTCCCGGCCGGAGAACTATCTTTGGGGGGCGCTTTTCTTCGCCGTTCCTCTCATGGCCATACTGGGCACGCATGAGCTCAGCCATTACCTGGCAGCCAGAAAATGCGGCGTGGCCGCCTCGCTGCCCTTCTTCATCCCCTCCATCCCGCCCCTGGGGACCTTCGGCGCCTTCATATCCATGAGGGACCCCATCCCGGACCGCCGCTCCCTGGTGATTATCGGCGCCGCCGGTCCGATAGGAGGGCTGCTGGTCACCATCCCCGTGTCCTTCCTGGGGCTGTGGCTGACATCCATGGGGGATCCGAGCAGCGGCATGGTGGGCGACGCCGGAGCGGTGGCCATAACCATACAGCCCCTGTACGCCCTGCTCTCGCTCCTGGTGCCCCTGCCTGAGAACGTCACCCTGCATCCCACGGCGTTCGCGGCGTGGGTGGGTTTCCTGGTCACCGCCATCAACCTGCTGCCCGCCGGCCAGCTCGACGGCGGCCATGTGGCGCGCGGTCTGCTCGGTGACAAGTCCAAATACCTGAGCTACGCCACGGTGGGCCTGCTGCTGGTGCTCGGGCTGTACTACACCGGGTGGCTCATCTTCGCCATGCTCATTCTGTTCCTGGGGCTGCGCCATCCTGCCCCCCTGAACGACGTCAGTCCGCTGAGCAACAAGGTGAAGGTCCTAGGGGCGGTTACCATGGCCATTCTCCTGATAACCTTCTCCCCCATACCATTGGTGGAGATAGCCCCCAATCATTCCTTTGATGTGGAGCTTCCGGACGGGAACCAGACCATTATGATGGCCGGCACGTCAGTTTACGTCACCATGTACGTCAACAACACCGGGAACACCAATTCCACGATGGAGATGAACGCCATGCAGGTGCCGCACGGCTGGAGCGTCTCCCTGTTCCTGCAAGGTGGAGACGAGGAGAGCGCCACCGACCTGTTGGAGGTTCTGGTGCCGTATGAAGACGGAATCGTAGTGCTCATGAAGGTCACCGTTCCCGATGAGGAAGGGGCCGGTGTCTGGGACCTGCTGATCGATATGAGGTCCTTCAACAGCAACGGCTCCGTATATCAGAGCGATGAGTATCTCTTCACCTTCACTGTCGAATGAAAATATGGTAGTGACGGGTGAGGGAGCGGTGCACGCGCTGCCGATGGAGCTCCTGCAGAACCATATCCTCTGCAGCAATCTCCCGGGGAAGGACGATGCCCGCCCTGCCCCCTGGAGGCAGCACCTCCGCCGAAGCCTTGATACCCCGGGCGTACAAGGCATCGATGTTCTCCTTCTTCGTGCTGGCCGCCCTTCCGTACGGGGGGTCGGTAGCCACCGCCTCCACCTTACCGAATATGGAGGAAATGTTTCCTACATCGGCCACCGTCACCTCCGCATCCACCTGGAAATGTTCCAGATTGCGTCTGCATCCTTCGACCATCTCCGGGTCGATGTCCGAACCGATGGCCTTCATTCCCAGCAAGGCTGCCTCCAGTACGATCCCTCCCGTCCCGCAGAAAGGATCGAGAACGGTATCGCCCCGCCTCGCCCCGGTGAGATTGATCAACGCCCTGGCATAGCGCGGATGCAGCGAGATCGGGGAAAAGAACGGCCTTTCGGCCACCTTTCGGCGGTCGAACGTCCTGCGGTCGATCTCATGGTCCGCCAGGAACAGATGTACCTTATCCGCGAGCAGCGCCCTGACCGTCAGGTCCGGTGATGTCAGATCGACATCGTGGTCCCGGGAAAGGACCTCGCCTAATTTTCTGGCCACCTCATGCGTGTTCACATCAGGGAACGATCCCTCCACCGTCCGGGCCCGCACGCATACGCTTCCCGATGGCAACACGAGCCCAGAAGCGACGGAGGCCAGCTCATCAAGCTCGCATGAAGCCAGATAACGACCGAATCGGTGGGTCAATCCCAAACGTCCGGCTATCAGGGGTAGCGAACCGGAGTCGCATTCCGCCAGGACGTATCCTGGCCCCTTGGCGAGCTGGCGGGCGCCAGGGGACTCCGCCCCAAGGCAGGCCAAAGCCTCCGCTGAGGGCAGGGTCGGGTGCTCCCCCGACAGTTCGAAGAGGACCTGGGTCAGGGGCATGGCGGGGATCAGTCCCTAACGCCTTCCTCGGTCACGTTGATGACCACTTCCGCCTCAGGCCTGTCCGGTGAATCTATCAACCTGGCGATCCTGCGAGTGCCCTTGCTCTTGCGCAAGTAGACGCGGTAGGTGGAGGCATGCCCGACCACGTGGCCACCCACCGGCCGGGTGGGATCGCCGAAGAAAGCGTCCGGCTTAGCGGAAACCTGGTTGGTGACCGCGATGACCGCGTTGTTCACCTCGGCGAATGACAGCAGCTCATGCATGTGCTTGTTCAGCAGCCCCTGTCTTTCCGCCAACGTTCCGCGTCCAACGAACTCTGCCCGGAAGTGGGCGGTCAGGGAATCGACTATCAGCAGACGGACCGGATGCAGCTTGCTGACCTCCGCGGCTTTCTCCACCAGCAGCATCTGGTGCGATGAGTTGTAGGCCCTGGCGACATGTATGCGCTTGAGCACCTCCTCAGGGTCTGCGCCCATCCCGTTGGCCATCTGCACTATCCTTTCCGGACGGAATGTGTTCTCGGTGTCGATGATGACCACGTCGCCATCCAATCCACCCTTTTCCTTGGGCAGGGTGGCGTTAACGGCCAGCTGGAAACAGATCTGGGTCTTGCCGCTGCCGAACTCGCCGTAGAACTCGTGAATGGCCTGGGACTCCAGACCATGGCCCAGAAGTTCGTCGAAGGCCTTGGAACCGGTTGTCAAGCGGTCGAGGTTCTTTCTCCTCTCAAATATTATGTCACCCGATTCAAAACCGCCCACGTCGGCAGCCTTCTTGGCGGCATCTATTATCTTGATCGCGGTAGCCTCTCCTATGTCACAAGCGTCGGCCAAGGTCTTGGGCGACTCCACCGCTATGGTCATGAGGTTTGTGTATCCTGCTTCTCTGAGCTTATCGGCAGTTGCGGGTCCTACTCCAGGCAACTCTTCAATGTTGGCGTTCGCCATGTCTGCACCTATCCTTCCTTATTCTTGAGCCTATTAAAAAGGTGTTTGGGGGTATGCCGAAAGTGATCCGGTCGAATGAAGCATGCCGTCCGGGGAATTAAGTGATGACGGTTACAATCGGCGTTCGACGCATCAAAAGGGTTTATTACCGAGTTATTATTAGGGAAGTCCATGGCCCAGAAGAAACGTAAGGAGCCAGAGGTCAAGGAGGAATACAGCTTCACTCCTCCCGACTTCAATGAGAGGGAATTCTTGGAGAAGGACATAGCGGTCACCAAGACGGTCCTGCTCAGCGCGCTCCTGGCCGTGGTCTTTGGAGTGGTGGCGTATTTTACCACCAGCGTCTCCTTCCTGATCGGTCTCCTACTCATCGTCATTGGTGCGGTGGCCCTGAGGTACATATTCCAATTCCTGCCCCTCAACCTGAGCTCGGTCGAGAACAAGACCTGGATAGGGAACGGTGCCATGTTCTTCTTCCTGGCATTGGGGATTTGGATACTGTTGTTGAATCCGCCGTTCGGGGACACTGTTGATCCCCAGATACACGATCTGGAGGTCTGGGCCGGAGGCGTACAGATCGATTCTGGTTACCGGGACGTTCCACTGGGCGCGGTCACGTTCAACGCCACCGTGGTCGACAATGGGGACCTGTCCAAGGTCCAGTTCAGTATCCCAGATTACGATGCGCAAACATATGATATGGTGAAAGGGGAAGGCGGTCGCTTTGAGTTCACATATAATTTCACTGAGGCCGACACCTACCGCTTTTATGTGACCGCGATCGACGAAGCTGGAAACACCAAAACGTTCTCTGCGCAGATCCAGATCGTCTAGACGCGCCAGGCCTCTCTTCTGTCTAAAAGGAGGGTGAACACCCTCCGGTTCCCTGTTTTATATGCTTTTTTCCCGGATGAGCACTTCAGTCCCCCGAGCTCCCGTAGGTCGTTTCCCAGGGCGGCCTCCCTTCCTTTGGCCAAGACCAGCGCTGAGGGGTCGCGGTGCTCCCTTTTAGCGTATACCATCCACTTCCCGTCGACCAGGAACGGCTGGCCCAACCCGGCCCTCCTCCACTTGCTGACGAACTCGTCAGCGTTCTCGGTGCAGGCAGGTGGACCCTGATGCAATCGCGACGGCGGCAGCTCTGCGGAGACCAGCTCATAGACGATCCTGATGTCCTTTCGGACAGAGCACCTCATGTCCAGCACCTGGAAATCATTCATCTCCAGCAGCTTCCGCAGGCCGAGCATGCTCCTCTGGACCTGCGGATATAGGTTATCGTCCACCAGGTCCGGCCGGTCCAAGGCCACCACGAACGGCGAGGTGCCCCTTCCCCGGAAGGTGGCCTCAATGGTCTCCAGGTCCATAAGGGGCCGGGTCCGTGGGAAGAAGAAGCGTTCGCTGGGCGACCTCAGATACTCGCGGCTGGCATGGACAAACAGGCAGAACTGGTCCAGGGACAGGGCGGAAGAGACGTTCCTCTTGGGGTCCACCGGGTCCCAGAAGGTCAGCGTAGCGTGTCCGCCGGACCTTTTCTCGGCATCCATGTCCATCACCGTCCCCGGCCGCCATCCGGAGGCGGCCCTGAGCACGTTGAGCAGATCGCCATATTTTATGATCAGAAGTTCCGTGAGATAGCCGGAGAAGCCCTGGACCTTGGCCTCCGCGCCATAGACGCCGATCCCCTTCATGAACTGCTTTAGCAGGAGCACCTGCCCCCTCTTCACGTCGTCCAGACTGGATAGGACGAAACGGGTGTGGAAGGGGGTGCGGTCCACGGCCGATCTGATCCGGGAGGCGTCTGGCAGCGCATAACAGGGAACGAGGTCCACCTCGAACCCTCCGATCTTCCCATGGGTATAGGGATGTTCAGCATACCGCGTCTCGCCCCCCAGCACATCCTGTCCTATCTTGAGGCCGACGCGTTCAAGCTCCTTCCGCTCCACCGATTCTGGGAAGAGCACGAAGAGGTCTATGTCCGGCTCACCCACATAGGTGCCCTTGGCCACCGAGCCGACCAGCATGGTGGAGAGGTCAAGCCCGCTGCGGGAGATGGACCCTTCCGTCAGGCGGCGAAGCTGTCCGACCGCCTCATCCAACCGCCGTACAGTTCCGGCCTTCGGCATCAGTTTGCCAAGGACCTCCTCCTCCAAGGACATGGATTGGGCATTGGGGAAGGGCATTATCATCTTTTAGGAAAAATCCGCAGCGGGCCGGTGTGGTGGGGATTCAAAACCTATAGGAGGAAGAGCCACCGGCCTTCGTGCGCTGCAGTAAATACTATGTAAGCGCTACTATATAATAATAACTGTTCAAGCCCCCGAACGATGAATGCGAATGGCCTTGCCCAGCTGCACGCTCATCAGGTCTTGAGCGGCGACCGTCCGCACGCCCGTACCCCTCTCGATCATGCTCGCCTGCTTCTCCGCCCCGGCGTGGATCAACTTGGCGCCGAAGTGAGTGAGGATGGCCATCTCTGGCCTGACCGCCTTTACCAGCTCCAGCGCGTCCTCGGTGCACAGGTGGTTGGGGATCCTGGCCCCCCAAGGTCGGGTGAGTGGCAGTATCAGCAGACGGCTGCCCTCCTGCTCCTTGGCGACGCGTTCGTCCAGCTCGGTGTCGCTTACGTAGGAGATGACGCCGTCGCGGGTCTCGATGGAGAAACCCACCCCGGTGGGATCGCTGTGCCTAGTACTGGTGAACCTGACCTTGACGCCGTCGATCTCGGTCCCGCCGCCGGGGGAGGCCATCTCTATGCGGTCCAAAAGGGAGCGGTGATACTTCGAGATGGCCGGTCCGTGCAGCTGAGACCCATCCAGCACAGAGCGGGAAGCGAGAAGCGTCCCTCTTTTCTTCAGTCCGCCCCGGGACATGCCCTCTATCATCACCTCCGCATCGGTGTAATGATCGGGATGGCAATGGGACACCAGGACCGCATCGGTCTTGGCCGGGTCCAATCTCATGCGGTGCATCTGATACGCCGCGGAGGGCCCGGGATCGATGTGCATGTTCACCCCGTCCATGAGGTAGAGGCCTCCGGTGGCCCTGATCTGATAGATGGTGGAGAAACGTCCACCTCCTGTGCCCAGGAACACCAATTTTGTCATAGTTACTCCATAATGTGCGATGCAAGCTCCCATACAGGAACTGGAAAATTAAACTTGCGACCCTGTCGCACAATTATTATCCGCGGAAGACCTTCCAGGGCCGATGGCAAAAAGCGTGCTCGTCAGGAATGGGACGATCATCACCCAGGACCGCTCCCGGAAGGTTTTCGCCGGGGACGTCCTGGTGGAGGGCGGGATCATAACCGAGGTTGGAAAGGTCAGGGGAGGAGCGGACGAGGAGATCGATGCCCAGGGAGCACCAGTGCTGCCCGGGCTCATCAACACCCACTGCCACGTGGCCATGTCGGTGATGAAGGGGATGGCCGACGACCTGCCTTTCGGTGATTTCCTCAACCGGGTGTTCGCCATCGATTCCGACCGACAGGACGCCGACCTGTTGGCCGGGGCGAGACTGGGGTGTCTGGAGATGCTCACGGGCGGCACGACCACCTTTGTGGACCTCTATTACTCCCAGGACGTCATCGCCCAGGCTGTGAAGGAGGCGGGGATGCGCGGAGTGCTCTGCTGGGCGGTCCTCGATCAGCAGTTCACCACTCAGAACGGCGTGCCGTTAGACAACTGCAAGTCGTTCCATTCACGCTTCGCCGGCGATGAGAACATCGTTCCAGGGATAGGGCTCCAAGGTGTCTATGTGTGCTCGGAGGAGACCTTCATGTCGTCCCGCGAGTTCTCCGACCGCACCGGTGCGCTCATGACCTTCCATCTGTCCGAGACCCGCGGCGAGGTTTACCAGCACAAGAACAAGACCGGCAGGCGTCCGGGCGATTGGCTGGCGTCCATCGGTTTCTTGAACGAGAGGTGCCTGGCCGCCCATTCAGCCTGGCTGACCATCAACGAGGTGAGGGCGTTGGCCAAGGCCGGGGCGTCCATATCATCATGTCCGGTCTCCAACATGAAGCTGGCCACCGGCGGAGTGGCCCCGATTCCAGAGATGCTCAGGGAAGGCGTCAACGTGACCATCGGCACGGACGGTTCGACGACCAACAATTCCCTGGACATGTTCGGGGAGATGAAGACGCTTGCTCTGCTGCAGAAGTCCAGCCGCTGGGACCCCACGGTGGTCAAGGCCCAGGAGGCCCTGGACTTTGTCACGGTGAACGCTGCGAAGGCGATCGGTCTGCAGAAAGAGGTCGGATCGATCGAGGTCGGCAAGCGGGCGGACATCGTTATAATGGATTCGAGATCGCCGACGCTCCGCCCTCTTACCCTGGAGAACGCAGTCTCCAACGTGGTCTACTCGGCCGGCCGGGGCGATGTGAGGAGCGTGCTGTGCTTCGGCGAGGTCGTGGTCAGGGACCGCGTCCCCCAGAAAATGGACATGGGAGCGGTCATCGAGGACGGGCAGAAGGCCATGGCGGCCATATCGGCCAAGAGAAAGTGAGAAAAGGATGGTCCCGACTCCCGGATTTGAACCGGGCACCTGCTGATATCGGCGGCTGAGGACCGGCAAGCCGGGATCCCACTACAGTCAGCCGCTCTAGCCAGACTGAGCTAAGTCGGGTGTAAGCCACCATAATACCGATAGCGTATTTATCAATTATCGTGTGCCGGCGGACGTTTTTATCATCAATGACATGGTCCAGTCGACAGTGCGGACAGGCGACCGGGGAAACAACCATTATATATGGACCAAGTCATAGTGATGTCGGACAATAGAGGTCTAATCGACCTACGTTGTCAGGAAGTACGATGGAAGAAGGCGACCTGGAGAAGGTCACGTTGCGATTGCCGGCTAGGCACATCCGGGCTCTGGATTTCCTAGTTCAGGTAGACGACTTCCCCTCCAGATCAGAAGCCATCAGAGCTGCCATCAGGGACTTCATTTACGCTAGGGTCGACCTGGTCGCCGACAAGATGAAAAAGATGGAAGAGGCCGAGCGGGTCCTGGCGGAGATGGAAGCCTACGAAGAGCGGTATATGAGGAAGTAGCCTGTCAGGAAGGGATGGGATGCACCTAGTCAGGCCCGAGGTTCCCCCCCAGTAACCTCCCCTCTTTTTTCTTTTTTTATTGAAGCGGCCGGGCCATTCCGGCACGCTTTGTAATGTTTTTCAGCTCAGCCGATGTAGCCCAGGTCCTCACGTTTGGGAACATCGGGGACCTCCGCTTCCTTCAGCTTGCTGGCGATCAGGTCGATCTGCTCGGCCTTGTCCGTCAGGGCGGAAAGGTCCAGCTCTATATGCAGCAGGGACATCAGCACCTTGAGCACCGCCTCCGCTCCCTTGGGGTCAACGAAATATCCGGATGTCTCGCCCATGAGGCAGACCGCAGGTATGCCCTCTATCTTCCCCAGTCCGAGCATGAGTCCGGACGCGCCCACGATCCCGCTGCCCGGTTCTCCCTTCGAAAAGATCACTCCGTGCTCGGTCATCTCCTCGCATATCGAGATGTCGGTGACCGCACCGAGCACCCTGGGCTTCTCCACGATCTTGCCGACGCCGTAGCCGCCCAGGGTATATATCCTGGAGACGCCGAGGTCCTTGCAGACCTGTATGGCGTGATGCGAAAGCTCGTACTGACCGTCCGG
Organism: Methanomassiliicoccales archaeon; assembly: GCA_036677555.1. Lineage (GTDB taxonomy): Archaea > Thermoplasmatota > Thermoplasmata > Methanomassiliicoccales > UBA472 > UBA472. The sequence goes on along the minus strand of JAVBWG010000003.1, from coordinate 18,192 downwards.
CGTCATGCCCTGGTAGTCCCCGGTCATGATGATTATGTCCGGCCGGTCGCCCTCGCCGCGGTAATAGTGAAGCTCGTTGTTCACCAGGCGGATCACTCCATCGTCATCCAACAGCACCTGCGGCGGAAAGTGCTTCGAGTAGATGTCCGCGAACTTGACCGCTTTGACCTGCTCGACCAGGTGCTCGGCCGCCAGCTTGCCCACGTTGCCGACGCCCGGCAGGCCCTCGATAAGTATCGGGGCGCTCAGATCGGGCCGCTCATGCATGACCATTATGACGCTATCCATGTGAATCACCTGTTCTCCTGACGCGCCCTCCTCCGATACTCTCCGTACCTGTCATCCGGTGAGAAACGAGGGGGTATGGGCGTGGAGGTCTGGGAACCGCACCTGGGGCAGGTGTCCTTGAGTGTGTACTCCCGGCACCTTTCACATTTCCTCAGGGTGGTCTTCATTGTCCTATCGCCTGCGGACCAGTATAAGACTAGACCTCGATAAATCACTTTGCCGTACTATCACTTGGCGTCCCGGTGGAACGCTCCGTCGCCGCCGGTCTCCTTGATCTCGGCGATGACCAGGTTGGTGACTTCCTTCAAAGCCTCTTCCGCGGTCTTGTAGTCCGGTGCGCTCATCACCATGCGATAGCGGGGAGCGCCGATGTACTGGATCTGAAGCTCCTCTTCCGAGGCATCCAATCCCTTCTTGAGAGCGGCCTTTATCCTTTCCACTCCGTCCGGGGCGGGGGAGCGCAGCTCCAATATCCCGGCTATCTGGACGAAGGGCGGGGTGACGTTCTCCTTGGCCACCTCGATGAACGCGCCGGTCCAGTCCCCGGACAGCTCTGCCTCTTCCAGGGCCTTCTCGTCTATTGCGCAGCTCTCGAACGCCCCGTACAGAGTGCCAAAGGCGTCCACTAAAAGATATCCGAACTCCTCCCAGCACTGATCAGGCGTCTTTTCCAGGCGGGTGGCCACGATCTCCAAGAGCTTTTCAGCCTTGGTCTCGTTCTTCCACTGCTGGACCTTCTCCCGGCGCTGGTGTTCGTTGACGGATTTTAAGGAAAGATCGATATGTCCCTTGGTCGAGTCCACACCCAGAACCTTGCAGACGACCTTCTGGCCTTCGCGCACGTAATCACGGATGTACTTGACCCATCCGGTCGCCACATCCCGTACGTGAATGAAGCCTTCCTTGCCGCCATACTCGTCGAGCGTTACGAACGCTCCGAAGTTCTTGACGTTCTGCACTGTGCAGACCACGAGCTCCCCTTCCTCGGGGAACTCGCCGACCCTAGCCATTAGTCGACCACCTCAAGCAGCTCTCCCCTGATCTCTCCCTCGCCTCCGCGGGACTTGACCAGAGTAGAGCCGCATACCGCGCAGGCCACGTTCATGGCCGGCTTCTTGTAGGTGATCTGCTCGTTTCCGCAATCCTGGCACTTCACTTTTATGAACTTACCGGTGGTGGCCATGATAATCACTCCGTCAGCTCGAACTTCTTGGCCCGGAAGCAAGCCTTCTGGTGGGCCTTCTTGCATTTCTTGCAGCGGTATCTCAGAGAGATCCTCTTGGTGGGCTTCTCTCGCCCTTCCGGCTTTGGCCTGGGGAAACCACCGTAACCGGCGGTGGCCCTGCGGAACCTTCTCTGACCCCACTTCATCTCGCTGGCCTTCTTCTTCTTAACCCTCTCGACCTCGTGATCGGTATGAGTCTTGCAGGATGGACAGTAAGTCTTGATGGACCTAGGCATCTTCATAACATTCATCCCATTGGAGCAAAAATGCCTTAATACTCATTCTCTATTTAAACCCTTAGCATGGGAAAAAACCCTTCCCCGACATGCTGGGTAGGTTATCATGGACCCTCCGTGCTCCGATCCCCGCATTGTACGTCGATTGCTATGGTAATTTTTCAAATTTTTGGATTCATCTGTGATATATAATGAAAATATTTCGGATTATTATTTATTATCCGGGTAGATTTTCGTGTCAAATGAGAGATCGGAAAAACAGTGCTAACCATTATCAATCGTCAAATAATAATCGAAAGTTTATAATAGGGCTGTACTTCTCGGGGAATTCTCGGCATAATATTTGTTGAAGGCCATTTAAGTTAAACATAACTTGATTGGCCATAGCCAGTAGTATGGCCAGCAAATTAAAAAATTATGCGAATAGAAAGTAATATATATCAATCAAATAATAATTGATATGTATTTATAAATAAAAAATGGGTGATGTGACATGGCCGACAAAGGCTTCAACAAGAAGGATGAATCGCTGGTCGATCTGCTGGTGAACACCGGAATGCCCAAGAATGTCGCCAAGACCTTGGCCTTCCTGCGCAAGAAGGAGGAAACGACATCTGTCGAAATAGAGATAATGACCGCTCTCCGCCAGCCCGAAGTGTCGATCGCCATGCAGGAACTTCGCCGCCGCAAGTGGGTCATCAAGAGGGACATCAAGAAGGAAGGCAAGGGCAGGCCGGTGCACGCTTACAAGCTGGCCATCCCCTTCGACAAGATCATTGAGACCTTGGAGAAGGAAGAGAGGAAGCGGATGGAGTCGATCGAGAAGAACATCGATCAGCTCAAGGCGCTATCCCTGAACCCGTGATCAAACCCTTTCCATCACCCTGATCCCGGGATCGGAGGCCACGATCACCTTTTTTGCCATGTTCAGGAAAAGGCCGGTCTCCACAACCCCGGGAATGTCCTTCAGCATTCCCTGGAGGGCGTACGGGTCCGCTATCCCTCTCTCGAAATGCAGGTGATAGATGTAGTTGCCGTTGTCAGTGATGAACGGTACGTCGCCACCCCGCAGCTCGGCACGGCAGCCCAGCTCCTCCATGTACGATCTCGTTCGCCCATGTGAGAAGGGGACCACCTCCACCGGTAACGGGAATTTGGTGCCCAGCCTGGAGACGATCTTGGAATCGTCCACCACGATGACCTCCGTGCGCGTGGAGTGGGCTACGATCTTCTCCCTCAGCAGGGCCCCGCCCATGCCTTTAACGAGGTCTAGGTTGGCGTCCACCTCGTCCGCACCGTCAATGGTTATGTCCAGGGTACCAGCCTCTTCCAGGGTGGCCAACGGTATCCCCAGTTCCCTGGCCTGCTTCTCGCTGGCCAAAGAGGTCGGAACCGCCAGTATCTGATATCCGCTCTTCACCAGTCGGCCGATGGCCTCGATGGCGAAGTAGGCGGTGCTCCCGGTTCCCAGCCCGACCTTCATACCGTCCTGCACCAGCTCCACGGCCTTTTCCGCGGCCAGCCTCTTCTTCTCGCTCATGCTAACCCTCGAAGTTCTGACGGACCAGATCGGTCAGTGCGTCTATGACGAACTGATTGACGAACCTGCCCTTTTCCTTGTTCGCTCTCCTGGCATCCCCGCCGAAGCCCTGCGGCAAACAGCATTCCGCATCCGCCCGGACCATGAACCGGGTGTCCACGAACTCTCCGACGGAGCGCTCATCTTTCACCAGGTCCGGCCGTATATCGATTATCCTGGATGTCTCGATGATGCCGCCATGGCCATCCGGGAGTCCTTCGCACACCTCAGGTTTCTTCAGGTATGCCAGCTCATAGTCGCTGAGGAACATTACTCGCAGACCCTGTCTGGCCGCCCTCTCGCAGGCCAGCTTGATGGCCGCCCGATGGACCGAGCCCAGATGGCCGGAGACGATTACCACCTTGCGGATGCCGTTGCGCTGAAAGGCATCCAGTATATCCATGACCAACGCCCGGAGCGTGTCGAAGGAGATGTCTATGGTTCCGGGGAAGTTCCTGGTCGAGGAATGCTGGCCATAGTTGATGGTAGGGGCGACGATCCCGCCCACATTGTCGCTCACGGCCTTAACCACGTACTCTGGCTGGAAGGTGTCCGTGCCCAATGGAAGGTGCGGTCCATGGGCCTCCATGGCGCCCATGGGAAGGAATACGATGGGGTCGCTCGCCACCGCCTCGGCGAACGAGGCGGAGGTCATCTCGTCCATCCTCATTCCTGCACCTTCCTCTCCGTATCGATGAGGGGGGTCATGCATACCGGGCACAGCCCCCGCCTCAGGGCGTCATTCTTGTATGTGCTCATAAGCTGGGCGTCTATCTCATCGACCTTGGTCTTGTCGATGTTCTTCTTGCAGCGAGGGCAGTGTAAGGGCATTCTCGTACCGAAGGGTTATGCCCGAAAATCAATTTCAATCCTTGCCCCCGCATGGATTAAATCCGGTCACGCCCTTCCACGTTCATGCGTTTGGCCTGCCTTTTCTCCGGCGGTAAAGACTCCACTTACGCCGCCCATCTGATGGAACAGGCCGGGCATGAAGTGGTATGCCTGGTGACCGTGGTTCCCGACGATCCGCACTCCTGGGTGTTCCACACGCTCAACCTGGAGCATCTGCCGCAGATGGCCGAGGTCATGGGCAGGGACCTCATCGCAGTGCCATCCAACGGCGAGGAGGGAGCCGACCTGGCAGCGCTGGAAACGGCGCTGACCGGCCTGGACGTGGATGGCGTGGTCACCGGAGCGATAGCTTCGGACTATCAATGGGACCGCATCAACGGCGTCTGCGAAAGGCTCGGGCTCAGGGTGTTCTCGCCCCTTTGGCGAAAGGACCAGATGCTGCTTCTGAACGACATGCTGCAGGCCGGGATGAAAGCCATCATAGTGGGGGTCTACTCGGACGGGCTGGGCCGGGAATGGCTGGGCCGGGCCCTGGACCGCGTCGCGGTCGATGAGCTTCTGGAACTGTCAAAGAGGAGGGGAATGAACGTTTCCGGGGAGGGCGGGGAGTACGAAACGCTGGTGCTGGACTCGCCTATGCACGCTCATGCTCTGATAGCGGAGGATGTTCACGCGGAGTTCGCCAGGGATTCGGGGCAGCTCCGCATCGGCCGTCTCATCGCTTCGCGATAGCTGACGCCTCACGCAGGAGAGTTGGCACGTCCGGACCTTGATGAGGGGTGGGCGGGATCCATCTGAACCTTACGATCATATCCCGGTCGATGATGAACGCCCCCCGGCAGGCCCGGTTCTTGAGCCATGCATCATCGTCGCAGGACATGTGCCATTCCCTGGTGACCGCTCCATCCTCGTCCGCCAGCAGCGGGAACGGCAGGCGCATCGATTCCTTCCAGGCCGCATGCGACCGGACGCTGTTGGTGCCCAGGGGAAGGACGCACACCCCCGCCGAGACGAAATCCTGGTGAAGGTCCCGAAGCTCGCCCATCTGTATGCTGCAGATCATGCCGAAATCGGCCGGATAGAACAACAGGAGAACGACCCACCTCCGGCACAGATCGCTCAGGCGGACCTGGTTCCCGGAGTCGTCCGGAAGCTGCAGGTCAGGGGCCTTCTCTCCCACCTTGGGCATCTTCTCCAGGTCCATGCCTATGCCTCCCGATCCTCTTCCCTGTTTTCATCGGCCAGCTTCCTGGCGATGGCCAGAATCCCGTCGTAGTCCGGCTCCCAGTTGGAGTCCGGGGGGATATGGGCGTAGCGGACGATCCCCTTACGGTCGATCATGAACTCGGAGCGCTTCGGGAATCCAGGCCATGGGCCGTCGTCAGCCTCCATGGCGTTCAGGCTGCGGGCCATCTTCGCTCCTTCGTCACTGAGCAGGTGGAAACCGATCTTGAGGTTCTCGCTGTAGGCACCCAGTGACCTCTGGGTGTCGTTGCTCACGCCGAATATAACACAGTTGGCTTCGGCGAAGGCATTCCGCATGGCGGTGAAGGTCAGCATCTCCAGGTTGCAGACGAAACCGAAAGACGAGGAGAAGACCAGCAGGAGCACGGTGCCCTTCGACCACTCATCGCTGAGGCGGACCTCATGGCCCAGCTCGTTCACCATCGTCCGGTCCGTGAAAGGCTTTCCAACCAGCTCCTCGGTCACGGGATATGAAGGGTTGGAACGGATAATAATAGGTTACTCAACCTTCGCGGGGCCAGTGGAGCAGCGCCTCCTTCATGTGCAGGACCGCGTCCTCCTCGCATCCCTTGAGCTCCATCAGCAGGGCCGACCCCCGTTCCCGGGCCTGGTCGCCTATCCGCCCCTGGAAGTTGAACGGGAACAGCCTGACGTACTCCTCCATCACCTGCGCCCCCTTGGCGTAGGCGCCGGCGGCCTCCAGCAGTTCCCGGTTGATCCGCCCGCGCTGCTTCCTGGCCATCCGCCGCAGGAACACCCCGGCGTTGGACCTTCCCTCGGACCAGCAGGCGGCGGTGTAAGAGTTGCCGATGTACTCCGAGTCATCCGCTTTCAGAAGGCAGTTCGACCATTCCAGGGCGGCCTTCGGACCAGCCAGGTATCCCTGGCAGACCTCCACCTTGCCGGAGGCCATCTCCACCGCCCGGGCCAGCCATCTTCCGTCGTGATCATGCCCCGGGGCGAAGGACACCGCCATCAGGCAGCCGGGGGCCTGCAGGGCCTCCGCCTCCACCAGCTCCTCCTTCTCCGGGGCGTCCATGGACCGGTAGGTGCTGGCGATGTACCTGCTCCCCTCGTACCCGTTAACTATCCCAAACTCCGGGATCGGCAATCCCCATAGAACAACCGACCGTCCCAATGTGTCGATCTCGTGCTTGACATGATCGAACAGCCTCCTGGCCCTCTCCCTGTCCGAATCGGAGGGGTCCTCGTTGCCCAGGTACCCTCCGGCTTCCGTCCACAGGCGGCCTTCCGCTCCCAGCTCCTCGACGCCTTTGACCATCTCGCGGTAGACCGAATCCTCCAGGGCCGTAGGCGCCGACGGGCACATACGGCCCTTGGGCACGTTAAGCAAGAAAGCATATCCGGTCCTTCCGGAAACATCGACCAGGTCGCAGTCCACTCCCAGGGCCCTGAGCGCCCCGCCCACCGCCCCGTTGAACGATATCCAGCAGCACATGTAGCTGCCCTTGCTCGCCACCGTCCTCCTTTCCATCTCCAGTCCCTCCTCTCTTCCCCTGATGTACAGCTGACGCAAACGCTCCCTCTCCATCTCCCCGCGCTGGTTGGAGTCCATGTACAGCCTGGTGCCGGTCAGGATCAGCCCCCGCCCGTCGTTGGTGAGGGCGTAACGCCCGCGGCTCACCCGCTGCACCATGCCCATGCCCATCAGCTTGGTGAGATGGTTCACCGCCGCGTTCTTGGACAGGCCGGCCGCCCGCATGAGATCGGTGAGCCCCTGCTCGCCACAGGTCAGCATGGCCATCATCTTGACCCGCGCCGGGTTGGAGGCCGAGCTGAAAAGCTCGGCGATATCCTCCGGTCTCTCCATCAGCGCCCTGGTCAGGGTTCGGTCGGCCGATTCGTTCATCGAAACCGCTTTTCCTTGCCCGGATTTATAAGTATCTAATTTGATGAATTTAGGTACCAATAAAAATGAACAACAGGTTGGAAAGAGAAGTGAGGCCGTCCGAATTTGAATCGGAGTCTCAGGCTCCCAAAGCCCGAAGGATGGACCAAGCTACCCCACGGCCCCTCGGCGGCGGGATGGAATGTCCGGTAATAAATAGTTGCTGACCTGGCAAGTTTAATATGCATGGAGTGTCAAACACCGGTCATGAAGTACGCCTGGGCGGTCATGGTCATCGCAGGTGCGGTAGCGGGTATGCTCCTGGTATTGTTCTTCATGGGAGGTTTCGTCCAGGATCCGTCCGGGTTCGACGAGGGCGACCTCAGCGCACCCTTCATAAACGAGATGGAAAGGAACGAGGAGCATCCCGGGCCGCTGAGCATATCGACCTATCCCATGGAGTTCCGTCCCTATGTCAGCTACAGCCGCACCGGGTACGCCTCCTTCGGCGGGGTCCTGACGCTGTCTATCGGGAACGAGGGCGAGAACGACCTGTACGTGCACTATTACTATGCCATATGGGAAGGGGGCGAGGAAACCTATCAGGTGAATTGCTCGCGCCTGATACCGTCAGGCCAGGAACGGAGCCTGGGCGAGCTGTATTTCGCCGGACCGAACGATACCGGCTGGATCGCCCTGGAGATCCGTGTGGATGTCTGGGCCTCCTCGGCCAACGGGGAGCTTTGGGATGACAAGGGGGAGATATCCATCGGCACCGTAGACATCAACGTGAAGGAGGAGGACGCCCTGCGCGTGTGGGAGGTGCAGAGGAATCCTGTCCGTTACTACAACAAGGTAAACGAGCTGATCGACACTGAGGCGGTCGCCCCGTTGGCCAGCCTGGTGCGATCCGCCGCACCAGGCAATTACAGCCTTCTCCAGGTGATCGAGGCCTATGAGCTGGTATGCTCGAACATCAGCTACGCCGTGGACCCGGAGAACCACTGGCAGTCTCCGGCCGAGACCATCGCCCTGGGATCGGGCGACTGCGAGGACCACTCCCTGCTGCTGGCCTCCCTGATCACCGAGCTGGGCGGGACCTGCCGCGTCAATCTGATACCCGGGCACGCGTTCACCACGGTGTACGTAGGGACCGCCTCGGCCATCTATGACGTGGTGAAGGCGATACAGGACTATTACGGGAACCCGGTGCCGGTGCACTACACGGTGGACGAACTGGGATACTGGGTGGTCATCGACACGAACGGACTTCCCTATGTGGGCGGCTTTCCCGCCGCCACCTCGCCGGCCGGCGGTCCCGGCGGAGTGAACTGGAACTTCGACGACGGCGATTGGATCAGGCTTATTGATGTCACCGGGAGGACCGCGGGCTCGCTGTTCTAGGCGCTGCCAGCGACGATCTCCCGCACCGCCCTCTTGATGGCCTGGGAGCTGTTCATGGTCGGCTCCCAGCCGTAGGAGCGCAGCTTGTCCGAGGACAGGAGCATGTTCTTCACGTCCCCTATCCAGCCTCTTCCGCCCTGCACCCCCCCGGTCCATTCATACCGTGCTCCGCGCTGGCCCATTACCTCCGTCACCACATCGGCGATGTCCTTCACCGACATGCGGTCGTTCGAGCCCAGGTTGAATATCTCCACCCTGTTCCGGGCATACTCCGCGCCCATGGCCATGCCGCGCACGCAGTCCTCCACGTGCACATACGATTTGGTCGTTCCCGGTTCCGAGCCGAGTATCTCCAGCCTCTGAGGGTCCGCCCTGAGCTTGGCTATGAAGTCATGAAGAACGTTGTGGGTGCTTCTGGTCCCCACCACGTTGGCGAACCTGAATATCACCGCGCTCATGTCGAAGGAGTGGGCGTAGGAGCAGATCATCGCCTCGCATGCCAGCTTCGTAGCGCCGTAGACGGATATAGGCACCAGCGGGCCATAGTTCTCAGGCGTCGGGATTACCGTCGGCTCGCCGTACACCGTGGAGGTGGATGGGAACAGCATCTCCTTGACCCCGCTCTCCCTCATGCCCTCGAGGACCCGGTAGGTGACCTCGATGTTCTGCCGGTAATGCGACAGGGTGTCCTTGGCCCCGGAACGGACGTCCGGATTGGCGGCCATGTGCATAACCGCGTCCGCCCCTCTGAATATCGGTCTCAGGTCGTCGTTCAGCAGGTCGGCCTGCACGAACCGGAAGTCCTGGTATCCTTCGGCGTTCTGCATGAACTCGCGGCGGCCGGCGCTCAGGTTGTCCACGCCCACCACGTGATTTCCCATGGCCAGCAATGCGTCCGTAAGATGGCTTCCTATGAATCCCGCGCATCCGGTGACCACCACAGTGCTTCCTCTGATCTTCATCTAACTCTCCCCATCCTTCTCTCGATCTCCGCGGCCAGCAGGACCATGGCCTTACCCCGGTGGGAAAACCGGTTCTTCGACGGCATGTCCATCTGGGCGAACGTCCTCTCATCCCCGTCCGGCACGAATATCGGATCGTAGCCGAAGCCCCCCGTTCCCCGCTCCTCGCGCACTATGCGTCCCAGGGACACCCCGGTCACCAGGAACTCTCCCAGCTCATCAGAGCACACTCCGATGCAGCATTCGAAGCGGGCCTGTCGGTCCAGACCGTCGATGAGCCGCAGCATTCCCTGGCAGCCTATGGTGTCCATGACATAGGCCGAATAGACCCCCGGGAACCCGTTCAGCGACGGGACGAACAGGCCGGAATCGTCCAGCATGAAATCGCGCAGACCCTGGGCCTTGAGCTGCTCCATGCAGGACCGCACCACATCCTGCAGCCGGTCGGTCTGAATCTCATCGCATTCGGCCTGGACAAGCTCGACCTCCACGCCCAAGGGCATCAGGCCATGGCTGTACTCCTCCAGCTTGTGCCGGTTGGATGTGACGAGCCCCAGCTTCACGCGTACCGCCCCCGCTCCTCGATATCCCTGACCTTGGCCAGGACCTCCCTGCCGCCGGAATGCTCGCGGGCGTACGTTTCGGCTATGATGTCGAATGCGTACATCATGTCGGAATGGGCCGACTGGAACGCCTCCCGCAGCAGATGCATGTCCACGCCCTTCTCCTCCAGGCTGGCCGCCTTGCTGCCCAGCGAAAGGTCTATGAAGAACACACGGCCGTCGCGAAGGATCATATTGGAGGTGGTGAGGTCTCCATGGGTCATGCCGTGGGAATGAAGCCTGGCCACCATGCGCCCGATCTCCTGGGAGATGGCCCTGACCTCATCAGGACCCGCCTTCATCAGGGCGTCCTTGGCCCGCGGCCCCTCTATCTCCTGCATCCATATCTCGGCGCTGACGGTGTCTATATGATAGATTATCGGAGTGGGCACCCCGCAGGACCGGGCCTCCTGGAGCAATCTCGCCTCCACCCTGGTGCGGTGCGCCCGCAGGGACCGGTCCAATTCCGGATGCCGGTAAGCCTTGGGCACCCTGCTCTTGACCAGGACGCTCCTTCCCATGAACACATCCCGGCGGATCTCCGCCTCCGCCCCTCTCCTGATGACCTTCACGCCTAAGGGAAGTCAATGCCCGGTTATTATCCTTTCACCATCCTCCTGGAGGTCCCAAGTGTTTTCCCCGGGGACGGAAAAGAACTCCTCCAGAAGCTCCGTCGGGTCTCCCTCCGTGAAATGCAGTCCGGGGGGAAGCAGCCGCCGCACCTTTCCCTCCAGATACCGCCGGTCCAGCAGCACGACCGCCGCCCGGTCCTCCTCCCGCCGTATCGCGCGACCGCAGGCCTGCAGCACCCGGCTCAGCGCCTCATACGTCTCCAGATCATATCCGTCACCGATCCTGGCCGAGGCGCGGAGCAACATCGCCTTTCGTTCCAGGCTCGGCGGCGTCAGGGGAAGCCCGGCCACCATGACCGCCGAAAGGCATCCCGCGGGAAGGTCCACGCCCTCCGAGAAGGAGCCGCGTATGTTGCAGAGCATAATGATTTCCCGTCCGCTCGCGAGCAGGTCGGCCACCCCGTCCCGGTCGGCCTTGCCCATCAATGGGCTCTCCGACAGCAGCATCTTTCGCTGGCCCAGCCGCCTGAGGGTGCGGTGAACGGCGCTCATATAGGTGTAGGATGGAAGGAACACCATCACGTTGCCAGGCACTGCCTCGCTGAGCTCCCCGATGCGCAGCGCCATCTCCATCGTCGTCCGCTGGCAGCGGTCCCTGAACCTGGTCCCGACGTCCGGCACGACCAGGGCGAGACACCTGGCGGGATCGAACGGTGAAGGATAGGAGCGGCAGACGGCATCCGTCAGCCCCATCCGGGCGGCGAACACCTCCGGCGGATGCAGCGTCCCGCTCATGAATATGGCGCCATGGCATCCCTGCACCACGCTGCTCACCACCAGGTCCGGTTCGAGAAAGCGCAGGGACACTCTCCCCTCATCAGGGAAGGCCACGCGGACCGCCGCCTCCCCCAGGCGCATCCAGTCTCCGACCATCGGGTCCGAGTCGGCCAGTTCCTCGGGTTCCGGCAACCCGTGGCGGTCCAGCAGGGATCGCAGCTCCCCGAAGGGAACTATTCGGTGGCCTCGGGACAGCATGTCCCGCCACACATCCTGCAGCGGTCCCTCTGGCACGTTCTCCAGCACCAGGTCCCGGCTGAAGGCGTCCATTATGCGGGCCGGAAGGTTGTGCGCCTCGTCAGCCACCAGATGCTGCTTCCTGGATGGAGATCTGAAGCGGATTACGTCCGGAAGGTCGCCGAACACCCTGGACACGTCGCCGACCACCAGGTCGGCCCCGGCAGAGGCCATCTTGGCCGAGAGGTATGGGCAGGCCCCCCGCCTGAGGCAGAGGGCCACCAGCTCCTGGGCATGCATGGGCCTTCCCAGAATCTCCCGGGCGCACTGCGTGATCCGGCCGTCCGCCTGAAGATGGCACTTACGGCCCTCCAGGCAGGGCGACCGGGGGCCGTGAGGGCACATGCTCTCCCTAGACAGCAGGTCCACCGTCCTGATGTTCGAGGGCATCATCTTCACCGTCTCGATCACCGCCCGGTGCTGGGATTGCCTCGGTGTCAGGAACACCGTCCGGCCGCCATCCCGCAGAGCGGCCTCCAGCGACGCCGTCAGAGCCACGGCGGTCTTGCCCAGGCCAGTGGGGGCGTGGGCCACGAGCACCTTCCCCTCGGCGGCGCATTCCCGCGCATCGTGCAGAAGGTCGACCTGTCCCCGCCGGGCGACGGGGAAGGGGAACAGGTCCATGTCTCCGTTCATGCGCTTCCATCGTCATCCCCTAGATAGGGCGTTTCCGTTACTGTGAACGTACGTTTGCAGGCGAACGGAATAAGTGGAAATATCATCAAGCACGTAACCATCAGCGGTGTAACAATGAAGTACAGCATCACGGGGGACAACCTGCAGTTCGTGAACGTGGAGTTCATGCCAGGGGAGATGATCTATTCCGAGGCGGGCAGCATGCTCTACATGAGCGGAAACGTCCGCCTGGAGACCAAGGCCGCCGGGGGCATCATGGGAGGGCTGAAGAGGGCGGTCACCGGGGAATCCTTCTTCGTCACCAACTTCTACGCCGATGGAGGCCCGGGCTTGGTCGGCTTCGGCGGCAACGTTCCCGGAAAGGTCATGGCCATCGACCTGCGGGGCGGCAAGCAGTGGATGTTGCAGAAGACCGCCTTCCTGGCTGCGGAGGCCCAGGTCAACCTGGACATCGCTTTCCAGAGGAAGTTCGGTGCGGCGCTCTTCGGCGGCGAGGGCTTGGTGCTTCAGAAGGTGCAGGGCGAAGGCACCGTGTTCATTGCCGGGTCCGGCGATTTCATCGAGTACAACCTGCTACCGGGGCAGGTAATGAAGGTCTCCACCGCCAACGTCGCCGCCTGGGAGTCGAGCGTCTCCTACGACATCCAGAGCCTGGGCATAAAGACCGCTCTGTTCGGCGGGGAAGGGCTGTTCGTCACCACCATGACCGGGCCTGGGCGCATCGTGCTGCAGTCCATGACCATGTCCAAGCTGGCCAATTCCCTGGTTCCGTATCTTCCCAACCGGGGGTGAGCCCACGTCCAAGGCCATGGACGCCACCATCGTGGCGCTGCTCGTGATAGGCGTAGTAGCCGTGGCTTTGCTGGCGGTATGGTACCTGGAATGGGTGGTGGCGGCCATCATCGTCCTGGTGGCCGTGGCCTTTCTGGTCCTGGCCCTGCTGGCGGTGCTGGGCGGACTGGCGGCCATACCCTACTATTTCGCCAAGCGCGGTAGGGACTCCCAGCCTGGGTCGTACACCCTGGAGCAGATAAGGGATCCCAAGGACCAGGAGAGGAAGTGAACTTGGAGGAGCTCAGACTGGTCCCCTTCGGCTGCCCGCCCCTGGACGATATGATGTCCGGGGGCATCGAGAGCGGATGCCTCACCCTGATCTACGGGGAGGCGGGCACCGGCAAGACCAATCTGTGCCTGACATTGGCCAAGAATCTGGCCATCGAGGGGCGGAAGACGGTATACGTGGACTCGGAAGGCGTCTCGCTGCTCAGGCTTCGCATGATCGCCGGGGAGGACCAGGAGAAGGTCCTGAAGGAGGTGCTGGTCAGCGAGGTGCACAGCCTGGAGGACCAGGACCGCATGATCCTCAAGGCGATAAAGCTGGCCGAGGGGAATCCCGACGTCGGCCTCATCGTGGTCGACTCCATGACCATGTTCTATCGATTGGCGAGCAAGGACGACGAGCGCGCGGAGAGGCGCGTACTGGCCGGGCAGAGTGCCAGGCTGCTGACGGCCGCCAGGAAGCTCAACCTCCCGGTGGTGGTGACCTCCCAGGTCTATACGGACGTGGAGACCGGGGCATTCGAAGCGCTGGGCGGCAATGTGCTGCATCACAACGCAAAAACTATCATCAGGGTGGAAAGGCTGGCCCCCAGCAAGCGCCGGGCGGTGCTGATGAAGCACCGGCACCTTGCCGAGGGCCGCTTCGGCATATTCTATCTGACGGACAAGGGCATCGAGGCGGAGCCTCAGAGCTCCCGTCCCACCGCGTAATCGACCATTTCCCGCAGCATCTCCTTCTCTTCCGAATCCTTCAGGCAGGAGAGCAGGTCCTTCGCCCTCTTCGCATAATCCAGGGCGAACTGCCGGGCATGTTCGATCGAACCGATGTCATCCAGCAGCCTGATGGCCGCACTCACCTGCTCATCGGTGGCCTCGGCGTTGCCCAAAGCGTCCGTCAGTAAATGCCTGCGTCCGTCCTTCTCCAGCCGCTCCAGGGCGTCCAACACGATCAATGTCCGTTTTCCGTTTCGGATGTCCGAGCCGATGGGCTTGCCCACCTTGCCGGCGTCGCCCTTCAATCCCAGAACGTCGTCCCAGATCTGGAATCCGATGCCGAGCAGCCTCGCGTACTCCTTCATATCGGCGATCTGCCTTTCGGAACCGTGGCCGATTATCGCCCCGCCCTCCGCGGCGCAGGCGAACAGCACCGCGGTTTTCTTCTCCACCATGTCCAGGTATTCCTCGCGGGACACGGTCGGGCGGTCCTCGTTGTCCACGTCCATCTGCTGCCCCTCCGCCACCAGGAACACGGTGTCGGAGACGGTGCGCAGCAACCGTCGCAACCGCTCGCCATCTACCTCCGTGGTCGCCAGCACATCGTAGGCGATGGCGAACAGCGCGTCCCCGGCGATGATGGCCGTCGGCTCATCGTATGCAATGTGCACCGCCGGACGGCCGCGCCTTACAGGATCCTTGTCGATGACGTCATCATGCACCAGGGTGAAATTGTGGATGATCTCCAGGGAGCATCCGAAGGGCAGAGATTCCTTTCCGCGCCTTCCGACCGCCTCGGCCACCAGCATAGCCATGACCGGCCTCATGCGCTTTCCTCCCGCTTCCGGGTAGTGGCGCATGGCCCGTATCAGCTTCTCGTGCTTGCCGCGCTCGACGTATCTCATCAGGGCACGGTCGACCTCCTTGATCATCTCCTTGGTTCTCTGTTGATGGTCCATGAACATCAGTCCTCCGAGGCGGTCAGCCAATCGGCGGTCCGACCGCTTATTATGATCCGGCGCTGCCGCAGGTCGTCGACCGTCGAGCAGCCGGTCAGGAACATGGCCGCCTTGAGCTCGGCCTTCATGATATTGATCTTGTCAAGCACTGCTTGGCTGGATTCCATGGCCTCCGCCAGGACCGCTCTCGCGCAGCCTGCGGCATTGGCCCCGATGGCCAGTCCCTTGGCCATTCGCAGGCCGTCGTCAATGCCTCCGCTGGCGATCATCTCCAGCCCCACGTCCGCTTCCAGCACCGCCGCCGGGGCGGGAATGCCCCAATCGAAGAACGTGCGTCCCAGAGCGGACGCCACCCGGTTCTCCTGCGCGTCGGCCCTGTGCATCTCCACCGCAGCGAAGCTGGTGCCTCCGACCCCGGATACGTCCATCCCCCTTATGCCGGTGCCCTTGAGCAGCAGCGCGGTCTCCCTGGAGATCCCGGCCCCGGTCTCCTTGACCATCGTCGGACCCTCCCGGGCGATCGCCCTGATCCCGTCCAGGCATCCCTTTGCGTTGAGGTCGCCCTCCGGCTGGACCACTTCCTGAAGGAAGTTCAGATGAACGGCCATTATGTCCGCTCCCACAACCTCCTGGGCCCGAAGCACGTCCTCCACGCTGAACGCCTTCTTGTTCTTCTGCCTGACCAGCTGGGGAGCGCCGACGTTGCCTATGACCAGGGGCACATCGTAGTCCTTGATCACGGAGTATGTTCCGTCATCCCCGTTCTCGATGGCTGGCCTCTGGCTGCCGACGCCCAGGCCTACGCCCGCCTCGGCGCAGGCCTCGGCCAGGTTCCGGTTGATGTTCTTGGCCATCGGGAACCCGCCGGTGATGGCGGTGATGACCAGGGGCATCTCCAGCCTCTTTCCGAAAAGCGTGACCGAGGTATCGATGTCGTCCATGTCCACCTCGGGAAGGGCGCGGTGGACCAGATGGACATCCGACCAGTAATCGTAGTCGGGAACAACCTTCTCCTTGAGCGTCACTTCGATATGGTCCGATTTGCGCCTCTCTATCTTCTTCATGGAACCACCTTGGAGGCTATGACGTCCTCGCCGCGGATGGCCGCCTCCAGCCTACCGGGGACCTTGCCGTTCAGGACCAGGCATTCGCCGGTCAGCGAGGCCATGCCGATCATGTATCGGATCTTGGCGTAAATGCTGCCGGTCACATCCACATTCCTCTCTGTGCGGGGAAGGGAATCCAGGATGCCAGTGTCCACAGTTCGGATGAGCTTGGCCTCTGGATCAATGACCGGGTCGGCGGTGAACACCCCGTCCACATCGGTGACGAAGATGACCTTTTCCGGACGGAGCTCGGCGGCCAGGACGGCCATCAGCTGATCGCCGGAGCAGATGCTCAGTCCCCGCGTCCCATCCCTCACCACATCACCGAAGGTCACCGGGACCATGCCTCTTTCCAGGTAGGCCCTGAATACGTCCAGGTCCAATCGTTCCAATGCCCCGTCCCTCATGGCGGCGCAGGACGCAGGCGGCAAGGGAACGACCGCCAGGCCGCTGGACGACATGATCCGGCAGACCTCCAGGTCAAGCTCCCGGACATCGGACATGACCAGCGACGCGCCGTGCAGTTGGGTACGTTCTGTTATTCCCAGGTGCAGGCGGTGCTCCTTGGCGAGCATATGGCCGAACGATCCGGCCCCGTGCACCAGGACCACATCCTTCCCGGCCTTGGCTATCTCCTTCGCCAGCCGCCCGGAGGTGTCCGGGTCGAAGGTGCGGTACCGGCCCTTGTCGGTGATGACGCTTCCGCCCAATTTGACCAGGATCATCTGATTCGCCGGGATAATTGGTCTTGACGTATTAATGTTACAGCTTGGCGGTCCTTATGACCGGCGGCCGCACTTGGGGCAAAAGAGGTCCCCCTCCTCCATCTCCGCCCGGCAATGTTGGCAATTTCGCCGAATGACCACTGGCTCTCCGCACTTGCGGCAGAACGCATCGTCCTGACCGATCGCGGCCGAGCACTTCTCGCATCTCCGCTCCGGCTTGGGGACCTTGACGATGACCGCATCCTTGGGGGGCGCCTGCGCCGGGATCTCATCGCTTATGAGCCGGCGGGCCTTGAGCCCCTCGCACAACGCATCGCCGTACCTCTTATCCTCAAAGGACCGCTCCGCTGATGCCAGGGCCTCCTTGGCCTTGACGGTGTCCTTCCCAGCGCTTTCCGCTGCCACCAGGTCCTCCCGGCAGGCGTTGATTATGAAACGTGATTCCAGCAGGTTGGGCTCAAGCTTCTTGACCTCATGCACGGTCTTGTGCTCCTCCTGAGGCGCTTCCTCTGGGGCGTCCTCCGCGGCCTTGGCAGGGGCGGCGACCTCTATGACCGGCGAGCTCATGAGCAACTCCTTGGCCCTGATCGCCGTGTCCCGGGCTGTGATGAAGCTGTTCCGCTTGTACGACGCCTCAGCACGAAGGATGGCCTGCTCGGCCTCCTTGGTGTCCCTCCCCCGCTGCTTCAGGGAGGAAGCTATGGCCTTAGTGGTCATTATGGCATTGTACGCCTCGTCCTTATCGACTATCATCTGGATATGGTCCTTGTTCCGCGACCTCATGAACCGAAGCTCGAAATAGACCACCACCGCAAGAACGACGAGCAGTACGATGAGGAAAACCTGGTTCGTATCCACAAAGACCACCTTCTCCCTTGTGGGGCACTAGGTTCCTGATCGGTATTAATCCTATGGGGCGGATGGGCCGTCCAGATCAGTGCCTGTAATGCAAATGTGGTATGCCATGACAGAGAAGGTGAAAAATAGAATGGCTGACAGCGTTCCGGGCTTCCCGTGGGCTCGCGCACCACAGTAACACAGGGAACGCGGGCGGGCTTAGCTTCTGGGATCGGACGAGACCAGGCGTATCCCCGCCGCGATGGCC
>JAVBWG010000002.1:0-109463 GCA_036677555.1 Methanomassiliicoccales archaeon | reverse complement strand
TATCGGCCTTCAACTTCTCATAAGCCTGCATTCCTTGGCTGTATTTATGATTGGCCGCATTGAGCTTATTCGTCAGGTCAGCATTATCGGCCTTCAACTTCTCATAAGCCTGCATTCCCTGGCCATATTTTTGATTGACCGCATTGAGCTTATTCGTCAGATCTGCGACATCCATCGCTTTAGCATCGATAATGGTCTGTAAGTCCTTTGATTTGTTTTCCAATTCTTCGTTCGTTTTTATGCTGGATTGAATGATAATTTCCAGGTCCTTCGAACGAATCTCAGCAATCCTAAGCTGATTTAATAAATCATTTTTGGCTAAGTTGGAATTCTTCAGATCTTCTTCCAATTTTTGGGACTTTTCCCTAATATTTTCAGTTCTCTCAATTCGTCCACCTAAATTATTTATGTCTCGAATTGCGACTTGTAATTGGTTTTCAATCTCCCTACCTTTTTTAATGCTGTCTTGAAGGTCCTTTACTTTTACAACCAACGACACTTTGTCTTCCAATATCATTCTTTCTCGGTTTTGGATACAAATTTCCAACCAATCGATAATTTTTAAAAAATCTTCGGTTTTTGCGATTGTTTTCTCTTTACTATAGGAACATTCGAAACACAACCACGAATTCTTAATCACGATTTTATCTTCGATAAAAAAACCATTTTTAATGAGGTGACCTACCAGTTTTGCTCCGTAGTATGTCCTCTTATGGTCCGGCGAATCATTAATTCCAAAGGGAACCGAAATTAAAAGTTTCCCTCCATCTGGTAAAATTTCAGCAACTTTCTTAATCATCAACTGGGGGTCTAACAGATGTTCTAACAGCTCTGACAATATCACGATATTATAAGAACCGGGTTCTATGTCCGAATCCAAAAAATTAAGAATGGAGAAATTTACCCTTTTCTGAACATCTGGGCTTTCTAAAAGTAATTTTTCCTTTGCAAAACTGATGGCTCTTTCGTCAATATCTATGCCGTCTACTCGTTTTCCTTCTCTTCCTAAGATTATCGAACTGATTCCTTGGGAGCAACCCACATCTAATATTTTCGACCCGTTCGCTCTTTCACATAACCAATGGATTCTTTCCCGGGTCGCGACGGAGAGGTACTCACCCATTGCTCCAAAATAGGCTTCATAAACCCGATCCGTCGGTAAACTGTCCAAATAATTAACCCCCGATTGATTGTTCAGTTATGTTTAGGATAATAATAAACACTCCCACAAAGGCCTGGTTATTGAGAAGCGCTACAATAAGCGGTCAGCACTTCCTTCGCATCTCCGTGCAGGCGGACCCTGCCCGATTCAAGCCAAACGACTGTATCACACTCTTTCTGAAGCAACGGTGCACTATGCGAAACAAACACTACGGTCCTTTCCCTATTTCTTATCAATTCATTCATTTTTTCCGCAGATTTCTTCTGGAATTCAGCGTCCCCCACCGACAATGCTTCATCGATAAGAAGAACATCTGGCTCAAAATGAACCGCTATAGAAAAGGCCAATCTCATTCGCATTCCGGTTGAATATGTTTTTACAGGCTTATTAATAAAATCCTCAATTCCTGAGAACTCAATAATCTCCTGAAGTCTATTATCTACGTCTTTTTTCCGATATCCTCTAAGGAGTGAGTTAAGGTAAATATTTTCATAACCAGATGCTGCCAGATCAAAACCGGTTCCTAGAGCTAACATCGAGACCGATTTCGAATTGATTACGATTTCGCCCGAGTCTGGGCTATAGATTCCGGCCATTAATCTCAATAGTGTGGACTTACCTGAACCGTTACGACCAACAATTCCGACCTTTGTGCCTTTTTCAACAGAGAAATTGATATCGGTCAATGCTTGAAATTTTGATGGTGTTTTCTGATGATCCTTGGAGAACAATGTTTCTATCAGAGCGTGCGGCTTCAAAATTTTATAAGAAAATGAAACATGGTTCAACTCATACACATTATCTGTCAATTCAATTCCTCATTTGACCTTGGCATACACTTTATCGTAACGTGCTGTTATGAACAATCCTAAAGGTATGGTAATCACCGCTATCAATAATAGGTAGGCAATCCCGAGATAGTCAGGCGAAATTCCATACATCAAGCACGACCGAAATCCTTCAATCACAGTGACCAATGGATTTAAAGTATAATACGATCGGATATTTTCAGGTAATAATGTGGCCTCATAAAAAACGGGGGAAACGTAGAAGAGCAATCTCATTCCGTAATTTACAATGTTCCTAAAATCAGCTAGAAGGGTTCCTACATGGGCTGATATCAGACCTATGCCGAATAGTGCTAGGAATGTAACCATCATTACTGGCACAATCTCGATGATGTGCCATGTAAACGGAACTCCTTCTACGAACATCGCAATAGGGATAATCATTAGGGCGGCAGAAAACAATAGTGTTTCAACCAAAATGTTCACTAATGGGAATATAAATTTTGGGGCGGCAATCTGTTCAAGTGTGGCGATTTTTGAAGAAATGGACGAAGTGCTCTGAGTGATAGAACTCGAGATCCATCTCCACACAATCCATCCAGTAAGGATGAATATAGTGTAATTTGGCATGGTTCTATTGAATATTATCTCATATACCAATATGAATATAAACATATATATTAAAGGATCAATAAACCACCAAGCAAAACCAAGATACATATTGGAATACTTTGATTTGAGAGTGGTCGTTGCAGAGTATTTTATGTAATCAATATATTTCCAATCGAATAATTGCAAACTCATTCTGATTCGTACTCAATAACCTATTGATTTAAGTGAGTTTCCGTAGTCAGAAGACATCTACGAATTTATGGCATAATAAATACTTTAAAATGTTTCGTAAAACATTATATCAAATCATTCCTTCTCATTGTCGGTAGTCTGAATATGAAAATTGGAATTCCAGATTTTGATTTTAG
This sequence comes from Methanomassiliicoccales archaeon, assembly GCA_036677555.1. Classification (GTDB taxonomy): domain Archaea; phylum Thermoplasmatota; class Thermoplasmata; order Methanomassiliicoccales; family UBA472; genus UBA472. The sequence continues at coordinate 106,533 of JAVBWG010000002.1, read as the reverse complement.
AAGAAATGATTATGCTTACATTAGAAACATCATCAGAGTGCCAGATTTTGAATATCTTCCCGTTGAGGACATTATCGGTTGCATGTGGTATAAAACGTACAGATCTGGATCAGATATTCCTTTGGATATTAAATCGGGTTTGAAATTCAATTTAGATATTACAAAGGATATCCAAGGGGCTTTGCGGTTCATTTTTTATGATGCCGATTATAGCTATTTGTCTCACAAGGTCCATGTCCTACATTTCTTTGACGGACTGAGTCTTGGATCTGCTCCTTGGGTATCAACTTGTGAGAGTATGCTTCCATATAATTTTAAAAATCAAGATAATGATCTTTTCCGGTTAGCGATTGATAAAATCGCGGGTCCGTCATGTAAAAAAGTTATGTTTTTATCAAAAAACGCAATGGCTAGGCAAAAAGAATATCTAAAAGGATTTCCAGATGAGCGCTCCGTCATAGAAAAAAAATCGGAAGTATTGTACCCGCCACAATATCTCCTGGTTCGAAATATTGATGATAAAAAAATCGAGTACACTAATGAATTGAAATTCATTTTCGTTGGGGGCCATTTCTTCCGTAAAGGGGGGAGACCTATGCTAGAGGCGTTCCTTGAACTAAAAAGAAAAGGACTTCCCATTAAATTGACAATAATTACCTCATTCAAGCAACCCGATATCGGCGATGGTTTCCCCAGTGGGGAAGAGGCGGTTGTATGGGCAAAGAAAATTATTAAGGAAAACGAAGGCTGGATCAATCTCAAGACAAATGTCCCTCTGGATGAGTTAAATCAGCTTTATAGAGATCATCACGTAGGGGTATTCCCAACATTTTATGACACGTTTGGTTACGTATCTTTGGAAATGATGTCTGCTGGAATGCCAGTGATCACAACGAATGTAAGGGCTCTTCCCGAAATCGTCGATCGGAAGAATGGCTGGATGATAGATTTGCCAGTGAATGATTTAGGCGCGCCGATTTGGACCACGCCAGAAAAGATGCATTTGTTGGTTAAAGATGGTATTATTAGTGCAGTTGAGGAAGCATTCTCCAACACAAGAAAATTGGAGAAGAGAGCAAGCGCTGCTTTAGACACGATCGACAATAAGTTCAATCCATCAAAACACGCTGCACGTTTAAAGCAGATTTATGTAAGCGCCTTCCGGTCGTAGGTATTCGATGAAGTTTGGTAATTAGATCGAAAAAAGTGACTCAATATCCTGTTTGTTGGTGTGGTGACGAGATGGCTCTTGATGTGAAAAGGGAATTCGAAAGGATAAATCGGATAAAGGGGGACATCGGAGCTATAGGGAATAAATTACCGTCCACCTTCGATTTTATGGGGCCCGAGATAAAAGAAGATACCATAATTCGGGATACAATCTCGACACAGCCTCGACGCTCAGGCAAGCGAGTAAAAATGGCGGCAATAATGGATGAGTTCACATTCCAATGCTTTAACCCCGAATGTGATGTTGTACGCATTTCTGTTAAAAACTGGTCTGATGAAATGGCTTCTTTCCATCCCGACCTGTTATTCATTGAATCTGCCTGGGAAGGTAATTCGGGTCAATGGAAAGGAATCATTGTTAGAGCTGGAAAGGAATTGACCGAATTGATCAGGTGGTGTCGAGATCGAAATATTCCAATCGTATTTTGGAACAAGGAAGATCCAGTCCATTTCGACTCGTTTTTAAATACGGCTAGGATGGCCGATTTTGTTTTCACAACCGATGCCGATTGCATCCCTCGTTATAAGGAGGAACTGGGTACAGATCGCGTGTTTTTGTTGCCTTTCGCAGCCCAACCATTATTGCATAACCCCATTGAAACATTCGATCGAATAGATCGATTTTCTTTTGCTGGAGCATATTATGCTCGTTATGTCGAAAGACAACAGGACCTTAGAACGTTCACAGACATCTGTCTCACCACAAAAGGCATCGACATATATGATCGGATGCAAAACAATCCCGATCCGCGATATTCATTCCCAGATGAATATAAACCTCTGATCGTTGGGACTTTACCCCCTGATCAAATCGACAAGGCTTACAAAGGATACATGTACGCCATCAACATGAATTCCATTAAGCAATCGTCGACAATGTTCGCCAGAAGGGTATTTGAACTTCTGGCATCCAACACTTTCACCGTAAGTAATTATTCCTGCGGAGTTCGAAATTTCTTCGGGGATATGATCATCTGTACGGATGACGGGAAATACCTCAGAGATTCATTTATTTCGATCACATCTGATCGTGACTATTTGGACAAATTCAGACTGGTAGGGGTGAGAAAGGTCTTCTCGGAGCACACCTATAAAATTCGTCTGAATTATCTGTTATCCAAAGTTTTTCCTACGGATTTTATTGACCACAAGAGTCAAGCGATTACATTATTGTGCACTGCAAAATCGGATGAAGATGTTAATGTCTCTATTAACCAATTCTTATCACTTAATTATAATAATAAAACATTAATATTCATCCCTCTCGATGGATACCTATGCAAGATTTCCCTGCCTCCGAATGTAAGTTTTTATTACGGAGCTGACCAAGGTGTCAAAATCGGAGAAATTGTGAATTCCGACTTAATTGCCTTTCTGGATCGCCGTGATCACTATGGTGGGAATTACTTAACCGATTTATCGATTGGTTTCTCTTACTATTCTGGAGCTATTGTTGGGAAAAGTAGAAAGTATGAGAATAAGGAAGGAATTATCTGCGAGGTCCAAGGGTATGAGTATAGAACCACAGGCTCTTTGGAATTCCGCTCGAGTATGATTTCCCTTTCTCGATGGAATCCGGACATAACTGTAAAAGAAATATTATCATTGATTTGTTCCGATGTTGATTTGGAAGGTTTGGGCATCGATCGATTCAATTATTGTCGGAATGGGCATGGCATTTCGTGTACAAAAGTAGACGACATCCTCCTATCCGACACTGGTTTATCGATGGATGCCATCAATAATTATGCCGAGAAATTGAAACCAAGCGAAAGCTCGATTCGATTCAAAATGAATGGATCTGACATTAAAAATTCAATTGGCAAATTAAAATCTAATGCAGTTATTTTGGATGTAGTTGGGGAATCGCTCCAAATTACCTCGAAAATGAATGAAGATGAAATATTATATATCAATTTAAAAAATCAAAAAGTATTATCAGATTTGTCCGATGGAGACACAATCAATTGCTACCTTGATTCATCATCAGGGCTAGGTCTATCAATTGTATTGTATTTCTTTGATATCCGAGGAAACAGAATAGGTCATGCTATCGGTCCCACGATGAGCGTCTTCTCACAAAAAATTCCAGATGGTTGTTCAACGGTCTCGTTCGGTCTTAGGGTCCAAGGAAATGGAGTTTGCTCTATAAAAACAATAAGGACTGGTCCTCAAATTCAACAGGATAAGGCCATATTGCCGAAATCTAGCACACTCCTCTTGGTAAACCAATATCCGTCATATTCGGATTTGTATCGAAACGGATTTGTTCACCGCAGAGTGGTAGAATACAAAACGAGAAAGCATCTCATTGACATTTTCAAATTTCATTCGACCAATAAGGAGGAATGCACAGAGTATCGCGGGATTAACATATCATCTGGCTACTTGTCATCGCTCGATCGCTTACTCAGCTCTAGTTCATATGATACGGTTCTAGTGCATTTCCTAGATGAAGAAATGTGGGGGGTTCTGGAGAAATATTTGGGGCGAATTAAGATTAAAATTTGGATTCACGGAGCGGAAGTTCAACCGTGGTATCGTCGGGATTATAATTACTCCTCAAACGAGGAGCGAGAAAAGGCAAAATTACAATCCGATAAAAGAATAAAATTCTGGAAGTCTGTTTTCTCAACAGATATTGCTGATTTGCATTTCATATTCGTTTCAAAATATTTCGCTGACGAAGTTATGGATGACACAGGGGTACAGTTAACTCCAGATAGGTACAGCGTCATTCATAATTTCATCGATACTGATTTGTTCGTGTACAAACACAAAGCCACCGATCAACGATTTAAAATCTTGTCTATTCGGCCTTTTGCCAGTAATAAATATGCCAACGATCTATCGGTCGCAGCCATATTGGAGCTATCAAAAAGGCCAATATTTTCTAAATTGGAGTTTTTAATCATAGGGGATGGAATTCTGTTCGAGGACACAGTTGCTCCATTAAGAAAATTCAATAATATTGCAATAGAACAGCGTTTCGTTCCCCAGGAAGATATTCCTGCGATTCATCAGAAATATGGTATATTCTTGGTGCCGACCCGGATGGACTCTCAAGGTGTTTCAAGAGATGAGGCTATGGCCTCAGGTTTAATCCCCGTTACAAATGCTGTTACAGCAATTCCTGAATTTGTTGATGAGACCTGTGGAATCCTTGCTCCGGCTGAAAATTACCTCTCGATGGCTGATGGAATAGAAAGAATAGCCAACGATCCAGGTGTATTCCAAGTTATGTCCAAAGCAGCGTCAGAAAGGGTTAGGGCGCAATCTGGAATTCGGAATACAATCTATCGCGAAATCGGATTGATCTGGGGGTCTACTCCCGACGAATAAAAGACACCAATTGATTTCGCGATCTCATCAATTTTTTTCCGGCAATCATGATACCAATCATCTTGATAATGAAATGGCGATAATCCCCAGACATGTTTCCAATCCGCAAAAGGTTCGATTCCTTCAACGATTTGGCATTTGGGGTTGAACTCAACAAAATCATCATAGTAAGTTCGCAAAGACTCGTTTGCCATCCTTATTTGTTCCAATGAGAATTTTGTACGCTTGTCAAAAAACATGAGTTCTCCCGATTGGTTAACAAATTTTTCAGCCCAGAATGCTTTTATCAAAACTATTTTTTCGGGGGGAACAGCTTGAGACATTCTTTTTGAAAACTGTATAAGGTCACTACGGCATTCAGACGCTCCGATACTACGTCTGAGAACCTCTCGGACTTCGTTTTGGTGTCTGGATATGAATCCCGACTGGATGAGTTCATTCGATTTTGTAATTATGCTGTCCTTATAATTGAATAAATTGAATCTTTCGTCAATAAAATCTATCAGCAGTAGATCAAATTTTTGATCAATCAACACTCTCCAAAAATCCTTTGAAAAGTCTCTGACTACCATTCTCTTTTGAAACTCCGACTCCAATGATATCTCGTTATTATCAACGATTAGGGGAGGACTTATTAACGATTTAATCGAGGTTCTCGCAAAATAATCAACAACCTCAACACCGATTCGGTCGATTCTAAAAACATCTCTCGTAACACAGCTGCCAAGGATGATTACTTTGTATTTATCCAAATCAACCATATCTCATTCCAACCGATTAATGCCATATAGTATTTAAATCTCTGATATTTCTACTGTCGAATGAACATTCGTTGTAACCCTATTAGCACATTAATAAATATTCGTAATCACATTTTTATCCACGACATATTATATACAAATACATCAATAAATTATTCGTTTAGCAGTTTCAAAATATTCACCGAGAGCAACCGATTCAAATATTAATTTGAGTATGTACAACAGTGACTGGTATGAAGGCACTGATAACCGGAATAACGGGTCAGGACGGTTCCTATCTGGCCGAACTCCTCATATCCAAGGGTTACGAGGTCCACGGCCTCATCCGCCGGGCTAGCACCTTCAACACCGGTCGGGTCGAGCACATCTACCAGGACCCCCACGACCCGCACCGCACCCTGAAACTTCACTACGGTGATCTTTCCGACTCGGAACAGATCAACAATATCATCTATCACGTGAAGCCGGACGAGGTGTACAATCTCGCCGCGCAGAGCCATGTGCGCGTTTCGTTCGATATGCCGGAGTACACCAGTGAGATCACTGGCCTAGGATCCACGAGAGTGCTGGAGGCCATTCGCCGCTCCGACCTCCCCATAAGGTTCTACCAGGCTTCCAGCAGCGAAATGTTCGGTTCGGCCGCTCCGCCGCAGGACGAGAGCACTGTCTTCCAGCCGCGCAGTCCATATGCCTGCGCCAAGCTGTACTCGTACCACATGGTCAAGAACTACCGCGAGGGCTACGGGATATTCGCTTCGAACGGCATCCTGTTCAACCACGAATCCCCCAGGCGGGGAGAGACGTTCGTCACCAGGAAGATCACCAGGGCCATTGCGACCATCGTCGCGAAGAAACAGGACAAGCTATTCCTCGGAAATCTGGCGGCCAAGCGCGACTGGGGCTTCGCTCCCGAATACGTCGAGGGCATGTGGAAGATACTCCAGGCCAAGAAGGCGGACGATTTCGTTCTAGGAATCGGGGAAACCCACTCGGTCCAGGAGTTCGTGGACGAGGCTTTCAAGTATGCCGGTCTTGATGCGCAAGACCATGTCGTCATCGACCCCAAATACTTCCGTCCCACCGAGGTGGAGGTACTGAGGGCGAATCCTGCTAAGGCCAATAAGGTCCTGAAGTGGGAACCGAAGGTCACCTTCAAGGACCTGGTGCGGATCATGGTCGACGCCGACATGAAGGCGTACGGTCTGGAGCCTGTGGGCGAAGGCGAAAAACTGCTCAATAGAAAGTTCCCCAAGCGCTGGTGGGGGGGCGACTGATGAGCTTCTGGGACGACAAGAACATTTTGATCACCGGGGGTGCAGGATTCCTCGGCAGCGCAATAGTTGAAAAGCTGGTGAAGGAGCGAGGTGTCCGCAGGGACCAGATCATCATCCCCCGTTCCCGCGATCACGATCTTCGTTTAATGGAGAACTGCCTCAGCGTCTGTAAGGATGCGGACGTGATAATCCATCTGGCTGCCCGAGTTGGTGGCATAGGCTTCAACATGGAGAACCCGGCCACGCTGTTCTACGACAACGCTATGATGGGCATCCAGATGATAGAAGCGGCCCGTTTGAGCGGTGTGGCGAAGTTTGTTGCGATAGGCACCATATGCGCCTATCCCAAGTTTACCCCCGTCCCGTTTAAAGAGGACGACATCTGGAACGGTTATCCCGAGGAGACCAACGCCCCTTACGGACTGGCTAAGAAGATGATGCTGGTTCAGTCGCAAGCGTACCGCAAGCAGTACGGCTTCAATTCGATCTTCCTGTTGCCCGTGAACCTCTACGGACCGGGAGACAATTTCCACCCGGACTCCTCGCACGTCATTCCGGCCATTATCAAGAAGGTTTACGATGCTAAGAATGCTGGTGAAGACAGGATCGTGCTCTGGGGTACTGGAAAGGCAACCAGGGAATTCCTCTTCGTTCGTGACTGCGCTGATGGCATAGTGCTCGCAGCGGAGAACTACGATGGCGACGAGCCGGTAAACCTGGGTGCCGGACGGGAGATATCCATCAAGGACCTCGGCGAACTGATATGCGAACTGAGCAGGTTCAATGGTAAGATCGTCTGGGACACCACGAAACCGGACGGACAGCCCCGGAGGTGCCTGGACACGCAGCGGGCGAAGGAGAAGTTCGGTTTTGTCGCTGGAACGGAGTTCGAGGAAGGTCTGAGGGAAACCATAGAGTGGTACGAACGTAGCATGCGATGATCGCTCATTTCACACCGTCCGAAGCAATCTCCGGTCCATTCCACAGGGGCCAATGCTCCATTCCGATAATCGACACAGAGGGTTCTTATCTAATGACATCGTGGTCAGCCCGACCATGAATCCCATAGCGAGGCAGATCGAACGCCGGAAAGCCAGAAGGCGGATGTCGTCCTTCTATTCTCGATACATAGGTATGGGTGATCTAGTCTTTGACGTTGGCGCCAATCACGGCAACCGGACCGAGGTCTTCCTTTCGTTGGGCGCCAAGGTGGTGGCCTTCGAACCCCAGCCCGCCTGCGCCAGGGATCTGGCGAAGAGGTTCTCCGGGGATCCGAACTTCTTTCTCGTCCAGAAGGGACTTGGCGAGAGGGCCGGGGAGGGGACCATGTACCTCTGCCGGGCGGACACCATCTCCTCGATGTCCCAGGAATGGATGGCATCTGTCCGGGGCAGCGGTCGGTTCGGCGATCTGGACTGGGACGGCTCGCTGGCGATCGAGGTCTCCACCCTCCATGATGAGATGGCGAGGTTCGGAACACCCTCCTTCATCAAGATCGATGTGGAGGGCTATGAAGGGAAGGTGCTGGCCGGTCTGGATCATCGGGTCCGGGCACTCTCCTTCGAGTTCACCCCGGAGAGCTTCGCATCGACCAGGGATTGCATGGACAGGCTGCGGCAGCTTGGCGACTACGAGTTCAACTACTCCATCGGGGAGACCATGTCCATGGTCCTGCCGTCTCCGGTCTGCTCGAACGATATGCTCGGCATCATGAAACGACTGTCCGATGGGCACAGCAGGGACTTCGGCGACATCTATGCCTTCCTGAAGGGCGATTGATCTGTCTCAGAGCCTGGTCCACTCCTCCGGGCACCGGTCCTTCACATTCCGATCATCCAGGAACCACCTCTTGGGGGCGATGACCGTTTTCCCCGGATAGGTCGATAACCAAGCCCCCCACCAGGAGAATGAACTGTTGGCGATGATGAAGTGTTTGCACATCGACATCAGGCGCAGGTCCTGCTCCGCCGTTTCCGGTGCATTGATATCCACTATCGTCGAGCGTTCGTCCAGGTCCAGGTTCCTCCGAACCCATTCCGGCTCATCAGAGAAGATGAAGAAGCGGCAGCTGTCATGCCGCTGCCTCATGATCCTTACCGCCTCCTGATAATAATCGGAAAGGTCTACCCCCAGGATCCTGTTGGCCGCCTGGTTGGTGATGTAATCGCCGCGCCGCACGTGAAGGCATACCGATGTGCTCCCCAATATCTCGCGGGCGATCCTGGCGTTCGCTTCGTTCATGGGCTCCTTGACGGTCAGCTCCTGAACGACCGTCTCCCGCACGTCCTTGAAGTAGCGGTCACTCTGGAAGTAGCCGAAAAGGTATCTGTCGTCTGGCAGAGTCAAGACATCCGGTTCGAAGTTCTTGTCGCGTTCGATGAACATCCGCGGGCGGCGGAAGACCCGTCGTCCGACAAACCTGTTCGAGACGCTGTTCAATGCGAGCCGGTATCCAGGCAATCCCCCGTCCACAAAACGCCGCACCTCATCGGGGTTCATCAGCTTGCCGGTGATGTTGAACCGGTCGAGCATGTACGGCCTGGGCGTGATCCGCGGTCCCCTGTCCTCCTGCAGGAAGGATGGGTCGAGGGCCAGATCGGTCCCCAGCTTCAGCGCCAGGCGGCGCCCCGTGCAGTATTGGAAAAGCTGATTGCCTAAACCGCCCATCAGTCCGACCACTATCATGCGACGCCCCTGGGCGCATAGGCCGTTGGGGTAGTAATGCCTTTTGTCCAGTCCGGTTCGTCATTGGTCGCGCCTACCATGGCAGGCCAATGATAAATAATCGGCACGCCATGATGTAGCCGCATGGGCGAAGGCATCAGCGTCATCATACCCACCAAGGGGCGCGCGGTAAGCCTGCGCGGTGTGCTGGACTCCCTGAACGCCCAGACGTTAGCCGTCTCCGAGCTCATCCTGGTGGACGATTCCTCTCCCGATGAGTACCAGCAGAACGAGGAGGTCATCGCGGATTTCCTTACTCAAGGACTTCCGTTCCCGGTCGCGCATATCAGGGGCCGGGGAAAAGGTGCGGCCGACGCCCGCAACCAGGGGGCGGAGCGGTCGACCGGGGAGATACTGTCGTTCATCGATGACGACGTTCTCCTGGACAAGGACTACTATCGGAACCTGATGCGGGCGTTCGGAGACTCGTCGGTTGCCGGGGTGACCGGGGTCATAACCAATCCGCACGTGCCGAGCAGGAAATGGCTACTTTTCTCCCGGCTATTCTTCCTGAGCACGGTCTCCCGAAGCCGAGGTCACATGAGGCGGTCTGGGTATCCCTGCTATCTCCTTGATGCCGAAGGGCCGGTGCAGGTGGGGGTGATGTCCGGCTGCAACATGTCCCTGCGCCGGGACGTGTTCCTCAGATACCTTTTCGATCCGGCCCTCTCCGGCTACTCGTACCTGGAGGACGCCGACCTCTCGCACAGGGTGTCCCGGGAGCACCGTATCCTGCTGGACCCTTCATGCCGGCTCGCCCACAACACCGCAGACAAAGCGGTCTCCGCCAGTTACTTCACCGTCAAGCTGTCCTACCATCGCCACGTGTTCGGGAAGAACTTAGGCCGGAATCCCCTGAACTATCTGCCGTACGCGTCGTCGGTGCTCGCCGACCTGCTGCTCATCGCGCTCCGGGAAAGGGCGGACAGAAAAAAGGGATACGTTGCCGCGGCCTTGGCCGGTCTTTCGGATTCCAGCCGTCCCGGTCGTACATCTCATTGACCCGGTCGGCAGAGCAGCCGGTCCAGAAGTTGGTCGATCCTCTCCTTCCGTCTGCTCTCCGGGAACTCCGACATTATCCATTCCCTGCCGCCCAGGTCCTCCGTTCGGAGGGCGCTGCGTATGGCCTCGCAGGTGGCCTTCACATCACCGTATGGTGCAAGAAATCCATGCTCTCCTATGGCGGTGCGGACGCCCTGCACGTCCGAGCCGACGGCGATGCAACCGCAGAGCATCGCCTCGCATACTGCGTTGGGAAGCCCTTCACGCATGGAAAGCTGACAGTAGACCTTGGCCTCCTGGTAGTGCTTCACTACCTCTTCGGCAGGCAGCCTGCCCAGGACCTCCAGGTTCTCCGGGGCCCTCCCCAGCGTCTCCAGTGCCCCGCCGCTGACGCCAATGAGGCGGAAGGGGACGTCAGGCATCTGCCTGGCGCACTCCGCGAAGACGTCAATGCCCTTCACCAGGCCACGGCGGTTGACGGCGTTGCAGACGCTCAGGACCAGGGCTTTCCTGCTTCCGGATGGGTGATACACAGAACCATCATAGCCCGTCGGAACCACCACGGCGCCGAAGTCCCGGCCGAAATGCCGAACCAGGTCGTCGACCAATCCCTGGTCCACGGCCACGACCGTGTCCGCCCGCTGCAAGGCGTACTCCGCCTTGCGTTCCTTCTTCGGATCGAGCAATGCGCCGTAGCCGATGCTCTCCACCTTGGCCACGTCGTACCCGCCGATGACCACCACCGCCTTCTTCCGGAAAAGCTTGGCCACCTGTACCGGGAACTTGGAGGCGTCGGCGAACCAGGTGATGACCAGGTCAGCTCTTCTCGTGGCTAAAAGGAAGCGGGGAAGCCCCATGGCCGCCTTGAGGTTCTTCTGCATGGGGTTGCGGACGAACGATGCCTCGTGCTCGGGGGACAGGAGCTTGAGGTCCCGCATCACGAACGTGGAGGGGCCGGGGGCGACGATCAGTACGCGGTCTTTCATGTGACATCACGGGATCGCTCGCCGAATACTAAACAGATGCCTTCCCCATGCTGTGGAATAGGCGTTCGTATATCCTCAGGTAACCGGTGGCGGCGTCCTCCCAAGAGAAGCGAAGGCCGGTTTCATGGCATTTACGCATCATCTCCCTCATCCTTCCTCCGTCCTTGCACAGGTCTAGGATCGAACCGAGCATCGCCTCCTCCATGTCGTCGCGGCCGAAGAGCAGGGAGCATTTCTCCACGGCCTCACGGTCATCAATGACCGCCCTTAGGATCGGGATGGTCCCTGACAGCAGATATTCATACACCTTGTTTGAGGAATTGGGCATCTCCTCCGAGAACATGGGATTGCTTGGTTCTAGCAACAGAAAACCCAGATGGGCCATCTGCGTGTGTTGCACTACCTCGGAGAACGGTATCTCTCCCAGGTACCGCATCTGTTCCGGGAAACTCTTTTCGGCATGCTCGATGAGAGGCTTCACGCCAACGTGGTCGATGCGCCCGCCGACCGTGAAGCTGATGCGATCATCGGCGGACATCATTCCCTCGGCAAGTTGGAACATGAGGCGAACGTCACGGTCGAAGTCCAGGTTGAGCACTCCAAAGTAAACCACCTCGATCTTGCCGATCCGATCGAACTCACTGAGCTTCTCTTCGACCGCTTCCGCTGAGAATTTTGTCACCAAGGGATAATTCGGAACCACGGTAACCGGTCGGCTTTCCAGGCCGTTCAGCTTTCCTCTATAATCCCGGCTGACGATGACCACCTCATCAACGCTCTCCCCGTACAGGCGTTCCAGAATGCCTGGTGAGGAGAATCCGAGACGGTTCCGCCAGGCGTCATAATACTCATGACGGTCGTAAACGATACGCGAGCCCGGGAACTTCTTTTTGAGCTTGCACGCCAGACCGAGCACGTAGGGGTCGTGCACATGGAAAACAGCCCTATCGTCGCCCGTAAGGAAATTGTTGCGTAATAGCTCCTCTATGCTCTTGGAATATCCGAGCATGTTGCGAACTGTGAAGAGCATGCCGTTCAGGTAGGGATTTCCAAGTCTGCCTACATTGAACGCCCTTTCCTTGTCATCATCGGCCGAAATCGCCTCCCGGTCCGCGTAGAAGTTGAAGTTGATCCTAAGTAATGGATAGGCATGGCTAACGCTCCCGATGTGCTTGGAGATACGATTGTCCCGGAGAGCATGAGAATCTAGCACGACCACCTTGTCCGCCACGAAGGGATAACCAGATCTGGCGCTTATTGTTTTATTGGTGCTTGATTTGAAAATCAGAAAAGTATGCGATAACGATTTGAATGATCACTATTTTTTTCACTCGGGGAATGCTGGTGGAAGGTTGTTGACAAGGGTAAGGCGGATCTTATCATCCTTTGATGTCCGATTTCTTATGGAGTTTAAAAGGTTCAGGAACATGGCTAAGGAAAGCCGGTTCGATATGAGCCTATTGGACGCCTACTCAATAATGAACGAGGCCACGTCCAAGACCAATTTTGATTCGCACTATGTATATCACACCGCCTGGGCCATACGCAAGCTCAAGGAGATCGCGCCTCCGGAACACGTCGACATCTCCTCCTCCCTCTACTTCGTGGCCATGGCATCGGCGATATGCCCGATGACATTCCTGGATTACCGCCCGGCCGGTCTTCTTATCGACGGCCTTCAGGTAGGGGCCTGTGACCTCTGCCATCTGGACTTCCCGGACGAAAGCGTTCCCTCGATATCGTGCATGCACGTGGTGGAGCACATCGGCCTCGGCAGGTACGGGGACGAGCTGGATTACGACGGCGATCTGAAGGCCATCGACGAGCTGAAGCGGGTGGTCAGGAAGGGCGGCGACATACTGTTCGTGGTACCGATCGGTAAGCCTAAGATCATGTTCAACGCCCATCGAATCTATTCATATCGGCAGGTGATGCACGCGTTCGAAGGACTGGAGATGCGCGAGTTCTATCTCATCCCCGATGGCGGAGAGCATCCGGTCACGAATGCCATCGAAAGCGTAGCTGACGGGCAGGATTACGGATGCGGATGCTTCTGGTTCCGGAAATCGAAGGATCCCTGAGATCCGTAGGCGAATCAATTACGTATCGGTGAGGATCATGGACGCTCACCGCAGTCCAGAACAATTTTCGCGATGCCCAGGGAACGTCCGCCATCGCGGATGCTTGCCAACGTCCCCTGGACATCACTGCGGGCTCTCCCGATCCCGGTAGTCCGGCCACCGCACTGGTGTTATTAAAAACCTTCCGGATGGAACTTTTCTCCCGCTACATGACCGATCAGGACGTTCATTCGGCCTTCAATGGCAGCTGCTCTACGTTTCGAACATCAACAAACACCAGGAATGTTATAGAACTGCTACCCAACCACGTCCCCGCTCTATGTTCCTTTAGCGAGGTAGACGACCAGGGCGTTTTTTATGCTATTCACATCAGCTCAGGGAACCAGCTCTACATCGACCTGAGCATGGGTGCCGGTGTTGACTTCGATATCTTCCTGTACGATCCCTCCTGCAACCTGATCACCAGCTCCAAGACGGGGACAATGTTGGTACAGATGAATGCACGGAGGGAATAACCATATCTGGTGTTTATTTATTTATTATACGATAATAATTCGATTACGATTGACTGGGTTCATTATGTTCTCTCTCAGGACAACAGGTCACATGGTCGTTCTCTGACCATGACGTCTCTCTGCTCAAACAAAATTGGTTGAGATATCCGTACTTCCCATGTCTGCAATGTGTCCATCGATCAAGGTTATTCCATATTATTCGGACCACAACGATTCCTTGTCTGCGAATGCTCTAAACCTCGCCTAGAAAACCATTTATACTTACAATTGTCTTACAAATGTAAGTTATAATAATTATTAACGTAATACAAAGAGAGGTGGAAAGATGTCTGATAATACTAGCGAACCTGGATTGAAGAGGTCGATGGGCCCAGTCTATCTGTTCGCCATGGCCGCAGCGACCATCATCGGTCCCTGGCTGGTCATGACCAACTGGTGGATATCCTTGACAGGTGCGTCGATCGCCCTGGCATTCGTCGTAGTGGGATTGATGTGCATACCGATCGGGCTGATCTACGGCGAACTGACCGGGATGTTCCCTCAGGTGGGGGGCTCATACGTCTATACAGAGAAAGCTTTCGGTAAAGAGGTATCATATTGGTCATCATGGGCGCTGATGCTTTCATATACAGCAGTTCTGGCGTTCCAGCTCATGGCGCTCATGGACATAATTCGGTTCCTTTGGTGGCCGGACATGACCATCGAGGTCATGATGCTGATCGCTTCCGGCGTGGCGATAAGCAACTTCGTCCTGAACACCCGGGAGGTGAACATCGGGGCTGGTGTGCAGTTCGTTCTCTTCCTGATTCTGGCAGTGGTTGGTTTCGGGTATTCGCTGCTGTTCTTCACGAACGGCAACTTCTCCACCAGCAACTGGGAGCCGTTCTTCCAGACCGGTACCAGCGGCTTCCTGACCGCCACCGCACTGATGGTCACCATGTTCTTCGGTTTTGAGGTCATCCCCCAGTTCGCAGAGGAGGCGAATTATCCGGCCAAGAAGCATTGGAAGCTTATGACCGGAGCCATCGCATTCGCCATGGCCTTCTATGGGATAATCTGCCTTGCAGAGGCTGGGATGGGGCCGTTCAACGGAATAATCGATACCCCAATGCTCGGGGCGCAGCTGGCCGCGGACAATTACGGCAGCTGGTTGATGTACCTGATAGCCTTGGCCAACGTTGCCGCCCTGGCGACATGTCTAATTGGCTTCTGGATGGGAGGTTCCCGCATGCTGCTGGCAATGGGTCGCGACAAGATCCTGCCCAAGACCTTCGCCAGCATCAACAAGCATGGTGTGCCGAAGACCGCCAATCTGATTATCCTCATAATCGTGCTGATGTTCATCCTGCTCTCTGGGACAGCCTGGCTGGCCAGTCTCTTCACTCTGATGGCTGTCGGAGTAGGAATCACCTATTCATGTGTGGCATTGGCACATGTGAAATTTAAGGCCAAGAACCCCGATATGATCAGGCCTTACAAGGCACCCGGAGGAATAATCATGGGTATAATCGCATTGATATGTGGCGTGCTCATCACGTACTTCACAGTGGCCTATTTCACTACCGAGGTCTGGATACTGTTCGTGGTGTACTTCGCTATCGTAGGTGCGATCAGGGTTCTACTCTACTTGAAAAAGACGGACGAACCTGACGTTCCCGAAGTGCCCAGCAACGGAGGGAGTGCATGATGAACGGTCGTGAGAGGATGCTTGCCGCGATCCATATGGAGCCGACGGACCAGGTTCCACTAGCTCCTCCATTCCAGGGCTACTGGGCCCTGGGTGTCATGAATGTCAAGGGGCCGGATGCTATAAAGCATCCGAAGATGGCAGCCCAGGCGCAGATCGATATCGCAGACAGATGCCATTTCGATGCCCTGGAGACCATGTGGGACTGGCTTTCGCCGGTCGAAGCCCTCGGCTGTGAGGTGAAGATCCCCGATCTGGGAGCGATACCGACCTGGACGAACATTTTATCTGACGATGTCGAGAAGCTAAGCGCTTTGCAGGTGCCAGATCCGTCCAAGGACTACCGGCTGAAGAGCTCGCTTGAGACCACGGTAATTATGCGGAAGGCCCTCGGAAAGGAGAAGTTCCTGTACAACACGCTGGTCTGCCCGTACACCCTGGCAGGTGAGCTCCGAGGGGTGGAGACCATGATGCTAGATTCCATATTGGAACCGGAGTTCATGCCAAAACTGCTCAGGTTCTCCACCGATGTCATCCGTGAATATTGCGAATACCTCACCAGGTTCGAGCTGGACGGAGTGTTCATCTGCGATCCGACTGCCTCCGGTTCATTGATATCCAAGGAGGATTACGCCAAGTCATCACAGCCGGCGCAGAAGGAGTGCGCCGCTATGATCAATCAGGGGGGCAAGTTCACCTTGCTCCACATGTGCGGCGATACGTCCGACCGACTGGAGCATGTGATGGACGTCCGTTCGGCGATATTCTCCATGGACTACCAGGTGCCATTGCAGGAAGCCCGCCGTCAGTTGGCTGGAAAGCAGGCATTCTTAGGGAATGTGAAACCGGCTCACACCTTATATTCAGGAACGCCACAGATGGTCGAGGCGGAATCCAAACAGTGCATAAAGGACGGGGGCGACATCGGCTTCATATTGGGCGCAGGGTGTGACGTAGCGCCCGATACGCCTCTGGAGAACGTACTGGTATGGAACGACGTGGTCAAGATGAGCTTGTGATCCCCAAAAAACCCCTTCGAAACCACTTCCTCTCCCCTTTTTTCTTCCCGGGTTTCATCCCGTGTTCGGAACCGACCCATAACAGATCAAGGCCGTTTGAAATATTTCAACCGGTCGAAACGTGCCCCAGGGCTATCGGCGAACTGTTCTCCCTGGAAGGCGCGGACGTTGTAGCTTTCCTTATACTCAATATAATCGAGATAGAAACGGATGGCGTTCAATATGAACTCGGAGCGGGACTTATAGCGCTTTGTGTCGACCCAGTTGTCGATGTTTTCCACCAGTTGCACAGGTACCCGTAGATTTACGACTCTGGACCGTTCGTTCGCGGCGGTGGAGCTGCCTTCGTTCTCTGTCATTTATTACATCCCACTCCCGTTTTGCATAATTAAGCGTTTTTCGTATATAAATAGGTGTTTAGAAAGGTATCATTCGGTAATCTATATATCTTACCAATGGCATTCATTTGTAATACTATTGTATTATCTTATAGGAGGAATTATAATAACCGAAGGAGCGTGCGGGCAAGAGTCTGGGGGGATGAAGAGGTCCATGGGGCCGCTCTATCTGTTCGCCATGGCCGCAGCGACCATCATCGGTCCCTGGCTAGTCATGACCAACTGGTGGTTGTCTCTGACTGGGGTGTCCATCGCCCTGGCCTTTGTCCTTGTCGGTCTGATGTGCATACCGATAGGATTGATCTACGGGGAGCTCACCGCCGCCTACCCAAAGGCCGGCGGCTCATTCGTTTATCTGGAGAGGGCCTTCGGCAAGGAGGTGTCCTATTGGGTGTCATGGGCTCTCATGCTCTCCTATGCGGCCGTCCTAGCCTTCCAGCTCATGGCGCTCATGGACATCATTCGGTTCCTTTGGTGGCCGGACATGACCATCGAGGTCATGATGATACTGGCTGCGGTCGTAGCGATGATCAACTACCTGCTGAACACCCGGGAAGTGAACATCGGGGCCGGTGTGCAGTTCGTGCTGTTCCTCACCCTAGCGGTCATCGGCTTCGGTTATTCGATCCTCTTTATGACCAACCCCACCTTTTCCACGAACAATTGGGAGCCGCTGTTCATGACCGGTTCGAACGGTTTCATAACCGCCACCGCACTGATGGTCACCATGTTCTTCGGTTTTGAGGTCATCCCCCAGTTCGCAGAGGAGTCCAAGTATCCTTTGAAAAAGATGTGGAGGCTCATTACCGCTTCTATACTGTTCGCCGCAGCGTTCTATGGGATAATCTGCCTGGCCGAAGGGGGAATGGGCGCTTTCGATACCATAATCAACACACCTATGCTCGGGGCTCAGCTCGCTTTGGACAACTACGGTAGTTGGCTCATGTATCTTATCGCCTTGGCCAACGTGGCCGCCCTAGCGACGTGTCTCATAGGCTTCTGGATGGGAAGTTCCCGCCTGCTCATGGCCATGGGTCGGCAGAGCGTGCTTCCGCGCACCTTCGCCTCGTTGAACCGGAACGGTGTGCCCAAGACCGCCAACATAGTCATACTGCTGGTGGTATTGGTACTGATCCTCATGACCGGTACGGAATGGCTAACCAGCCTCTTCGCCCTGATAGCCGCCGGCGTCGGAATCACCTACACGATGGTGGTCCTCTCATTCTTCAGGTTGAGAAAGATTGATGCCAGTGTGGAACGCCCGTACAAGGTGCACGGAGGGATACCCATGGGCGTTCTTGCCTTGGTATGTGCTCTGCTGATATCCTACTTCACCTTCACCTATTTCACCATGGATCTCTGGATACTGTTCGGTGTGTACTATCTGCTGGTGGCCGGAATAAGATTGGTGCTATATTACGACGATAAGTCCAAAGCCAAGGTGGGCGTTGAGTGATATGGTAAGAACGATGAACGGGAAAGAAAGGATGTATGCTGCGCTGGATTTCCAGCCTGTGGACATGGTCCCTCTGATACCTCCCTTCCAGGGGTATTGGGCACTGGCCTTGGCCGGGGTCAGTGTGGCAGATTCCCTGAAATCCCCGAAGCTCGCTGCCGCAGCCCAGGTGGATGTGGCCCGACAATGCCGATTCGATTCCTTGGAGGCGTTTTGGGATTGGCTTTCTCCCGTTGAAGCGATAGGGTGCGAGGTCAGAATACCAAAGGTCGGGGAGATCGCCACATGGAAGCACATCATAGCCGGCCCCAACACGTTGGAGGAGCTGGAGCATCCTGACCCATACAACGATCGGAGGTTCGTAGCGGGTCTGGAGACAAAAAAGCTGGTGTGTAGGGAACTGAAGAGCGAGTCACTCTGCTTTGGTAGCATTTGCTCCCCTTTCACCTTGGCGGGGGAGATCCGTGGAGTGGAGGCGCTGATACTCGATCTGATCATCGAGCCGGAGTTCGCCAAGGACACTTTGGACTACAGTGCTGATGTCATTACCGAGTATTGCCGGGCGATGCTCGAGGATGGAATGGAGAACCTGATGCTGTGCGACCCCACCTCCTCCGGTTCCCTGATAACCAGGGTCGATTTCCTTAAGTTCGTTCATCCTAGGATGAAAGGCATAGTTAAGCAGATCGACAAGGAAGGTGGTGTGTCATTGGTGCATATATGCGGGAACACCACTGACAGACTGGAGGACATCGCCACTTTGGGTATGTCCGCATTCTCCACTGACAGCAGCGTGTACATCAGATACGCACGCAAGGTATTCGGCAAGAATGTCGCTCTGATAGGTAACGTGAACCCCTACCAGACACTATTGAACGGAAGCCAAGAGGAGATCGAGCAGGAAGCCGAGAAATGCCTCAGGGAGGGGGGACGGGAAGGGTATATCCTCGGTGCATCGTGCGATATCCTGCCGTCCACTCCGGTGGAGAACATACAGGTACTGGACCGATATCGTAGGGCATGATGGGTAGTCGCCATTTGATCCATTAAGCGAGAGTTATCCGCTTCATCTTTTATTCATATCTATGATTTTATCATTTTCCTTTGAGTATATCGTCCAGATCTTTCGGCATTATAATCTTCTAGAAGAATAAAAACACTCCGACCATCTATTCCGATCAAACGATATGAACGAATTAAAACGCTGGATCATTTCGTAATGCCCAGGAAACGTCCGCCATCGCGGATGCTTGCCAACGTCCCCTGGACATCACTGCGGGCTCTCCCGATCCCGGTGGTCCGGGCACGGCGGGATTATTATTAGAATGTTCCGAAAGGGCTGCCATATTCCGATAAGGCCCTTTGGCTCGGAGCCGTTTCCGCAACGACCATTTAGCGCCGCCCGCATCTATTCAATATCGTCCGGGTCCGTGTCGATCAATAATAATCATCAGGAAAGTATTAATTCCAAAGAACCGGCTCCGATATGCATGGCTTCCTTAGGCCGCCACGTAGCGTTTTCCATCGGCATCGTCGCCTTTATCGCCCTCTGCCTTCTCCTGATCCCCGGGGACGTCTCCGCCACTCCCGATTCCAACAATGACTTTGCGGAGGCGGTGCCGCTGTCCAACAATGTTCCCGTTATTGGTTCCTTGAGCGAGATCGACGATCCCAGCGATTTCTACGCCGTGCAGGTCAGCTCGGGTGATGTCCTGAACGTGAGTCTGGCCTTCGCATCCGGCAATGACTTCGATCTTTACCTGTACGATTCATCTCACAATCTGATCACCAGCTCCGAGACGGACAATATCGTTGCCGGCATCTTCTCGGAGAGCATCACGATCACCCTGCACTCATCCGGCCAATACTTCGTCGAGGTCCGGTGCTACAGCGGCGTCGGGGCCTTCACCATAACAGCCAGCACCACCGCCGAATGGACCGTCCTGGTCTATCTGGACGGGGACAACAACCTGGAATCGGCGGCCATCGACGACTTCCTGGAAATGTCCGCCGTCGGATCCACGGACGAATTGAACATAGTGGTGCAGTTCGACCGCATCTCCGGTTATGACAGCTCCTACGGCGGCTGGACCGGGGTGAACCGCTACCTGGTGTCCCAGGGGATGGAGCCCACGATATCCGAGGCCGTCCTTGCCGGCGGGGAGATGAACATGGCGGCCGCCTCCACGCTCTCCGGTTTCATCAACTGGGGTATTGACAACTATCCGGCCGAGCGCTACATGCTGGTGCTCTGGGACCACGGCGCCAATTGGAATGGAGTGTGCGTGGACGATACGAGCTCCTACGACATCCTCACCCTGAACGAGCTGAGCACGGCCCTCAGCACGGTAAGGGCGTCCCATCCCGGCTTCACCTTTGACGTGATAGGATTCGACGCCTGCATCATGTCCGGGTTGGAGGTACTCTATGAGATCAGCGGCTATGCTGAGCACATCATCGCCTCTCAGCTAAATGAGCCCGGCCCGGGGTGGAACTATCAGATAGGCTTAAGCATTCTGGCCTCGAACCCGTCCATGAACGGTTCGAGCGCCTCCATCTACATGGCCGACGCGTACATCGAATCGTACGCTAATCCGTACCCGGGCTATTACCAGACGGACGTGATCATGGCCGTGATCAACGCCTCCCGCGTTCCTGCAATGGTCATCTCCCTCGACTCCATGTCGTCGGAGATGCTGTCCCGCATGGCTTATGACCACAATTACTATGAGCAGGCCTGGCTCGACACGGTGAAGGTCGATTCGGACTTCCCGGACCTTGTCGGCCTGGCTAACAATATTTACCTGAACGCCCCCACGGCGGCGGTGCGCGGCCATGCGCGCGATCTTTTCAACGCCACCATCTCCGCCCTGGAGTACGTGGGATACTTTGACGTCGCAGGCGATTACGACACCGGCGCCATCAACGGCATAAGCATATACTTCCCTGAACCGGGGTATTTCCAGAATTCTTACCGCGCCTCTTCCCTGGACATGCTGGCCGGGGAATGGGATGAGATGGTTCTCAGCTACGAGACCAGCGTATCGCAGCCCAACGACCCGGTGGCCCTGACATCCCGCTCCCCCGTCGGCGATGTGAGCGTCATCGTGGGATCGTCGCAGGACTTCAGCGTCACCGTGGACGATGATGACGATGATACCATCACCTATCAGTGGTACTGGGACGGCATGCTTGTTGAGGTGTCCGGGAACTCCGTCACCCTCTACACGGACGCCAGCCTCCTGGGCTCTCATGTCCTGGTGGTGGTGATATCGGACGGCGCCGGCTCCGTGCAGACGGAATGGGCGGTAGACGTTGTGACCAAGGCCGACCTGAGCATAACGGACTTCCTGAAATGGGACTGCGATGGGGATGCGATATCAGACATAACCTCCGGCCGCACCAGCTACGCGGGGGTGGACGTGACCAACTCCGGCGGGACGAACTGCGTGTTCAACGCCACCTGCTATGTGGACAGCAACCCGTTCTGCGTATGGAACTACGTCAGCCTGGCACCAGGGGAGAACATCATACTGGAAACGCTGCCGCTGCACCTGTCCGCCACGGGTATGCACACCATCCAGTTCATTTTGGATCCGTTGGACGAGGTGGATGAGAGCAACGAAACGAACAACGGCATGGCCTTCGTGCTGAACGTGGTTCCGGCGGAATGGACCGTCCTGGTGTACATGGACGGGGACAACAACCTGGAGCCGTACTGGGTGAACAACTTCCTGCAGATGTCCTCGGTCGGCTCCGATGAGAACGTCAGCGTGGCGGTGCAGTTCGACCGTATCGGTGGATACGATACGAGATATGGGGACTGGACCGACTGCCTGCGCTTCTATGTGGAGGAGGGAATGGAGCCCACGATGGAAAACGCATACGAGGACCTGGGCGAGGTGAACATGGGTTCCGGTGCAACATTGGAGGAGTTCCTCCTGTGGGGGATGGGAACATTCGAAGCGGAACGTTACGTGGTGGTGCTGAAGGACCATGGCAACTCCTGGTACGGATGCTGCTTCGATGATACGTCCTCCGGTGACCGCCTGTCCATGTACGAGATGTCGGGCGCCCTTTACTGGATGACCACGAACCTGGGAAGGAACTTGGACGTTCTGGTCCTGGACGACTGCCTCATGGGCTCCTACGAGGTGGCGGTGGAGATGGCACCCTACGCCGATTTCGCCGTGGTCTCCGAGACCAGCGGCTGGACGTCCAACTATGATTACTCCGTGGTCCTGTCCTTCCTGGCCTCCGATCCCGGGATGGGAACGGATGAACTGGCCCTGGGGATGCTGCAGCGCATGGTGCTGGTGGATGACGAGGAGTTCATCACCCAGTGCTCTGCGGTATATGACCTGAGGGAGATGGGCGAGCTGACCGCGGCGCTCAATGAGTTCGCGGACGACCTGGGCCAGGTTTGGACGGACGATGCCGGAGTTCTGGAGGCCATCCGTCTGGAGATGGCGCACTTCAGAGCGGTCCTGGCCATGGACACCGTGGACATGTGGGACCTGGTGCAGGTGTGCATGCAGGCGGCCCCGGACGAACTGCTTTCCTCCGGCACGGTCGTCCTGCAGAACCTAAGCTCTCCGGGCGGGGTCGTCATGGGATACCGTTACACGGAGGCTGTGGACTTCTGCCATGGGATGTCCCTGTACTTCCCCGGGCAGGATGACGATTACCATCCGTGGTACACGGACTGCGATCGTTTCGTCTCGGAGAGCATCTGGGACGATCTGCTGCTGCAGTACCTGACGGATTCCGCGCCGCTGACCCTTATCAGCGTAGAAGGAACGGAAGGGCTGAATGGCTGGTATGTGACGGACGCGGAGATCTCTCTGCAGGTGTATGACCCGACCAACCTTGGTTACGATACCTACCGCTCACTGAACGGAACCTGGTTACCGTACGCAGGGCCGTTCGTTCTGAGCGCGGACGGTGCGTACAACATCCAGTACTACTCTGTCGGCGAGAACGGGGAAACGGAGGTGACCCGGAACATTTCCCTGAAGATCGACGCCACCAGGCCGACGGTCCAGGCATCGGTGGCCGATTATTTGCTGACCCTGACGGCATACGACGGAGGCAGCGGGGTCTCATCCGTCCTGTACAGTGTGGACGGAGGCCCTTGGAGCGTCTACACCGCTCCCTTCGTGGTGGGAACGGCCGGGCACATGTATTCCGTGCGATATCATGCCGTGGACTCGGCCGGCAACATCGGCACAGATGCGATGGTCACGGTCGGCGATAGCGACGATATCGTCCCGGTGTCCTCCGCCATTCCTTCCGGGACGTCCGGAAACAACGGATGGTACGTCAGCCAGGTCATCGTAACGCTCAGCGCCACGGACGAGGGCGGTTCCGGGCTGCAGGGCATCACGTACTCATTGGACGGCGGGGCTTGGACGGCGTATTCAACGCCGATCGCGTGCGCTATCGAAGGGGTGCACACCCTGAACTATCGGGCACAGGACAATTTCGGCAATCAGGAAGAAGTGCGAACGATCTCCTTCAAGATCGATCTGAACGCTCCGGTGACGGATTCCGCAATAAACGAAACGGCGCACCAGGGCTGGTTCTCATCTCCAATATCAATAGAATTGAACGCCAGCGACCCGGTGAGCGGTGTTTCCTCCATTTCGTACAGAGTGAACGGAGGTGCCTGGGTCAACTATTCCAACGAGATCGTGATCTCCTCCGAAGGTATTTGGCTCGTGGAATGGATGGCGACGGATAACGCAGGCAACGATGGAACGGTGAGCAACATCACCGCGCGCATCGATACCACTGCTCCCTCGGTCACCATGGATCTCAGCGGTTTCAACGAGGAGGGCTGGGGCCTCAGCACGTCGACGGTCGAATGTATGGCGAACGATACGGGGTCCGGTGTGGACGCCATCTATTACAGGGTCTATCTCGGTGATTGGGCGCTTTACACGGGTGCACTGAGCTTCAATGCTACCGGGACCTTCATTCTGGAATGTTATGGCGTGGACATCGCCAATAACTCCGGTCCAGTGATGAACGTCACGATCAGAATAGACGTCAGCGCGCCCACGACCACGTTGTCATTGTCCGGGATCATATACGGGGGGCAGTATCTCAACACCGTCACGGTCGGATACGAGATGATCGATCAGGGCGTAGGCGGCATGGTGCTCTGGTACCGCCTCGGCGATGGCAATTGGACGGCCTATGATGATACGCTCATTTTGGGCTTGGGCCAGCACATGATCTGGTACCGTTCCGAGGACGCCCTGGGGAATCAGGAGGTGGCGAGGGCTGTGAACCTGACGGTCATAAGCGCCTCCGTCCCGGCCAAGGTCATGGGGCTGTCGTTCATCATCGAAGAGGATGGCGTTCGGCTGACCTGGGCCGCTCCGGACGATGGCGTGTTGCCGATAACCTCGTTCCTGATCTATCGTTCCGAGGGAAGCGGTTTCGAGCTCCTTACGACCGTCACGGGAACGGTCTATCTGGACGAGGATGTGGAGGACGGCGTCACGTATACCTATGAGGTGGTGGCGGTGAACCTGCTTGGCGAAGGGCCGGTATCAGACGCAGTGGATGCTGAGGTTCCCGAGAAGAGCTCGAACACCATGATGTTCGTGATCATCGCCATCGTGATCGTGGTGACGGTTGTTGCGGTGGTGGTATTCTTCATCCGCAGGAAATGAACTCCTTAAACCCCTTCTTCCCAAGCTTCCAGATGAAACGGGATCTATCGCCTCTGTCCATTGACGATCCTGAGGAACCTGCCGACCAGGACAAAGCTCTCTGCCTGTGCCCTCTTCCTCTGCTCCTCATCGTCTGGGTGCATGAAGGTCCCGACCCAGCTGGGTCCTTCAGCATCGATGGAGCGGAACTTCTCAGCGATATTGCCGATACCCTCTATCATCGCCCCCTCTCCCATGAAAGGCCCCACCCGCGATCCTACGCTCTCAGGGCCTTCAAGGCATTGTGAGACGACCGAGAAAATATCGTAGGCATCCTTCTCCTTATATCGCTCACCCAGAACGATGCCCTTCATCCCGATGCAGCCCGGGAGGTCCAATGTCCTCACTTCCGCCCTGGCGTTCCCGTTACCCGGCAACGTCCCCTCGATCGTCACATTTTGGTTATGGCCGAAGGCCAGCTCGCATCCATTGGCCGTCCGGGCGGGGAGGGAATCCTGGACCTTCCGATGTCGATGGCCTTTCATTCCCTCGATCTCGCATGTCAGGAAATCAACCGATATGCCAAAGCAAGGGCCACCGCCCGGAGCCTGAACGCCCTTCTGAAAGCTGAACGGTATCACCTCGCCGTCCCTCGACCTTCTAGCGGAATAGCCACGATCGGTCAGCAGATCGACGATCGTGGCGTATTGTTTCGAATCTATGCGCTCAGGATCGACCGCCAGATCGATATCGATGGATCCTATGTGATCGTAGCCTCCCCTCCCCAGGTCCCGTACCAAATAGTAAGGTGCCCATCCTCCTATCAGGACAAGGGAGTCCTTGTAAGCCTTAAGGGCCAGCGCCAGTTCGAGCAGTGCGGAGGTGGATGCTTCGGTGATGCCGCCCCCGTAATCGGCCGAGGTCCTCATCAGAACCTCAGAACCTGGCTTCGAACTTCATCCGCCTGCTCCCGCCCGCGCTGCGGGTACTTGAAAAGGTCAAGATACAGCTGCAGGTCCGACACCACCCTCAATCCGTCAATCGTCCGCGTTCCTCTGAGCACTGACGTGTCTTTCGGCACGCTCACGTATACGTTTCCTCCGAACTCCACGGGAACCAGGCCAAGGATCCCCTTTAACTTATCTAGGTCATCCGTGTACATGTAGGCGTCCGTGGAGCGCACGGCCGGCGCGACCAGACTGGCCCCCGAGCCCATGGTCAGGGCATAGCAAGGCGCTGCGCTTTTTCTTAGGCCGTCGAACAGATCCGAACGGTCCTTGTAGGGGGAATAGAATCCGACGAAAACGTTGCTCCCGTATCGGTAAGCGGAAGCCCAGGCGTCCAGGAGGCCGGAGGCGTCGATAAGTCGTATGTTGCCCCTCCCCTTGCTTAGAAACCCTTCAACCTCCAGAGAATCGGTGACCTTGAACGCCTGGGCCAGGCTGACCTCCGACGCTTCGGCGAGCTCCTGCATGGTCCATCCTTTTTCCGGCGCCGCGAGCAACGACCTGATCACCCATGCACTTTTTGTGCTGAAGAGGTTGACCTGCTTCCGTTCGACCTTGAAGCGATTCTCCCGGCCTTTTCTGTCGATCAGCAGCCCCTTCGTTCTGATGAAAGCGTTCCCGCTAAGATCCATGCAGGCAATCCCCTTTTCTCTGCAGGACGAAAATCCTCTCTCGCTGATGTAAGGGGCGACCAGCACGTTGAGCGATTCATTGTCGATGGAATTCCCGAGCCGCCCGGCGAACTCGTTTATTGCCTTCGGCGAGCCATTTGAAACATATTCAAGGCGTAATCGTCTCCCACTCCCTTTAAAAACGAAGTAGGCTGAAATACTCTTTCTGTTCTTATCGTCCTCAGTTACTTCATCCCAGATCACCCTTCCGAACTGGGAGAGCAATTCATCGACAGCTGTCTGCGCCTCTTTTTCATTCATATTTTTACCATTTATATGATTTTTACCATTTGGTGAAAATATGATTATCTGCAGAACTATTTATAAAGACCGGGCCGCGGTCTGAGTTGGCGTTAGGTTAATCCATGAAATATCGAACGAGGAGGATACATGGACAGATTTTTCACTTGGTGATCAATTCCGAACATTGCCGGTAAATGAACATCGATCCATCTACCTAAGTCCGATAAGAAGGTTGATGGAAATGGTTTACGTCGTATTGAACCACAGGGTGTACCAGTCGGTACCCTGCACCTCCACCTGCACCTTGACGTAGTAGAACCCCGAAGCGGTCACGAAGTAGTGCAGATCCTCATTGACGCCCATGGTGGCAGCGATGCTGCGGCAATAGCCGTCCGAATCGTACAGGTACAGATCCCCTCCTCCCAGGGTGTTCCCTCGCATCGACAGGTCCAAAGACTGTCCGGCCGTCAGGTAGATGATGTAGTAATCCACCTCGTCAAAAAGCCAAGTCGTGTCCTCGGTCCAGGCGGTGTTCTGCTGAACCATCCGCGCCGTGCCCATGGTATTTCCGGAATCCAGGTCCTGGTAGGTCCGGGTGTACATGACGTTCGAGTCCGAGTACCAACCGTCCACGTCCACCACTCGCACGATGAAGTAGTACTGCGTTCCAGGCTGAGCGCCGCTGACGGTGAGCGTTGTGGAATATGCGCTGTTGATGTTGCTGAACTTGCGGTCCAATGAGGGAATGAAATCCGGGGTGTATCCGTAATAGACCTCGTAGTGATCGAAGAACGGGTCGTCACAGAATAGCCAGTGAAGCACCATGGACGTGCCCGGGGCGGGGGCGTCGGGATAGTACTGATAGATCGGCTCGGGCGCGAGCAGGTTCACCCTGGTATGCGCCTCCGCACCTTGCCACACCCCTGGCGCGCGCTGGTCCGCGGTGTGATCGCCGAGGTTCTTTACCCTGACCAACCATCCATAGTCCGCGTCCCCATCAAGATACGAGCAGTCCACGCTGAACAGCCCGTCGCCGGGCGTCGGGTCCGTTCCGTAGTAGTTCCAAGTGGTCAAGACGATACCTTCGTCGTTGGTCCAGTAGAGTTCGGCGGCAACATCGGGGTCGTTCCGCAAAGAGATGTCGATGGTGTATCGAACGTCGAACACTGCGCTGGTGGTGCTCGCAGGGCCGTAGGCCACTGCATCTTGCAGCTCCATCGATATGCGGTCCATGTCGAAGGCAAGTACCAATCCCGTCGGCAGGAGCATGCTGACGTTCTCCTCGCTCTCGACCTCTTCGATCGCCTCGTTCAAGGACGGTGAGTAATAACTGAAGTCAAGGTATACGCCGCTGATATCAAAGCTGTCCGAACCGAAGTAGGTGGAACCCCGTCCGGAGGAAAGGTAGACCACCGGTACGTAATGCCAGCCGTCACCATCCTTCTGCACGGCGATATAGAAGCCAAGGTCCAAGGGCAGGAATCTGGTCGCCAGCGACGGCAGGCCGCACACCACGCTTACAAGTCTGCTCAAGGAAGTACCCATCGGAGCGGATTCGAAGCTGACGAACGCTCCGTTGAGACCGCCGACGCTGCGATACTCTAGATCGTCCGCGCGCATGCCCTTTATCGAGGTCTGCTGGTAGTCCACATCTGCATCATGGCAGCTGTCGGCGATGATCAGCGGTATCCGGAGAACAGGGCTGTTCGATCGGAAGTAACGGCTGAGGTCGTAGGCGGTGCCTGCGATCTCTAGATAATGGAAGGCCGAGGCGTCATGAACGTAATTCGGAACGATGCAGATGGCCGCGTAGTTCCATATCGACACGTCATCCTCACCGAACACCGAAAAGTCCTCGTCGAGGAGGAATATGAAGGCGGGGTTCTTGAACGTCGACAAGGTCGATATGCCGTCCGAGGTGTCGTAGAGCCCCAGGGCATCGCTCAAACTGTCCGATAACGATTCCAGATCGACCACCACGCCGTAACCGGTCAGCTCAACGCTCTGCACCTGCGTTCGAGCATCATCGCCCATCATTCCCCACAGCGACAGCACGGAACCGTCCACGTAATCGGCGTCCTGGATGTCGATGATCATACCGACATGCACCGTGAAGCTCACGGTGCCGGCGTCCGGCGCGAAGTCGTCGTCGTTCAGATCGAGCTTGAGGTCCATGATGGAGAAGGATGATTCGGACACCTCGAGATCGCAGATGCCGTGGAATCGCCCATCCATTTCCAACGGGTAGAGGAGCACCCAGAGATCGTTATCGTATATGGTGCTCTGGGATTCCGACAGAAGGGCGCAGCCCTCCCCTATGTTACCGACGACGTCGGTGATCCAGCCCATTCCCGTGGAGGAAAAAGCTTCCGAAATCCGGGCGATATCACCGGGAGTGATCGTGTCAATAACATCTCCCTGAATGTTCACCGTGTTGATGAATGAGAGCTCATTGATCACCAGGAAATGGTCCATGACTCCAGAGTAGACGAACTCGAAGTCGGCGGCGATGCCGATGACCGCCTGCAGATCAAGGTCGGAAAGGAACGAACCGGGGAAATCCTCGGCCATTGCTTCCAGGGTGTCCTGGTCCATGAACATGCCCTGGACATGTACCTCGTTGAATAGGGTGGGGTAAGAGGCGTGAGGGGCGATCCATATATAGTCGCCCTGGGCCGAAGCCCCTACGCCAAAGGTGTACCCGCTGTAGACGATGCTGACCGCGGTCATGGTCAGTTCGACGTTCTCGTACGTTTCATCTATCATCCCGGTAACTTGTCCGCCGGTGATGGTGGCGGTCGGAGTTGATACCACGCTCTCTATGCTGCGAGAACCCCCATCGTCCAGGATCATGAAGGAGCCACCGGTAAAGCCATTGAACTGCGCATCGCTACTGACGGTAAAAGTTTCGATCGGCGCACCGGCATCATCGCTTGGGCGCCCGGTGAACTGATAGCCGCTGCCGTAACCGTTTATTGAACTGAGAGGGACGACCGCCCCGGTGTATTCCACAGGTTCCGGATCGTGGCCGCCAAGCAGCAGAACGACGACACCTATGCTCGCTATGACCATGACGACCGCGATCACCACTGCCAATATCTTCAGACCGTTCCTTCCCCCGGACGTTCCACCGTTCTGCAATTTCCTCCCCCACCTATGATATGGTTTAGCGAACGATTGAGTCCGAGCTTAAAGGTTTCAGGTTCATTTACAAAATGGAAAAAGGATGGTGGAAAGGAGGTGTGATCGTATCCTTTCCAACGGTGATAATGGTTCAAGCGTTCTTTTTCCTCCTTACATATAAAAGGCATCCAATGATGCCCAACGTCGCGATCACCCCTATGACTATGGGCAGAATGTACGCTGACAACCACGCATCCTCTCCCCAATAAACCAGCACTTCGTGCGTGCTGTGATGATAGCTCATGGTCACGATGTAAGCAGAGTCCGTCTCCTGAACCATTATCGGAAGATCGGAACCGTCTATGGTAGCGCGCAGGTCCGATCCGTTGCCTACCAAGGCCTTCGGTATCACCACGAACGACGATCCTAGCGATCCGTCGCTTCCGCTCACGGTGAAGGTGACGGTCTGCGAGTCATTATCGAACCTCACGTTCGAGGTGGAGGACTTTTGCGACAGCACGTAGAAAGGAACCTCTTCTCCTGAGGGCACCACGTACTCGAAGCTGCTGCTACCACCAGCACCAGCGGCGTTCTTGGCAGTGACCCTGAACATGTACGCTTCGCCAGGAACGAAATCTCCGGTGTCGTATACCGTCACGTTACCGAGGCTTACGTTCCAAAGCACGTTCTGCTGGAGGTCCTTGCACGCGATATCGTAGCCGGTGATGTCCGCGCCCCCGTCGTTCGCCGGCGGGATCCAGATCAGGGCGACCGAGTTGCCGTCGTAGAAGGCGAAGAGGTCCTCCGGAGCGTCAGGTGTGGTCCTCGGGGTTACTGAAACGAAGTTGCTAGGAGCGCTCTCACCCTCCGCTGTCAAGGTAGTGACCGTATATTGATATTCCAGACCATTGTAAAGCTTGACCGTTCTTGGTTCGTATACAGACCGATAATACGTTCCAAATCCATCATCAACAAATCTAGTTGAATTCGTGTCTCCTAGAATGGCGAAAGTATCTGTAAAAGGTTCCTTGCAATAGATGCGATAACCTATGGCGTTCTCCGAACCCTCCCAAGATAGCCTCGCTAACCCATCCTCTGAAGTCGCAACGAGGTTTGATGGTCTATTTTGAAGGGTGGTCGGCCAATGGTCCGTGATCGTGAAACGCTCAAAGTTCGTTTTGGGTTCGTACTTCATGGATATAACATCTAGATCGCCGTCATTCTGAACTTGAACGCTCATAGATGTGTACGGCTCATAATATCTTAACAGGTCAGAGGTCTGCCATTCCATTCCATCCCACCGCAGCGCTTGCACCAAACCATAATAATGATAACCAGTACCGTCAATATCCTCCTGAATTAGATAATAAATTAACGTATTTTCATGAAAAGTACGAGGAACTCCAGGCACTGTGACGTTTATCCAAGAGCTACTGGAGTCTGTCATATAATAAAAGACATAATCATTTCCAGAATATCCTGCATAGTATATATGGTAATGATTCTCCGAGTCTTGGGTCATGTAAAAAAGATTATACCGTGGGTCTGAGTCAGACCGACCAGGATCCTCAAAGATCACGTTCTTACGCCAAACGCCGTTAGCCATGCTCGCTTCGATTCCGTTAAATTCTATGCTCCTGTAATAGATGTGAACGACATCATCTATGTCTAACCTAATATTGTAGAAGAAACCACCAAACCCTGGATTTACGTTATCGATAGAATAGGCATTCCAATCTCCTCCAGCATTGTTCATGTACTTCAGGACTTCATTTTCATCTACGTATGCTATGTGAACCCTGTCGTGCTCATCGATGACCAAGTTTTCGGACTCCATAAAAGGTAATTTCACCGAAAGTGGTATTTCGACCAAGGTCCAGTTTCCATCCCTCCTGAAGGCCAAACTCTGGAATTCTGGCGCATTTATATCTAGCTGATATAATATATAGGGCTCATTAAGAGAATTCAGAAAAACCTTGGATGCGAGTTGGGTCCAGTGATATCTCTGCTCTTCCCATTCGGTCTGGGAAAAATGCCAGGAGGTAACTGAAGAATTTACATATCCCCCATCGGCCATTTTGATGATGTGGACTATCGAAACCTCAGTCCCGT
This sequence comes from Methanomassiliicoccales archaeon, assembly GCA_036677555.1. Taxonomy (GTDB): domain Archaea; phylum Thermoplasmatota; class Thermoplasmata; order Methanomassiliicoccales; family UBA472; genus UBA472. The sequence continues at coordinate 74,240 of JAVBWG010000002.1, read as the reverse complement.
TCTCGTTGCTTCGAACCAGCTGGGCGGAGTACTGGAGGTTGCCATCAGAATCAATAACTGGCAGAACAAAATCGTTAAGCGGTTTTTGTTCGTCCGATTCGTTGAAGTCCCAAAAGCTTTCCATCAAGGAAACACGCAGCGAGTTCGTGGGCGGTCCATCTGAGGCGCTGGATACAGGAACTCCTATCATAAGCAGTGAAGTAATGATTATAACGCAGATGATGGCAGCCGATTTTGGTATCCCCATGGCCGGTGCCAGGCATTTCCATGGATTTATTGCTAATCGTCGCATTATCTAATGGGAAAAATTGAACCGATCGGGAATGGCACAGTGTATCGATATATCACCGGTTCGCATTCTGAAAATCTCCCAATTACCTTTATTAAGGTCCGAATCTCTGGGAATCAACCAGATGGAGCATCAGAAGAAGGACGTCGTGGTCCTCGTTCCCGCCTTCAACGAGGAGCTGACCATCTCCATGGTGGTCTTGCTGTCCAAGCGATACGCGGATCATGTCATCGTGATAGATGACGGTTCCAGCGATAGGACTCGGGAGCTGGCCACGGAGGCCGGGGCCGAGGTCTTGAGCCACACGGTCAACAAGGGCAAGGCCGCCGCCATGATGACCGGTTTTGCCAGGGCTCGCGAGCTTGATCCAAAGGTCACGGTGATGATCGATGCGGACGGGCAGATGGATCCCGAGCTCATTCCGAACGTCGCCGCGCCGGTGTTGCAGGACGAAGCCGATCTGGTCATCGGTTCGCGGTACATCGGGACGAACGCAACGGACACGCCAAAGCACCGCCGGGTCGGGCAGAAGGTGCTGAACAAGGCCACCACGATCGGTGCGTCCGTCGATGTTACGGATTCTCAATCGGGTTATCGCGCTTTGTCATTGAAGGCGCTCAATAACACGAACTTTAACTCTGACAGGTTCAACATAGAATCGGAAATGATCAGTTACTTCAGCGAGATAGGGCTGAAGATAATGGAAGTACCGGTGACGGTTAGGTATGACGTACCGAACGGGCATTCTCAGTCGCCATTGGAGCACGGGCTGTCCGTTCTAGGCGGGGTTATATCGTACATAGGTTACCGGCGGCCGCTGCTGCTGTTCGGTGTGCCCGGGGTGCTGTTCTTCGCTTTGGGGCTGGTGCTGTGCGTGGCCACTCTCATAGGTGATCAGGTGATATTCGAATGGACCCTGGTTACACAGGGGATAGCGGGAATATTCGTTCTGGGGTTGGGGATATTCCTCTCGTTCGCGGCGCTGGTATTGAACTCGCTGAGCTTGGTGATGAAGAACGTGGAGAGATCATTAAGAGAAAAAAGGTGAAATTCCTTTTCATTCCTCGATGGATGCTTCATAGTGTTGATTTCTAATAATTTTATAAATTTCGAATAATTAGAATCATTGTCATATAATAATCTAGACCATTCATAATTTGCTCTCCATTTCTTATTTCAGTCATTGAAATTTAAATATTTATTATATAATAAATGAACAGTTCTGAAAACCATATAATATTGGTACGTTCTCCATGCTAGCCATCCATCTCAGTATAGGTCAGATGGGTAAGGGTGTGGGGATTTGAATATAAATAAAATAATTGCTGTGATCATCGTGGTCCTATTGGTCTCTTTGAGCATCTATATGGTCCTGGAGACTGGGGGGTCCGATGATGATTCAGCCGACACTAAGATCATAACCGACATGAGAGGGGTCGCTGTAAAGATGAAGGAAGACCCCACCAATGTGGTGATAGTCGACAAAGGTTTCATCGCTCAATCCATGATTGCCCTGGGGGTTGAGGATAGGATTGTAGCCACTGGTGGTTTGGTCCGAACCGGTAACGAGCTTACGACAACCAGAGACACGCTTTACTTATGTCCGGACATTATTTCACTGCCGAACATAGGGTACACGTCATATGGGGGATTCAATCTCGAAACTCTGATGTCCGTGGAACCCGACCTGGTTATCTGGAGGCAGACCAATTACATCAAGGAGGATCAGATAACCACAAACACCATGGAGGCTATTAGTGAAAATCTGAAGGTTCCGCTTTTCGTCATCAACGATCCGGGATGTGACAGCGAACCGAGCTTGGAGACCAATTACGAAGGGATACGGTTACTGGGCGATATCTTCAATGTGGAAACGAAGGCCGATCATCTGGTGGAGTATCTTCAGTATCGGATAAGCGACATAACCAACGTCACTTCCGTGGTCAATGACACCGAGAGACCAACGATGATGTTCCTGGGCTTGGCAGGCGGAGGTTCCGGATACGTCTACGGCAAGGATTACGGCAACTCCTTGTTTGCTGAGGAAGTGGCGATGGTTCAGAATGTGTACCCCGAATTCGGATACTCGCTGATGTCCGCTGAACAGTTGATCGAACTGGACCCTGATGTGATCATTCTAGTTGATGGGCCGGTCAACCCCATCGTATCGAACATCTACAACAATTCCGACTATGATGTTTTAAGGAACATGTCGGCGATCAAGGACCACCGCGTTCATTCCATAGGCCAGATGTCCTGGTGGAGCGAGTTCATGCTGAACTTCCCCAGCATACTGATGATCGAAGCTAAAGCGGCTCACCCTCAGTTGTTCGAGGACTTCGGCGTTTTGGAATGGATGGCGGACTATGATATGGGGCTCTACGGTCTCAATGAGACCCAGTTGAGCGAAATGATGTTCGCCCAGAAGTTGTACTGGATGGAGACCACGGACTTCTGAGGGTTAAATGATCGACGACGAGCTTGGATTCAGATCGGATCACGCGAAGAGGTCCAGGTCCATCTGGGTCCTGCTCGGTCTGCTCGCTGCCTCTATCATCGTGTCTCTGATGATGGGTAATTATTCGGTACCACTCGACGAGGTGATTAATTCGTTGGTCTCTCACCTATCTGGGGGTGGGGATGGCTCGTCCTATGACATCGTGGTCTGGGAGATAAGGCTACCGCGGATATTGGCTGCCGGAGCAGTGGGCGCGGCCTTGGCTGTGGCAGGCTGCACGCTGCAAGGGATATTCAGGAACCCATTGGTGGAACCTTATGTGCTAGGCGTTTCCTCCGGAGCGGCTTTTGGAGCCGCCCTCTCCATCGTGGTGGGTTTCTCCCTCGTGTCCATGCAGATCACCGCTATTTTCTTCGCTCTGCTGGCCACCGCCATGGCGTATTCGATCGCCACGGTGGGAGGGGAGGCTCGACTAGTAAACCTTCTATTATCCGGTTTAGTGGTGACGTCCCTATTCGTCTCCGGGCTCTCCTATCTCAAGACCATCGCCCTCCCTGGGCAGCTTCAAGAGATCACGTTCTGGCTCATGGGTGGCTTCTATAACCTCTCCTGGAAGGACACCGTTTTCCTAGTGCCGGCAGTACTGATCATGTCTCTCGCCATATACTCCTTGAGCAACAGGATGAACACCCTGTCCCTGGGAGAGGAGACCGCCCGAACCCTGGGTGTCAATGTCCGAGCGCTCAAGCTGATCCTGATCGTCGTGGCAACGGTCTTGACATCCGTAGCTGTTTCCCTGGTGGGCATAATCGCCTGGGTAGGAATTTTGATGCCTCACTTAGCCAGGATGATACTGGGAGCCGACCACCGCTACCTCATACCCGGGTCAGCATTAATGGCAGCATCCTTTCTCATAATATGCGATACTCTGGCCAGGACATTGACCGCGGGAGAGATACCCATAACCATACTGACCTCCTTCATCGGGGCGCCGATCCTGATCGCCCTCATCCGGAGGAAGAAGGCCTACTCCTTCGGGGGGAGCTGATGCTGGAGGTACGAGGGCTCTCCTTCAGTTATGGTGGGGTCAAGGCACTTGACAGCATAGAACATTTATTTCGTGAAGGACGCATAACGGGGATATTCGGCCCTAACGGCTCAGGAAAATCCACCCTCTTGAAATGCCTTTGCGGGGTCTTGAACAAGTATGAAGGCGAGATATATCTGAACGGAGCTGAGCTGGCTTCATTACCGCCCAGGGGGCTCGCCAAGTCGGTTTCTTTCGTCCCTCAGAACTTCGAGATCGCCGTCCCTTTCAAGGTCAAGGAGGTGGTGCTAATGGGGCGTGCACCTCATCAGCAGTCCCTCTTTGCCTTTAGTGAGAAAGATCTCGTTAACACAGCGACGACGCTTCGAGTACTGGAATTGATCAGCATATCCGATCGTATGGCTAACGAACTTAGCGGAGGGCAGAAACAGATGGTCAATTTGGCCCGGGCTATCAATCAGGACTCCCAATACCTGATGCTCGATGAACCGACGTCCAACCTTGACATTGGTAACACTCAGAGGATATGGCGAACCTTGCATTCCCTACGGGACAATGGCAAAAGCATTGTCTTAGCCAGTCACGACATAAACCAACTCGCTTGGAATTGTGACGAGGTGCTGATACTGAAGGATGGAGCCATTACCGTCAAAGGCATTCCCAATGACGTGTTGAATGCCGAAATGCTCGATTCATTATTCAAAATGAAGGTGGAAGAGGTTCTTCACAAAGGAAGGAAGACCTTTGTGCCATTCGAGCCATCCGTGCAATGAATGTCGGAGTTTAAAGGTTATGATACAATGGTTCAACTTAACATAATTGAAAGGAAGTTGGTATGTTATAATGAATATCCAGTAATTTTGACAAAACCATTATTAATCAGGCTATCATCATAATCTACCGTTCAAGTGATGTTTAATGGAGCATTATAGAATTCTCGTAACCGGGGGCGCCGGATTCATAGGTACCAACCTCGTAAATGAACTCGCTTCCAGAGGTCATGATGTCCTGGCCGCAGATCTTCTCAACAATGAACGGGAAAAATATGTTCGCTGTGATGTGAAGAACTACCGCCAGCTTGAAAGGCTGTTCGAAAAGAACGATTTCGATTATGTGTATCATTTAGCAGCAGAATACGGCCGCTGGAACGGCGAGGACTACTACGAGAACCTCTGGCAGACCAACGTGATCGGCACTAAGCATCTGCTGAGGCTCCAGGAGAGGAAGAAGTTCCGTACCATCTTCTTTTCCAGTGCCGAGGTCTATGGTGATTACGCCGGGAAGATGACCGAGGATTTGATGGTGAACAATCCGATATCTGACACCTATCAGATGAACGATTATGCCATCACCAAATGGGCTGGCGAACTGATGTGCATGAACTCGGCTAAGATGTTCGGAACGGAGACGGTTCGCGTTCGTCCGGTCAACTGCTACGGTCCTGGGGAGCACTACACGCCCTACAGAGGGTTCATACCCAAGTTCATCTACCTCGCGCTGCATGGAAAGCCGTACACGGTCTTCCGGGGACACAAGCGCATCATTGATTTCGTTTCCGATACCGTGAGAACGGTTGCCAACATCGCGGACAATTTCATGCCCGGGGAGGTCTACAACCTTGGCGGAAGGCCAGAATGGGAGATGGATATCGCGGATTATTCTGACATCATCCTTAAGGCGGTGGGTGCGGACGATTCACTTGTGACATACAAGGAGGCTGAGCCCTTCACCACTGGTGAAAAGAAGATCGATTCCTCCCGGGCCATACGCGACCTGCGGCACGATCCTCGGGTGGATCCTAAGGAAGGCATCAAGAGAACGGTGGACTGGATGAAGTGGTATTACAGGATAGGTGAGTGAGTGGACGTCGAATCAGCGTACAAAGGAAAGACGGTCCTGGTCACTGGCGGGGCAGGTTGCGTCGGAAGCAACCTGTGCCAGAAGCTTTCCCGTCTCGAGGCTAAGAAGGTCATAATCCTGGACGACCTGTCGTCCGCATACGAGTGGAACATTCCTAAAGGGAATAACGTTCATTTTGTCTACGGGAGCATATTGGACGATGAGATGCTGCGCCGGGTGTTCAAGGAACGCCCGCAGTACGTGTTCCATCTGGCGGCACACTTCGCCAACCAAAACTCCGTAGACAATCCTGAAAAGGACCTGATGGTCAACGGGCTGGGGATTCTGAAGGTTTTGGAGCACGCACACATGGTGGGGGTAGACCGTTTCGTCTATTCGTCATCTGGTTGCGGTGTATATGGACTAGAGTCCAAGATGCCCTTCGAGGAGCATGATATCTCCATTCATCTGCATTCCCCGTATCAGGTGACGAAGCTGCTCGGTGAGCTGTACACCAATTACTTCCACAATCTGTATGATCTTCCGATAGTGAACGCTCGTTTCTTCAATGTGTTCGGTCCGGGTGAGGTTCCCGGAAGGTACCGTAACGTCATACCGAACTTCTTCTACTGGGCCATGAACGGGCAGGCATTGCCGATCACTGGCGATGGAACGGAGACCAGGGATTGGACCTACGTCATGGATATTGTCGACGGGTTGTTGTCAATGGGGGTGGTGGACAAGGCTATCGGCGAGGCCATTAACCTTGGGTCGGGGAAGGAGAATAGAGTGGTTGACATGGCCGGGACGGTGAATCGATTGACCGGAAACGATAAGGGCATCAAGTTCACCGAACGTCGCAATTGGGACGTGAAGACCAGGCTGCTATCTTCCATCGACAAGGCCGAAAGGATTTTAGATTATCATCCCAAGGTGGAGTTCGACCAGGGTCTGAGCAACCTCCATCAATGGTTCGTTGGGAACTGGGTACAGATCAGGACGAGCGCTGAGTTCTAAGGTCTTTCGATGAAAATATTGGTGGTTCAAGAGTCAGATTGGTTGGAGCGGGGTCCGCACCAGAGCCATCATCTGATGGAGAGGATGGTGCAGAGGGGGCATGAGGTCCATGTTATAGATTTCCCCATTGATTGGAAGAAAGAGATGCATAATGGTATTATCTCTCCGGACCAGGTCCAGAGAGAAGTTTACAAGGTAGTGCCTCCGGGGGTCACCGTGATCCGACCGCAGATAATTCGACTTCCGATATTGAGCTATATGTCACTGATGGTCACGCACGGGTTGGCCATAAAACGGGAAATAATCAATTTTCGTCCCGACGTGATCGTTGGTTTCGGTCTGCTGAACGCACGAATGGCCATACAACAAGGGAAGAAGCACGGCATTCCATTCGTTTATTACATCATCGACGAGCTTCACCGTCTGGTTCCAGAGAAATTGTTCCAGCCTATAGCGAAGAACATCGAATCAGGGAACAATAAAAGGTCCAATGCCATTATAACCATCAATGAAGGATTGAAGGATTACTGCATCGAAATGGGCGCGGACCCTGAAAAATTGTTTGTAATTCGTGCTGGAGTGGACTTTGAACGTTTCTCGAAAGCGGACGGTTCAGCGATCCGAGAGAAGTACGGGTTCACGGATGATGATACGGTTTTATTCTTCATGGGGTGGCTCTATGATTTCTCGGGATTGGATGAGGTTGCTTTAGAATTAGCTAGATTCGGTAATAAAAAACTGAAGATGCTGGTCTTGGGTAAAGGGGAACTTTGGGATAGTTTACATGAAATAAAAAACAATTATGATCTGGGCGACCGTTTGATCATTGAGGATTGGAAGCCTTATGATGAGATTCCAAAATATTTGGCGGCGGCGGATATTTGTCTATTACCAGCAAAACAAAGTAAAGTGATGGAGAACATCGTACCGATTAAAATGTATGAATACCTCGCTGCTGGTAAATTAGTGCTAGCCACGGAACTTTCTGGAATTCGTAAGGAATTTAAAGATGGTCACGGTGTAATTTATCTCAAGGAATCAAAAGAAGCTGTATTAAAAGTGCTCGAACTAATGTCAACAGTATCAATAATGGAAGAAGGAAAAAAAGGTCAGGACTTTGTGTATTCCAATGATTGGTTATCGATGGTCGATCAATATTACAGAACTCTTCAAGGCGTGATAAATGAATCGAGATAGTAAATTCGGATTAAAAAGTGCAAATGTCATCATCGAGGACGTTTACTTTTTAATAATAACTATTTTTAAATTAATATCTAAATACAATCCTAAATGGTGCAAGAATCGAGCTATTAAATATAAAAAACAGTCTAATAATTAAAAATAGTGAAATCTCAATATAACTAGTTATTAGGTGATAATAATAAAAATAAAATTGATCGCTATAATATTTTTTACTGCAATTACAGGTTTATTAATCTCAATATATAATTATACATGGTCAGAATCATATTATATATATTTATTAATGTCTTTATTAATTGGATTTAGTACATTTCTAATTGGATTTAAAATTATAAATGAAAACAAAATAAATCTAATGATATTTTCCACAATTATATTGTTAACCTCAATGTTAACCGTTATAGGTATACACTTAAAGTATGGTTTTTTTTTAGGAATGGATGCCTTTTCCGAGTATGGTATAATTAAGGAAATATTGGTGGATGGTCATTTTTCCAGATCAACATTAGCAGATTTTCCATTGTCGTATATAGAGGTGTCATCACTTTCTCTAATCACAGGTACCCCTTTAATATCGGGGGTATGGAATCTCTTTCATCTATTAACCAACGCAACAATCTCATTGGTTGTATTTTTAATAATAAATAAAATATTTAATGGTAATGTCGCATTTTTGGCTTCATTCTTTGTGCTATATCATCCAACCAATATAATTTTGGGTTTATCGATGACAAGAGAAAATTTAGCTTTATTATTATTATTACTTTCTATATATATTATAATAACTCAATTAAAATCAAAAAATGATCCCTCTTATATTATTATATTTGTGATCTTCACAATTGGTTATAATCTATCTCATTATACAACGTCATATTTTGGAATATTAATTATTATAATTTTTATGTGTTCTCTAGGTTTATTTTCCATTAAAAAAGAAAAGAAACCAAGGATTTTTTATTTATTATTTCCATGCGTGTTACTATTATCTTGGTGGTCATATTCAATACTGGGAGTAAAAGTTGTTTCTGTTGCTACTAAGTATATACAAAAAATGATGGATTTTATTACGTTTAATAATAAAATTATTGACCCCACCCATCACGAAGCTGTTCGGTTATCGAATTATTCGGACGTAACGATATTGTTGTTCAACGTTCAGGCTCTTCTAATTGTTATTGGTTCAATATTATTAATATATTATTTATTAAATAAAAAATTTGACTTTGTTCAATCTTCATTCGTGATAGTAAGTTTATTTTGTACATTGTTAATTGGAATGTGGTATTTAATTCCCGAATTATCACAATCATTGTATATTTCAAGAATTTTACGATATACGATTTTATTTAATTGTGTTTCCATTTCTATTTTATTAATCGAATTAGTTAATATGATAAATAATAAAATAATTAAGCATCATTCAAATAAAAAACATTTAAATATTGATATAATTCGAACATTATCGATTTTAATAATTTTATGCATCACAATCCCAGTGCTCGTCTATCCAATATCACAGAATATAACTAGATACATAGGATTTTCTTCAGATGAATATCCATCAGATTTGAATGATGAAATGTATAATATTCGATCCACAAACGAAATGCTGATAACAACTTTTGTTTCCGAACACACTGGTGACAATATTTCTGTTATTATGGAGATGCCATTAAGTAGAATGAAAAATTATTTTATTTTTAATGGCCCAATAATTATGATGAATCAAGATAATTTATTTGTATACAATGAATCATATATATTGATAAGAAAATCTTTATTTGAGAACGGCCAATTCATTCACGGTCCTGTGGGTTTAAACGCCCCCTATTCCGCAAATCTTAATGAAACCGATGTCCATTTGTTAAAATCCATATTAATTAATGAAGAAATAATTTATTCTCAAAATGATTATAAATTCTATTACAGGGATTCCTTATAATGGGTGATAAAATGAAATCATTGAAAGAATCGTTTGGTTCTATTATAGTGAATCTATTATCAAAATTGAATCTTGGGTTGGTTGATTATAATAAACCAGAAAGAAAACAGGTTAATATCTTGATCAATGAAATTAAAAAAGAAACCGAGTTAATGCTGTCAAATACGGAGGCGCAATTGCTCTATTATTGTGTAAAAGCTTCCTTAAAAATTGAGGGAGACCTCGCTGAGGTGGGCGTGTACATGGGTGGATCCTCAAAAATTATTTGTGAAGTAAAAGGGAACAGGCCGCTACATCTCTTTGATACTTTTAAAGGATTTCCTAGACCCACTCAGAACGATGATAACGATCGGTTTTGGGAAGGAAAAATGCCTTCATTATTAGAAGATGTAAAATTATTGCTTGCAAAATATCCTAATATATTTTACTACCCAGGACTATTTCCGAACACAGCAAGACCAATTGAAAATATCAAATTTTCATTTGTCAATCTCGATGTCGACCTCTATGAATCAACACGTTCATGTTTAGAATTTTTCTACCCTCGTATGAATCATGGAGGGGTAATATTATCTCATGATTATAGTGAATTAATCGGAGTTAAAAAAGCGTTCGATGAATTTTTTATCGATAAAAATGAGATTGTGCTCGAATTTCCGGGGAGCCAATGTCTAGTAATTAAAACTTGAGTTGCATTGAAATAAGGTGAATATTCTTGAAAATATTGCATGTTTGTGAATATTTTTATCCTCTTTGGGAAGCGGGTGGGGTCGCAAGATCCGTATTTGAATTATCACGAGGTTTGGTTGAAAATGGTCATGAAGTTACAATTTATACTGGTAATTTTTTTAACACCGATCATCATTTGAATACCAATAAAAAAATCGATATTGAAGGAATCCATGTATATTATTTTGAAAATTGTAAAAAATATTTTGGAGTATTGAATAGATTTATAATACCAATTCCATATTATTTACCATTTATTATTAGAAAAGAAATTGCTAATTTTGATATCATTCATATACATGAGCACAGGACATTATTTGCTATAATAGTATATATTTATGCAAAAAAATATAAAATTCCTATTATTTTGCAACCGCGCGGGTCAATGCCAAGGCTCTCTAAAGCTTTAATGAAAACAATATTTGATAAGATCATCGGAAATAAAATAATTAATTATAGTAGTATAATAATAGCATCATCACATCTAGAATCAAATCAATACAAAGGTGTCTTTCCAACAATTGATTCAAACAAATATTATCATATTCCAAATGGAATAATAATTAACAATTTCATAAAAAATCCCGATATCGGACGTTTCAAACAAAGGCATTCGATCGAACCTGAAAAAAAAATTATTTTATTTTTAAGTAGAATTCACCCAAGAAAAGGAGCAGATATTCTTATCGAAGCCTTTAAAAAATTGACACAAAAACATAGCGATGTAGTATTGGTGATAGCAGGACCAGATGATGGATATTTGAATTTTCTGAAATCGCTCGCTTTCAAAATGAACATCAATGACAAAATTGTTTTTTCAGGGCCGCAATATGGATTAGAAAAAATTGAGACATTTGTTGATGCTTATATTTTCATATTACCCTCAAAAGACTCCTACGAATCATTTGGAAATGTTGCTCTCGAAGCATCGGCATGCGGGACTCCAACAATTGTAACAGATTGTTGCGGCGTCTCTGAATGGATTCCATCTATAGTGGTATGTAAACCCAATTCTGATTCCATCTTTCAAAGTTTGGATGAAATGTTAGAACAATCTGTTGATGAGAGATTATTATTAAAAGAAAAATTAGTTAGCGAGTCAAAGAAAATATCTCAGGAAATCGTTACAAAAGAATACGAAAACGCATATTCGATAATTATGGCCAGAAAATATTTTATTAATAATCAATGAAGTTAAAATATATTGTATAAAATAAATGGGTCTGTCCGGATTTGAACCGGAGGCTATAGGTCCCGAACCTACAAGTTTACCAAGCTAACCCACAGACCCGTGTAAGGCCGGTTAAATCATCCCGATATTAAATATCTTATGGAGGCCCGGGACAAAGACCATCACCACACCACCATAAAGATCATCGATTCAGTTATAAACTGTCGATAGCTGCCTTCGACAGTTATAAATAATCTCAATCTGGTCGGTCCTGACATGCGCGAGCAGCTCATGGAGAAGATCGCCGGTGAGATAGTCCTATCGACAGATCCCGGCAAGACGCTTCGCAAATGGCGAGAGGAGTTCGGCATCTCACAGCAGGACCTTGCCCGCCACCTCACCATCTCCCCCTCGGTCATCAGCGACTACGAGTCAGGACGACGCAAGTCCCCGGGCATAGTCATTATCCGCAAGATCGTCACCGGCTTCCTGAACCTGGATGAGGAGAACGGCTCCAAGATCCTCAAGAAGTACGATCTCGGTCAGAAGTCGGACTGCATCATCGCCATCCGCGAGTTCCGTTCGAGCATGCCCGCCGAGGAGTTCCTGAAAGCAATCGAGGGCGACGTGCTCAACCGCGGCATCTCGTTAGACAAGGACATCCACGGCTACACCGTCATCGACTCCATGAAAGCGATAACGGCGCTAGGCTCCATGGACTACCTCAAGATCTACGGCTGGAGCTCGGAACGAGCGCTGATCTTCACGGGCGTCAAGTTCGGCCGCTCGCCTATGATAGCGATACGCGCGCACCCAATGAAGCCCGCTCTGGTCGTTTATCAAAAACCGGAGCACGTGGACGAACTGGCCGTTCGCCTCGCCACTCTAGAGAACATCCCCTTACTCAGGACCAACGTCGGCGTATCACAGCTCGTGGAACGCCTGGAACGTCTGGACAAGTGATAACCATGGACGTAGGAATTGTCAGTTACGGAGCATACATCCCCAGATATCGCATCGCCCCCAAGGAGATCGGACGCGTATGGGGCAGCGACGGGGAAGCGATGGGCAAGAACCTCATGATCTTCAGCAAGAGCGTCCCCTCCCCGGACGAGGACGTCATCACCATAAGCGTCGCTGCGGCGCGAAGCATGATGAAGCGCACGGACGTCAATCCGAAGGACATCGGCGCCCTTTACGTCGGATCGGAATCCCACCCTTACGCTGTGAAACCAACCGGCACCATTGTGTCCGAGGCCATCGAGGCGGCGCCGGAGATCACCGTCGCCGATTATGAGTTCGCCTGCAAGGCCGGGACGGCCGCTATACAAACATGCATGGGTCTGGTAGGCTCTGGCATGGTGAAGTACGGAGTGGCCATAGGCGCCGATACGTCACAGGGCGCACCCGGGGACGCTCTTGAATATTCCGCTTCAGCGGGGGGCGCGGCCTTCCTGATCGGTTCAGAAAAGATCATCGCCAAGTTGAATTTGACATATTCGTACACCACCGACACCCCGGACTTCTGGAGGCGGGAAGGTCAGCCCTATCCGTCGCATGGCGGGCGTTTCACCGGCGAACCGGCCTACTTCAAGCACATGACCGCCTGCGCGTTAGGAACGTTGAAGAAGGCAGGGACCAAGCCTACCGATTACAGGTATGCCGTCTTCCATCAGCCCAACGGCAAGTTCCCCTCCCGCCTGGCCAAGCAGCTCGGCTTCACGGACGAGCAGATCAAGACCGGCCTGCTGACGCCTTACATCGGCAACACCTACTCAGGAGCGGTTCCCTTGGGATTATCGGCCGTTCTCGACGAGGCCAAGCCGGGCGACCGCATCTTCGCTGTGGCGTACGGTTCCGGAGCAGGCTGCGACGGTTTCGATATAACAGTGACCAGCGAGATGGCCAACTACAAGCGTGAGAACGCACCAAGCGTGAAGTTCATGATAGAGAACAACAAGTTCATCGATTACGCCACGTACGCCAGATATCGTGGAAAGATAAGAATGAAGGAGGGAGGCGAATGAGGGAAGTTGCCATCATAGGCATCGGTCAAACGAAATTCGGCGAGCTGTGGGACCTCTCCTTCCGCGAGATAGGCATTCAGGCCGGTCTGGCGGCCGTGTACGATGCTAACGTAGCGTCCGAGGACATCGAGGCCATGTACGTCGGAAACATGTCCGCCGGACGCTTCATCGACCAGGAGCACGTCGGCGCGCTCATAGCCGACTATTCCGGTCTCGCTCGTGATCACATTCCCGCAACCCGCGTGGAGGCCGCCGGCGCTTCCGGTGCGGTCGCTATTCGACAGGGATTCTTCGATGTCGCTTCCGGCCTTCACGATATAGTCGTCGTAGGCGGCGCGGAAAAGATGACCGACCTGCCCGATGCGGCCGGAGCCGCGATCCAGGATTCCGCTGCGGACCAACAGTGGGAATGCGTCTTCGGCGCTACTTTCCCTGCGTTACATGCAATGATCGCTCGCAGGCACATGCTGGAGTTCGGGACCACCCGGGAGCAGATAGCCTCCGTGGCCGTAAAAAATCACAAGCATGGAGCCTTGAACCCAAAGGCGCAGTTCCAGAAGGAGATCAAGCTGGACACCGTACTGAACGCAGCCAAGGTGGCCGAGCCGCTGACGATGTTCGACTGCGCCCCGCTGTCGGACGGAGGCGCGGCGGTCGTCATGTGCGCCATGGAGAAGGCGAGAAAGTACACCGACTCGCCGGTGAAGATTCTCGCCTCATCACAATCTTCGGACACGCTCGCACTGCACCACCGCAAGACCATAACGTCCTTCGAGGCCACCCGCGAGGCGATGAAGAAGCTGACCAGGCGCACGGGCGTGGAGGTCTCGCAAATAAATCTCGCCGAGATCCACGACGACTTCACCATCTCTGAGATCCTGGCGTTAGAGGACATAGGCTTCTTCAAACAGGGCGAAGCCGGAAAGGCCACCGTCGACGGGCAGACGCAGATCGGCGGACGGGTCGCCGTGAACACCTCCGGCGGGCTGAAGGCCCGCGGAGACCCCATCGGCGCCACGGGCGTCGCTCAGATCGTGGAGCTCGTGACGCAGCTGCGCGGCGAGGCGGGAAAGCGCCAGGTGGCGGACGCCAAATACGGCCTGGCCCAAAGCGTGGGCGGCACCGGCTCCACCGTCGTCATGCACCTCCTGGGGGTGGTCTGATGACAGTTGCGCGCTTCTGGAGGGAGAACTCCCCCCGTTACAACCTGAAGGCGACCAAGTGCGGCAACTGCGGGAAGATCTCGTTCCCGCCACGGACCGTCTGTCCGGAATGCCACCGCAAGTCGATAGGAAAGATGCAGGAGTTCCAACTCTCCGGCAAGGGCGAGGTCTATTCCTTCAGCATAGTGCACGATGCCCCCGCGCAGTTCCAGATGCAGAAGCCCTACATCCTGGCGATGATCAAGCTGGACGAGGGCATAATGGTGACAGGCCAGATAATCGATTGCGAGCTGGACAAGGTCGAGATCGGCATGCGGGTCTGGGCCTCCTTCCGCAAACTGGGGGAGGAGGGGCCGGGCGGCGTCATCCACTACGGCTACAAGTTCCATCCGGAGCTGTAGTCGTCAACAGACATCAGTAAAACAACTTCCCTTTCCTATTTTCCTAGTAAAGAAAGTGGCCGATGGTTTTATGCTCAGACCAATTCCTGCAATACCGGGGAAGCGGGAGTGGAACGCAAGGTCATCATCGGGATTGCGGTCGCGGTTCTTCTTGTCGCGGCCCCTCTTACGTACTTCGTCCTAACCGACGATGATGAGGCGGAGGAATGGAAAAATGGCTACTACCTGGAATACACTGAAACTACCCTTCATGTGGTGGCCGAGGATGCGAACTCCACCGATCGACCCGAGGTCATCACCTTCAGGGAAAGGTGGGTGGTCACTGAGGTCAAGAACGGCGGAGCGGTGTTCCATCATCAGGAATGGACCTACGACCAAGCGAACGAAACACTGGTCAGGTACACCTCGGAGAATATCACCTTACCGTCGGTAAGACCATTCGAACCTCTGCACAGTTGGGTCAAGGGGCATTTCAACCCTGACCGGGAGTCCTTCGCCATTGACCTCCCCTGGGGTCCCGTGTTCACTGACACCTATCGTATATCCTCGCCAGAGGAGGAATGGGCCTTCTCACATGGAATACTGATGATGCATTGGATCAGTGTGAGTCATGTGGGCGAGGGGATCTACCAATACACCACCGTCTACAAAATAAACAAGCTCACCGACACCAACCTTCCCTGGCTGTTGAATGATATCGAGAACGCGTATGAGGGATCATAGATGGGCTCTTGGGGATCTTTGTCGATCGTAGCACTGTTGACCGTCGCGATGATATTGACCTGCCTTCCGGCGACGGTGAACGCTGAGGAACTTCCATCGGTCGAGAACTGGCCGGTGTTCCGTCCCGGTGAAATGAGCTCGTTCGTCGAGCCCAGCATGGCCGTGGATGACGACGGGAACGTGCACCTGGCGTACGCCTACGACCCCACTCCTGGTGATGAACATTGGGATACCGGATCGTACGTTTATTCCGTCCTTCTCCGGTACGCCGTCCTCACCAACAGCACCTGGGTCCACTCGGACCTGGGCGAAGAAAAGTGGATACAAAGCGTCACCATGGCCGTGGGGGAGAACGGGGAGCCGCACATCGTATGCCTGCAGCAAGCGAACCTCACCACGTGGGAGCTGGTGCACTGGTATCGATCGAACGGAACATGGGATTCCGAAACGATACGCACCTTCAGCCACCTGGGGATCACCGACATCAACATGCTTGTCGGCCCGGAAGGCAGCGTGCATCTGGCCTTCTCGGTCTCCCAGGACGATTTCACCTACAAGACCCACGTGCACATGACCAACACCGGGGGGAACTGGACGACCGACGAGATCGTCACCGTCCGCTCCTCCCATTCCGTGTGGACCAATCCTCCGCAGCTGGCGTTCGACGATGAGGGCAGGTTGCACATGGCCTACCTGAACGTGACCGAATACGACATCGAGGACTGGTATTCCGGGAACCACTCCATTGAGTTCGTTACCCTGGAGAACGGGACATGGGGCGACCGTCACGTGCTGAACGTGGGCAAGCTGAACCGCTTCTCGTTCGGGGTGGACACGGACGGCTACGAGAGCGTCATCTACCAGCAGACGGACCACATCTGGAGCTCCGGCGGCAAGGTTCATCTGGCTATGAGATACGACTTCGGCTGGTCTCACAAACCCTACGATGAGGACGGCACCTCGTATTGCAAGCTCATCATGGACGGGGATCAGGAGAACATGGTGATCATGCACGGCAACTTCCTCTCCCGTCTGGAGTATTACCCTAACGGGCCTGTAGAAAACCCACTGAGCACGCCGGGCGGAATGTCCGTGAGGACCACGGAGTTCGTAGCCGGCACCTGGGACCATCTTGTGCTGCTGTTCTACGACAGCCTCACGCAGGGCTATGTCGTTTCGAAACCGGGCGCGCACATGGAGCTGGTTCCGTCCACCATCCAACTGCATCACGAGCAGCTGCTGGTCAGGCTCTTCTGGGATCCGGTGGATCCCTATATCGCAGAAAGATGCGTTCTCTATCGCAGCGGAGGCGTATCGTTCGCGCAGCCGCTCGATTCGGACAAATTCGTGGACGATACTCTTGACGAAGACAGCTGGCGTCAGACCTATCACTACCGGCTGAGCGTGATCACCCCGGACGGCGAGGAGTACGTGGGGCCTATGGCGGAAATTTGGATCAAACCGGGATCGAACCCCTGGGCGCTGTTCAACGTGCTTCTCGCCGTGCTGGTCGTGGTTTCTATTACTTTCGTCATCCTCTGGTTCTTCCGGCGGGAGAAGCTTACCCGTTGAACCATTCATTATCCGGGTTTAGGCGGTCGTCCACTCCCAATGACCTTGAACGACGCCCGCGCCGTCTGCTCTCCAAACCGATTGTAATGGAACATTTTAATCTCCAGCAAATCATGAACTTCTAAGGTGGCCGAATGGGAAGAACACAGAGAATGGCTTTGCTACGTTCATTGGAAAAGAAACGCAAGAGCAAGGTGATCGCCTATCTGGCCGGCGACCGTCCGGGCATGGAGACCAAGGTCGCTTCAGATGTTCATCCCTTGTTCTACGACCACCTCAATGAGATGGGGCGGCAGGACAGGATCGACCTGTTCCTCTACACCACTGGAGGGCTGACCAATTCCGCGTACGCATTGGTCAATATGATCAAGGAATATTGCGATCATTTTGGCATCATCATCCCATTCAAGGCATTATCGAGCGGTACCCTGATGGCTCTGGGCGCTGATGAGATAGTAATGACCAGGATGGGTCAGCTATCGCCGATCGATCCCACCATCACCACTCCGCACGGGCCACAGGTGTTGGTTCCTGGAAAACCATCTCCGGATTGGATCCCGATCAGCGTCGAGGATGTAAATAGCTACATCAACCTGGCAAAGCACGAATTCGGGATCAAGGACCAGGAGGGGATGATCAAGGTCTTCGACAGATTGAGCCAAACAATCAATCCTCTGGCCCTGGGTGCGGTCAACAGAGTTAGAGAGCAGATAGAGTTCCTCGGGCTAACCCTTCTCAACGGGCATTCCTGCGACCAAGAGAAGAACAGGAGGATCGTGGAAACCCTGATCAGAGGACGGTATTCTCATGATTACATTATCAACCGCAGGGAAGCCCGGGACGTGATCGGATTGAACATCATCGATATCGATCCATCGTTTGAAAACAAGGTGATCGACCTGTTCAAACAATACCAGGAGGTAATGGCATTGAACATCCCCTATCATCCTGAGCACGCTCTGAACGGCAAGGAGGAGGTAAGAGCGATATTCAACAGGGCGATAATTGAGAGCACGCAACGCACCAACGTCTTCCGCACCGAGAGGACGATCAAGAGAATGTACGCTCAACAGCCAGGGATTCCCACGCCGACGTTGGGCTACTCTGAGGAGGCTCATCCTGAAAGGTGGGTGGTCGATGAAAACTTATAAGTCATCCATGCGTTATGGAAAAACGGAGGAGCTTCCATGGAAAGGCCATTGAGCATCTGGAAAGAGAGCAGTTCCGGGTTGGCCAACAGCAGCCAACTGGTCAACAGCTCGAGCTCCGTGACCCCTGCGGTCCTTGATGTGACCCCGGTTCAGGCGCTCCCCGTGGTGTTCCACACCGCTCCCCCGGTCGTCTTCAGATCCCGCAAGGAGATATTCGAGGAGGCCCTAGGGATAACGCTGTCCCGGAACAAGGTCGCCTTGGATGAGCTCGGTAAGCTTTAGGTGTTCTATTGGCGCCTGCCAAAATCCTTTTCTTTCTTGATTCCGCAGACCTATTGGCGATCCACGATAGTCTGGTCAAGGAGCAGGAGGAGAATACGCGCGGTCTATTGTCCCCTCAGAATCTGGATCTATGCGTCAAATCGCCCAATCACAGGATTTTTGGATTTGAGCCATATGATGACCTCATCAAGAAAGGTGCCAAGCTGGCGTACGAGATCGTGTGTCTTCATCCATTCGTCGATGGCAATAAAAGGACCGCTTTATCATCCCTTTCGATCTTTTTTGAGATGAACGGCCACTCGCTTATCGTACCATCGCAGATCGCAGTATGTACCATGGTGGAATTGGCGAAAGGCAATCTCTCATTCGATGATTTTCTAACGTTCGTCAGGGAACACACCATAATAAAAAATCCAGATGCTCAGGGTCAAGCATGATCTCACTTCACGTCCAGGTCGAACCTGCTGTAGTATAGCATGGCCAAGTCGGTAAGCATTCTCCATGGCTTGTCATCGAAAAGTTGTCTGGATTTGCTGGGCCGCTCCTGGAGGAAATACTCGGATCGATTATCATCGGCTCATTACAGGCAGCGATAATGTTTATTATCTACCATCACGAATACGTTGTTGGGATATGCGTGACGACCAACTATGATTATTTCATGAGCATGGACGTCAGCCCATACGCTGGGCAGTGGGTCGCTATTTGTGATGAGAAGGTCATCGCCCATTCTCCATCGTTCAAGGACGCCTATCGAATGGCCAAGGACAGATGCGGGAGGTCGAAGCCTTTCATAGCCATGGTGCCGACCTCAGACACGATGATCCTGTGATCGAATGGTCCTGAACTTCAAATATAAGGAAGTGGCCAATCCCGAAGGTGCAAAAAGGAAAAGGCCGATGGTGCCCATCACCTTGTCGAATGGCGATGTGTCTTTTGAAACATTAGCTCTATTGGATTCTGGAGCAGATTCTACAGCCATATCAATGGAAATGGCTGAAGTTTTGGGCCTTGACCTGAGCGGAAAGAGGGAGAAGTCTTACGGGATAGGAGGAACGGTGGATTCGATCACGTCTCGCGTCAATATTTCCATCCAAAAAGGTCATGAACACTATATGATGACGGTCGATGCCAAGGTCATCATGAAGGATGACATTCAGCTGCCTCCTCTGTTAGGGAGAGCTGGCTTCTTCGATGAGTTTGAGATCACCTTCAATGATCACAAGAAGAAGATCGCGCTGAAGAAATTGGATGTGGTGAACCGGCGATTCAATAAAGAAGACGATTGAGAATCGTTTCACTTAACATCCAGATCGAACTTGCTGTCGTAAAGCACGTCCTCGTCCGTCAGCAGGGGCTTGCACTTTACCGATATGCCCAGTGTGACGATCCCGAAGCGGTTGGGGATGACGGTGATGCGCCCGCTGATCTCCTCGTCAGGCCTGAGCGCCTCCGCCTCCACCATGCCCTTGACCTCGGCATCCCCGAAGATGAAGGCCCGGACGTTCCTGGCCGCGTGCTTCGCCTCGTTCCTGAGGCGGACGACGACGTCCATCGGCCGCCCCTCCCGGGCCTCGCCGACCAGTTCCAGCTCCGCCGAGATGTCCGGGTACGTGGCGCGCACCTCCTTCCTGGATATCTCCGCGGCCTTGCGCAGCATCTCCAGGGGGTTCTTGCCGTCCTTCTGCGCCTGTATCGCCTCCGCGTAGGCTATCTGCGTCCCGGACAGCTCGATGCGCAGGGAGTTCGCCCTCTCCAGGGTCTCCGTCAGCTGCCGCGACAGCTGCTCGGGCGTCTCCCCGGCCTTGCGGTCGATGACGTTCAGGGACGTCTCCAGGGAGTTGAACGCCTCCCACAGGTCTCCCTTCTTCGATTGCGTCTCAGCGTCCGCCCAGACCTCCCAGGAGCGCCCCGTCTCCTTCCCTGAGCGGGACGCCTTCTCGATGGTCCTGCGCACCTTCTCCCGCTGCTCCTGGAATATGTCCCTCATTCCCGCCTTGACCAGCTCCAGATTCCTGGTCAGGCTGTTGAGGTCGCGCGGCGCGATGTTGTCCACGACCGTCCTCTCGATCTCCGCGATCTCCGTCGCGAACCTCTTCTGCAGCTTCAGGCGCTTGATGAGGTCGTGCAGCGGATTGAACTCCCAGAGCAATTCGTTCGTCCGAACCGTCAAAAACTCGTTCAGCCCGTTCCTGGCCCTCCGCAGGTAGAGGGAGGCGGAATCGAAGCGCATCTCCTTCAGCGAGGTCCAGGACTGGTCCAGCAATTCCTCGACATGGTCCTTGCGCGGGTCGAGCAGCTCCAGGGAGTTCAGCGATTCCCGCATCTCGTTGTAGTCGGCAAGGCGCGATTCATACATCTCGGAGACGGCGCGCAGCTCGTCCTTGGCCGCGGCCACGGTGCTCAGGGCCTGCACGAAACGCCCCTGCAGCATGAACGCCTTGGCCTTCTCCAGCGCCTTCTGCATCGCCGGCGGCCGCAGTCCGGCCTTGGCCTCCTCCTTCAGGCGGGAATCGAACTTCCGCAGTTCCTCCTCCGCCTGCGCCCGGTCCTGCAGCACCCGCTCCAGCTCCTCGCGGAACGATCTGGAGAGCAGATGCGCGTGGCGATAGCGGTGGTTGCTCAGCGCCTCCTCGATGTCCTCCGACAGTTTCCGTGCGGTGCGCAGGTCCTCCCAGGCCGTCCTTTCGGCGGTGAGCCCGCCGGCGAAGTTCATGAGCGCCGCCACCTTTTCCCGGGCCAGGTTCTGCGAGCGGTCCAGGGCCCTCTGCGCGGTGTCTGCTGCCGCGGAGACGTTTCCAGTGCGCCGCAGCGCCCTCGCCTGTTCCAGAAGCACCGTCACGTCCTTGACGTCCGCCTTCATCTCCCTGAGCTGTTCGACCGACTCCTCCAGATGCGCCAGGGCGTCCGTCAGGCGCCGGTCGTTCCTCGCCGTCTGGTCCAGTTCGCTCCTTATCAGCTCCACGGCGCGCACGGCGTCGGCCATCTTCCGCTCGCTCAGGGCCGCCCTTCCCCGGGTCATGATCTGCTGGACCTGCCCGACGGTGAAGCCGGAGGCGGCCGCCTTCTCCAGCTCCTTCTGGCATTTGTTCAGCTCGCTGTGCAGGGAGGCGTCTATCTCGCCCTCCCATTCCCGCTTCAGGACGTCGAGCGCGGACAGCGAGCTCTCCAGGGCCGAGGCGTTCAGGGCGCCCAGCCCCTTCAGCCTCTCCTCGCTTCCCACCAGCCCAAGCTTCTCCCGCAGGCGGCCCAGCTCGGACATGCGCTTCAGGCCGTAGCTCAGCAGGAACTCCGGGGCCTGGCGCTTGAGCATCCCCTCCGCCTTGTCCAGCGCATCGCGGCATTCCTTGTACTTGCCGGAGCGCAGGAGCATGTTGGCGTGGACGAAGGCCTCGGACGCCTCCGAGACGTCGACGCTGCCGCGGCGGGCCTCGGCCATCATGGCCTCCCCGTCCTCCAGCCGCTCCTTGAGGGAATGATGGGTCGCCAGAACCTCGTTCAGCGAGTTCCTGGCGCTGACGGTCATCTCGAATGCCTGCCCCTGCTCGCCGCGGTGAAGGGCGATGGAGGCCTGCTCGCACATGTGCTCGGCCTCCCCCACCTCCACCCCCTCCCGGCGGGCATTGGCCGCCCGCTGCATCAGCTCGGTGAGCTGGCGATCGATCTCCGAGGAGACGATGCTCCTCCCGTAGGAGACCACCTCGTCCGCCAGCAGCGTCGCCTCGTCCAGACGTCCGGAGGACCGCAGCTCCTCGGCCCTCTGCATCCTGTCCCGCAACGTGACGCTGTCCGCCCCCAGCCGCTTGGCCATGTCCAGCATGTTCCGCCCGTCCCGCAGGGAGCGGTCGAGGCCCTCCCGCCGCTGGGCCATGAGGTCGTTGAGCATTGACGACGCTATGTCATATGCCGCCTGCAGCTCCCGCCGCTCGAACTTCTCCTTCGCCTCGGCGAAGGACGACCTCGCCCTCTCCACCTCCGGACCGCCGGCGTATCGGGACAGGACCACCTCGGCCTTGTACAGCTCCTCGGAGACGGCCTTGGTTGTTCTCTCCTCCACCGCCTCGCCGATGGTGATCAGGGAGCCATGCACCAGCTCGAAATCCCCCTTGCGCACCTTTGCCGTAAGGGTCTCCAGGGCGGCGGACTCCTCGGTGACGTCCGCCCCCAGGCGCATTGCCCCGGCCAGCTTCATTTCCAAACGCATGATGCCGGTGGCGAAGTGGTTCTCCAGCGACAGCCGATAGGAGCGCTGCGAACTGCGAAGCGTATCCACGGCGGCGGAATAATCGCCCTGCATGGCCTGCTTCTTCGCCGCCATCATGAGCCGGCCGCCCTCCGGGCAGGAAAGCCCCAGGTCGGCGCAGCGGGAGCGGAGGGACTGCACGGCCTGCAGCTCCTCCTCCATCTGGTCGTAGCCCTGCAGCCGCTCCTCCACGATGCCCCCCGCCTCCTCCATCAGCGCGAAGGCCCGGTTCAGATCCTCCTCCTGGAGCGCCCTGCGCGCCTCCTCTATCTTCTGCAGCGCGGGGGAGACGTCCTTTCTGGTGAGATGCGCCAGCCTCAGCCGGGGCTGCATGGCGGCCATGTAGTTCAGCAGCACCTCCTTCTCCGCCTCGCGCACCTTTCCGCGGGCGGACTCGAGAAGCGCCAGCGCCTCCTTGTATCGTTCCTCCAGCTCAAAGTGCCTCACCTCCCCCTCCAGGTCGCCCAGGTCTACCTTCTTCCAGCGGGACAGGTTCTTCGCCCTGCCCTTGAGGTCGGCGATTCGCTCCCCGGCCATCCTCCCGAAGTTGCGGGAGAACACGTCCTCCGCGTCATCCAGTGCCGTGAAGGCCTCCTCCACCTTGCCCCGAGATATCAGCTCCCGGCCGTCAGCCGTTCTGACGCGGGCCTCCTCCAGCTGCAGGGAGGATCCCTTCTCCAGGGAGAACAGGGACTCCAGCTTGGCCGCCCTCTGCACGAACTTGTCAAGGGTCATGGAGCGCAGGGCGCCGGACAGGGATTGGATCATCTCCACGCTCTTCCCCACGTCCCCCGATTCTAGCGCCTCGCGACAGTTGCGCAATGCCGTGCGCTGCTTGTCAACCTTCAGTTCAAGCTTCTCGGCGAAGAGCAGAGAGGACTGCGCCGTGCCGAAGGCGTCCGACAGGATGCGGTTGACGTTCCTCTCCGCCGAGCTCCAGGCCTCCCGGCACAGATGGTATGCCTCCTCCAGATCCCCGGAGTCGATGGCATCCGCCGCTTTCTTGATGGCCTTCTCCGTATCCTTCTCGGCCTTGCCCAGGGGGGATACCCTTTCCAGAAGGGTCCGTGCCTCCCGGAGCATCTCCTGCAGCCGTTCCTGACGGGCGCGGACCGAGGCGTCGATGCTCTTCACGGCATAGGAGAGCGCCTCCTTGTGGTCCTTGTCCGCATAGCTCTGGTGGGCGAGCGTCAGAAGCTTCTCGGTCTCCGCCGAGGCGGCGCTCATCTCCTTTACCTTGGAGAGCAGAGCTGTCGCCTCCTCTATCCTGACCTCCGCCGTCTCGCGGCCCCGGGCCGCCTCCCTGGCCTTCTGCTCCAATTGCTTGGCCAGCTGAAGCTGCTTTACGTAATCTCCCGGCACCTTCCCGTCCACCTGATTGTTCTGGCCTGAATAGATGGAACGTCCACGATTAAAGGGTTTCCCCGGGTCTTACCGTTTCAGAACCTCCACGAAGGCCACCTTCTCCAGTACCAGGTCGGCGATCATGCCCTCCCCCGCCGTTTCCATCTCCGTCCTGTCCAGGCCGAAGGCCTCTCCCTTCTTCAGGGAGCATTCCAGGAGGGAATCGTCCCTGCGCAGCCCCAGTTCCTTCAGGACCTGGTCGACCTCCCCGGGACCCAGCAGCAGCAGGGCCACCCTCTCCGTCTCCTGATGCAGCCCCATCTTCCGCTTGGCCTTGGATATCTGGCGTTCCCCGGAAGCGTACAGAATTACCTCCATGCCCAGGGTGTTGGAGGCGTTCGTCCCCCTATCGAAGGCCTTGCGGGCATGGAGGGCCGCGGATGCCAGGTGGTCAACGCCGCACACCTTGTCGGCGTCCATGAGCACGATCTCCGCCTCCAGCTCCGAGGCTCGCCTGAGCAGGGCGTTGCTCTCGCCTTTCAGGACCCAGGCCCCTGCGCATTGGACGGTCATGCTCCCTCCAACGGGAAAGGGGGGAATAAACGTTGCCATGCACATTCCCCCGCGATAATGGCCGCAGATGTGCCGGTTCGCGTCCATCGGTGCGGAGGGGCGTGGCTCTGAAAACCTTTAAACAAGTTCAGAGTATGAAGGTGATGACCAGTCATATCACGGAGATCACCTCATGTCCCTAGATCGCGCCATCGTCAGAGCGCCTTCCACCATAGCCAATGTCGGGCCCGGCTTCGATGTGTTCGGAATAGCCCTAGCGGAACCAAGCGACCGCATCGAGGTGCGGAGGACGAGCGAGCCCGGCGTTCGCGTCGAGTCCATCGTCGGCACCGGATCGTACGCGGTGACGTTGGACAACACCAGGAACACCGCGGCGGTGGCCGCCGACAAGGTGCTGAAGATGGCCGGGGCCGACTTCGGGATAGCCATGAGGATCGACAAGGGCATCCGTCCCGCATCGGGCATGGGGTCGTCCGGCGCCTCCGCCGCCGGAGGCGCCTACGCCGCCAACCTTCTGCTCGATGAACCGCTGGATATGAACCAGCTGATCTGCTGCGCTTCCTACGGCGAGGAGGCATCCTCTGGAAGCAGGCACGCCGACAACGCCGCCCCCGCGCTCATGGGCGGCTTCACCATCATCCGTTCCTACGAGCCCATGGATGTGGTGCGGTTATCGCCGCCCAGGGACCTGGGCATCGTGGCCTGCCTGCCGGAGTTCGCCGTTCCAACGCGCGAGGCCCGCAAGAAGGTGCCCAAGACCGTGCCCATGCACGACGTGGTGCACCAGGTGGGGCACGCCTCCTCGCTGGTGGCCGGCATGGCCATAGGGGACATGGACCTCATCGCCCGCTCCATAAACGACATCATCGTCGAGCCGGCCAGGGCCCCGCTCGTCCCCTTCCTGAAGGATGCGGAGAACGCCGCGTTGAAGGCGGGGGCGTTCGCCTCCTTCCTCGGCGGTTCCGGTCCGTGCATCGCCGCCTTCTTCGACCGCCGGAAGGCGGACGGCCTGGCGATCGCCAAGGCCGTTCAGTCCTTCTATGAGGGCCACGGGGTTGAGTGCTTCTGCTGGAACACCACCTGGGGCACCGGATGCGAGAAGGTGGAGCAATGAAGTACGAGGTCAAATGCTGGGAGTGCGGCAGGACGATAGATGACCCGTTCCTTGATGAATGTCCGAGCTGCCACGGGAACCTGACGGTGGAGATGGACCTCTCCCATCTGGAAGGAACGTCCCCTGAGGACCTCCGCTCCCGTCCGCTCGGCGTCTGGAGATATGAGCACTTCCTTCCCATCCGTTCGGAACCGGTCACGTTGCAGGAGGGAGGAACGCCGCTGTACGACTGCAGCAAGCTTGCTGACGAATACGGTGTGCGCGAGCTGCACGTCAAATTCGAAGGGGCGAACCCCACCGGCTCCTTCAAGGACCGCGGGATGACCGTCGGCGTATCCAGGGCGGTGGAGCTGGGATGCAAGGTGGTCGGCTGCGCCTCAACCGGCAACACCTCCGCTTCGTTGGCCGCTTACGCGGCCAAGGCCGGGCTGAAATGCGTGGTTCTCCTTCCGTCCGGAAAGGTGGCATTGGGGAAACTGGCCCAGGCCATGTTCTTCGGGGCCAAGGTGATCACCGTCGACGGCAACTTCGATGATGCCCTGCGCGTGGTCAAGGACCTGGCGCACGCCGGCGACCTTTACATGCTGAACTCGGTGAACCCCTTCAGACCGGAAGGCCAGAAGACGCTGTGCTACGAGATCATCGACCAGCTGAAGTTCCAGGTTCCCGATCGCATAATCTATCCGGTTGGCAACGCCGCCAACATATGGGCCGGTTACAAGGCGCTAAAGGAGTGGCATGAGCTGGGATGGATCGACCATATGCCGATCTTCACCGGCGTGCAGGCCGGTGGAAGCGCTCCTCTGGTCAACTCCTTCGCCCACGGCCAGGAGGACTTCCGCCCGGTGAAAGACCCGGAGACGGTGGCCACCGCCATACGGATCGGCAATCCGGCGTCCGGCAGAAAGGCGCTGAAGGCCGTGTACGATACCGGAGGGGTGATGACCGCCGTTTCGGACCGGGAGATAATCGAGGCCCAGTTCCTCTTCGGAAGGAAGGAGGGCGTGGGCGTAGAACCCGCGTCCGCCGCCTCGCTGGCCGGACTGAAGCGGCTGTTGGACGAGGGAAAGATATCCCGGCGCGAGCGCGTGGTGTGCGTGTGCACCGGCCATGTGCTGAAAGATCCGGACACGGTCATGGCCAACTGCGGCCAGCTGATCAAGACGGAGGCCACGGCCGAGGCGGTGCGGAAGGCCATAGGCGGCTGATACGCCTAAAAAACCGTCCGTTCACGCACGGTCCGCTTCGCGCTCGGCGGAAGGCCTCGCGCCGTGCCCCGTCCGCCTCGGATCCTGCAAATAATCGTCCAGGTCCGTGGCCGGCACATTTTCCAGATCCAATAATTGTGCCGCAAGTAGCTTTTATCATGAACGGTGTGGCCGCGGCATGAACGCATCGTCATTTCGGCCCCTCCGGTCGAAAATCATACTGTCATCATTGATCATAGTCGCCATCCTGACCTTCTCCGGCCTGATGGCGCCACAGACGAGCGCTGCGGCATCGGATGTGGAATGGGACATCAAGACCATCGATGGGAGCGGCGGCTTCACGTCCATCGACGTGGGACCGAACAGGTCGGTGCACATCTCCTACTGCGACAGTAACAACAATGATCTGAAGTATGCCTGCATGGCCGCGGACGGCTCGTCATGGACCATAGGGACGGTCGACAACGGTACCACAGCGTACTCGTCCATCGCCGTCGCCGCGGACGGCAGCGTCCATATCAGCTATTTTGACGATTCCAATGGCGATCTCAAGTATGCCACCAGCGCTTCGGACGCATCAAGCTGGACCATCGAAACGGTGGACTCCTCAGGGGATGTGGGCAGGTACCCGTCCATCGCCGTCACTGCCGATGGCAGCGTGCACATAAGCTATTATGATCAGTCCAATGGCGATCTCAAGTATGCCACACGCGCTTCGGACGCATCAAGCTGGACCATCGAAACGGTGGACTCATCAGGTGACGTGGGAAGTTACTCGTCCATCGTCGTTCCTGCCGATGGCAGCGTGCACATCAGCTATTATGATGATTCCAATGACGATCTCAAGTACGCCGCCCGCGCTCCGGAACAGACCAGTTGGACCGTTGAGACCGCAGACAACTGGAACCGGGTCGGCAAGTTCTCCTCCCTGGCCGTCGATGTTGATGGCAGCGTGCACATAAGCTATCACGACTATACCAATAGCGACATCAGATATGCGAGCAAGCCGGTCGGTGGATCATGGTTCACCGAGAAGGTGGGCGATACGAGCATGGGCTACAAGGACGAGGGTCCTTCCTCCCTGGCCTTGGATGCTGACGGCAATGTCCATGTCAGCTATACCTCCTCCGGCGGCGAGATCATATTTAATTACGGTCTGAGCTACGCAGTCAAGGAAGCTTGGGGTGCTTGGTCCACGGTCCCCGTCGACACGCCCGGCGTGTGCGGTCAGTACAACTCCATCGCCCTCGGCTCTGGAAATGTTTACATCAGCTATTACCAAGGTACGGATCCGGGTCGTTCCGTCAAGTGCGCCATCGGCGAACTGCCCTGGGCGCCTACATTCCTCAACGCTCCGTTGAACGGACTGGTGACCAACGGGTACGAACACTCTCCCCAGTTCGATGAGGAGGTGGAGATAACCTATCACTACACCGACGCCCCCTTCCTGAGCTGGAACGGTTCGGCGTTCGTGGGAACGCCTGGAGCTGATGACGCCGGCAACTACGACATCATCATCACGGCCAAGAGCGTGGAGGGAAGGCTGTCCGCCACCCAGACCTCCTCCATATCCATCGCCCCCATGCCCGTCTCGCTGCGCATCAACAGCGACTGGGAGATGGAAAATGCGGTCATATCGCATGGGTTGGATGGCAACGGCAGTGCTGAAGATCCGTACATCATCACCGGCTTCGACATCGATTCCCACGACGCCTACGAGAACTCCCTGTTCATCGGGAACGTGACCCATCACTTCCAGGTCATCGGCAACCGCCTGGGCAATACGTCCAGCACCTACGCCTGGGACGAGGGCGAGGTCGCCGCGCTATATCTGTACAACTGCAGGAACGCCGTGGTCCGTTCGAACCATATCGACGATTCCCTCACCGGCATCCGCCTGTACGAATGCCCCGGCGCGATGATCGACGGAAACATCATCAGCGGCGCAGGCACCGACGGCATACTTGTGACCGAGGGCTGCAACGGAACGGTCATCTCCGGAAACGGGATCATCGGCGGTACCCATTCCACCGGCATCAGCGTCTTCTCCTCAGGTGAGCTCACCGTGGCCGGCAATCATGTCGACTGCGAGTACGGCATCTATGCGGAGTATTCCGATAGAGATGTGATCGATGGAAACAACCTGAGCAGCTGTTCGAACACGGGCGTATGGCTGGTCGTGACCGGTAACAGCACCGTGTCCAACAATAACTGCAGCGGCGCTATGTACGGCATTCGCCTTTCCGAATCCGCCAACAACACCGTCTCCGACAACCTCTGCATCAACGACGGTCAGACCGCCATATATCTGGACATCTCCAGAGACAATAATATTATCGGCAACAACTGCAGCGGCGCCATGACCGGCATCCAGCTTACCGAGTCGGTCAACAACACCGTCTCGGACAACGTCTGCCGCGACAACCTGATCTACGGCATCCACCTGGACTATTCCGATAACAACACCGTGTCAGGCAACGACTGCCTGGGGAACCTCCAGATCGGGATCATATTGGATGGCTCCGGCTGGAACGCGGTCAAGGACAACCTGATCCATTATAACTATTTCAGCGGCCTCTATATGTACCAGGCCAACAACAATACCGTGTCTGGCAACGATTATGTGGGGAGCAACTTAGGAATTAACTTCATCGGGTCCAACGGAAACCTCATCACGGACAACCGGTTCGAAGCCAACTACAATGGGATGGTCCTGGTGAACTCACAGTCTAACACCCTGTCGTTCAATCGGGTGATGAACAGCATCGATTATGGTCTGATCGTCCCACAGAGCGATGGGGTTCCGACACAGGACAACGTGATTTTCGGAAATCACTTCATCGGGAACAGAGGGGCCGCGTCCATCCACAACAGCTCCCATGTCCAGGTGTCTGATTCCGGAGACAACGTATGGCACCAGGGCGACATCGGGAACATCTGGAGCGACTGGTCGTCACCGGACGATGATGCTGACGGCATCGTGGACCGCCCCTACCTCATCGATGGCGGGATCAACAGCGACCCCTGCCCGCAGGCGTTCGCGTTGAACATCACCACGACCACGGTGCTGACGAACGAAACGTTTTTCTCCATCTCCGGGACGGCGTCCTCCTACGGCGGCATGACCTCCCTGACCTGGTACAACGCGGCCAATGGGATGTCCGGTGCCATAGCCATCGACGGAACGTGGACCGCCTCGGTGACGCTGGCCCCAGGGAACAATCTGATAACCGTCAACATGACCGGCGGCGGGGGGAACCTGAGCGCCAGCATGAACGTGTTCTGCGACCCGCAGGCCCCGGCGATAGTCATCGTGTCCCCAGTTGACGCCACATACGACAGCGACGGCGTCATATCCCTGGAATGGTCCGCTTCGGACGACGGTTCCGGGATAGTCGGTTGCAATGTCAGCGTATACGATGGGTCGTCCTGGGCGAATACCACCTACGGACCGTCCGAAACCGAGACCATCCTGAACCTGGCGGACGGAATCTATGCGGTATCGCTGACCGTCACTGACCTGGCGGGGAATTGGAACCGCACCGTCGTGACCTTCACGGTGGATACCGCCGCTCCGAGCCTGGAGATCATCGCTCCGGAGGGCGGCTCCTACAACAGCACCGGCAATGTGACAGTGACCTGGGTGGCGGACGATGCCATGGCCGGTATAGACAGATATACCGTCAGTGACGACGGGATCGAATGGACCGTCGCCGATGGCCTGCAGCACACCTTCGTACTTTCCGACGGCGTCCACATTCTGTACGTCAGGGCGTACGATATGGCCGGTAACTTCAACGAGACCGACGTCACAGTGATCGTTGATATGACGGTCCCGACGTTGGAGATCGCCAGCCCTGCGGACGGAGCACCGCTGGGATCATCCCTGGTCGGCATCGTCTGGACCGCGGACGATGACCGCGGCATCGCCCACTTCCTCATACGGGTGGACGGCGGCAGCTGGACGTACGTCGGGGTCGGCAACCTGTCCTGGAGCATCGATATGCTGTTGGACGGAGAGCACACCGTGGCCGTGGAGGTCATCGACCTGGCCGGGAACCGTTTCACGGATGAGGTGACGTTCGTGGTGGACACCGCCGTCCCGGAAATATCCATCACCTCTCCGGCTGGCGGTTCTTATAACAACAACGGAAGCGTGACGGTGACCTGGAATGGCAGCGACGCCACCACCGGGATCGATCGCTACGCCTACAGCACCGACGGTTCGACCTGGACCAACTCGACCGAACTGAACCGCACGTTCTCTCTCACCGACGGTGAGCATACCGTTCACGTGAGGGCGTACGACATGGCCGGCAACTTCGATCAGACCGGCGTGGTGTTCATCGTGGACACCGCCGTCCCGGAAATATCCATCACCTCTCCGGCTGGCGGATCGTATAACGCCAACGGAAACGTGACGGTGACCTGGGAAGGCAGCGATGCCACTTCCGGCATCGATCGCTTCGCATACGGCATCGACGGAACGACCTGGACGGTCACGGACGATCCGAACCGCACATTCTCGTTCGCCGACGGCACGCACACCGTATACGTGAGAGCGTACGACAGCGCAGGCAACTTCAACCAGACCAACGTGACGTTCATCGTAGATACCGTAGCCCCAACGGCGACCGTGTCCCCGACCGGCGAGGACGTAGCTCTGAACGCCACGATCACGGTGATCTTCTCCGAGGCCATGGACGCTGATGGCACTCAGATGACCGTCAGCGGGGTCGGCGGGTCCATCATCTGGAACGGTTCCACGGCCACGTTCACGCCATCCTCCCTGGCATACAACGGGGAGTACACGGTGAACGTGAGCGGACGGGATATGGCAGGAAATGTCATGGCGATGAGCTGGAACTTCAGCACCATCGAGGTCGGGTTCGTCACCGGCACGCTCGTCGATGCCGAAGGGAACGTTCAGGTAAACAGGACCGTCCGTCTGAGCAACGGCATGACGGCTGTTACCGGTGACGACGGCGTCTTCCGGTTCGATAACGTGACGATCGGGACGTACGAGCTGACGGTGGACGGGGACGGCTATGGCGATAAGGTCATCGACGTCACCGTGATCGCCGATGACACGACGGACCTGGGCGGGATCGAGGCCGAGGCGGACGGCGAGGATGGAACATCCTGGATCGGCATAGCGGCACTGGTCATCATAATCGTGCTCGCGGTCGGCGCAGTGATGTTCCTCCGGGCCAGGGTCAGGAAGTAAGATGCAAAGAGCCGTAGGGCCCCCTTTTCTCTTTTTTTTACCGGTCAATAGTATTGGAATAACGTCCATGCCGGAGGTGTGTTCGCGCATGGCATCATCTCCATGGCAAAGCCGGGATAATAGCCAGCCAACCTTCAGGACGATCGGTTCCGTTCCAACATGGCCATCTGAATATGGTTGAAAAGGATCTCCTTTGTCCTCATTATCATTTTTGATTATAATACTAGTAATGATATAAATAATAGAATATTATGGAATCCGCATGTTCGAGTCGTTAGGCCGCTCATGCCTAAAACGCACCTTCTTTTGCCTGCTTTTTATGACCGCTTTCCTTCTCACCGTCGCCTCCCTCGCCCCGGCGGCGACCGCCGTTGCCGATGACCACACATGGAGCATATCATCGATCGGCAGCAACATAGCTTCACCATCCATCGCTGTGGATGCCGATGGTAACCCGCATGTGTCGTACATACTCAACAACGACCTCTACGTGGCCGAGCTGGTGGATGGGACATGGAACTCCCAGATCATCGACGCGGCGAGCCAGTGCGGTTACAACACAGTCATCGCCATTGATTCCCAGGGATACACCCACATCATGTACATGGACGTAACCGAATCGTGGGCCTGGACATTGATGTACGCTAACAACGTGAACGAAGGTTACGTGATATACGACCTAGGACAGACCATCTACTACGGGTTCGACATGACCCTGGATTCCAACGACAATGTGCATGTCGCGTATCATCCGCAAGGCGCCAACGTCATGTCGTACGGCACCAACGCCGGTGGGAGCTGGTCGTTCAACATGATCGACGAGGGGGCCATCGAGGTCTTCCCGGGGGCGGAGTTCTCCATCGCCACCGACTCCCAGAACCGCCCGCACATCGCGGCAGTAACAAGCAGCGACCCTGTGCATCTCATATACGCCAGTTACGACGGGTCCTCCTGGAACGTGGAGAGCCCTGATGGAACCACCAAAACGCTGAGATACCTGGACCTGGCCATCGACTCGAACGACAAGGCGCATATGGTCTACGTGCTCGATCCCGTTCGCAACGTGAAGTACGTCACCAATGCCGGAGGCTCCTGGACGTCCAACGTCATCGAGGGCACCCTGGAGGTGACCAACCAATGCGTCTCCATCGTCACTGATTCCAGTGACAACGTGCATATCACATACATCGACCTTTGGCCTAAGCACCTACACTACGCCACCAACGAAGGCGGAAGCTGGACCTACGATGACCTTGACCTCGCCACCTGGACCGATACTTACGGCGACATGGTCATCGATTCTGACGGGAATCTCCATCAGATCGCCAGGGACTCCTCCTTCGTCCTGCAATACCTCTACGGCGAGGGACCGGTGCGATGGGCCCCGTCCTTCGAGAACGCTCCAGCGGACGGGCGTGAGACGCAGTCCTACTCGTTCGTTCCGAATCTGAACGAGACGGATGCGGTCATCACCGCCCACAACACCAATGCACCCTTCCTGAGCTGGAACGGCACCGGGTACTCTGGAACGCCCAGCACGGCGCAGGCGGGAATGTACTGGATAAGCATCTCCGCTCAGAGCGTTCTAGGAACCCTGACCGCCACCCTGAACGAGACGTTCGTCATCGGCGACACCTGGGGCCCTATGTTCATGGACGTACCGTTCGACGGTCAGGAGACCGTGACCTATGGATACGAGCCGGCATTGAACGAGAGCTACACGGTCACCGCGTACAGCACCAACGCTGACTTCCTGAGCTGGGTCGGGAACATGTACTTGGGGACCCCCGGCTCCAGCGACGCCGGCGAGTACTGGATCAACGTCACCGTGCGGAGCAACGCCGGACTGCTGAACACCACGTTGAACGAGACGTTCATCATCAAGGACACCTGGGCTCCTGTGCCCACCGCGTCCCCGCTCGACGGGCAGGAGACCGCCTACTACGAGTTCCGCCCCGAGTTCAACGACACCTCGGCGGTCATCGTCAACATGGAGACGAACGCATCCTTCCTGGAGCTGGTCTTTGATGACGGGAAGGGATTCGACCTCAACGGGTTCTACTTCGCGGGAACCCCCGGAGAGAACGACGCCGGGGAGTACTGGATCAACGTCACCGCCTTCTCCGATGACGGGTTGCTGTACTGCTACCTGAACGAGACGTTCGTGATCGAGGACGCATACGCCAATCACATCACCAACTCCCCGGGCGACGGAAGGGAGACCGTGGACTATCTGTTCGTACCGCAGTTCGACGGGGCCATGACGCTCATCGACTGGCATTCAGATGCTGATTGGATGCTGTTGTACGGTCCCTCGATAAAGGGTCCGGGCTTCCCGAACTATTGGTACGGCACCCCGGATGTCGGTGACGCCGGAACGTACTATCTGAACATCACCCTGCAGAGCATCGGCGGACTTCTCTACACGACACACAACTTCACCTTCGCCGTCAACGTCTCCTGGGGCCCTTCGTTCGATAACACTCCAGGCGACGGCCGGGTGACCGTTCCGTACGTGTACGAGCCGATGTTCAACGAGACCGACGCCGAGATTACGGCGCAGGACACCAATGCCCTGTTCCTGATATGGAATGGCTCGGCCTTCGCCGGCACCCCCGGACTGGAGGACGACGGCACCTACTGGATCAATATAACCGTCCGAAGCCCGAGCGGACTGCTGGAGACCTTCAGCAATCAATCCTTCCAAATACTGCCTATGCCCCGCTCCCTGCGCATAAACAACGATGCGGACATGCTCGCCGCGGTCGACGAGTACCAATGGGCAGGGGATGGCAGCGAGAACGATCCCTTCATCGTCACCGGGCTCATCATCGATTCTCTGGAATTGGAGGAGAACTCCTTGTTCATAGGGAACGTCACCTACAGCTTCGTGGTGACCGGGAACGATCTTGGAAACGCCGGTGCAGCTGGCACGTGGCCAGATGCCCGCTCCGCTTCCCTGTACATCTACAACTGCGACGGTGCGTCCATAACGGAGAACCGCCTCTGGGGATCCCTCTTCGGGCTTTTCCTGATGCAATGCTCCTCGATATCGGTCGACGACAATCTGGTGGAGCTGAATGATTACGCGGGCATCGCAGTCCTCTCCGACTGTCAGCTGATATCCATCGAGAACAACACCGTTGACGGCAACGAAATGATGTACGGCATTTGGATCAAGGGAGCCGCCTACGTTCGCATGGCCAACAACACCCTGAGCAACGCAAGCAACGCGGCGGTAGTGGAGGACGACGGGACGACATCGCCAAGCCATATCATATTCCGCGATAACGATGTCCATCATGTATTGAACGGGCTGATGCTGTCGAACGTCCTTGACGCTGTGGTGAGGAACAACACATTCGCCGATGTAGACCAGGACATGTCCGATGCGGCCATTGTCATCTATAACGGTCAGAGCATGGACGTCAGCGGAAACACCATCGCTGACGGCGTGCGCGGCATCTATCTCTACGAATCGTCGTACATCCGCATGAAGAACAACTCCATCCGCGTGATATACACCGGTGTGGACATGTTCTCCGTAACGTCATCATATCTGGGGAACGGAACCATCATCGCGGCGACCGGTGTCCTGACCAATGAATGCTACCTCTGCGAACTGCGCGGCCTGGACATATCCGATGGCGACATCGGTGTGCTCATCAACGCGCTTTCCGACCGCATCACGGTGGCCGACTGCACCTTCGCCCGGCTCGGCCTGGGATTGAAGGTCGCATGGGCCCTGGACACCACGGTGCTCAACTGCACCTTCGAAACCACCGAGGGGGTACGGAACGATTACTCGGACCACACCATCGTGGCCGATTGCGCGTTCAACTGGACCGCCCGCAGCGTGTACGCTTACAGTTCCCATTGGCTCACGGTCATCGACAACACAATGACCAACTACGCCCAGGGCATCGTGATGGACACCATCACGGAATCGCTGATCTCCGGCAACACGCTGTATTACGGCCAGGGCGATATCGTTCTCACCATGTGCATGGACACGGTCCTGGACGGGAACGTCATCTTCGGCAACAGGCAGACGAGCTCCGGCATCTCCCTTGTGGCCTGCACGTCGATGACCCTCTACTCGAATGCCATCGAGGACGGGGCCATAACCTTCGACGTCAACTACGGATGGGAGACGGTTGATACGCACACTATCGCCGACAACAACACCGTGGGCGGCAAGCCGGTGTACTACTACCGCAGCGCGGACCATGCCGGACTTGAGACGCCTGACGACGGAGGGCAGATCATCATCGCCTCCGTCTCCAACCTTATCGTCACCGGCCTGCAGACCACCTCCTGCACCGTACCGGTCCAGATCTACAACTCCGACTCGATCGATCTGCGGAATCTGTACCTGGTGGGCATGGGCGTGGGCGTGTCGATGATCGATTCCTCGGACATTCGCATCGAGAGCTCGACCATCATAAACATGTCCATGGGGATCTTGGGTCGGTACGTGTCCCAGGTCTACATCGGGCATTCCCACTTCGTCGGCAACATCGACGGGGTCAACATGAACAGCCTGATGGGCCGCTGCGACAACGTGACCGTGGAGCACAACCTGATGGAGAACAACCATCGCTACGGCGTGGTCTTCGATGGCGTGGACGACTCCCGGATAGCCCACAACGTCATAGCCAACTCCACCTCCTACGGGGCCCGGATAATGGCCACCTACAACGTGACCATGGTCGAGAACCTGTTCTACCGGAACAACGGGGTCGGGGACACCTACTCCGTACCGCCCTTCCAGGCCCTGGCCGATGCGCCGGGCGATCATCTTTACGTAGATGGGCGCGGCAACTACTGGAGCGAGCAGCTCGGTCCGGACGCGGACGGCGATGGGGTCGTGGACTACTTCATCTACGAGCTGGCGGGCGGGATGAACTATGACATGTATCCGCTGGCCTTCGTCTTCCTCAGCGAACCTGACACCGATGGGCGCAACCGCACCGCCTACTTCTACGATGCGGACGTGGATCAGGAAGCGGAGTTCGAACTGATCACCGACGCCGGATTCCTGAGCATCGACGGGGATGGCAACATCACCGGGGTGCCGGACGCCTGCGGCATGTTCAGCGTGAACGTCAAGGCCACGCTCATGGGATACCTGGTGATCTGGCAGAACTACACTCTGGTGATCGATGAGACCTGGGCGCCGGAGATATCCGGCACGCCCGCGACAGGCAAGGAGACGGTCGAGTACTCCTTCCAGCCTCTGGTGAACGAGAGCGACGCCATCATCGCCGCGGACACAGACGCCCTGTTCCTGAGCTGGAACGGGACGGCCTTCGTAGGGGTCCCGTCCGTGAACGATGCCGGGACCTACTGGATCAACATCACCGCCACCAGCGTGGACGGGCTGCTGACCGGCTGGTACAACGGCACGTTCGTGGTGGAGGACTCCTGGACGCCGCTGATCACCAGCGCCCCGCAGGACGGGCAGGAGACGGCGTACTTCGAGTACCGGCCCAGCTTCAACGAGACGGTGGACCTGGTGTCCGCCCTTACGAACGCGCCTTTCCTGGAATGGCATGATGTCAACGAGAAGGACGTCCAAGGGGACTGGTACTGCAGCGGCACTCCCGGCCAGAACGATGCCGGAGAGTACTGGATCAATGTCACCGTGCGCAGCGCGGACGGACTGCTCGTAACCTGGCAGAACGCCACCTTCGTGATCGGAGATTCCTGGGCTCCGGCGTTCGAGAACACACCGAAGGATGGACAGGAGACGGTGGAACATGTCTATGAACCGAGGTTCAACGAATCCGCGACGATCACCGGGTTCGAGACCAATGCGCCGTTCCTCAGCTGGAACGGTTCCGCTTACGTTGGAACTCCCACGGTGAACGATGCCGGCGAGTACTGGATCAACATAACCGCGATGAGCGACGACGGTCTGCTGGAATCCTGGCAGAACACCACCTTCGTGATCGGAGATTCCTGGGCCCCGACCTTCGAGAACGCGCCGGTGAACGGGCAGGAAACTTTGGAATACGCCTACGGACCGCTGTTCAACGAGACGGTGATGATAATCGGTCATGCCACCAACGCACCGTTCCTAAGCTGGAACGGTTCCGCGTTCGTCGGCACTCCGGCCGGCGATGACGCAGGAACCTACTGGATCAACGTCACCGCCCTGAGCACGGCCGGGCTTCTGGAAAAGCATCTGAACAGCACCTTCGTCATCGGGGATTCCTGGGCTCCGCAGATCGAAAGCGAGGCGGTAGATACGGGACGCGAGACCCTGGAATACGCGTACTCGCCGGAAGCGAACGAGACCGTGGAATGGCACCTCAGCACCGATGCCCCGTTCCTTTCCTGGAACGGCAGCGCGGTGGTGGGCCTGCCGAACGTCACCTCGTCCGGCACGTACTACGTCAATCTGACGGCCACCAGCGCGGACGGCCTTCTAGCCGCCTGGCAGAACTACACCCTGGTCATCGACGACACCTGGGCGGCCGAACTGACCAACGGACCTTCCGGAGGGCAGGAGACTGTGACATACGTGTTCCGACCGACCTTCAATGAGACGGTGACGGTGACCGGCCATGCCACCAATGCCCCGTTCCTCAGCTGGAACGGGACGGCGTTCGTGGGAACGCCCACAGTCGCTGACGCCTGGGAATACTGGATGAGCATAACGGCCGATAGTGTCCCCGGACTGCTCAGCGCGAGCTGGAACCTGACCCTGGTCATCGGCGAGGCATGGGCTCCGGAGATCGTCAGCGAGCCTCCGATGTCCGATCTCTGGGCCACCCTGGGATACATCTACCAGCTGGAGGCGAACGAGAGCGTGGTGTTCGCATTGAGCACGAACGCCGGGTTCCTTGCCTTGGCCGATGATGTCATCTCCGGGACCATGGAAGCGGGAACGTTCTACGTGAACGTCACCGCGACCAGCGTGAACGGACTGCTGTCCTCCTGGCAGAACTTCACTTTGACGGTGGGTACCGACGCCTCCGCGCCGAACGTGGAGATAATCTCTCCGGCCGATGGCGCTCTGCTCAACGACACCCAGGTGACCGTGGTCTGGAACGTCACCGATGACGGCAGCGGCATCGCCGGCATATGGATCGGAGCGGACGATGGTAACTGGACCGCAGTGTCCGGGACGAGCACCACTCTGGACCTGATCGGCGGGGAGCACAACATCACCATACGTTCGGTGGATGCCGTGGGCAACGTGGCCTATGGGAACATAACGGTGCTCATCGACCTCGTGGCCCCCACGGTAAGCTCAGCTGCCCCGCAGGGGGATGACGTGGCGGTCAACGCTCCGTTGGTCATAACCTTCTCCGAGGCCATGGACGTCGGAAGCGTGACGGTGACCGTCAACGGGCAGCCGGCCGCGCTCGCCTGGAACGGCAGCGTGGCCACCGTGGCCGGGGACTGGGCGTACGACACCGAGCACACCATAGTGGTGGCAGGCCAGGACCTGGCCGGGAACGCCATGGAGGCAATGACGTTCTCGTTCGTCACCGAGGAGCAGCTGGTTACCGTCAGCGGCATCCTGCTGGACGATGAGGGGAACCCGGTGGCCAACGCCACCATATCCGTTAACGGCACGATCGTCGGGGTGACCGGGGACGACGGAAGCTACAGCTTCCTTCTCACTCCGGGAGATCACCTGGTGGCGATAAGCGCCGAAGGATATGAGGGGCAGACCCTCTCGCTCACCGTGGGCGACGAACCGGCGTCCCTGGAAGTGGAGATGCACGGGACGCACGAGGCATCGGACGGCAGCCTGTGGTGGCTGGCACTGGTGATGATAGCCATCATCATCGGGCTGCTGTACATGATCCGCCGGCAGTTCTGACGGCGAAAACCTCTTTCAAACCCTTCC
Source organism: Methanomassiliicoccales archaeon (assembly GCA_036677555.1). Classification (GTDB taxonomy): domain Archaea; phylum Thermoplasmatota; class Thermoplasmata; order Methanomassiliicoccales; family UBA472; genus UBA472. Next base: position 33,646 of record JAVBWG010000002.1, on the reverse strand, counting down.
CCTTTCTTTTTCAACCGGATGACATCGGGATGCAATGCCCGTTCCGCCGGCCCGGGCGGCTCCGGGCCATCATCGATGACCGGTCTTGGCGCAATGAAACATGCGTCATCAACAGCGATGGGGGAACGATGGCTGAGCACGATCTCCGACGGGCATCTGATTATCATTATTGATTATACCACTATAGAAAATAATAATGGGAGACAGCATCTAGGAGAACATGTTCTTGTCGCGAGGCCGGTCGAGCCTTATTCGCACATCGTTCTGCATTTTGTCGCTGATCACCATCCTTTTCATGGCCAGCCTGCTCATTCCCCCAGCAAGCGCCGGGGCTTCCGATATGGATTGGTCTTTGTCACCGGTCACTCTCGACAACTATGCCATAGAGATCTCCATGGCCAATGACTCGCAGGGCTATGCACACATAGCCTATATCGACAACGTCGATCGTGATCTGTTCTATGCCCGCGAGACCTCCTCCGGATGGGTGATCCGGAACATCGGCCCCACTGACTGGTACAATGAAGTGGATGGCCGGGCACGCACCGCCATAGATGTGGATTCCGATGGCGTTGCACGAATAGTCTACAGCGGGGACAACGATGCGATATGGTATGTCGCCAACGCCGCTTCAGGCGCCCCCCAGGCGACCGGAAAATCCGGGGTAAGCCTTTCCATGGACATCAGCTCATACGACGAGGCGCACATCTCATACGTCCGTTCCAATGGCATCTACTGGGCCGTCCTCAACTGGATGGGTATGTGGATGGAGTATTCCGCCAACGACGGCATGTTCGCGGTCAGCAACATCTGCACTTCCGTCGCCGTGGACGATTCCGGACTCCCATACGTGGCATTCGTCGACAGTTCCGGATGGCTGCGGTGCTCCTATCCTGACGGAGAGGCGTGGAACGTCATGCAGGTCGACGATCTGTACAATGACATCGACCATCTCTCGATCGGCATCAACCAGCTCGGGCAGCCGGTGATCGCCTACGCTTCCCTATCCGTTTATTATGACCTCCTGTTCGCTGAATATGATGGTGTGGCCTGGTCGATCTACAACGTCGATGCCGCATCATCCGTCTATGACCCATTGCACATGGATGTCGACGACAATGGCGTGGCGCATGTGGCCTATATCGACATGCACACGCACACCCTGATGTACGCCACGAACGGCAATGGATGGTCCACCGCTCCGGTGACCGACCCCCTCGGCGCCTACCGGTGCGGAGGGATCCGCGCTGTCTCGAACGGATCGGTGAAGATCGCCTTCACCAATGATGGTGAATCCCTGTATCTGGCGGTGTCGGAGGCCGCGGACCCGGCCCCGTCCATAACCAGCACACCGGTCACCACCGGCCAGGAGACCGTTGAGTACGAGTATCCCTTGACCGCCGACCAGACGGTGACCTGGTCGCTGAGCACCGATGCCAGCTTCCTTGATCTGGCTAGCGGCACGGTCACCGGCACGCCGGGAACGGACGATGCTGGTACGTATTACGTCAACATCACCGCCACCAACGGCACCACGTCCCTCTCCTCTTACCAGAACTTCACCCTGACCATAGGGGACAGCTGGGCGCCCGCTCCGGACGCCGTCCCCCTCGACGGCCAGGAGACCGCCTACTACGAGTATCACCCCGTTTTCAACGAATCGGTGATGGTCGTATACATGGACACCAACGCCCCCTTCCTTGAACTGGTTGACGAGGACGTCAAGTTCTCCTTCGAGGACAAGTACTACGCCGGAACGCCCGAGGTGGGTGATGCCGGAACGTACTGGATAAACGTCACCGCGTTCAGCTTGAACGGCAGGCTGCCCTATTTCATGAATGAGACCTTCGTCATCGATGAGGCATACGCCAATCACATAACCAATTCCCCGGGCGACGGCCGCGAGTCATTGTACTACCGGTACACCCCCACCTTCGACGGGGCCATGACGCTCATCGACTGGCACTCCGACGCTGATTGGATGCTTCTGTACGGTCCCCTGGACAAGGGTCCGGGTTTCCCGAACTACTGGTACGGAACCCCGGAGGCCGGTGACGCCGGAACGTACTATCTGAACATCACCCTGCAGAGCATCGGCGGACTACTCTACACGACGCACAACTTCACCTTCTCGATCGGCGAGTCCTGGGCGCCAAGTTTGGAGTCCTCGCCCTCCGACGGCCGGGTAACAGTGCCCTATTCCTATTCGCCGATGTACAACGAGAGCGACGCCATCGTCGCCGCATCCACCGACGCTCCGTTCCTGATATGGAACGAGACGAGCGGCGCATTCGAAGGCATTCCCGGCCTGGGTGATGCCGGGACCTACTGGTTCAACATGACCGCGGAGAGCGTGGATGGCATTATGACCCTGGTCAGCAACCTCTCCTTCGAGATATTGCCGATGCCCACATCGCTGCGCATAAACAGCGATGCGGACATGCTAGCCGCGGTATCTGAGTACCAATGGGCCGGGGACGGGAGCGAGGACGACCCGTTCATCGTCACCGGGCTCATCATCGATTCCCTGGGCATAGATGAGAACGCCTTGTTCATAGGGAACGTCACCTACAGCTTCGTGGTGACCGGGAACGATCTGGGCAATGCCGGTCCGACCGGCAGCTGGACCGACGCCCGCTCCGCGTCGCTGTACATCTATAACTGCGACGGCCCGTCCATAACGGAGAACCGCCTCTGGGGCTCCCTCTTCGGGCTGTGCCTGATGGGATGCAGCGAGATATCAGTGGACGACAACCTCGTCGAGCTGAACGACTACGCGGGCATAGTGGTGCTTTCCGACTGCCAGTACATATCCATCGAGAACAGCACGGTGGACGGGAACGGCGGGACGTACGGCATTTGGATCAAGGGGGCCGCCTACGTACGCATGGCCAACAACACCCTGAGCAACGCAAACAACGCCGTGGCCGTGGAGGACGACGATACGACGTCGTCCAGCTACATCATCTTCCGCGACAACGATGTCGGCGATGTCTGGAACGGGCTGGTCCTGTCCAACGTCCTGGATGCGATGGTGGTGAACAACACCTTCTCCAACGTCGATCCCTCATTGTCCGAGGCGGCCATAGGGGTCTACTACGGACTGGGTATGGAGATCAGCGGCAACACCATCGCTGACTGCAGGAACGGAGTCTATCTGTACGACTCCGCGTTCATCCTCCTGGAAAGCAACGTCATCGCCGTGAGCAGCATCGGGGTGTACATGGAGGCTTCTACGTTCGTCCATCTGGCCAACGGGAGCATATCCGCGGACACCGGGGTCCTGGCCGATGAAAGCTATCAGTGCGAGATACGCGGCCTGGACATTTCCGATGGTCTCATCGGGGTGAACGTCTACGAAGGCTGCGAGGAGGTGCTGGTGGCCGACTGCTCCCTGGATCAACTGTTCATCGGGGTCAAGGTCTATTCAGCCCTGGACACCACGGTGCTCAACTGCACCTTCACGACCATCTCGGGGGTGGAGGATGACTCGTCCCAGGGCACCAATGTCTCCGAATGCACCTTCAACGGGTCCCTGACCGCCATATATGCATACGGGTCCTCAGGTCTCGAGGTCATGGACAACGCCCTGACCAACTGCTCCAACGGGATCCTGATGGAGGATACCCTGGATTCCATGATATCCGGCAATACGCTATCTGGCATCCAGGCCGACATCAGTCTCATCAACTGCGGCAGCATCGTGATCGACGGAAACGTCATATTTGGTAAAAGGACCGAGGACTCGGGCATATCGCTGAGCGAATGTCAGTACATCACCTTGCGCCAGAACGCCATCGAGGACGGTGCGGTCCTCTTCGACATCGATGCCGGATCCGAAGCAGTGTCCGGCCATGATATCGACACCAGCAACACCGTAGGCGGCAAGCCGGTGTACTACTACGATAGCGGCGATTACTCGTGGTCCACTGTTCCCGCCGACGGAGGGCAGATAATAATCGTTTCTGCCACCAACCTCATGGTCAACGGCCTGGAGACAACCTCCTGCACCGCACCGGTGTACATCATCAGCTCCCTGCACATCCGTCTCTATCATCTGGACCTGTACGGCGCCGGGGTCGGCGTCACCATGCTCGATTCCGGAGACATCTGGATCGTGGACGGCGTGATGGAGAACATGTCCATAGGCATCCTCGGGCTGTACGTGGACGCTCTGCTCATCAGCGGCATGATGATGTCCGATAACTACGACGCCATATACGTGGCGACCTCCGAATTCGGACCGGCCTCCAACGTGGTCGTCGAAAACTGCCGCATCGAGGGCAGCCGCCATATCGGCGTGACCTTCGAGGCGGTTGATTTCTCCTCCATATCTTCGAGCGTGATCGCCAACTCCGTCAGCTACGGGGTCAAGATCACGGGCTCGATGAACGTCATGGTGGTCGAGAACCTGTTCTACCGGAACAATGGGGCCGGGGACGGCTACTCGGTTCCCACCCAGGCCTATGCCGATTCGGACACGAACTACTTCGACAACAACGGCCGCGGCAACTACTGGAGCGAGCAGCTCGGTCCGGATGCGGACGGGGACGGGATAGTCGACGACTTCACATATGTGGTCGACGGAGAAGCATCCGCCGACTCCTACCCGCTCGCTTTCGTCTTCACGACCGAGCCGGTAACCGAAGGACGCAACGGCATGGCCTATGAATACCTACCCGAAACGGATCAGCTGGCATACTTCAGCCTGGAGACCAATACCTGGTTCCTGCTGATAAATCCCTCGACCGGAAAGATAACCGGGACTCCGGAAGCCTGCGGATCGTTCTACCTTCATATAAGGGCCACATTGATGGAGTACATGGACATCTGGCAGAACTTCACGTTGAGCGTCACGGACACCTGGGCGCCGGAGATATCCGGCACGCCCGCGACAGGCAAGGAGACGGTCGAGTACTCCTTCCAGCCTCTGGTGAACGAGAGCGACGCCATCATCGCCGCGGACACCGACGCCCCGTTCCTGAGCTGGAACGGGACGGCCTTCGCCGGAACTCCCGGCCTGGACGACGCTGGCATCTACTGGATAAACATCACCGCCACCAGTGTGGACGGGCTGCTGACCAGCCATCTCAACCAGACATTCTCGGTCGCAGACACCTGGGCGGCTCAGTTCCAATCCGCTCCCGGGGCCGGGCAGGAGACGGTGTATTACGAGCACCTGCTCAGGTTCAACGAGAGCGTGGAGATCGTATCGTACGGCACGAACGCCCCGTTCCTGCTCTGGTCGGACGATGTCCTGAGGGAACCGGCGCTCTATCCGTTCTTCAACGGAACGCCCGGCATGAACCACGCAGGCGTCTACTGGATGAACATCACCGTGCGCAGCGTGGACGGCCTTCTGGAATCTTATCAGAACAGCACGTTCGTCATCGGTGAATCATGGGCTCCGGCTTCCGAGAACGTCCCGCAGGACGGACAGGAGACCGTTGGGTACGAGCACATGCCCGAGTTCAACGAGACCGTTTCCATCACAGGGCAGGCAACGAACGCCCTGTTCCTGTCGTGGAACGGAACGGCGTTCGTGGGAACCCCCACAATCGCTGATGCTGGCACATATTGGATCAACATCACCGCCGTCAGCGTCGAAGGGCTGCTGTCGTCCTACCAGAACAGCACGTTCGTCATCGGCGATTCCTGGGCCCCGGAGATATCCGGAGAAGCCATGGGCGGTCAGGAGACCGTGGGATACGAATACGTTCCCCAGTTCAATGAGACGGTGACCATATCCGGCCCCGAGACCAACGCACCGTTCCTCATCTGGAACGGTTCGGCGTTCGTGGGAACTCCGACCGTAGCCGACGCCGGCACCTACTGGATGAACATCACCGCCGTCAGCGTCGAAGGGCTTCTCAGCGCCTCGCTGAACGTGACCTTCGTCATCGGTGAGGCATGGGCCCCGGACATGGCGGGCGATCCAGTCATGGACGGAAAGGAGACCCTGGACTATGTCTACGCACCGGAGGTCAATGAGACGGTGGAATGGGCCTTCGATACCGACGCTCCATTCCTCTCCTGGAACGGAACGGCGGTCATCGGCCTTCCAGGCCTTGAGGCCGCCGGCATCTACTGGGTCAACATCACCGCCGTCAGCTCCGCAGGGCTGCTGTCATCGTGGCAGAACTACACGCTGGTGATCGATGATACCTGGTCGTCAGAGTTCCTGAGCGAGCCGGTCATCGAAGGACTGTTCGCCACCCTGGAGTTCCAGTACAATGTGGAGACCAACGAGAGCGCGGAGCTGCAGCTCAGCACCGACGCTCAGTTCCTTTCCCTCAACGGGAGGACAGTGTCCGGAACCATGGTGGCTGGAGTATACTATGTCAACATAACCGCCATCAGCTCCGCAGGGCTGCTGGCATCATGGCAGAACTTCACGCTGACCGTGGCCGCCGATGATGCCGATCCGATCGTGGAGATAACCTCCCCCGCCGACGGGGCGAAGCTCAACGACAGCGAGGTATCGCTGGAATGGGCAGCTTCCGACGCCGATAGCGGCCTGGGAGGGGTATGGCTGAAGGTTGACGATGGCGAATGGACGCTGCTCAACGGAACCCAGAGGTCCCTGGAGCTGAGCGAGGGCGAACACACCTTGTCCGTCAAGGCCAGGGACGCCGTGGGCAATGAAGCCACTGATTCCGTAACGGTCTCCGTGGACATCACCGCCCCCACGGTCCTGATGGCAGCGCCGCAGGGGTCGGACGTGAGCCTGGACGCCCCGTTCAGCATAATCTTCTCGGAGGCGATGGACGTCGATACGGTTACCGTGACCGTCAACGGAGCGGCCGTCGTGCTGACCTGGAACGGCAGCACCGCCGCCATGGCCGGCGACTGGGAACATTCGACCGAATATGCCGTCGTCGTCAACGGCGCGGACCTGCACGGGAACGACATGCTGGAACACTCCTGGACCTTCAGCACCGAGGATCTGCTGGTCCTGGTCAGTGGCACGCTTGTCGATGCCGACGGTGCTCCGATAGCCAACGCCATCATCACCGTGAACGGGACGGTGTTGGCGGTGACCGACGCCGATGGCTCGTACAGCTTCCTCCTGCCTCCCGGGAACCATACCGTGGCGGTGAGCGCGGATGGCTACCAGAACGCCACCGTCGAGCTGACCCTGGAGGAGCAGCAGACCAGCCTCGATCTTGAGATGGTCAAGGCGGACAAGGCCCCGCGCCCCTGGGTGTTCTATGCCATCATCCTGCTGGTGATATGCATGGTCGCCTACGTCATCTATCGCGAGCAGAAGAGCTGAGCCGCATGAACAGCGGCCCGGAGCCGCTCCCTTCCCCCCATTTTTCTTTTTTTCATGAAACGCCGGGGCTGTCGCCAGACAACCATTATATCTTCCGCTCCCGATATCATGTCGGGAGCGACGTGGAGAGGGCAAGGATCAAGACGTTCGTCAATGGTCTGGACGAGAACCTGTCCGGCGGGATACCGAAGGGAAACATAATTCTGGTGTCCGGTGCGGCCGGGACCATGAAGTCCTCTCTGGCATACTACATCCTGCACCAGAACGCGGTGAGGGATGGGATAAGGGCATTGTACATATCCCTGGAGCAGAACAAGCCGTCCCTGCTGAGGCAGATGGAATACCTGCACATGCCGGGGAACCCGGACGGCCTGGTGGAAGTGCTGGATCTGGGCGAGATACGGCTGCAGGCCCAGTCCGGGGGCTGGTTCGATACGTTCCGCTTTGCCGTGGAGGAGAGCAAGAAGCGGATGAACTACGACATCCTGGTCATCGACTCCCTGGGCGCCCTGGAGCTGATAGCCAAGTTCGAGCAGCCCCGGGAGGAGATATTCCGGCTGTTCGAGTGGCTGCGTTCCACCGAGGTCACGACCTTCATGATCGCGGAGATGCCCGTCGGCCAGTACCAGTACTACGGCTCCGGGGACACGGACTTCCTGGCGGACGGCATCATCCACCTGAAGATGGTGGAGGTCGGGGAGATAGAGGTGCAGAGGCGTCTGCGGGTGGTCAAGATGAGGGAGACGGACCACAGTTCCAGCTACTTCTCCTTCTACTTCAAGGACGGCACGTTCTATGTCACCAGGGCCATCACTGATTTCTGACGGTCCACCGAGAAAGTTCCATAACTTGTAATCCGGTCATCGATGAAGGATGATTGTACTGACCAGTTACGTGATATGCTGAATCCTCGTCTTGATCAGGAAATGTGGGATGTATTAATATTCTACCAGTCTAATTTATTAAAAATATTCCTAAAATCCACAAAATTGCAGATCTGTGGCTCAAAGAATCAACTTAAAAGTCCAGTAGCTTGGTCTGCCCCTTCCTCAGGTCATCTCTCGGTTCCCCTTCAGACCGAGGCACGACCTCCTTCGCCGTCCGCGGCCTGGAGTGCTTGCTGGGAACGAACTCCGGGTCCACCTGCTTCTTTATCCTCTCCGCCAGGGTGTCCCCGATGCCGATGACGGTGGATATGGAATGGACGTCTGCCTCACGCAGCTTCTCCCAGGATGTAAATCCCCTCTTGTGCAGTGAGCGCGCGCGGGTCCGTCCCACGCCTTTGAGCTCGACAAGCTCCAGAAGGTCCTCCCGCACGCCGTAGCGCATGCGGGTCATGAGCTTCGTCAGGACGGGGTAGCAGTCCTTGTTGTAGATGTTGGAAAGCTCACGCATGGAGTAAAGCAGCCACTCCCCTATCTCCACCTTGTTGTGGATGTCGCCGGGACCGGTGCCGAACGAACGGTGCATCTCCTCCTCGTCCTTTTCGGATATCCAGGAATCAAGCACAAGGGCGGTCTTCACCTCAGCGAGGAAGTACTCGTAATCCGGGGTTTCCATGTCCGGAACCATGAAGAGCATCTCCTCCTTCCTGTCCAGCATCACCTCTGTCAGGTTGTCGAAGTCGTCCCTCTTGAGGTAGAGGTTCATCATGTCCGGGGTGGAGCACACCGCGTGCAGGAATCCCAGCGTCTTCTCTCCCGGCACATAGGCCAGCAGCGCATCTCTCAATTTGACGGCCGACATCGGATCGATGTAAAGGTCGGACACGCGCTTGCCGAAGAACGTGCCCTTGAGATCGGCCTCCGGCTCTAGTGCCAGCATCTCCGTTCCCGGGCAGCGGACCATGCCCTCCTCCCACAGGAAGCGCACGATGTTGTCCACCGCCTCCTCCATGCCCTGCTCTCCCTTCTGATGGGCATAGAACGTCCGGCGCAGGAAGTCCAGGATGGCCGCCCTGGTGTTGGCGGTGTCAGTGGCGATGAGCGCCAGCACGTGCGCCCGAAGCACGTGCTCGTTGCCCACCTTGGACTGCACATCCTCCGGTTCCCCCAGCAGGTAGTTCTCGAACAGCATGTGGCTCTGCTCTACCGTCTTGGCGAGAAGCACAGCCTCGCCGTACGGATCGTACCGAGGCCGTCCGGCCCGGCCGCACATCTGCTTCACCTCCATGACCGGAAGCGGAACATAACCGCCATCATCGAAGCGGTTGACGTCCCGGACGATGACGCGCCTGGCCGGAAGGTTGATACCCGCGGCCAGGGTGGGCGTGGCCACGATGCACTTTATCTTGCCGGCTTTAAACGACCGCTCCACCAGGCGCCTGTGCTCATTGCTCAGCGCGGCATTGTGAAAGGCCATGCCGTGTTTCATGCAATCCTTCAGCGAAAGACCGATCGAGGTGTGCTCGTCCTGAAAGCCCTCGCTCAGTTCCTTCACGAACGCCTCGTCCGGCCTGTCCTTGACGAGCCGGGCGAACCTCACCGCCAGGGTCTCCGTGGACTTCCTGGTGTTCACGAACACCAGTGCCTGGCCGCCCTCATCTATGGTGTCCTTGACCAGGGACCACACGGGATCGTCAAGCTGTTTCACCTTGCGCCTGGAGTTGTCGGTGAAGTTGATGGTATCGTCGAGATACACCCCTTCCTTCAGCTTCACCGGCCGCCAGCCCATGGCTATGTGCTCGGCACCAAGCCACTCGGCCATCTCTTTGCTGTTCCCGACCGTAGCGGAGAGCGCAATCACCTGTACCTTGGGGTTCAGCATCCTCAGCTTGGTGAGGGTTATCTCCAGCGTCGGCCCCCGGCCCGGGTCGTTCATCAGGTGCACCTCGTCCGCTATGACCAGGGACATGGAGCGCACCCATTCCGATCGATGGCGCATGATGGCGTCGGCCTTCTCGGACGTGGCCACCAGGATGTCCAATTCGTCGATATGCCGGTCGGAGTCGTCGTAATCGCCTATGGACATTCCGACCCTTATCCCCAGCCGTTCGAAGCGCTGCAGCTCCTCCAGCTTCTCCGCGGCCAACGCCCGCAGCGGAACGATGTAGAGCACCTTGCCATGGTCTTCCAGGACCCGCTTGACGGCGGCGAGGTAGGCCACCAGCGATTTGCCGGAAGCGGTCGGCACGGCCAATACCAGGTTCCTGCCCTGCAGGACCAGCGGCACCGCCTTCTCCTGCGGCGGGTAAAGCGACGTTATGCCGTCCTCGGCCAGGATCTCCAGCGCTCCCGGCGGCAGCATGCTCTTCCAGTCGGACATGGGCGGTAGGGGATGGTCGCCAGGGTTAATACTGTTTGCAACGGGTCAGGGGAACGATCCGTCCAGTGATGCCATAAGGCGGATCCCAAGGTCTCTTGCGCCATCCTTGTCCATTTTCCGGTACATGCTCAAAGCCTCCGGGTCCTGCAGGGCCTGGTGGACGATTGTCTTCAGGATGGGCCATTTTAACAGATAATCGGATAGGATGTCCAGCTGAACCTCCCTTCCTCCATATGCCGGGTCAAGGAGCGATATGATGTCTCCCCGGTCCTTGACCAGCTTCCCCCTTTCCCATTCTGGGTCGTATGACGTGCCGTTCACGAGACGATACCGTCGGTCCCAGGAAGCCTTCAGTTTGAACAGGAGCAGGAGGGTCCGATCGGGCATGGGCAGTTCCGCTCCGGATGCCACCTCCCTCCACACTGTCTGACCGTCCAACATGTTGTAGTCAATGGAACCTGCACCGCCTTCAAAGGGATCCGGTACATCTCGGCGCCCAAGGTCGAGGATGACCTTTCTGCAGGGTGCGACCTCCTTCATTATGCTCCGCTGATCGTCCGGCCCCCTTTGGCGAACAAAGCCTCGTTCGCCGACCAAGCGGTCAAGCATCCTCTTCTTACCTCGGGTGTCGGTTATCAGGTCGATATCGATCGAACCGTACCAGGCGTTGTAAGAATGGACCGCCCAACCTCCGATAAGCACGGTCCTCGGACGGGCATGGTCCTCATACTTGTCCACCAGGTATGAAATGTACCTCAGTTCATCCAGGGAGGCGGCGATGATCGGATTCGGGTCATAGGCGGGCATAGTCCCTCAACATGGCCCGGCGAAGTTCTATGGCACCCGCACCCGAGCCTGCCAGGTCCAGGAGCGTCTGTCCAGGTGATGCCAGCTGCAATCCGTCCACTAACTTGGACCCTGTGGTCACATCCCTGTCCGGGACCAAGAGCTGAATGGTTACTCCTTTCCCATCCTTCTGCGAATAGATTTCCTTCAATGGGGCGACCTCTGGATCCTCCACATAGACCTGGACGAGGTCGTATCGAACGGCCATTCCTGTATAAAGAGCTCCGGCAAGATAACCGGTGAAGGAATGGTCCACGTCCGACTGGCCTAGGGTTTTCTCCATTTCCCTGGCGCAGACGAACGCATCCTCGATATCTGTTTGAACCTCAATGGGTCGCAGAACTAGCATTGGCCGCTCCCAGGCAGCTCCGTTCATCAAACGGTCGGTATCGGTCATCTCCAATAGGTTGCCGTTCCTTCTGGCCATCCCATGGTTCATAAGATGTTCGCATACCGCGTAGGCCCAACCGTAGGAGACCTTCTCTAGGAGCGATATGTTCCTTATTGACGTAGGCTGGTCCTTCAAAAGCCTGCTCACCACCCTCCAGGCCTTATCCGAGGTCAGCTTGACGCCCGCCCTCTCCCGCTCCAGTCCTTTCATCGGGGTAGGGGACCCTTTAGGCAACATCACGGTCCTGATCCCCAGCCGGTCCGCCATGGTAAGGACCCGGTCACTGAAGCTCTTGGCCGCCAGTACCAGAACCACTTCCCGCCTCTGTTTATTGACCAATCTGTCATAGAGCGAAAGACGTGCCAATGTCTGGATATCTCCCCTTGGCGCTGTCTCAACTATCACGAGGGTATCGCCATCCTCGTATGCCAGGTCCGGGACGAGGCCGAGATCGGCGATCTCCATGGGCATCCATCCTGGTTTTCTTGTGGCGATCATCTCGATCACCCTTTCTTCGAATCCGCCTCTCATTCAATCATATATCACTAGATAGTGATATGTATAAATAATTATCACTGATAATAGGTTTAATAAATGTCTGGAATTATTGTCTATCACTGATAACCAACAGATACACCATTCTTTCCGGCCGTATTGCGATCGCCCGCTCGGAATTATCCGTCACCATCATTTTATCCGATGGTCATAGGTTCAGGCTATGTTACCATATTGGGTAAGATGATCATCCAGTGAAAGGGATACGTTCCATGACGATGTCAACGGTAAAGACCGCTCACCTCGTTTGTCCGAAAATGTAACTGGCCTAATACGTATTCCGCTGATTGCGAGGAATTGATTTATATAGCAGCGCTTGCATGGGATGGTTTTGAGACAAGGTGAAGCATGGAACAGGAAGTCAAGGATAAGGCGGTGAACGTTCCGGACGTGGAGGCCTGGATAGAGACCCAGACCTTTGCGACCACCGCTGACATCAAGATCCCGGAGAAGCTTTCCGACCAGGTCATCGGTCAGGACTCCGCGGTGGAGGTCGTCAAGAAGGCGGCCGAGCAGAAGCGCCATGTCATGCTCATAGGCGAGCCGGGCACTGGCAAATCAATGCTGGCCAAGTCCATGACCGAGTATCTCCCCAAGGATGAGCTGCAGGACGTGATCGCCTATCACAACCCGGACGATCCGAACGAGCCGCGCATCCGGACGGTACCGGCCGGAAAGGGCAAGGAGATCGTTTCAGCCCAGAAGAAGGAGGCCATGGCACGCAAGTCCCAGAAGTCCTCGATGATCACCGCCATCGTCATGATGGTGATGGTCCTGACGGTCATTCTGTACTGGAACGCCAGGGACCCCATGATCCTGCTGTTCGGCATAATGGCCGCGGCAATGATATTCTTCGCCACCCGCTACGTGGGTCAGCGCCAGGAGAACTACATGGTGCCCAAGCTGCTGATCACCCACGAGGAAGGGGCGACCATTCCGTTCATCGATGCCACCGGGGCGCACGCAGGAGCGCTGCTGGGGGATGTTAAGCACGACCCGTTCCAGAGCGGCGGCCTGGAGACCCCGGCCCACGAGCGTCTGGAGGTCGGGGCCATCCACAAGGCGTCCAAGGGCATACTGTTCGTGGACGAGATCAACATGCTGAGAATGGAGTCCCAGCAGTCCCTGCTGACCGCTCTCCAGGAGGGCAAGTTCAGCATCACCGGACAGTCGGAGCGAAGCTCCGGGGCAATGGTCAAGTCGGAAGCCGTTCCCTGCGACTTCATACTTGTCTGCGCGGGCAACATGGACGCCATACAGGGCATGCACCCCGCGCTCCGTTCCCGCGTACGCGGCTATGGTTACGAGGTGTACATGCGCTCCACCATGGACGACACCGAGGAGAACCGCACCAAGCTCGTACGGTTCGTAGCTCAGGAGGTCGCCAAGGACAAGAAGATCCCCCATTTCGAGAAGAGGGCGGTCATGGAGATCGTCAAGGAGGCCCAGAGGCGCGCCGGAAGGCGCGGGCAGCTCACGCTGCGCCTCAGGGAGCTGGGCGGCCTCATACGTGTCGCTGGCGACATGGCCCGCGAGGAATCCGCGCCCATCGTCACCCAGGAGCATGTGATAAAGGCCAAGAAGGTGGCCCGTTCGCTCGAACAGCAGATAGTGGACCGTTACATCCAGGCGCACAAGCTCTACCCGACGTTCAACACCGAGGGCGGAGCGGTCGGCGTGGTGAACGGTCTGGCGGCCATGAACTCCTCCAGCAGCATGTCCGAGCTGTCCGGGATAGTCCTTCCGATAGTGGCCGAGGTCACCCCGGCCCAGACCAAGAACGGCGGGCAGATAATCGCCACCGGGAAGCTTGGTGAGATCGCCAAGGAAGCGGTGCAGAACGTCTCGGCCATCATCAAGAAGTACACCGGCGAGGACATCAGCAACCATGACGTGCACGTGCAGTTCGTCGGGACCTACGATGGCGTGGAAGGCGACTCCGCCTCCATATCCATCGCCACCGCGGTGATCTCCGCCCTGGAGGATGTGGCTGTCGATCAGACGGTGGCCATGACCGGCTCCCTGAGCGTCAGGGGTCAGGTGCTCCCCGTGGGAGGCGTCACCGCCAAGATCGAGGCCGCGGCCGAGTCAGGGCTGAAGAAGGTGCTCATCCCCAAGTCCAACCAGTTCGACGTGGTGCTGGAGGAGCGCTACATCGGCAAGATCGAGATCGTGCCGGTGACCAACATGGGCGAGGTGCTTTCGCATGCCCTGGTGAGCGGCAGCAAGAAGGACGGCCTGCTGCAGAAGCTGGCCGCCCTGGTCAGCGCGCCCATCAAGTCCGCCGGCAAACCGGTCACCCAGTAAACACCTTCCCTGCTTCCCTTTTTTTATGGGAATGATTTTATCGCCATAACCTGATGGCGTGAGGACATGAGCGAAGTGAAGCGCGTGGACTGCTTACTGATCGGACGTTTCCAGCCTTTCCACCTCGGACACCTGGAGGTGGTGAGGAAGATCGCCAGGGAGTGCGACGAGCTGATCATCGGCATAGGGAGCGCCCAGATATCGCACACCTTCGACAATCCCTTCACCGCTGGAGAAAGACATCTGATGATATCCCGCGCCCTGCGGGAGGACGGCATCAAGGACTTCTTCCTGGTGCCCATCGTGGACATCAACCAGTATGGCGTATGGGTGTCCCACGTGCGCTCCATGGTCCCGCCCTTCGAAAGAGTGTACACAAACAATCCGCTCACGAAGCGGCTCTTCTCGGAGGCCGGGTACGAGGTGTCCGCATCTCCGATGTTCAACCGTACCCAGTACTCCGGGACGGAGATCCGCAGAAGGATGGTGGAGGGTGATGACTGGCGCAGGTTCGTGCCCAGCGCGGTGGCGGAGGTCATCGACTCCATAGACGGGGTGAAGCGCCTGAGGGACCTCACGGCGCAGGGTGGTCCCGATGCTGGAGACTGACGTCCTGGACAGGCTGGGCAGGGCCGGACTGACCCTGGCTGTGGCCGAATCATGCACCGGCGGGCGGATCTGCGACCGGATCACCGACGTTCCCGGTTCGTCCGAACATTTCAAAGGCGGTATCGTCGCTTACAGCAACGATTCCAAAGTGAAGCTGCTGGGCGTATCTCATGATACCCTGAAGGCGCACGGGGCGGTGAGCGCGGAGTGCGCGATTGAAATGGCCGCCGGGGCGCTCAAGGCGTTCGGCGCGGACGTCGCGATATCCGTCACCGGCATCGCCGGGCCGGGCGGGGCAACCCCGCAGAAACCGGTGGGGCTGGTGTTCATCGGCGTGGCTATGAGGAAGGAGCGGGCGTCCTTCCGCTATCTTTTCGATGGTGACCGTAGGAGCATCAAGGCGCAGGCGGCGGAAGAAGCACTGCAACTTGCGCTCGGGTTCATTCCCTGATGATCATCAAGAGCGGGCAACAAATTATATCCACAGATGAATATTGCTTTCCGGTGGGTCCTTGAAGATACCCGTTCATCTCAGATCGTCCCTGTTGGCGGTGGCCATCGTGGCGATAGTGATATCCACGTCCTATCTGGCCGCAGGCGCCATGCGCGAAGGGATGACGGAGGCCCTCGAGACCCCTGCCGTCAAGGTCACCCTGGTGGCCATAGACACGGACGGGCTGGGGGGGACGGACGAGCATCCGCCGGTGCCCGCCGTCTGGAGCTCGGCAGGGGATTACGACCTGGGCGTCAAGGTCGTCGGCCTGCGAAGCGAGAGCGGGGTGGTCACCAAGCTGTCCCTCACCCGCACCGGTATCTCCATCGATGACGTCGATGCTTATTATTACGACACCGTCAGCAGCAGCTGGAGGTCGCTGAGCTTCCAGGACAAGGGCAATGTCCTGGTGGCAACGCTGGGCAGGCCGGGAGGGGCCGACGTTTACGAAGGATACCAGTTCGTGCACCGTCTCATCTTCTTCTCCCATATCGACGGTGGCTGTCAGGTGAAGGCATGGGCAGAGGCCGATTGATCCTGTAAGCTACTCACGCATCTCACCAATGCAATGGACGAACATCACGTTCACCGTACTCGTCACAGGCGTCCGCCGTGCGAATGCCGATCTTCACTCAAAGTCGTCGAGGACGAAAAGCCCCCCTCTCCTGAAACGCTCGACGAGGGGTCGCGAACCGGGCTCGCCGAGGCCATAATGTAGACAGTGCCCCTTCTCACCCTGCTCGAGAAGAAAAAGCCCGCGTCCGTAATCGTCCCCCGGGTCCTTGACCCCCAGGGCCTCGAACACAGCGGTTCCGTAGCGTTGCATGAAATCGGAACCGGACCCTTCCATCTGGTATCTCAGCATCGCCAGGGCCTCCATCTTCCTGCGATACGCGGAGGTGATGTCCACCACACAGTTCGGGCGTTCGGGCGACATGTAGAACACCGAGGTTATGGAGTGCGGTCCTCCCAGCTCAGGGAAGGTATCCCGCCCGCAGATGGAAAGCGCTTCGAGGAACAGCATCGAGAGGATCCTCCTCTCCGGGTCCAGATCGCTCCATGAATGTTCGGTATCGTAGAGGACCACCGAGTTCGGGCGAAAACCCCTTATCGCCCTCACCAGCGGAGCCCGGTCCTCCTTCGACAGACCCAGCTCCCCGGTTTTATAATCAAGGAACTCCACGGTGATCCCCATATGCGCTGCCGCTTCCTCGACATAGCCCCTGTTCTCCGGCCGGCACAAGGCGACCGCCGCATGGACCTCCCATCCCTTGTCAACGTGGACCATGGCGGTCCCTCCGCACTCGACAATCTCCATGCCATAGGAGGCCAGGATAAGAAGGCGTTTCCCGCGAGCGCTCTTGTCTTCGGTCATCGATATCCCCCTCTATGGAACAAAGGCCCTCGGAAGCTGGCATGCCATGAACGCAAGGTTCCTCCGCTCCGAACGACCAGGATGTCCTGCGGAATAGATAATCTCATCGAAGACGGCAACGCCGCCGCACTGAGCGCCATGCATCGATCTCCTCTTTCCAAATGGGAACGCCCCAATATGTCACAATAAGAATATAAGGTCAGATGGCCATAGTTGCCCAGTCAGGTGCGGGAATGGATGCCACGGTCAAGAGGATACCCAGCGGAGTCTCCGATTTTGATAGCATAATCAAGGGCGGCATACCCGTTGGTTCCGTCATACTGCTGATGGGCGATCTGGGGGCGGGACAGCAGGAGTATGCGCTGACCTCGGCCTCCAAGATATCGCTGGTCAAGGAGAACCCCGCGGTATCCGATTACTACCTGGGACACCGGGTAGGCCAGAGGATCATGCCCAAGAAGATCTGCTACGTGACGTTCGCCAGGTCCCAGGAGGACATTCTGCAGGAGATAAAAACCTCCTTCAATCAGGACTTCTACGGGGCTTTCGAAAGGAACGTGGTGTTCAAGGACTTCTCCAAGCAGTACTTCCGGAACACCCTGGTCCCAAGGAGCTGGACCGGCGAATCCTCCTCCGGCCTTTTCTCGGACGACGGGGAGCAGAACACACTGGAGGCGCTGGTGGACTACCTGGACGCCAACGCCCACGACAGCATGGTCATAATCGATTCGTTGACGGACCTGGTGGTGAACAATCAGATCGAGGAGATGGACCTGGTGGCGGTGATGCGGGGCATGCAGCGCATGGCCAAGCGCTGGAGAGGTGTGATATACCTGCTGCTCACCAAGGATATCGTGGACACCAGGAAGGAGAAGCTTATAATGGACTCGGTGGACGGCGCGCTGGTCTTCGAATGGAGCAAGTTCGCGCAGTCCTCCCGCCGTCAGCGTTACCTGTATGTGGAGAAGTTCATGAGCATACTGCCGCATCTGGACCAGCAGCGCATCGCGAGGTTCGCTACCATCGTCACGGCGCAGAACGGCCTGGTGGTCATCGACACGGAAAGGATAGGGTGATGGGAATGGAGAAGGTCAGGACGGGAATGGACGGTCTGGATGAGATGCTCTTCGGGGGCATCCCGAGAGGGTCCACGGTGGTGGTCATGGGGTCCTTCGGTACCGGCAAGACCACCTTCGGGCTGCAGTTCTTGAACCAAGGGCTGGCGGAAGGGGAGAAGGGCATATTCATCTCCCTGGAGGAGGACAGGGAGTCGATACTCGCCGACGCGGAGGCGCACGGCTGGGACCTGCGCTCGAAGCTGGAGGGGAAGCAGCTGGAGATAGTCAAGCTGGAGCCGACCGACGCCAAGGTCACGATCCAGCGGATCAAGAGCGAGCTGCCGGAGTTCATAAAGAAGTTCGGGGCGTCCCGCATAGTCTTCGATTCGATATCCTTGCTCAACATGCTGTTCGACAACGACCATGACCGCCGGACGAACATCTTCAACCTGTCCCAGATGGTCAAGAGGACCGGTGCCACTCTGCTGATGACCGCCGAGGTCAAGGACGACAATCCGTTCGCGTCCAGAGACGGTCTGATCGAGTACGTCGCCGACGGGGTGATATCGCTTCGCTATCTGGAGATGCAGTCCCGCAACGAGCTGATGCTTTCGCTGCGCATCATCAAGATGAGGAGGACCGAGCACTCCCGCAAGATAACCCCGTACTCGATATCCAACAGGGGCCTGGAAGTGCACGTGGGCTCCGAGTTCTGAGCAATCTTTATTCGTCGTTCCGTCATCACTGTAGCGATGAAGCTCTACCGGGTCGGCAAGGTCAAGAAGGTCTTCGAGGTCGACGACAGCACGTTCGAGTTCCACTTCACCAACAACATCTCCGTGTTCGACAAGATCATTCCCACGGAGATACCGCACAAGGGCGAGGTGCTCTGCCGGACGTCCGCTTACTGGTTCAAGCTCCTGGAGCAGCACGGGATCCGCTCCGACTTCATCAAACTGACCGGAAAGGACCGCATGCTCGTGAAGCGCGTCAACGTCATTCCCGACTACTCCAAGCTGAACAGCAAGACCACCAATTATCTCATTCCATTGGAGTTCATCTGCCGGCATTACAATGCCGGCTCGCTCAACGACCGGGTCAAGGAGGGTAAGATAACCGTCGAGCAGCTGGGCTTCCCGAAAGGCCACCAGCTGAAGTACGGCGAGAAGCTTCCAAGGCCGTTCTTCGAGGCCACAACGAAACTGGAGGAGACCGACCGCAACCTAACGGACGAGGAGGCGAAGCGCATCTCCGGGCTGACGGACCGCGAGTACCAGGAGGTCTTCGACACCATTGCCAAAATCGACTCGCTCATCGCCGAACGGGCGAAGAAGGCCGGGCTCATCCACGTGGACGGCAAGAAGGAGTTCGCTTATGACGAGAAGCGCCAATTGATGATCGTCGATACCTTCGGAACATTGGACGAGGACAGGTGGTGGGACCTGGCGGAATACGAGAAGGGCAACTGCGTCGAGCTGTCTAAGGAGATGGTCCGCCAGCACTATCGCGAAACAGGTTATCACGAAGCCCTTTACGGGGCCAGGAAGAGCGGCGCGCCGGAGCCGGACATCCCTGCTCTGCCTGATGGCGTGCGGGACAGGGTCAGCAAGCTCTACATAGACATGTACGAGCGGATGACCGGGGAGAGGTTCCGGTAGCCTCTCCATTCGAGCGTTCGGTCCGCTGCAGGAACCATCTCACCACGTCGTTTTTCCTTAACTGCGAGGGAACGGCTTCGGCAAGATATTCTTGCGGCGGGGATGGCGGCAGCATCATCAATAGTGATAAGTAACACTATTATTATTTTCGTGTTACTGCAAGGATGGATGAACGAACATGAAAATCATCGTACTTGGAAAAGGCGGATGTGGAAAGAGCACGGTCTCCTCAATACTCGCCAAGAACCTGGCCAGAAAGGGATTGTCCGTCCTGGTCGTTGACACGGACGAATCGAACTACGGCCTGCACAGGCAATTGGGCATCGAAGAGCCCTTGGAGCTGATGGACCATCTCGGCGGAAAGAAGGACCTGGGAAAAAAGCTCATGGAGGCAATGAAGCAGGGCAGGCCGGAAGCCATGTCCGAACTGATGGGAGGAAAATGGGGGCTGTCGGACATTCCCGAAAGCTGTCTGGCCCGAAAGGACGGAATCTCGCTTATGCAGATAGGCAAGGTCAAGCATTTCGGTGAGGGATGCGCGTGTCCAATGGGCGCATTGGCGCGCAACTTCTTGGAGAACCTGGTGGTCAAGGATGACGAAGTTGTCATCGTGGATACCGAGGCCGGGGTCGAGCACATCGGTCGCGGAGTGGAAAGGGGAGGCGACCTGGTGCTGATGGTCATCGACCCATCCTACGAATCACTGCGCTTGTCGGGAAAGGTCGAAGAGATGCTGAAGGAAGCCCAGAAGCCAGTCTTCTTCGTGATCAACAAGGCCGATGAGAAGACCGCCGATCATCTGGTGGGAAGGCTGGACGCCGCCAAGGTCGTCGCAATCTTCGGCATCGAACCTCGACTGAGCAGGGCGGGTCTCACCGGCAGGGCGATATCGGGAAGGGTCAGCGGCGCTGCCAAGCTGACCAATTTCGTGATGGGGCAGATGGGGGGCGGGGCGTAAGTAAGCGCGGACCGCTCTCGGCTGCCGCACATCAGGGAAAGGATCGCGCGTCCGGCAGCTTCCGTATCATTCGGGAACGGGCGATCGTATGCCCGGCCGCCGCGGTCAGAGGATCATTCCAGGACCACTTTGACCAGTTTCTTTCCCTCGGAGCATTCGATATCCCCGACGATCTTGGCTATCCTGGCCTTGTGGCCCTTGTCGATGCCGAGCGGATGGCACAGGCGATAGCTCCGGCAGCCCAGGTTGTCGCACTTGATGACCTCGTAGGTGATGGTCGTGCCCTCCAAGGCTCCCTTCTTGTTCACCGCCCCCTCCATCTTCTGCTTCTCTACCTTGATCACCCGGACGCCGTCCTCGTGCACCTTGCACTCGTGCTTCACGTCGCGCACCTCCACGATGCGATACAAGGCACCAGCGTCCAGATTGAAGCATACTCCCTTGAGCTTGCACTCCTTGCACTCCGTCAGCGGCCCCAGGTAGATGAAATTACCATCTACCTTGGCCTGCCTCTCCCCGATCACAGTGATCATTTGACAAACCTCCCCGACTAGATGACGCGGGTGATGGTGGCGATGCGCTCGGCCGCTTCCCTGGTGAGCCCCATGCCCAGTATGGTGAAGCGGTCCTTGCGGATCTGGTGCGCGGTGACCAGAGCCTCTATCACCTGCTCCTTGCTGACCCCCAGCTCCTTGGCCGAAGTGGGGGCGCCTATCTTCGTCAACGCCTCCCGGATGCGCATCCAGTCGCCTCCGTGAAGGTACATCATCATTATGCAGCCGACCCCGCACTGCTCCCCGTGCAGCGCCTTCCCCGGCGCTATGAGGTCCAGGGCGTGCGAGAACATGTGCTCGCTTCCCGACGTGGGTCGTGACGACCCGGCCACGCTCATGGATATCCCGGAGATGATTATCGGGCGTATGGCGATCCACACGCTCTCCTCCAGGTTGGGCCGGATAAGGTCAGCGTTCTCGATTATGGTCTGCGCGGTATAACTGGCCAGCGCGTACGCCGAACGGGAGAACTCCTCGTAGCGCAGCCTACGGGCGAACTCCCAGTCCATCAGGGCGGTGGCGTTGCTGATGACGTCAGCGCACCCTGCGGCCAACAATCGGTATGGTGATTTTGCTATGATCCCGGTATCGGCTATCACGGCCACCGGGACCCTGGCCTCGTGCGAGATCGGTCCCGAGCCGGAACGGATGCTCGCCCTCCCGGACGCGATTCCGTCGTGAGAGGCGGAGGTGGGGATGGAGAGGAACTCCTTGGAAAGGTTGGTGGCAGCCATCTTGGCCAGGTCGATCTTGGAGCCTCCTCCCACGCCTAGCAGGAAACCGGCCTTGCATTCCTGGGCGGCCTTCATGACCTTGTCCAGGTTGTCATTGGTGGCCTCCCCGACGTTCACGATCTGCACCTCGTAGCCGTTGGCGGTCAGCCCATCGCGGACGGCGTTGCCGGCCACCTTCATGGTCTTATCGCCGGTGACGATGAGGGCGGTGCCGCTGAGCCCGAACTCCTTGCAAGAATCGGGCACCGTGCCTATGACGTCGTGGCCCGCCAGAACCTGCCTCGGAAAAAGCATCGAGCGAGCCTTGGTGAAATCTCCATCGTCCAATCCAAGCACCCTGGTGGCGCCTATTATCTCGGTAGCAGTTATTGTAGTTATCGGTATTTTGGCGCGCAATCCAGATGCTGGCTTATTGTCCCCTCATGCGTCGCAGCGCCTCCCTGAACCCCGCCCCCCCTTCAAGATGGCCGCCCCAAACCTCGAGCAGCACGGGCAATCCCCTGAGGTAGGGAAGGAAGGACATGTCAATCTCCCCGTCGCCTATCATCACCCCTTCCACGTCCGGACGCCGGGCATCGGAGAGGTGCACATGGCGGACGGCATCCCCCAGCTCGCGGAACATGGCCATGACGTTGGAGTTGCCGTTCTCGGCCACCCCGAGGTAGGCATGGGATACATCGACGGTGAATCCGGCCACCAGCTCCTCCACCTTCATCATCTCGGCCGGGGTCCTCATCAGGTTCGAGCGCAGCGTGCGTCCGCGATGATGGTAATGCAGAGGCATGTTCTCCAGCCAGGTGTAATCGGGAAGCGCGTCGAGCGAGGCGCGAAGGCCGGCCATCATCTCCGAGGCGTCCTTCACCTCTCTTTCGGTCACCCCTCCGGGATGGATCACCACCGGTCTGGCGGTCCCCTCCCCGGCCTTGGTGATCTCCCGGACACGGCGGACGCTGGCCTCCCTCCATGACATGTCGGTGGAGCTGAGGTCCAGAAACCTCCCGTCCGGAAGCTCCTCCGGGGCGTGAAGTATCAGTTCGCCATCAAAGGTCTCGCAGAACGCGCGGACCCGCTGCATATCGTCCCCCGGGAGGACCAGCAGCTCCAGGAAGTCGACCTTGAGGGCGGATATCGTCTCATGGTCCTGCAGGGTGGCCATGGCTCCCAGGCGCATGGGGGAGTTCATGAACGGTGAACGCCGCCGCTCTAGATAAAGGGGATGAGAGAAAAAGAGGCCCGCCAAGGGATGCAAGGTGGAAAGTTA
Organism: Methanomassiliicoccales archaeon; assembly: GCA_036677555.1. Taxonomy (GTDB): domain Archaea; phylum Thermoplasmatota; class Thermoplasmata; order Methanomassiliicoccales; family UBA472; genus UBA472. The sequence continues at coordinate 10,307 of JAVBWG010000002.1, read as the reverse complement.
CTATTCTTTAGGAGGAGAATAGTGGGGGGTCCCTTGCACGGGTCTCTCTAAGCGAAGGAATCATGGTGTACTATTTAATGATATCGAATCTTATATGCATTGTCACGTTTGATATCTATTCATTTCAATTTATTATGTTATATCAGTTCTGGATAATCAGAAAACAGTTGAAAAAACGAAACGCCTGCGGACTCGGTCCGCGGAAAAATATTCCTATCGGGCATATGCGTGCCGTAATGAGATCATCGCTGCTTAACAATGCGCACACCCGACATTTGGAAGCAATAATTCTTAACCGGGCAATCGATAGTGTCGTGGAAGGAATAGGGGTGCAAGTTCAGGATGAGCTCGGGAGAGGGCAGGGGCGCTTCGGACGAACATGTCGGCCGGACCATTATCTGCACGTTGGACCTTAATGGTCGATTGAAGTATTACAACCGCACCGTCGAGGCACTGCTGGCCACGAATGAGGAGCGGCTGCTCGGCACGACCCTGGTCTCGCTCCTGCAGAACGGCACCGTCCCGACCGTGGAGGCGGCGCTCAAGGAATGCCTTAGCGGAAGGAGCAACCGGGAACGGGTGGAGATGGAGCTGGGCCAGGTACGGTTCATGACCTCCATCACCCCCGTGAAGGAGCGGGACGAGGTGGTCGGGCTCAGCCTGATCGGCTTCACCATGGACAACGACCGGAGGGAACTGACCCTGGAAATGGTCCTGGAAGTGCTTCAGGACCACGACCTGCTGGTGATGGTGTACGACCGCGAAGGGGAGATCGTCAGCACCAACTCGCCCCTGCAAAGGTTCCTGGAGATGGACCGCGAGGCCCTGGAGGGTAAGAACGTATCATTCATCCTGCACGGTGAGGATGAGGATTCCCGGAAGGCCGTCAAGGCCATGGTGCCTCCCAATCTGCCCTCTTTCATGACCTTGTCGATGGAGGTGCAAGGGAGTTCCGTCCAGCTCACCTGGTCATTGCATCCCTTCCTGCGGGACGGCAAGGAACTCGTTTTGGCGGTGGCGGACCCCCCGTCGCTGCACAGCATCGCAGGCACCGGCAACGATTCGCTGGTCTTCCTGGCCGAGTCGTCCACCGACCTGATCTCCGAGGGAAACCCGAGCGAGGTGCTGCAGAACGAGCTGAGCAATCTTCTCTGGAGGGAGGGGCTGGACTTCGCGGTCATGCGCCTGGTGGGCTGGGATGGGAGACCTCAGCTGTTCTGTTCCGGCATCGACTTCAAGAAGGCCCGTGAGCTCTTCGAGATCAAGGCCGGGGGCTGCTCCCTGGCGACGAAGATGGCCAACGGGGAGGCCTGGGTCTGCTCAGCGCAGAGAGAGGAATGCTCTCAGGTCGCCAACGACCTGGGCTTTCACACGCTGGTCTGCCTGCCCCTGCGCTTCCGCGGCGACCACGTGGGCGCCGGGATATTCGGGAAGAGGACACCCATCGAGGACATGGAGACCAGGAAACTGACCCTGCAGGTGTTCTCCAACCAGATGGCCATGATCTACTTCTACTCCCTGCTGAACCATCATTACCAGATAGTGGGATCGGAGTTCCAGACCCTGTTCGAGATCTCCCGCCTGGTCTCCAGCACACTGGATTACCGGGAGGTGCTGGACATCATCCTCTCCAAGGCCAAGGTGCTGGTGAAATGCGACAACTGCATCGTCTACGGCTTCGACCGCGGCGGAACGCAGCTGGTCCCGCTGGCCTATCTGATGAAGTACCAGGTTAGCCCGGAGGCGCTGAAGATCGGCGTCGGAGAGGGCATAACCGGGGACGTCGCCCGCACCGGGAAGGGGGAGCTGGTGGAGAGGGCGGACCTGGACGCCCGGTCCAAGCAGGTAGAAGGAACGCCGGAGGAGCCGTCCTCTCTCATCTGCGTGCCCCTCAAGATAGGGGACGAGATGCTTGGCGTGATGACCTTGGAGAAGGTTCCAGGGAAGCCGTTCACCCAGGACGAGTACCGCCTCATGGAGCTGTACTCATTGCATGTGGCCATGGCCCTGAAGAACTCCGGGCGCTTCCAGGACATCAAGACCAAGGTCTCCGCGCAGAAGATCTACAACATTCTGCTCACGCACGACGTGGCCAATTACAACGTGCCCATACACGGTTTCCTGGAGATGCTCATCAAGGACCCGAAGCTAGATGAAAGGCAGCGTCGCTATGTGAGGAGCGCTCTGGCCCAATCGCAGAACATCTCCAACCTTATCACCGACGTACGCAAGCTCTGGAACATACTGGAATCGGATTCCACCGCCGAGCTCATGCCGGTGGACATCATCCCCCTGCTGCAGGACATAGTGCTGGAGATAAAGACATCGTACCTGTTCTCGGACATGCCGTTGGAGCTTCAGTACGCGGAGGGTTCCGCCCTGGTGATGGCCGATCCCCTGGTCAGGGACGTCCTCTACAACGTCATTAACAATTCGGCCAAGTTCGGGGACATGAAGAAGGTGGAGGTGGTGGTTCGGCCGGACCGCATGGACGATGTCGACTGCTGGAGGGTGGAGGTGCGCGACCAGGGAAAGGGCATCATCGATGTGCGCAAGCCACAGCTCTTCCAAAGGTTCGAGAACCTGGACACCGGCACGGCAGCGGAGAGCCACGGGCTCGGGCTGTCCGTGGTCAAGGCATTGGTGGACCGATATCAGGGAAAGGTATGGGTGGAGGACCGGGTGAAGGGCGACCACACCAAGGGTTCCACGTTTGTCATAGTTCTTCCCAGGGCGCGATAACGATAAATATCCATTATCAATAAACGGAACGAGGGTGGAACGATAAGCAGTAAGGCCAAGCTCTCCGTGCTGATGGTGGAGGACAATCTGGACCACACCGAGCTTTGCCGAGAACACCTCCCCCCCGAGGAGTTCGATCTCTTCGTGGCCCGCACCGGCTCCGAGGCTCTGGCAATGGCCAAGGGCCGCCCTTACGACGTCATCCTTCTCGATTACCATCTTCCGGACACCAACGGCATGGACCTTCTCCCCCGGATCAAGGAGTTCCAGACCAGCTCGCTCATACTCTTCGTCAGCGCGGAGGACGACCCGGACCTCAGCTATCAGGCCCTGCGCGCCGGGGCGTCCGACTATGTGCTGAAGGGTTTCGGCTACTTTAAGAACCTCAAGGACCGCATATACGAGGCGTTCGAGGAATGACCATCGTCGTCGGCATCAACGGCTCCCCCCGCCGCAACGGCAACTCGGCAATACTGCTCGAGCAGGCGCTGAGCGCCGCGGGAGAGGCCGGCGCCACCGTCGTCAGGTACGACCTGGCCTTTATGGACATTTCCCCCTGCAAGGCCTGCGAGGCCTGTTTCGCCGGCGGGGAATGCATCGTCCATGACGGCATGGACGCATTGTACCGGTCATTGGAGGAGGCGGATGCGGTGGTGATCGCCTCGCCGATCTATTTCTCTGGCATGAGCACCTACGCCAAGATCGCCGTGGACCGCTGCCAGGCGCTCTGGGCGCGACGCAGGCTGCTGGGCAGGGCAAGGAAGCCCGGCGCGGGGGCGATCATACTGACCGCCGGACAGCCGGACGCCAGGTTCGACAACGCCATTTCGGAGTTCAGGGCGTTCCTCATCGGTACCGGGTTCACGCCCGGCGAGGTGCTGAAGGTGGCCGGGGCGGACCGGCCCTCGTTCTCAGCGGACCGGCCGGAAATGTTGGCCAGGGCAAGGGAGCTTGGAAGGAACCTGCTCAGTTCCATCTCCGGTCCATGATCCGCAGCCGGCGGCGCATCCAGAGGAACATCCCTATCGCCAATATGGAGGCGGATATCAGCCCTATCAACGGTATCGCCTGGTGGTCCCACACCTCGCCGGCCACCGCGAAGCCGTTGAAAAGCCCGTGCAGCGCCACCGCGGCAAGGTAGTAGGGAAGGTATCCCGTCCGCCTACCCCTCGCCCCGTTCAGGTACTTCAGCGCTATCCCGTAACCCAGAACGGCCGATGCGGAGGCGTGAAGCAGCGTGGAGGCCACCGCCCTAGTCAATGCGGTGGTCAGGAACACGTCGAACCCGCCCAGCAGGGCGGAGCTGTTGTAGAAAATGTTCTCCATCGCCGCGAACCCCAGGCCGGCCGCCGCACCGTAGATGAGGCCGTCCTCCGGCTCCCGGAGCTTGCTGCGGACGGTCATCACCCCCCAGCCCTTGGTCCATTCCTCGACCAGGGGGGCGATGATCACGGCAAGGACCACTATCTCCAGCGTTGGGTCGTACGGTTCGTAGGACCAGAATCCCCCGGAGAAGATGGAGCCGGAGGCGTAGAACACCCCTATGGCCACGCTCTCCAGGAAAACCGCGGCGATGACGGAGATGATCGCCCCGAAGAGGTAGGTGGAGAGGACGTGCATCCACCTCTCCCGGTTGTAACGCTCGGAATTGCGGATCCATACCAGATAGATGAGCGACGGGACCACCGCCGCCAGGACCACCAACGCTAGCTCCCAGACCTCCATTCTATCCTCTCGTGGCCAAGGCGGTTATGGCCATATCAAACTGTTGCCGCTCATCCGTCGATGCCGAATCCGCGGGGGCTTTCCCGGACCGCCGGCGCAGGCAGCGGCCTTTCATCCCCTGGAACGCCTGGCACGGAGATGAGGTCCCGGAGCACGGGCGTGAACGGGTCCAGGAGCCCGCCGACCGCTCCCTTCTCCCTCAGATCAGGAAGATGCGTCTCCCGGACCCCGCCGCCGAACAGGATCTCCAGCTCCGAGGACAGCGCCTCTTCGGCCAGTTCCACGTCGTAGCCGCCATCGCCGCCCAGGCGCCGCAGGTCGAGCACCGCCGCCCTTTCGAAGCCCAGGTCCGCCAGCATCTGCAGCGATCCTTTGAGGTCGGAAGGGAGCCGCTTCCCTCCCCACAGGACCTTATCATCATAGTACAGCAGCGGCACGCTCATGTCCGACAGCTCGATGGTCTCCTGCAGCATCCCCCTGGTGGGGCAGGTCAGGCTTCCCAGCATCACATTGTGGGAGCCCAGGGTGAAGGCGTCGAACATATCGTGCACGTCGCGTACCCCCATCTCCAGCCAGACCGAGTACTTGCGCTTCATCAGAGCCTTCAGGGCCTCGAAGTTCGGACGGGCGTGCTGCATGCCCGCCAGGTCCATGAGCAGAACGTCCTCCGCCCCGTAACGCTTGGACCCCACCGCCTTCCAGTAGTCGGCGAAGGGCGTGCCGCCCTCCTTGACGTTCCACCCTTCCCGCCATTCCACCTCCACAACCTTGGCCACCTGCACCACTGGGATGTCCAGCAAGGGCAGGTTGAACAGCGACCAGGTGTCCACCGGTACTATGGGAACCTGCAGGAAGTCCTTCCCGGCGCTCTGCGCGTGGGCCACGAAATCCTGCCGCTCCTCCTCTCCATGGAAACCCAGGGGCACCAGCTCGCGTCCGCAGTCCAGGCAGACGTACGTCCCGTCCTTGTTGTCCAGGCCGGCCATAGGTCCGCCGACCAGGACCTTGGGGACTATCCGCCGGGAGCCGCAGTGCTGGCAGCCCACCACCTCCTCGTCCATCTCACTCCGGGAAGAGGAAGCTCTCCATCGACTTGAGCGTCTCCTGCGCATAGTAGTTACCATCCAGGTCCACCCGGCTCTTCATGCCGGAAACTATGAATGTCTTGGCCTCGTCGAAGCCCAGGTCCGATCGCAGCAGCTTGTCGTAGCGGCCATGCATGTATCCGTAGACCATGTGCCCGTCGCCAAGGCCGCAGGTGAACAGGGCCGCCGCCCTTTTGCCCGGGGCGAGGCGCTTCTTGGCCATGAGATAGTACAGCCGGTCTACGAAGCATTTGGTCAGTCCGGTCTCCACGCCCATGTAGATGGGGGACCCGATGACCAGCGTATCGCAGGAGAGGATGAGGGAATAGGCTTCCGTCATGTCATCGTCCTTGCTGCAGCGGTCCTCGGCGTCGCAGCGGTAGCAGCCATCGCAGTCCTGGACGGTCTTGTCCACGATCTCGAAGTAGCTGACCTCCGCGCCGCGCTCCTTGGCCTTCTTGGCCAGGAGCTTCAACATGCTCCCGGTGTTCCCGTCCGGCCGGGGGCTTCCGTTGACGAACACTATCTTCATGCTAGCCTCCCGGGTGCATGGCCGATTATGGACATAATCCTTCCCTCTTCGCACCCGGTCAAAGTATTTTACCAATCGTTCCCATCGCTGTTCATGCACCGGGTGTTGGTGGTCGGCGCTTCAGGGCTTCTAGGGCAGCACATGATGAACGCCGGTACGGGGATGGGTCTGGCCATGACCGGTACCTACAACACGGTCAGGGACGGCATCCCCGGGGCCATGCACATGGACATCACCGACCCCGATTCCGTCTCCCGCGGGCTGGAGGCGGCCTGTCCGGAGCTGGTGGTGCTCTGCGCGGCCATGACCAATGTGGACCAGTGCGAGCGGGAGCCCGATGCCGCCTACAAGGTCAACATGGAGGGCGCGTTCAACGTCGCCTCCGAATGCCGCAGCTCCGGGGCGAAGCTGGTGCACATATCCACCGATTACGTGTTCAACGGTCTGAAGGGAACGCGGTACCACGAGTTCGAACCGGCCGATCCGCTTAGCGTCTACGCCAAGAGCAAGCTGGAGGGCGAGCGGGTGACACTGGACGCCAGCCGCAACAACCTGGTCTGCCGGGTCTCCGTGGTATACGGCTGGAACCGCGTCAACCGGAGGAGCAACTTCGTGACCTGGATCGTCGATTCGCTGCGTAAGGGGCAGCAGATACGCCTGTACGACGACCAGTTCGTATCGCCGACATATGCGCCGTCCGCGGCCATGGACATCCTGGAGCTGGGTCTGGGAAGGCAGAAGGGCATATTCCACACCAGCGGCCCGGACTGCCTGAGCCGTTACGAGATCGGAATGATGGTGGCGGAGGTATTCGGTCTGGACGATTCCCCCATAAAGGCGGTCACCACCGGGGAGATGCCGCTGCTGGCCAAAAGGCCCTCCCGTTCCTGCCTGGGGGTCGACCTGGCCGAATCGGAGCTGGGAAGGCCGATGACCGGCCTGAGGAAGGGATTGGAGATGATGAGGGAGAGCGAGTGATCACTTGTCTATGAGGGCCAGGCATTCCTGGACCTTGTCCGACGCCGGCCCTTCGCCCGACTCGTCCTCAAGAAGCTGATAGTATACCAGCGCCAGCCGGTAGTTGCCCATCTCGAAGTGCTGCTCCGCCTTCAGGGCGGCGGTGGTCTCAGCCTCCTCCCTCCCCAGCGGCCTTAGGAACTCGAATATGGCGATGTCCGCCTCCAGGTCCTGATGGAAGGTCTCCTGCAGGAAGGCCAGGACCTTCACCAGGTCCCTGAAGTTCCAGTCCCTCATCAGGCGCTTCCTCGCCTCATACATGATGCTGAGGATGCGACGGCGATTGAGCCCCAGGCCCAGATTGTCCAGGAAGATGTCCGCATAGTTGTCGATGATGTAGAGCGCCTGCTCCTCCGCGCTCAGGTCATCAAAGTTAGCATTAGCGTTCATGTGCTCCTCTCACGGCGGACCTGCCAGGCTTAGGCCATCGCTCTTCCATGAATTGAACGTTTCCCTGCGACCTTCCTTCGTCGGCCAATAGTGACGCAACCCTAATATCCGTGAAATGGCCATTTCCAGGCGAGTGATATCATGAAAAAGACCATCGAGAATCTGGCCAAGGCATTCATCGGAGAGAGCCAGGCACGCAACCGCTACACCTGGTACGCCAAGGCCGCCAAGGCCGAGGGCTACGAACAGATTTCCGCCATATTCCTGGAGACCGCTGAGCAGGAGAGGTCTCATGCCAGCTCCCTTTGGAAGATGATCCAGGCGCTGAAAAGGAAGGAAGGCCTGGACTTCGAGGCGCTGACGTTCGAGGCCGAGTTCCCCGCCGTGCAGGGCTGCACCGCTGATAACCTGAAGGCGGCCATCGCCGGGGAGCACCACGAGACGGCCTGCATGTATCCGGAGTTCGCCGACGTGGCCGAGAAGGAGGGCTACGCGGACATTGCGGCCAGGCTCCGCGCCATCGGAAGGGCGGAGAAGCATCACGAGACCAAGTACCAGAAGCTGCTGGCCTGGGTCGAGTCCGGCACCGTGTTCAAGGAGAAGAAGAGCACGAAATGGGTCTGCCGGGAGTGTGGTTATGAGCATGAGGGGACGGAGCCGCCGGAGAAGTGCCCGTCCTGCGAGCACCCCAGGTCCTATTTCCAGCGGCGCTGCGTTGATCTGTAAAAAACAAAACCCGGGCCTTCGCGGTTACGAAGGTTCCGGGGAAACCTATTTAGCAATTGAGCTTGACTTTTCTCCCCTCGAAGTTCTGTCTGGAGGATCAACGGATGAGCAAGGGTTCGCAGAGGATGGGCGTATACATCTGCCGTTGCGGCGGCAGCATCGAGAACAGCCTGGACACCGGCAAGCTGCTCGAAGCGGCGAGGAACATGACCAAGGTGGCCCACGCCGCCGTCGTGGACTTCGCCTGCTCTCCGGCCGCGCGGGAGCGCATGACCAGGGACGTCAAGGAACATGGCATTGACCGGGTGCTCATCGCCGCCTGCTCGCCGAAGCTCTATCTCAAGGAGTTCCAGCAGACCCTGGAGGAGGCCGACCGCAAGGGATGCATGCTGGAGATGTGCAACATCCGGGAGCAATGCGCCTGGATACATTTCGAGGACCGCGAGGCGGCCACCAGCAAGGCGGAGGACATGCTGCGCATGTCCCATGACCGTTTGCAGAACCAGTCAGTGACGGAAAAGGCGAACGTATCTCAGGTCAACAAATTCCGCTGTACCGGGTGCGGCATCTGCGAATCGGTATGCAACTTCAACGCCATCCATCTGGCTCCGGACAAGGATTACAACGGGCACAAGAAGGCCAACGTCAACATCAACGCCTGCGAGGGCTGCGGAGCTTGCGTGGCAGCCTGTCCGACAGCCGCTCTGGACCAGACCTGCTTCTCCAACCTGCAGATGATCTCGCAGATAGAGACCTTCCTGAAGGACAGCAGGATGGGCTTCCCCAAGGTGGTTGTGTTCTCCTGCCACTGGTGCTCCTATACCGCTGCGGACGTGGCCGGCCTGAAGCGCATGGCCATGGACCCCCACTTCTGCGTTCTGCGCACCATGTGCTCCGCCCGGGTCGATCCTGAATGGGTGCTGAAGGCGCTCTCCAAAGGTGCGGACGGCGTGCTGGTTCTGGCCGGCCATCCCGGTCGCTGCCACTATGAGATAGGCAACCTGCGCACCAGGAAGAGGATGACCCTGCTGCACAAGTACCTGGAGCAGATGGGCTTCCATCCGGACCGCTTCCGCATCGATTACGTCGATTCGGAGGAGGTTGACGGATACGTGAACGCCGTCAACGGCTACATCGAGAAGGTCCGGCAGCTCGGCCCGAACCCCATCGATCCCAACATCAGGGTTTCGCCCAAGCGCCTGGAGATGCCCTGGCTGGACATCAAGCCGGAGAAGAGGTGGGACGAGGGCCTCGAGCTCTGAAAACCTTTTTTATTTTATATGGCCTTGTTGCATAATTATAGTGACCGGGTTAGCCCGGTCACTGCCAGCTGATGCAGGTTGAACATTATGAGCTTGCATCGAACCTCGTTTTCCCTCGCGTCACTTTTCCGGCATCTGATACGATAGCCGAACAGATTGCCGATCATGCTGAACACAGTTTCAGCATGATTGCGCTTCGCCGTCAGGGCGGCGAAGCGCTGCGGGAACTGTTTGGCGAAGAACACCAGCTTATTGTAGTTGACCCGATGTTCCATCAGGCCCTTGGCGTTCTTCTTGATCTTGTGAAGTGGCGTCGCCCCGTGCAGCCTGGCCGCGGCGAGGCACTCCTCGCCGTGGTAGGCCGAATCGGCCAGGCTGCGTACGGGGGTGATGTTCTTCGGCAATCGTTCCCAGACGCCAGAGAACACCTGGCTGTCATGCACGTTCGAGGCGGTCAGTTCGTAGCTGAGAACGAGGAAGCGGTCTACCTCGATGGCAGCGTGCGTCTTAACCCAGTCCTCGTTCGGTCGGTGCGCGTATGGCGTCTCGCGCCATCCGCGCTTGCGACCCGAGTAGCCGGTCGCATCGGTAGCGATAATGGCATCTCTCCTCGGAAGACGTTCCATCAAGAAAGAGAAGAACCGCTCCAACAGCGATGTCCAGCGTTGGCTGGACATCGCCCTGCAGAGCACCGAATGATCGGGCACGCGGTTGATCCGGAAGTACCAGCTCAGCATGTTCAGCAGACCTTCCGCATCGCGGAAGGTCGTGCGGAAGAGCTGCTGGATGAGGAAACCTATCATTATCGTCCTTTCATCGGAAGAGGGT
>JAVBWG010000001.1:0-46858 GCA_036677555.1 Methanomassiliicoccales archaeon | reverse complement strand
AGGTATCTCAGAGCATGAGGCACGCATCGACACAGACAACGGAGCGGTACTATTGCCGCGCCAGGGCTGAACCTGCGTTCGCGAGGGTCAATGAAGCATACAAATCGATGTTTCCGCCCGAGCCAGCTATGAACGCTGAGAACGTTTGAATTGAATTTAGATGATAATTGTCTGGATGAGAGAATGAGTGGGCTCAGCCGGATTCGAACCGGCGACCTCCTGCGTGTGAAGCAGACGTCATAACCGCTAGACCATGAGCCCTTCGGTATTCGATGCGAACGGGAATTGGATATAAAAATGTTTAGCGGTCGACCCCGCGTCACTCGTTGATGACCTGGGTGGCCCGGAACATCCCATCGCTGAACATCAGGGAGAAGTAACCGGTCTTGTGGTTGGTGGAGCGCAGCTTGACCGCCCTTATCCTCCGCTGCACGTCGCTCTCCCCTATGCTCTGCAGCTTTAGGGAGATGACCCCATCGGCCAGGTAGCCTTCCTCGAAGCGTCCGCCGTTGATGTGGTCCACCGATGTCTCGGCAATCAGGAAGGAGGTCACTCCGATGTTCCTCAGCCACATGAACAGATAGAACAGGTCGTTGCGCCTGTCGGTGTTTATCTGGGCGGCCATCTCCAGCACGTCCAGTGAATCAAGTACCAGCAGGTCGAAGCCCTGCTCCTTCTTGATCGTCTCCGCATACATCTTGAAGACCTGAAGCCAGGAGCCCTTGGCCATCAGCTCCGTGACGTTCTTGCGTATGGTGGCCAGATCCAGAACGTACACCTTTTCCTGCACCGCCGGGTCGTTCATTCCCATCAGCTCCATCTGCTGCAGGAGGTTCTCCTTGCTCTGCTCCAGGGTCATATAGATGCTGCGGATGCCGTTGTTCTTGGCATTGTTGTACAGGATGCTGTAGCAGACCGATGACTTCATGGTCCCTGGCGTGCCGGATATCAGAATGACGTGGCCCTTCGGGACCCCACCTTGGATGTAATCATCGAAGTTGTGGATGTAGGTCCTGACCCGTTCTACACCTATGCCCATCCCCTCGGGGATTTATGGCGATACCAGGTATATAATACCGTTTTAAAGATTTAATTTAAAAGGGTTGGTTCGCCAACGGCAGGGCCAGATTGAATTCGCTTCCATCGTGGAACATGCTGTAATAGCGGTTGTCGGTATTGGCCCCCCGCATCTTCACGCAGCGCACCCAGCGTTGTACGCGGGAATCGGTCATCTCCCGCATCAGCAGCTCCATTATGCCGTCCGAAAGGTAGGCCTCCCCCTGCGACGCCTCGTCATACTCCTCGGAGATGTTCTCGGAGATCACCAGTACGGTTATGCCCAGGGATTTGAACCAATCAAAGAGGTCCTTGAGGTCCTGGCGGGTGAAACCGTGCTCGGTCAATGCCTTGAAGGACTCCAGAGAGTCCAGGACGAAGGCCTTGAAGCCAGTGGCCTCCTGCTCCTTTCGGACATAGTTCATGATGAGCTCGCGCCAGTTACCTTCGTGCTCGGCCATCTCCCGGCGCAGTTCACGCATGTCCATCACCTTGAGCAGTCCTTTCGAGGCCGCCTCGGGCATGCCCATGCGTTCCATCTGCCTCAGTATCGAGCGTCTGCTCTGCTCGACGGACAGGTACAGCCCGGGCGTCCCGTTAACCGCCGCCCGGTGCAGGATCGTATACGTGAGAGTACTCTTCATGGTGCCTGGGGCGCCGTTGAAAAGGACCACGCTCCCCTGCGGAATGCCGCCGCCCAGCACCTCGTCCAGCCGGGGGATGTGGGTGCGCAGAACGCCGGGGTCCTCCACCTTGAGCGGGGCTCCGACCTGTGAACGCAGCTCGCGGAATATCTCCTCGGTGATTCGGGCCAGTTCCGCCTCGTCCACCACCTCCATCCGATGCCCCGCGTCCAGCATCTGCAGCCTGAGCCGGGCCTCCTGCAGCTCCGCCTCCTTCTCATCCAGCTGGGCCTGCAGCGCCTCCAGCTCCGGTTCGAAATGACGGGTCAGCTCCTCGCGGAGCCGGCGGCGGACCTCGTCCATGTCCACGCCTGGCTGGTCGTCCTTCCTTTCCTTGACAGCCTTCGAGCGCTCCTCGATCTCGTTGGAAAGGACGTTGAGGCGGCGCTCCCTTTCCTTAAGTTCCCTCTCCCGCTTGTCCAGCTCGTCCTCCCGCATCTGCAGTCCGCTGTCCGGACGGGCAACGTGAATTGTCTCGATGGAGCGTATGCGGACCGACGAGCCGTCGCTTTCCTTGCCGCGGTTGAACTTCACCGCCGCCAGGTTCACCTGCACCGGCTGCGTGGCCTTGGGTTTGAGGTCCTCGCCGCATCGGCCGCATTGTTCCTCCCCGGGCCGCACCCCGAAGCCGCAGCGGGGACACTCGAACTTGCTGGGTGGGAGACGCATCAGATCACTCGCTTATCACCCTGGTGACCTGGAACCGGCCTCCATTGTACAGAAGCGAGAAGTACGACGGGTCATGGTTGGTCTCCCTCATCTTGACGCACCTGATGCGCCGCTGCATCTCCACGTCTCGGACCAGCTGCATCTTGAGGGTGATGATCCCGTCCGAGAGGTACCCCTCGTCGAACTTGCCCTCGATCAGCCGTTCCGACGAGCTCTCGGAAATGAGGAGGACGGTGACCCCCAGGTCCCGCAGCCACTCGAACAGGTAGAACAGGTCCGTGCGGCGGTTCCGGATCTCGGCCATGGTCTCCAGGACCTCCATGGAGTCGATGACCAGGATGTCGAAGTTCAGGTTCTGCTTGAGATTGGCTATGTAGGTCTTGAAAACATGCAGCCAGGATGTGCCTCCGGCGATCTCCTTGAGCTTCTTCCTGATTATCGTGAGGTCGAGCACGTTGAGATTATCCCCGACCTTGTCCATGCCCATGCCCATCTTCTCCATCTGGCGAAGCAGGCTCTCCCTGCTCTGCTCCAAAGTCACGTAAACGGACGTCCGTCCGGAATCCACCGCGTGATTGTAGAGCATATAGTAGCATATGGACGACTTCATCGTTCCGGGAGTGCCGGCCACCAGCACGATGTGCCCGGACGGTATCCCCCCTTCCAGAATCCTGTCGAAACCCTCGATGTACGTCTTTAACCGACCCTCTCCCGCTTCCATCTCCCTGACCCCTAGCCACCAGGCCTTTCGGGGTTTCATGGGATTACAGGCTATTAAAGGGTCCGTCAGATGCCGCGCACGATGACCTTCTTGACGTACTTCCGGGCCGTCTCCGCCATACCGAGCATCTGCGCCTCGGAGTAGGGATCGATCTGACTCAGGCGCTTGTCTAAGGTCCGGTCGTTCTTGAAACGCTGGAGGGCGTACTTCCTGGCCCCGCCGATGAACGATGCCATGCGCTCGATGTCCCCAGGGCTGAGATAGTGCGGAACCACGGTGGTGCGGAACTCATAATCGATGCCGGAGGTCATGATGAGCGTGATGGAGCGCTTGATGGCCTCCAGGTCCACCTCGGTCCCGCAGACCTGGGAGTACTGCTGGTCCAGCGGTCCCTTGAGGTCCATGGCCACGCAGTCGAGCATCCCGGCCTCCAGCAGGTCCTGCAGCATATCCGGGTTCGTTCCATTGGTGTCAAGCTTGACCTTGAGCCCCATTTTCCTGATCTTCCTGATCAGGTCCGGAAGGTCCTCGTTCAAAGTGGGCTCCCCTCCCGTGACGACCACGCCGTCCAGGAAATCGGAGTTCTCCGCCAGGTATTCCTCCAGGACCTCCCAGGGCGCTTCCTCAACCTCGGCGGGAACGGATATGAGGTCGGGGTTGTGGCAGAAGGGGCAGCGCAGGTTGCAGCCCTGCAGGTAGACGGTGGTGGCCACCATCCCGTCCCAGTCCAGAAGCGAGGTCTTGGCGAATCCGACAATTCTGGCTAACATGACCGTCTGGAATTATCGCTCGTCGTTTTTAAGGGTATCCCCTGGAGGATTCATTCGTCCTTGATGTTGACTATGTCACCATGCATCTTGGCCTTCATGTGGCCGCCGGGACCGCCCCTCTCCTCGCGGGCCTTGTCCACGCAGTCCTCGCTATCGCAGCAGAAGGCGGCGAAGACGTACTGCATAGCCGGCCGGCCGCAGAACTGGCATCGGTACTTAGAGAAGTCCATGCCTTGGCCACCGTGCCCTATCGATAAAATCCTTTCTAAAAATCTTTATGCTGGAAATGAAATGAGCGCCCGGGGGAGATCGGACGTCCTATTGTTCCAGATGCGGGAACGGAGCGAAAGAGGGAGCGCAGTTCTGCGACCGCTGCGGAGCTCCTTTGGGAGGGGGGTTCCAGAGCTACAGCCAGGGAAACCAGGCAACGGTGTCGTACACCTATCGGAAGGATGAGAAGGAGGCCTTGTTGGCGGTCATCCTTTCGGTCATCATACCGGGATTGGGGCAGATCTACTGCGGAAGGATCGGCCGAGGAGTGGGCATACTGGTGGTCCTCGGCCTGCTCAGTTTGGTGTCGTTCTTTCCGCTGTTCATCATGATGGACCCCTGGGAGGTCGACATCGCCGGGATGTTCGCGGCGATCGTGATGGTCAGCATCGTTTCCTTCATCATCTATATCTGGCAGATCTATGACGCCTATCGTTGCGCCGATGACTTCAACAGGACGAGGCCGCCGGTGAGGTACTGATCAATCCAGGATATGCATGGATAGGTGCATTGCCGGGGCGGAGTGCGTCAAGGCCCCCATGGAGATCACATCGGCGTAATGTGCGTAGGTCTTGGCGTTCTTCGGCGTTATGCCGCCGGAGACCTCCACGGTGATGCGCTGATCGATGCCCTTTATTGCCAGATAGCATTCCTTGGCCTTTGCGGGCGTCATGTTGTCCAGCATGATTATGTCGGCCGAGGCCCTCGCCGCCTCCTTGGCCGCCTCCAGGTCCTCCACCTCGATCTCCACCATCTTGCCGAAGCTGAAGGCCTGAGCCCTGCGCACGGCCTGGAAGACGCTTCCCACGACAGCCAGATGATTGTCCTTTATCAGGAACGCGTCGTCCAGGCCGAAGCGGTGCGGGTCCCCGCCGCCTATCCTGACCGCCTTCTTCTCATAGCGGCGGAAGCCGGGGGTGGTCTTGCGGGTGGCGGCGACCACCACGTTCGGATTGGCCTTTCGGCACGAGGCCACGACCTGGCGGGTCAGGGTGGCGATCCCGCTCATGCGCATCAGGAAGTTAAGGGCCAGGCGTTCGCCGGCCAGCATCCCCTTGAGAGGGCCGTAGATCTCCAGGACCTTCTGTCCCGACGATACCTGCTCGCCATCGGCGGCCAGCACCTGGCAGGTGCAGCCCACTCGGCGGAAGACCTCGACGGCCTCCTCCACGCCCGCCAGAACGCCGTCCTGCCCGGCGGTGATGACCGCGTGGCCTTTACGGTCGTCCACCAGGGCCTGGGAGGTGATGTCCCCCTCCCCCAGGTCCTCCTGCAGATAGAGGCCGATGAGGTCCATGCTGACGAATCCCCCTGCCGCCATATGAAGGATGCCCTCAGAGGTCGAAGGCGACCCCGGGCATTGGCATGAAGACCTCATAGTCCCCTTCCAGGTCCTGGGCCAGCTCCTCGCGGCTGTCGGAGTGCATGAGCACGACCTTCTCCGGCTGGCATCCCTTGATGAAGTTCAGCAGCTGGTCGTGGTCGGCGTGCGCGGAAAGGTCGAAGGTCATGACCTCGCACTTTATGGTCAGGAGCGAGCCGTCCTGCGCCTCCACCTTCCCCTTCTCCTTCAGCAGGCGTCCGTTGGAGTTCTCGGCCTGGTATCCGACCATCATGACCGCGCTCTTGGCGTTGTCCTTCTGGTCGGTCAGGTAGTGAAGCACCGGGCCGCCGTCCAGCATTCCGGAGGTGGTGATTATGACCTGTCCCTGCCGCGCCTTCTCGCGGGCAGAGGACGTCCGCACGGGATTGAAATTTCGCTTGGCGGACTTGAAATCCCTCATGCTGCGCAGGTAGGGATGCTCCTGGTGATCGGTATACATGCTGTTGACGGTTTTCCCCATGCCGTCCACCCACATGTCGTAGGGCAGGTCCTTCAGGACCATCATGACCTCCTGCATGCGCCCGACGGCGAAGCAGGGGATTATGGCGGTTCCGCCGCGTTCCACGACCTCCCGCACCCTCTGCTGCAGGAGAGCCTCGCTCTTCGGCCGCGGAGGATGGTTCCTGCCAGCATAGGTCGCCTCGATGACCAGGTTGTCGCACTTGACCGGGTTCGCCCCGGACGTCAGGCGGGTGTTCTCGGTGTGCAGGTCGCCGGTGAACAGCGTGGTCTCGTGACCCTTCATCTCATACATCTGCGCCCCTGGGATGTGACCGGCGTTGTGCGCCACTATCTCCATCCCGGCGATGGACCTGGTCTCGCCGATGTAGAAGGGGTGGAAGTTCTGCCAGGTGTGCTTGATGTCCGTGTCCTTGTATGGGAAATCGGTGTAGCCCTCGGCCTTGGCGATCTTGATGGAGTCGAAGAACAGCAGGGACGCGATGTCCATGGTGAGCTCGTTGCAGTGCACATCGCAGTCGGTGTTCTTCACCAGGAGCGGCACGGCACCGCTGTGGTCCAGGTGGGAGTGGGTTATGAACACCCCGTCGACATCGGAGGCGGGCATGGGGAACTGGGGTATCTCCTTCTTCACAAGCCGCATCCCGTACTCGAACATTATGCTGGCGCCCTGGTTCTCCACCAGCATCCCCAGCTTGCCGACCAGGTCGGCGCCGCCTAAGAACTTTACTTTCATTTTGTTACCTCTTATCTTTTATGATATATGGACAGTGATGTTCCGACCGGTGGCCGCATCATAGGGCCCCGCCCATCGCCAGGTTGGCCATGGGCCGGCGGAACCTTGGCATTTGCTAAGTTCAGGCTACTCCAAATGCATATAAACCGTTTTTGGTCTAGCACATATCTGAGAGGACGGAAACAACAGACTCAAATGATTTATACCTAGGCGTGCGATGGTTAGTCATGGGCGATCTCGCCGTGAACTACCGGGCGAGGGGTCTTCTCGATGTCGACCGGGTCTGGTTGAGCTCCGGCTTCAGGGTCCACCTATTAAAGATGGGTATCGAGAAGGCCGGTTCCGTCAACGAGCTGGGCCGGCGGATGGGCTACCGCTCCCGGGTGCATCCCGGGTGGGGGGTGGTGCAGATAATGCAGGGGAAGCAGGCCTTCCCGCTTTCCCGCCTGAAGCTGCTGGCGGAGTTTCTGGAATATCCGTTGGACGAGATACTCCAAAATGTCACGCATCCCAACCGGGTGACCCCGGAGAGCACCAGGAGCGCCTTGGCCACGTACGGTCTCAGCGGCTATATCCCGCGATGATGCTGGCAGACGGCCGCCCGGAATAAGTGATTTATAGTAACCGTGCCATATTGTTGATGTCGGACACATGTCCGACCGAAGGGGATGGGATGGTATTCAGGCGTAACGCTGAAGCGGACGATGAGATAACCAACACTCTCATTGACCGCGGGGTCTACCGCCTCTCCGAGGTCTATGAGGACGATGAGATCAAGAAATACCGGGACCTCCAGGTTCCCTACTCGTTCTGGAGCGCCGTGAAGTACTCGTTGATCCTGACCGTCCTGCTCTGGTGGCTTCCGGTCTTCGGCCAGATGGTGGCCGGCTTCGTCAGCGGCCGCCGTGCCGGAAAGCCCTGGAAAGGGGTCCTGGCGGCCCTGGTCCCTCTGATCATCGTTTTCCTGCTCACCCTCCTGGTGGACAACGGCGTCATACCCACGGTGATGTTCGGAGTGGACTGGACGCCCTCTCATATCCTGGAACTGGTTAAGGACGGCGTCCCGCTCATCGCTCCCTATATAGCGTTCGTGGAGCTGTACCTCACCTCCTTCATCGATACCATCCAGATCACCACAGATGTTCGGGCCGACGTATACATAATCACCGCCGCCTTCGCCTATATCGGCGGCATCCTGGCCGAGCAGTCGAGGCGGGAGATGGGCTACGTGGCCAAGCACGGAGGCAATTCCATGACCGTGGTGGTAGGCGGGAACGAAAGGGCGGCGCGGGAGGAGCCCGTCGCTGAAATGCCGTCCCGGGGAAAACGCCCGGTATCAGTCAGGCCGGCAAGGGCCAGGCCGGAGCAGAAGGTCATCCGCTTCGGGGATCTCAAGGACCTCACCTCCGCCAGCGACGAGGAGTATGTCCAGGAGTACGCCGGCCGAGGGGAGCAGTGGTATGAGGAAGGGGAGGAGCCGGAGGAGGAGGTGCCGCGCAACATCGCCGGCTTGGCCAAGAGGTCCTCCAAAGGGCCTGGAAAGGGCAAGGATCTCAAGCCAGGCGATTGGAAGTTCATCTAGGTCCGCGGAATAATTTTTTATAGCCCTAGCTTTTGTGGTGCTTTGGCGAGAATCTAATGTTCTGTCCCAACTGCCACAAGATCATGAAGCCGGACAATGGGAAGTTCGTGTGCAGGAACCCGGAGTGCAAGCACGAGGTGGCCAAGGATGGCAAGCCGGTCTGCTTCACAACCTGCGGAAAGGAGAAGGAGATGACCGTCATAGACGGCAACGCCCCCACCCTGCCCCGCACCAGGATCGACTGCCCCAAATGCGGGCACCAGGAAGCTTTCTGGGTGCTGCGTCAGACCAGGGCGGCCGACGAACCGGAGACCAAGATCTACCGGTGCGTGTCCTGCGGGCACTCCTGGCGCGAGTACTGAAAAGCCTTCAATCTGCAGAAAAGTTATAATTAGATAGGGCTTTACTGTGGAAAGAAGGGGACCCGATGTTTCAGGCCAAATTAAGATCCGACATTCTCAAGGGGATCGTCGACGTCGTTTCCACGCTCATTGACGAGGCCAAGTTCAAGATAGGCGACAACGGCATCCAGCTGAAGGCGGTCGACCCGGCCCACGTGGCCATGATCGATCTGACCCTGGGCAAGGACGCCTTCGAGCAGTACTCCGCCGCCGAGACCGACCTCGGCCTGGACCTGGAGAAGCTGAAGGAGGTCATTCGTCTGTCCAAGTCCGGCGACATCATAGAGATGCGCCAGGACGAGGAGCGCGGACGCCTGGTCATCATGGTAGGCAACGTCACCCGCCGCATGAACCTGGTCTCCACCGAAGGCATGAGCGACCCCAAGGTCCCCAACCTTACGCTTCCGGCCCGCATAACCGTCACCGTGGACGAGCTGCAGCGGGGCATCAAGGCCGCCGAGAGCATCTCCGACCACGTGGCGCTCAACGCCAACACCGAGGGGTTCGAGATGGTCTCGGACGGTGACACCGACTCGGTCAGCCTGAAGCTGCCCAAGGCTCTGCTGGTGGACCTGCAGTGCTCGGAGAGCATCCGTTCGCTCTTCCCCATGGACTACTTCTCGACTATCATCAAGGCGATTCCCAGCGGCACGAACGTCAGCATCAACCTGGGGAACGATCTGCCGGTCCGCCTGGACTTTGACATAGCCGGTGGAAAGGGAAGCGTCCGTTACCTGCTGGCCCCGCGCATCGAGAACGACTAGAGGCGCAAACCCTTCACGATCCCGCACTCCGACTCGGGCACCTTCACCTCTACGGTGATCAGGTCCCGCAGCCCGGAGCGAGCGATCTTCTCCTTCAGCAGCTCGTCCACCTGGAATATCCCGGCCGAGTTGTTCATCAATATATCGATCAGGATGGGACGGTCGTGGCCCTTGCCCACCTTTACCTTGTCGATGGCCAAAGCGCTCACCGAATGGATGTTGACACTGCCGCTGGCGAACGGGATGCGCGCCCTTCCCTTCTCCATGTCCAGGGCATCGGCCACCCGGACCACGCCCCCCTCGATGGTGTAGGGGAAGAAACCCTCGTGGTGGGATATCATGGCGTGCTGGGTCTCGGCCACCATGAAGGTGAGCGTCGGCTCCTCGTACAGGCCGCTGAGCATCCTTCGAAGTAGCGGAGGGGAGAGCATTATGGAGAACTCGTCGTGGTTCTCCCGGTGCACAGAAAGACCGATATCGTGCATCGCTGAGGCAAGAACGACCACCACCTCCGCATCCTCCTTCGTCAGCCCGTAGTTCTTCATCACTCCCGGCTGATGTCCCGCCTCCATCAACAGCCGGAGCATCTTGAGGGCGTTTCGGGCCACGATACGTACGTGCATCGAGCCGTGATCGCTGTAGCCCAGCCGGTCGATGGCATTGATGTTGGACGCCTTCCAGAGGGCTTTTAGCTCCTCGTCGCGGTCAATGCGGTCCACGACCGCCCGCAACCTCTCGTTCCCGCCCAGGGGAACCTCGAACGTGGCCATGATGGCCGGAATGATCTGCGGACAAATATTGGTTGCGGGCGATCCCGATCATGACCGCCGCGGTCCGGGCGAGGCCGGCAGGGAAGGTACGGGATCCGGATTTCATCGGCCGACCAGAGGCCTAGCGGCATTCTATCCGCAGGGTCTCCTCGGCCAGGTTCTGATGGGCCTGCTCCCATCTCCTCAACATATCCAGATTCTTTCGGAGTTCGATGAGTCCATCGTCCGAAAGGAAATCGTAATGTTCCTTATCGCTGATCAGCTGAAGGGCGTTCTCATAGAGAACCAGCATCTTCTTTTCCACCCAGATGATCTGCTGAAGCGCCTCGCATTTGGAAGCGCGGTCGAAGTTGAAGTCGATCTTCTTGTAGCCGTAAAGGTTCGGCTCCTCATCCCCGATCATCCTGATTATGTCCCCGACCATCCGGCGATGCCTGGTGGAGTCCTCGATGAGGTGGTCCATCATCTTTTTTATCTTTTCCGAACCGGCATAGTCGCCTGCATCCCCATGGTGGAGGACCTCATAGGAATATTCCATCTTCCATATCTCCAGAAGGATCCCCCGGAGTGCCTCTTTGATCTCGGCCATAACGATCGCTGTTTGATAGCACGGCGTGCGCTTATATCCTTTTCCAGAGCCTTCGATCCACTACCAGCATCATGATGATTGGCCACACTGCTTTCAACAGACCCCTTATCATTTCATTAGTTTAGGCATTCCTAAATTATTAAATAGTAAACTGTTCATTCCAAAATTAAATTTTAGGTGTTCCTAAATGATTGTCGATGAAAGATCGGAAAGACTGAACCTGACCGACGTTCCGGTCGGGGGGACTGCCTGTGTGGCCTCGATCCGCGGCACTGGATCCTTGCGCGGCCGCATCATGGCCATGGGGCTCGTTCCCGGGACGGTCGTGCAGGTGGTGAGAAAGGCTCCGATGGGAGACCCCTTGGAACTGAGCGTGAAGGGCTACTATCTGTCCCTCAGAAAGCGGGAGGCCGAGATGGTCCTGGTCACGGCGGATCCCATCGGGCGAGATGGAGGAGGAGAGGATGATGGCTGATGCGGAAGCGAAGCGCTCCATAAGGGTCGCCCTGTGCGGAAACCCCAACGTGGGGAAGAGCTCGCTGTTCAATGCGCTCACCGGATCGCGACAGCATGTGGGCAACTGGCCTGGCGTGACCGTGGAAAGGAAGAGCGGGAACCTGTCCCACCGGGGACGGGACATCGAGATAGTGGACCTTCCGGGAACGTACAGCCTGATCGCCTCGGCCAAGGATGAGGAAGTGGCCACGAAGTACATCATCGAGGAAGACCCGGACGTGGTCCTCCAGGTGGTGGACTCCTCGAACCTGGAACGCAACCTGTACCTGACCATGCAGCTGATGGAGTTCGGAAAGCCCATGGTGCTGGCAATGAACATGTCCGATGTGGCCGAGGAACGCGGCGACTCCATAGACCTGGAGGCCATCAAGCGGTTTCTGGGCATATCGGCCGTAAGGACGGTGGCCTCCGAACGGAGGGGGCTGGAGGAGCTGCTGGAAGCCCTTGTGGACGCGACCGACGGACCGCCGGTCGACCGCCGATTGGGCCATGGGAGGCTTGAATCCCGGATAGGAGAGCTGCGAGATATCATCGATCGCGACCAGGAAGCATCGGCGAAATATCCGTCCAGGTGGCTGGCCACCAGGCTGATCGAGAACGATTCGTACGTCCGGGAACTCCTTTCCGGCCGACCGATATGGAAGGACCTGGAGCTGTGCCTGGGGAAGATGGACCGGGAGGAGGGGGAGATGGACCTGGCCGATGACCGTTATGCGGTCATAGACGAAGTGGTCGCCCTCAGCTGCCGGAGGTGCAAGCCCAAGCGCTCGGTGTCCGATAAGATGGACCGGGTGCTGGTGCACAGATACCTGGGACTGCCGATATTCTTCGTCCTGCTTTGGGGAGCCTTCGAGCTCACCTTCTCCGCCGCCGCCCCGTTCATGGACATGATCGACATGGGCTTCGCCGAGCTCGGGGGATGGGTGGCCGGAAATGTCCGGCCGGAATGGCTGGCATCCCTGCTGGCCGATGGAATAATCGGCGGCGTCGGCTCGGTGCTGATATTCCTGCCCAACATCATCATCATGTTCCTGATACTCGGCATGCTGGAGGACTCCGGCTATCTGGCCAGGGTGGCCTTCCTCATGGACCGGCTGATGAACCGAATTGGCCTGCAGGGCAAGTCGGCCATCCCGCTCATGATGGGGTTCGGGTGCAACCTCCCGGCCATAATGGCCACCCGGTCCATTGAGGACCGCAAGGACCGTCTGATCACCATAATGGCCACGCCGTTCATGTCCTGCAGCGCGCGCCTGCCCATATACATCCTGTTCGCTGGGGCCTTCTTCAGCCACATGGCTGGGACGGTCATCTTCGTCATGTATGCGATCGGGGTCGCGGTGGCCATAATCACCGCCAAGCTGCTGCGCACCCTGGCATTCAAGGGGGAGCCGTCCGCATTCATCATGGAGCTTCCTCCTTACCGGCTGCCGACCGTGCGGTCGGTGGGGGTGCACACCTGGGACCGCGCGTACATGTATGTCCGCAAGGCGGGCACGATAATCCTGCTCGGCGTGGTGGCAATATGGGCCCTGGCGTCGTTGCCTTTCGGGGTGGAGTATGGAAGCGAGGGCAGCTGGATAGCGGCGATTGGCAAGGTCATCGAGCCGCTGGTGGAGCCTTTGGGCTTCGACTGGCGCATAGCCGTCGCCCTCCTGTTCGGCTTCGTGGCCAAGGAGATCGTGGTGGGCGGGCTGATGACCTTGTACAGGACAGGCGAGAGCGAGGGCGCCCTGACCGACGCCCTGCGGGCCGACGGCTCCATGAACCAGGTCAACGCCTTCGGCCTGATGACCTTCAGCCTGCTCTACATGCCCTGCGTGGCCACCGCCGGGGTGATCTGGGGAGAGACGAGGTCCTGGAAATGGACCCTCTTCTCGATAGTGTACGGAATGGTGATAGCATACGTGATAGCCCTGCTGATATGGCAGGTGGGAGGACCGCTGTTCGGTTGAGGTGATGACATGAAAGACGATGACAGAGGATTGATGGCCTTCGGCACCGCGCTGGCGTTAGGATACCTGGTGTTCGGGGCATTGGAGGTGATGGGCGGCATCGGCCTGAATGGAGAATGGCTGGATACGCTGTACGTGAAGGGAAGCGTGATGGACGGGGCTGTGCTGCTGGTCATCGGCGCCGTGCTCGCTTTCGCCTGGACGGAGAAGGAGGGGCGCTCAGCGTTCGTCCTGGTGGGCATGGCCCTGGGCCTGATGTTCCTGGCCATATACCTCGTCCTGATGGGGGCCGACCTGCTCAGCCTCCTGGTGTTCGGAACGGAGCACGTCGAGGGATGGACGCTGGGAGAGGGCATCAGGCCGGGCATTTACCTCGGCCTGATGGCCGCCGCGGGCGGACTGGCATGGAGGAAGCGGCTGTCCCTGGGCAGGCTCAGCCGTGCGGGGGCATGAGGGCATGAT
Organism: Methanomassiliicoccales archaeon; assembly: GCA_036677555.1. Taxonomy (GTDB): domain Archaea; phylum Thermoplasmatota; class Thermoplasmata; order Methanomassiliicoccales; family UBA472; genus UBA472. Next base: position 33,071 of record JAVBWG010000001.1, on the reverse strand, counting down.
GATGAGATCGTCGATATCCGGGGCCTCCTCTCTCCGTTCGGTCATGGAGATGATGGAGCGCGACCCCTGCACCCTGGACCGGTTGGCCAAGCGCGCAGGCTTGAGCAGGGAGGCCCTGGTAAGCCGCCTGGAGACCATGATCGGCATGGGACTGGTGGAATCGGTGGGGAACGATGTACCGGCCTGCGGCAGAGACTGCCACGGCTGCCGGGGTTCCGCCTCCTGCGCCAGCCCTACCGCCTACCGTCTGACCGACAAGGGGCGTTCGGCCATTTCCCGGCCCCGATGATGATGAGCCCTCCTTAATAAAAACCACTTCCAAACCCCTTACCTTGCCACCCGGGTCGGCTGGTGCTACCAAAATACTCTTAAGTAACGTTCGGTTAATGTGGTACCTCCCATCCCATTCAGGTGAACCGCTTTGAACCCTTCCGACCAGAATGCCGTCCTTGCGCTGGAAGCCAAGGCCCAACTGTTGCGCCGCCATGTCATCAGGATGATCCACGCCGCGGGTTCCGGACACCCGGGCGGATCGCTCTCCTCCGCCGACATCATGACCGCCCTTTTCTTCAGGGTCATGTACCACTCCCCGGAGAGAAAGGACGATCAGGACCGTGACCATTTCATAATGTCCAAGGGACATGCCGCCCCCATCTACTACGCTGCCCTGGCCGAGAGCGGCTACTTCCCGGTGGATGAGCTGATCACCCTGCGCAAGCTTCATTCCCGCCTGCAGGGCCATCCGTCCCGGGTGAAGACGCCGGGAGTGGAGATGTCGACTGGCTCCCTCGGACAGGGCCTCAGCGTGGCGAACGGCCTGGCGCTCGCCCTGCGCCTTCAGGGGATTGAGAGGAAGGTCTACTGCCTCTGCGGCGACGGAGAGATGGCCGAGGGGCAGATATGGGAGGCGGCCATGTTCGCCTCGCACAATCGTCTGGAGAACGTGATCGCCATTGTGGACCGCAACGGCCTGCAGATCGATGGCCGGACGGAGGACGTCATGGCCCTGGAGCCGCTGGGGGACAAGTGGAAGGCCTTCGGCTGGAACGTGCTGTTCATGGACGGCAATGACATGTGGCAGGTGCTGGAGACATTGGACGAGGCCAAGGGGCACAAGGGCGGCCCCACCGTCATCATCGCCCGGACCGTCAAGGGAAAGGGCGTTTCATTCATGGAGAACAATGTGGGATTCCACGGCAAGGCCCCCAACGACAAGGAGTATGAGCAGGCCATGCGCGAGCTGGGGGGATCGGCATGAGCTGGGCCATGGAATCGCAGCGCAAGAACTACGGCAAGGCGCTGGTGGAACTGGGGAAGAGGCGCAAGGACCTGGTGGTGCTGGACGCTGACCTCTCCGGCTCCACGCGCACCGTGGAGTTCAAGAACGCTTATCCGGACCGCTTCTTCAATTGCGGAATCGCCGAGCAGAACATGATGGGCACCGCGGCCGGCCTGGCGGTCGGAGGAATGACCGTGTTCGCCTCCACGTTCGCTGTGTTCGCCACGGGACGGGCATACGACCAGGTGAGGCAATCGATAGCCTATCCGAACCTGAACGTGAAGATAGTGGCATCGCATGCGGGGATCACCGTCGGCGGGGACGGGGCGTCGCACCAGACCATGGAGGACATCGCCCTTATGAATGCCATCCCCAACATGACGGTGATCGTCCCGGCTGACGGGCCGGAGACCTACAGGGCGGTCCTGGCAGTGGCCGATCATAACGGTCCGGCCTATGTGAGGATGGGAAGGAGCGACGTACCGATCATCACCTCCAAGGAGGATGAGTTCAGGATCGGCAAGGCCAGCATATTGAGGGACGGCAACGATGTGGCGCTGGTCGGCGTCGGGCAGATGGTCGCGCCGTGTCTTTTGGCCGCCGACGCGCTCAAGGCCAAGGGCATCAGCGTCCGGGTCATCGATCTGAGCACCGTCAAGCCCCTGGACGTTGAAGCGCTGGAGAAGGCCGCCCGGGAATGCGGCTGTCTGGTCACCGCCGAGGAGCATAACGTCGTCTCCGGGGTCGGCACGCTGGTCGCCGCGGCTCTGGCGGAAAGACGCCCCACGCCCATGGAGATGGTGGGCATGAAGGACGAGTTCGGGCAGTCGGGGGAGAGCGATGAGCTGATGAGGGAGTACGGCCTCAGCGAAAAGGAAGTTATAGCCGCCGCCATCAAGGTCACGGAGAGGAAGAAATGAAGATATTCATCGACACCGCAAACATAGAGCAGATCAAAGAGGTCAACTCCTGGGGCATCCTGGACGGGGTGACCACCAATCCCAGCCTCATCGCCAAGGAGAAGAAGGACTTCGCCACCATCGTCAGCGAGATATGCGAGGTGGTCGACGGACCGATCAGCGTGGAGGTCATCAGCCTCAAGGCGGACGGGATGTTCGCTGAAGGCATGAAGCTGGCCGCGGTGAACGATAACATCGTCATCAAGGTCCCCATGACCGAGGAGGGCCTCAAGGCGACCAAGCTGCTCTCCAACGAGGGGGTGGCGGTAAACATGACGCTCATCTTCTCGGCCAACCAGGCGCTTCTGGCGGCCAAGGCCGGCGCCCGCTACGTCTCCCCCTTCGTGGGAAGGCTGGACGACGTGGGTCAGGACGGCATGGCGCTCATATCCGACATCATGGACATCCTGGACAACTATGACTTCGACACCGAGGTCATCGTGGCCAGCGTCAGGGACCCCATCCACGTGGCGGACGCCGCCCGCATGGGCGCACACATCGCGACCATACCCTTCGACGTGCTCAAGAAGATGTTCAAGCACCCTCTGACCGATATCGGCATAGAGCGCTTCCTGAAGGACTGGGAGAAGGTCTCCAAGCAGTAGATGCCCGGCCAAACCCCTTCCTGAACCTTGTTCTCATCGGGCGATGACCATGCGAAGACCGCCGCGGACGGTGACCGGATGAAGTGCGACGTGCTGGTGGCCGGCGGAGGTCCGGCGGGATGCATCGCCGCCGCGGATATGGCCGGCGAACTGGACGTGGTGGTCGTGGAGGAGCATCCCCGCATAGGGGAGCCCATGCAATGCGCCGGCCTGGTCACCCCCAGGGTCGTGGATATGGCCTCCGCCTCGGACGCCGTCCTGAACTCCATCGATGGCGCTTACATCCACTTCCCCGGCGGGCGGGTCATCGAGCTGCAGGGGAACGAAGTGAAGGCGGTGGTGGTCGACCGGGGCGAGTTCGACCGGCGCTGCGCGCTGCGCGCTGAGAAGGCCGGGGCGGAGGTGCTGACCGGAAGGAAGGTCGAGGGGGCGGTCAGGGCGACCGACGGGATACTGGCGCGCACCGCCGGGGGAGACCTGGAATGCCGCGCTTTGCTGGCCGCCGACGGCTACCGCTCCAGCGTCGCCCGCTCCCTCGGACTGGGGCCGGCCAGGGACCTGGTGCGCGGACTGGAGGTCGATCTTCGCCTTAGAGCGGAGGACCAGCGGAAGGTGCAGGTGTTCCTCGGCAACGCAGTGGCGCCGGGCTTTTTCGCCTGGGCCATCCCCTGCGGGGACCTCACCCGAGTCGGCCTGTGCGTGTCCCGGGACAGAGGTACGCCGCAGGAGCATCTCTCCAGGCTCCTCTCCGCCCAGGGATGGTCCGGGGCGGAGCGGGTGAGGACCTACTCGGGGGCGATCCCCCTCGGCCACATCGAACGCACGTACGGAGACAGGCTGCTGGTGGCCGGCGACGCCGCCGGCATGGCCAAGCCCATCAGCGGCGGCGGCCTCTTCACCGGCATGACCGCCGGCAGGCTGGCGGCGGGGACGTTCCTGGAGGCTTTCCGTTCAGGCGACCTCTCGGAGAGGCGGCTGTCCGCCTACCAGGACAGATGGGGATCGGCCTTCGGCAGGGAGCTTCGCAATTCCTACAGGGTGCGGAAGGCGTTCGTCCACATGTGCGACCGCGACCTGGACAGGGCCGGAGCCCGGCTGGACCGGGAGAAGGCCAAGGCGGTGCTGGCCACCGGGGACATTGATTTTCCCACCGCCATCGCGCCCGGGCTGCTCAGGGCCTGCCCCTCGCTGCTGACGATCGCCCCCCTCCTCATATTCCGGCTTCTGTGGAGGTGAGGCGTGAGAGCGTTGGCCGTTCCCAAGGATGATGCTGACGGCGTGAAGGACAGGCTCAACCGCCTTCGGCAGCTGGACCTGGAATGGCGGCCGGGGAGGAGGGGTGACCTGGTCCTGCTCCCCCTGAAGGGCGACAACCCGTTCCCCGAGCATCCGGTGGTGGATGCGGAGCTGCTTCCCCAGGACCGCCATCGGCCGCCGCTGGAGAGGATCGCCGAGAGGCTGGACCTCCCGGAAGGGCTGAAGGCGCTCCTGCCTGGCAAGTATGAAAGACTGGGCCATGTGCTCATCCTGCGCCTGCCGGGGCCGCTGCTTCCCCATCGGACAGACATCGCCCGGGCCTACGCCCAGGTACTGAAGGCCAGGACGGTGCTCCTGGAAAGGGGGATCATCCAGGGCGTGGAGCGCCGTCCTGATGTGGAGCTGCTGTACGGTACGGAGACGGAGACCACTCATTCGGAGTCCGGGATACTGTACCGGCTGGACCCGGCCAAGGTCATGTTCTCCTCCGGCAACTTCGACGAGAAGCTGCGAATGGCCTCGCTGGATTGCCGGGGGGAGACGGTCGTTGACATGTTCGCCGGCATCGGCTACTTCACCATGCCATTGGCGGCCAAGGCCAGGGCGGACCGGGTCATCGCCTGCGAGATCAATCCGGAGGCGGTGAGGTTCCTGCGCAGGAACATCGAGCTGAACCGTGTGGTTGACAGGGTCGCCGTCTTCGAGGGGGACAACCGCGACCTGCCCGGGGAGGGATTCGCCGACCGGGTGGTGATGGGCTACGTGAACGTCACCTGGCAGTTCCTGCCCAAGGCCTTCTCCCTGGTGAAGAAGGGCGGAGTGATCCACTACCAGGACACCTTCTCGATAGACCGGATACCGGAAGGGCCGATGGCCAACCTGAGGGAGGGCAGCGGCGGAAGGCCGTTCGAGGTGCTGGGGATAAGGGAGGTAAAGGCCTACGCCCCCTCCATCTCCCACATGGTGGTCGACGTCAGGGCGCTCTGACCGCCGTCTCCCCGGAACCGGACTCCTGAAGCAGCCGCTGCAGCGCCTGGTGGTACTCTTCCCCTCCCGCCCTGGTCATCTCCAAGGCCAGGGGCGCCAGGTGCTCCCCCGACTCCCTCTCCTCCCTGCTGAACTGCCATTTGCGGGCCTGCGCTTCTCCGACCGCCTCCAGGAAGGCGTAGCATATTGCCCGGCGCAGGTGGACCTTCTCCGTCCTTTCCACCGAACGGAGCATGGTGGCCGCGCCACCGGTGCGGAAGGCGCGGGCCAGGCCGTCGGCCAGCTGCCCGACGGGACCGAGCTGCGTGTAACGGGGGAAGCTCTGCAGGACCTCCCTCTCCTTCACCAGCCTGACCGCCTCGGCCAGCATCTGGCCGGGGGTGAGGTCCTTCATGGCCAGGACGGCCTCTGCCGTGTCCTTGTCGGAAACGGCGGCCAGCATCGCCTGGGCGTGGGAGCCCCACAGCTCGCCGATCACCTTTCCGGCCTGGTTCTGGTCCGACACTATGGGAACGTTCAGGGCGAGCACCGCCCTAAGGGCGGCCTTCTCAGAGTCGCTGCCCTTGAGGGAGTCAAGGAAGGCCTCTCCGTCCCGTCCGTAGCATTCCTGTCCGATGATGTACACCTGGCCGCGGGAGCGCATCCACTCCCCCTTGGCCCTGATATGCTCGGTGATGAGGCCGGCATCGTCCAGGTCCCCATCGAGGTATCTCTTGACCAGGGATGCGGGAGTGGAGAACTCGCCATGGCACTCCGGACGGCCGCCGCCGTAGCGGTGCTCCACGCTCACCTTGAGATCGTCGTAGGGATCGGGAGCGGCCACCCGGGCCATGAGGTGCTGGGCGGTGTTGACGTCGGAGGCGCACTCCGCGCAAACCCGGACCTCCTTGCCTGCCGATGACCATCTTATGCGCACCGCCGGGCGGTCATGCCCGCAATCGCCATCGCTGGTCCGGTAGGGCAGGTTGTCCATCATCTCCCTGACATATACTTCGGGTGCCTTGGGTCCGGACACCGAGGCGTAGAGGCCGTTCTCCGTGGAGTATATGTGCAGGCGGTCCTCCCTTGCCATGTCCCAATACGCCAGGAGACGTAGGTCCGGGTCGTCGAAGTGCTGCAGCCCGATCAGCTTCTCCCTGTCCACCGTGCCGCGCATGGCGAAGGAGACTGGGCCGACCGGAAGATTGGCGGTGGTCAGGTAGGGCAGCTTCCCGGAGGCGGAGAGCGAGATGGCCGCCGCGTAGGCCCGGACGAACTGGTCGCCTTTGCCTGCCAGCCTTATCAGCTTCTCGGCGTCGTCGCGATGGTCCTGGACCTTGGACAGATGCTTTTCAAGATAGGCGAAGGGAGACTTGCGGACCTCCTCCAGCAGTCTGGGGATGACCAACGAGGGATCGTCCGCCAGCCTCTGCGAGGTGGCCAGCATCTCCCTCTCCATGTTCTTCGGTGTCTTCTTGATGCCGCGGAAGCGGGGACGGGAAGGCATGGACCTTCAATTCATCGCTCCCCATTAAATCATTCGCCGCCGCTAGTTAGTTATGCCACCGGCGCCATTCTTTATCAGGCGAGGGATGGGTTGAACAGAGAGTATGCCGAGGGGTACCTGAAAGGTTACGAGGAGGGCATGCGGGAGGCCTTGGAGGAGCTTATCGCCATGACCTGCCGCAAGAGCTACACCAGTACGGAGATCCAGATACTGGCCAAGAACCAGCGTATCTCCATTCCCAAGAAGAGGGCGACGAAGAAGGGGGAGCTGGAACGCGCCCTGGGCGCCAGCCTGGACCCCAAGGACGATGCTTCCGCCGAACCGGAACAGGATGCTGCCCCTGGCAAGACCTTGCTCGTGAAAGGGGAGGGGAACCAGCAGGCCATGGCCGACTTCCGGGACCTGGTCAGGGCAGGCTGGGATGGATTGTGCATCTCCCGCACATGCCCCAAGGACGTGAAGCAGTTCGTGGGCAGGGAATGCACGGTCCTCTGGCTGACCAAGGCGGACCCCATGGCCGGCGACCAGGACCGCGAGGAATACCTGCTGCCCACGGAGACGGCGAAGATGCAGACGGTCATCCGCAACTTCCTTGCCAAGAACAAGGGAAGGCCGTCGGTGATCCTGCTGGATGGGATGACCTATATAATCACCAACACCGACTTCCGTTCCTTCCTCAAGATAGCGCAGAAGCTGAAGGATGATGTCTATCAGGCCCGATCGCTGCTTATCCTCCCCTACGAGCCGAAGAACCTGCCGGAGAGCGAGGTGAACCTCCTCATCAACGAGATGTCCTAGGGCCTCCTCAGGACGATCTTTATGCACGATACATTCAGAGGGCTTCCGTCCGCCCCGGGGAGGGTCTCGGTGCTTATTCCTATCTCCCCCATCGTTAACTCGCCCTTGGAGCGGTCCACCGCTATCAGCGCCACATCCACCGCCTTGCTGATGGACCTCCCCCGAGCCTGTACAAGCACGCTTGAACCGCCATCGGCCAGCCTCTTTCCGGCCGCCAGCACGTAGTTCATGATCGGTTTCTGGCCGATGTAGATGACGTTGGCCTCGTTCATTTGTATGTCCTGGGTCCGTGCCCCGGAGGGATAAAGGCAGCCCAGGGATAATGACGCTTTTGGTGCGCCCTCGGGACGCCCCTCCGTCACTTGGCGGCGGCCGGGGAGCTCAGGCGGATCTCTATCGAGGATACCTTGACCTTCTCCCCGTTCTCACCGTCCAGGACCTCGGTGCGGATGTCGATCCCATCGATATGGCATTCCTTGACGTAACGGTCCTGCAAGATCAGGGCGACATCCACCGCCTTGCTTATGGACATCCCCCGGGCGCGGACCGTGAGCCCTCCCAGCTCCTCCATCTTGGGGAGCGCGGTCAGCACATAGTTCATGATCGGCTTCTTGCCGACGAACATGACGCTACCCTCGAACATTTCCCACCGTGGTGATTAAAATTCGGGGCAACGTATATCAACGTTCGCACCCCGGAGGACGATCTCCGATCTGCCCCATTCCCGGTGACCATGGCTCGGTCCAGATGCCGTGACCGGCAGGGCAGGCCATCGCCCCCGACCGGTGTGGACAGGGCGCGGGCTGCCGCGGAAATATTCCTGGACCACGACGGGAAAAACTATACCTAGGCTGAACGCAGATAATGAGAACAGGGAACGGGGCAGCCCCAGGCGGTACAGCTATGCCGGACAAGGACAACAATCTGACCAGCGAGGAGATGGAGAACATGGCCAAGGAGGCCATCACCATTTGGTGGAGCACCGTGGTGAAGGCGGTGGTCATGAGCAGCAACTCACCGGAGATGAGGAAGATCCTGCATGACTTCCTGTCATCGGCCGTGTCCGAGATGGTAAGGACGCACGGTTCGAAGAAAACCCTGGAGATGATGGGGCCGATAATGAGGACCGGCGGAAAGAAGGCCGCCGTGAGGGCTCTGGAGGAGCATGAGATAGTGGACCGTGATGGGATAGCCATATCATCGCTCATCGACCTGTGGGAGGGTGCGCTGGGGGTCCGCGGCGAGATCGTCGAGAAGAGCGAGATCGCCGTGGTCAAGGTGGCCAAGCACTGCCCGTTCGCCAACCAGCCTCCGGAGCTTTGCTCGCTGTTCGGCAGGTTCGTCGACGGCTTCTGCGAGGTGATAAACCCGGAGTACGGGTGGTGCCAGACCCACAAGATGTCCGCCGGCGACAAGGAGTGCCGCTGGGTCTGCAAGAAAGAGGACTGAGGGAGCAGGTGGAGAACAACGTCAGGGTGGCCTCCATATTGGAGGAGGTGGCCGACCTCCTGGAGCTGAAGGAGGACACTTTCTTCCAGGTGAGGGCGTACCGGCGGGTGGCCAAGGAGATTTCCTCGCTGACCGAGGACATCAAGGACCTATATGTCCGGGGACACCTCGACCAGGTGCCCGGGGTCGGCAAGGCCATCCATGACAAGATAGTAGAGATATTGCGCACCGGCGAGCTGCAGTACCTTAACGATCTGCGCAACGAGTTCCCTGCCGGTCTGCTGCAGGTCATGCAGGTGCCGGAGGTGGGACCGAGAACTGCCGGGAGGCTGTACAAGGAGCTGAAGGTGACCGACCTTCAGGACCTGAAGGCCGCGGCGGAGCAGCACCGCATCAGGATGCTGAAGGGGTTTGGCGAAAGGACTGAGGAGAACATCCTGAAGGGGATCCGCTATCTGGAATCGCGCCAGGGGCGCATGCTTCTTGGCTACGCCTACCCCCGGGGCAAGGCCCTGGAGGACCACATGCGCAACAGCGGCTTCGAGCTGGTGAGCCTGGGAGGAAGCCTGCGCCGCATGAAGGAGACCATAGGGGACATCGACATCCTCGTCGGCAGCTCAGAGCCGTCCAAGGCCATGGACGCCTTCGCCTCCTATCCACATAAGGCCGAGGTCATGCTGAGGGGCGAGACGAAGACCTCCATGCGCCTGCAGGACGGGGTGCAGGTGGATATGCGGGTGGTGCGCCCGTCCTCGTTCGGCGCCGCGCTGCAGTACTTCACCGGCTCCAAGGAGCATAACGTGAAGATGAGGACCCTGGCCAACGAACTGGGGTACAAGGTGAACGAGTATGGCGTGTTCCGTCTCTCCGACGGCGAGAGGGTGGAGGGGGAGACGGAGGAAGGGGTGTACGAGGCGCTGGGCATGCAGTGGATGCCCCCCGAGATGCGCGAGGACCGGGGAGAGGTGGAACTGGCCAGGAAGGGGGAGGTCCCGCGGGCGATCGCGCTGTCGGACATCTGCGGCGACCTGCACACCCATTCCGAAGCAAGCGATGGCGTCGATTCGGTGGAGGCCATGGCCAGAGCGGCGGAGGCCCGCGGGTACGAATATTTGGCGATCACCGACCACAGCCGCTCGCTTACCATCGGCAACGGGCTGAGCGCTGAAAGGCTGCTGGAAAGCATGGAGCATGTGCGCACGGTCAACGAGGCTCATCCGGGCCTGCGCCTGCTCGCCGGCAGCGAGGTGGAGATCGACGAGAAGGGCGGCCTCGACTATCCGCCCAAACTGCTGGAGGACCTGGATATCGTGGTGGCCGCCGTCCACTCCCGGTTCAAGATGACCCCGGCGGAGATGACCGAAAGATTGCTGGCCGCCCTGTCGAACGAGAGCGTGGACATATTGGCCCACCCAACCGGCAGAATAATCGGGGAGAGGGAGGGCTTCTCCTTCGACATGGAAAAGGTCATGCAGGCCGCGAAGGACAATGGCGTGGCCTTGGAGGTGAACGCCTTCCCGGAGAGGCTGGACCTTGACGACCTGCATTGCGCCATGGCCAGGGAAAGGGGGGTAATGATCAGCATCGATACGGACGCCCACAACGTCCGCCAGCTGGACCACATGATCTACGGGGTGGCGACGGCCAAGCGGGGCTGGGTCCCGCCGGAGCTGGTCCTCAACGCCCTGCCCTGGGACGCCCTCCGGAAACGCCTGAACCTCTGAAGCTGGGCGAGGAACGTTTATCAAGGTGTAGTAACGATACTTACGGGATGTCGGCCGAGGATGTGGCGGAGCGAATTCGCTCCATGGAGATCAGGGGCGCCGCGGAGATAGCCAGGAGAGCCGCCCTTGCCATCAGGGAGGAGGCGGAGGCCTACCAGGGGAAGGACCTCGGGGAGCTTAGGGCGAAGGTGGAACGCTCCCGGGACGTCCTGATCGCCTCGAGACCCACGGCCATATCGCTCTGGAACGGGGTGCAGTACGTCTTCAAGGACACCTCGAGGCTGACCTCCGCTGACGAATACCGCAGCACGGTCATCAAGAACGCCGACCATTTCGTCAAGCGGTCCAAGAACGCCCTGAAGACCATCGGGAAGCTGGGGGCGAACCGCATAAAGGACGGGGACAGGGTCCTGACGCACTGCAACAGCAAGGCCGCGATATCGGTCATGGCTGAAGCGTGGGCGCAGGGCAAGCGCTTCGAGGCTTATTGCACGGAATCCCGCCCGTGGAGGCAGGGGGTGCTCACCGCCAACGACCTGGCGAAGCTGGGAATCCCGTGCACCATGATCATTGACTCCGCCGTGCGCTACGTGATGAAGGACCTGGACCTGGTCCTGGTCGGCGCGGACACCATCGCTTCGAACGGAGCGCTGATCAACAAGATCGGCACGTCCCAGGTGGCCCTGGCGGCCCATGAGGCCCGAGTTTCGTTCAACGTTTGCGCGGAGACCTTCAAGTTCTCGCCGCGCACGATCTACGGGGAGATGGTGAAGATCGAGGAGCGCGACGCCACCGAGGTCATAAAGCCTGGCGAGGTCCCTCCGGAGGTCAAGGTCTTCAACCCGGTGTTCGACGCCACCCCGCCGGAGTACATCGACGCCATCATCACCGAGATAGGGGTGGTCCCGCCCTACGCGGCCTACCAGGTGATCGTCAGGGAGCTTGGTCACGAGTTCATGTTCAACGAGGACTGATATTATGGAATACGAGGAGAGATACCTACATCTGGACGAGCCGGTCGACATCGACAGGCACGTCATATGCAAGTACAAGGTCGGCACCGACCTGAAGATGACCACCGCCGCGGCGGCCATCGCCACCGAGCAGTCCACCGGGACCTGGACCAAGCTGTCCACCCTCAAGGAGGACAATTTCCTGAAGAGGAGCGGAAAGGTCACCAGGATAGAGGGGAACGTGGCCACCATCGCCTACCCGGTGGAGGACTTCTCCCTGGACATCGGAGGCGTTCCGCAGATCCTGAGCATCATAGCCGGCAACCTGTTCGGCCTGGAGGCGTTGCACGCCGTGCGGCTGGAGGACGTTACGTTCCCGAAGTGCATCCTGAAGGAGTTCAAGGGCCCCAAGTTCGGCATAGACGGAATGCGCTCCATACTGAAGCGACCGAGCAAACCGCTGGTCGGCACCATCGTGAAGCCGAAGATCGGGCTTTCGCCCAAGGAGACCGCCGATTACGTGTACGAGGCGGGAATGGGCGGCCTGACCAACGGCAAGGACGATGAGACGCTGAGCAACCAGAAGTTCTGCCCCCTTGAGGACAGGGTGGTGGCGATCGCGGAAGCGATCGACCGGGTCAAGAGCGAGACCGGCCACGTGATGATGCATGCGATAAACGTCAGCACCAACGGGCACCAGGTCCTGGAGGTTGCGGAAAGGGCGCAGGAGCTGGGAGCCACCGAGCTGATGGTAGACGTGCTGACCTGCGGCTTCGGGGCCATACAGGTCCTGGCCGAGGACCCGTCCATCAAGCTGCCGATCCACGTGCACCGCACCATGCATGGGGCGATGACGCGCAACCTGGACCATGGCATCAACATGAAGGTGTTCGCCACCCTGTCCAGGATGGTGGGGGGCGATGCGCTACACGTCGGTACGTTCGGAGTGGGCAAGATGAAGGGCGCGGCGCACGAGGACCTGGCCAACCGTGATATGTGCCTGACCAATGAGCTTCCGTACAAGAGGGTCATGCCCGTCGCCTCCGGCGGCGTGCACCCTGGAATGATCGGCAGGTTCGTGGAGATCGCCGGAAAGGAACTGCAGATCCAGGCCGGCGGAGGGGTTTCCGGGCACCCCGGCGGAGTGCGCGGCGGCGCCAGGGCCATGGTACAGGCGGTGGACGCGGCGGCGGCCGGCGTTCCGCTGGATGTGTACGCCAAGGACCATGCGGAGCTTGCCGAGGCCATCAAGAAGTGGGGATTGGCATGAAGCTCAAGGCGAAGTATGTCGACGTGGACACCGGCGAGGTGACCGCGCTCCTGCATGACTTCGACTGCGCAGAACTTGGTTTGAGGGAGAAGGACCGTGTAAAGCTCTCCCTCAACGGCAAGGTCACCGTGGCCATCGTGACCACCAGCGATACCGTGATCAAGAAGGGGGAGATAGGCCTGCTCGGCTCCTCGCAGCAGACCCTGGATTCCAAGGACGGGGATCTGGTGGAGGTGACCGCGGCCAGCAAGCCGGAATCTGTGGAGTTCATCAAGAAGAAGATGAACGGGCAGGAGCTGACCACCGAGGAGATAACCACCATAATCGCTGACATATCCTCCCGGGCGCTGTCCAACATCGAGCTGTCGGCGTACGTCACGTCCCTCTACATCAACGGCATGAACATGAGGGAGACCGCCGACCTCACCAAGGCCATGGTGGCCGGAGGCGAGATAATTAACTTCAGCAACGGGCCGATATACGATCATCACAGCATCGGAGGCTGCCCGGGCAACAAGATCACCTTGCTCGTGGTCCCCATAATGGCTGCCGCCGGATGCAAGATGCCCAAGACGTCATCGCGCGCCATCAGCAGCGCCGCAGGCACGTCCGATATTGTGGAGACGTTCGCCAACGTGTCCCTCAGCCCGGTCCAGCTCAAGGAGATCACTGAGCGGGTGGGCGGAGTGCTGGCCTGGGGCGGCTCGCTGAACCTGGCCCCGGCGGACGACCTGATAATAAAGGCCGAGTATCCGCTGGGCATCGACCCGCACGCCCAGCTTCTGGCGTCCGTCATGGCCAAGAAGAAGGCGGTGGGGGCGAACTACCTGGTCATCGACATACCCATGGGAGAGGGGACCAAGGTCAAGACCATGGACGAGGCCAAGGCCTACGCCCGCGACTTCATTCAGCTGGGCGAAGAGCTGGACATTCGGGTCGAATGCGCAATCACCTACGGCGGCCAGCCGTTGGGGCGGGCCATAGGCCCGGCCTTGGAGTCCATCGAGGCGCTGTCCATAATGGAGGGCGCCAAGGGGCCGAACAGCGTGATAGAGAAGACCCTCAGCATCTGCGGCATGCTGTTCGAGATGGGCGGCGAGTACCAGGGCGTCGAGAAGGCCAGGCAGATACTGGAATCCGGAAAGGCGCTCAAGAAGTTCCAGGAGATCGTGGAGGCCCAGGGCGGCAAGCCGGGCATCACCTCCAAGGACATCAAGGTCGGGCAGTACAGCGTGGATGTCATCGCCAAGCAGAGCGGCTATGTCGGCCAGATACTGAACAAGGCTCTGGTGCGGGTGGCCCGCACGGCCGGATCGCCCAAGGACAAGGGCGCCGGGCTGGTTCTGAACAAGAAGGGCGGCAACAAGGTGGACAAGGGCGAGACCCTGTTCACCATCTACTCCGAGCACGAGTGGAAGCTGCAGGAGGCCCTGAACCTCGCGATCAGGCTGGAGCCGGTCAAGATACAGGGAATGATCCTGGCCAGGGTGCCGGCCTTCTCAAGGGTCGCCCTCTGAAAACCCCTTCCTTCCCTGTTTTTCTATCGCCTCTTTCAGAGTGAGCGCTCCCAGCGCCACCTGCCTGGCCAGGGCGGAACCGATGGTGATCGCTCCCCCGCTCTCGATGCGGCTCAGCCTCTGGATGTCCCTGATCTCTCCTTGCGTGGGGGCCACCCGGGGTCGCGACGGCAGCAGTTCGCCGCGGGTGTGGGCGATGGACAATGCGGCCTCCGGATGCCCGGTCCGCCCGCTGGTCGAGGTCTCGTCCACCATCTCTATGTTCCTCGTCACGTCCCAGAGGGCGTTTATGATGCGGTCCCGGTTTGTGGGGTCCCCGTGGCCGACGCGCAGCAGGAGCTCGTCGGTCTTCACGAAGGAAAGGAAGTCCTTCACCGCCGGCGCCACCTCCTCCGGCGATAACAGGGTATCAGCAAGCAGGACCCTTCCATCGCCCAGTATGGCAATTCCCGGGCGCGGCCCCGGGTCCACGCCCACCACCATCCGCCCGAAGGAGCCGCCCTGCAGCAGCACCAGGGCGGCCTTGACCGCCCAATCCGGGTCGTCGCTGGCGATGACCTTGCGCCCCCGCAGGCGTTTTCTCTCCCCCTCTGTCGTCAGCACCAGCTCCACGTTGAGAGGAAGGGGGTCCGAGAAACCGAGCGAGATGAAGGGCTGGCCCCTCTCCTTCAACCGGCGCACCGTCTCATAGAAGAAGCGGAAGTCCTCGGTGATCACGGCCACGGCCTTCATCGGACGTTAACTGGAACGCGCGGCATATAATCCTTGGTCTTGCGTCCTACGCTTCGATAACGGCGGCAGGGAATTCGTAACGATGAAATAATCGAGGCTGGGATGGCAGAGCGTGCAAGGCAAGGAAATTTCCGAACTTGTCCAGGAAAGGTGCGTTACGGCCTGCTGTGAGTTCCTGAGAGAGCAGCTTCCGGACCTGGCCGTCGAACATCCCGCCAGATATGTCTCCTATCTGATTGAGGGGAATCTGAGGGACCGTGGCGGTGATGACCTGAAGGTCGATGAGGACGGTACAATTCCACAGTGCGTGCGCCTGTCATCGCCGGACGGAGATGCATCCCTGATCGCCATAGGAATCAACCTTTCCAGGGAGCGTACGGAGCAGACCTTGGAAATGCTTCGCGGATCGAAAGCGAAAGAGAGGGTGCTGCTCTACCTGTTCTCGTTCGAAAGCCGGGCCGACGAGGACCTGATCTCGCAGGCCATGATGGAGCCGGAGCTTTTGCAAATGGTGCGCGACACCGGGATCGTGGCTTACTTCGCCATGCTCGACGCCCGGGCGGGGATGGGAATGATGGCCCGCATCGACGGAGACATGCGCAGCATCCAGTACCTTCCTCACTGATCCTCGTCGATGCGGTCGGTCCTCTCCGGGAGGGTCCTGCCCAGGCCCAGGAAGCCCAGGGCAGCTATGAGGCCGAAGGACCCTATGCCCATCCACATGAATATGGGGTCGCCGGTGAAGGCGTCGTAGAGAAGACCGCCGAAGAACGGTCCGGCGGAGAAGCCGAAATTGCTCACCAGCCCGTACATCCCCTGGTACCGACCCCGTTCCGATTCGGGCGACATCTTGGCCACCAGGGTCATGGAGGATGGCGAGACCACCATCTCCCCCAGGGTGACCACGAACATGCACATGGCCAGGTACAGGAAGCCCGGGGAGAAGAGCCAGTGCGGAAGGGACAGCCCCAATGTGGGGGTCAGGCCTACCACCCCGTACCCGATGGCGTACAGCAGCGAGCCGGCGGCCATCACCTTGGTCATGCGGTAATGGTTGATGGAGCGCGAGATAGGGAACTGCATGAACACCACCATCAGCCCGTTCACCGCGTATATGTAACCTATCTCGGCGTTGCTTATGCCTATGATGTCCGTTGAGAAGACCGCGTAGTTGGAGGCCATCTGCCCGAACATCATGAACAGCGGGATGGATATTATGCAGAAGGCCAGAAACCTGTGGTCGTCCGCCAGCCTGCCCAGGTCCCGCAGGGACAGCTTCTGCCTGCGAGCGCCTGACGATATGCTCTCGGCCACGAACAGGAAGACTATCAGGGACACCGTCCCGGTGGCCGCGGCGCTGATTATGAACAGGAACGGATATGATATCATGGCCAGCAGTCCGCCGAGGAGCGGACCGAGCGTCCATCCGACGTTCCCACCAATGCGCAGGAGCCCGTACGCTTCCAGGCGCTTTTTTGGTTCCACCACATCGGCGATCAGAGCGTTTGTGGCCGGTTCGAAGAAAGATCCGGCCAGGCTGCTCAGGGAGACCATGATGGTTATGATGAATATGTCCGCCCCGGTGGATATGACGTAAGCCAGGCCCAGGAACATCAGGCACCGGGCGGCCATGGCCATTATCATTATCTTCCTTCGCCCCATGATGTCGGCCAGTTCCCCTCCCGCTATCTGACCCAGGGCGCCGACGACGGCCGATATCAGGAGCACCATGCCCACCACGGTCATGGAGATGTGAAGCTCCTTGTGCAGGTAGATGGAAAGGAACGGCATCACCACTGAGAAGCCCAGCGAGGAGATGATGCGCCCATAGAAGAGCGTCCAGACCCGGCGATCGAAGCCCTGGGTCGATCTGAACGACGGAAGCCGGAAGGCCATGCTCAGCGGTTAGTCATGACCAATCATATCATAATCATTTCTGATGTCACTGGATAGCATGGTGGTGCATCGATGGCAGGGGAAATTTTATTAACACCTTCGGACATGGAAACCCCGGTCGTTGGACCAGGAGGTTCCCGGATATGATGTCACCACACCGTTGTTCAGCAGGGTCCCGGGAACCGCACTGACGTTCTCAGGCATCCTTCTTCGTCCGCCTTTTGAACGCTCAATATCGACTAAAAAAACATGCCCAACGATCCATATCTGGACGCCAGCGTAGCCTGGCGCATCAGGAACAAGAACATCGACTTCCACGAGAGTGGATATCGCGAGACCGTCCAGTCAATACTGGAGAACGGCCTGGCCACCGGAGTCCGGGGGATGATATCCTCCGGCAAGGAGGCGAGCGTATACCTGGCCGAACACCGCGGCGCGCCCATAGCCGTGAAGGTGTACCGCCTGTACCAGACCTCGCACAAGGGGGGCCGGCCCATCAAACTGAACTCAGCGGGGTGGCTGGCCGCCCATGAGTACGACATGCTGCTGCAGGCCTGGAAGGGAGGCGCGCCAGTGCCGACCCCGTCCCGCAGGGTGGAGAACATGCTCACCATGAGATACCTCGAGGAGGACGGCACCCCCGCACCAAGGCTCCAGGACACCTCGCCGGACGATCCGGCCGATATGCTGGATAAGGTGACCGAGGCCATACTGGCGCTCGGACGGGCCGGGGTGGTGCACACCGACCTGAGCCCCTACAACATACTGGTCAAGGACGGCCGGCCGTGGTTCATCGACCTTTCCGAGGCGATAAGGGTGGACCGCACCGGAGACACGCCCTGGATAAGGCTGACCGAGGCGGAGAAGGCGCTCCGCAACGGCCTGCGCTCCCTGAACCAATACTTCGGCCGCCTCGACCTTGCTGTGGATGAGCGCATAGTGCCGACCCTCATCGGGGAATGGGACCGCTTCGGGGTGATGGGGTGAGGGCAAACGATTTAGCGGGCGATCCTCATCATGGAACATGGATTGGACGTCCGCCGCCTTCCTCGCCCTGGCCGGGCTATACCTGCTGATCAACCTGGTGGCCATGTTGATGTACGCTTACGACAAGATGATGGCCAGGAAGGGGGACCGACGCATATCCGAGAAAACTTTGCTGTTAATAGCGCTCCTCGGCCCCTTCGGAGCTATGGCCGGAATGAGATGGTTCAGGCACAAGACCCGCAAGCTCAAGTTCAAGCTGGTGCCGTTGTTCGCCCTGCTCCATGTCCTCATCGCGTTCCTTCTGCTGTACTGAGGTCACTTGCGGCTGAACAGGCGTTTCTTGGAACCTTCCCCGCCATCGAACTTGCGCAGAAGCTCCTTCTGCTCGGCGGTGAGCTTCTTAGGCACCACCAGCTTCAGGCGTACGTACAGGTCGCCCTTGCCGTAGCCTTCCATGCGCGGCATCCCCAGACCCTTCAGGCGCTGAACCTCTCCCGGCTGGGTTCCAGCCGGAACGGTCATCTCCACCTTCTTGCCGTCCAGTGTCGGGACCTCGATGCTCGCGCCCAATGCCGCTTCCGGGAAGGACAGCTCCTGGGTCGTGTAGAGGTCCGCACCGTCCCTCTGGAAGATCTTGTGTTCCCTTACGTTGACCACCACGAACAGGTCGCCCGGCGGCCCTCCGTCCGGTGACGGCTCTCCGGCCCCCGAGACGCGCAGGCGCATACCGGTGTCCACCCCTTTCGGGATGTCCAGGGATATCTTCTGCCTCTTCCTCATCCAGCCCCCGTCGCATTCCGGGCAGGGGTCCTTGATGTCCTTGCCGGAGCCGCCGCACTTCGGGCACGCGCCGACGGATATGAACTGGGAATAGCCGCGGCGTTCAACACGCTGCACCTGCCCCTTTCCATTGCATTGCTGGCAGACCTCTTCCTTGCGGCTCTTGGAGCCGGTGCCGCCGCAGACGTCACATTTTACGGTCAGGGGCAGCGTCAGCTCCTTCTTGACGCCCTCCGCCGCCTCCTCGAGGGATATGTCCAGGTCGTAGCGCAGGGATTGACCCTGGTGCGGCCCGCGCGAACGGCCTCCGCCGAAGAACATGTCGAATATGTTCCCGGAGCCGAAGCCCATGTCGCCGAAGATGTCGCGCACATCGCCCTGATGGGTGAAGTCGTTCCAGTTGAACCCTCCGCCCTGGAATTGGCTATTCACGCCCGCGTGGCCGTACTTGTCGTACAGCTCGCGCTTCTGCTTGTCCATCAGCACTTCGTACGCTTCGGAGATCTCCTTGAAGCGCTCCTCCGCCACCTTGGGGTCCTCCTTGGTGACGTCCGGGTGGTACTGGCGGGCCAGCTGGCGATATGCCTTCTTGATCTCATCCTCGCCCGCTTGGCGTTCTACGCCCAGCACCTCGTAGTAGTCGCGCTTCTCGGCCATCGGTTCGCCTACTGGTCGTCGACGATCTTGTAGTCGGCGTCGACCACGTTATCGTCCTTAGGGGCGGAGCCCTGCTGGTTCGGCTGACCTTCGGCCTGCTGCTTCTGCGCCATGTTCTGGTAGATGCGGGTGGAGATAGCGTAGAACTCCTTCTGCAGCGCCTCCATCTTGGTCTTGATGGTCGCGGCGTCGCCCTTCTTGATCTCGTCCCGGACGTCGCTCACCAGGGCCTCGATCTTGGTCCTCTCCTCGTTGGACGCCTGCTCGCCAAGCTCCGCCAGCGCCTTTTCCGTTGCGTACGTAAGCTGATCGGCCTGGTTGATGATCTCCACCTTCTCCTTGTTCTTCAGGTCGTCCTCGGCGAACTGTTCGGCCTCTTTGACCATCTTGTCTATGTCCTCGGTGGAAAGCTTGGTGGAGGCGGTGATGGTTATCTTTGCCTCCTTTCCGGTGCCGAGGTCCTTGGCGCTGACGTTCACGATGCCGTTCGCATCGATGTCGAAGGCCACCTCGATCTGCGGCACTCCGCGCGGCGCCGGCGGGATGCCCATGAGCATGAACCGGCCCAGGGAGGTGTTGTCCTTGGCCATGGGCCTCTCTCCCTGCGTCACATGTATCTCCACGCTGGTCTGCCCGTCGGCGGCGGTGGAGAATATCTGGGATTTCCTGGTCGGAATGGTCGTGTTGCGCTCGATGAGCTTGGTGGCGATGCCGCCCAGGGTCTCGATGCCCAGCGAAAGCGGCGTCACGTCCAGCAGCAGCACGTCCTTGACCTCTCCGGCGAGAACGGCCGCCTGAACCGCGGCCCCCATGGCCACGCACTCCATGGGGTCGACGCCCCTCTGGATCTTCTTTCCCACGATCGTTTCCACGAACCTCTGTATGACCGGCATGCGCGTCGGTCCGCCCACCAAAATGACGGCGTTGATCTTGTCGGCGGTGAGGTTGGAGTCCTTCATGGCGCGCTCGACAGGACCGCGGCAACGGTTGACCACCGGTTCGACGAGCTCCTCCAGCTTTGCACGGGTCAGATTGAACGCCAGATGCTTCGGTCCGTCCGCACCGGCGGCGATGAACGGCAGGTTGATCTCGGTGGACATGGTGGTGGACAGCTCGATCTTGGCCTTTTCGCAGGCCTCGCGAACCCTCCACATGGCCATCTTGTCGGCGGTCAGGTCCACACCGGTCTCCTTCTGGAAGTTGCTTACGGCGTACTTGATGAGCAGCTCGTCCATGTCCGTGCCGCCCAGCTGAGTGTCTCCGCTGGTGGACACGACCTCGAAGACCCCGTCGCTGAAGTCCATGATGGTGACATCGAGCGTTCCTCCGCCTAGGTCGAAGACCATGATCTTTTGGGAGGTGCCAGCCTTATCCAGGCCGAAGGCCAGGGCGGCCGAGGTCGGCTCGTTGATGATCCTGATGACCTCCAGTCCGGCGATGGCCCCGGCATCCTTGGTGGCCTGCCTCTGGTTGTCGTTGAAGTAAGCGGGAACGGTGATGACCGCCTTGGTGACCTCTTCTCCCAGATACGCCTCGGCGTCCCGCTTTATCTTCTGTAGGATGAATGCGGATATCTGCTGGGGGGAGTACTCCTTCCCCATGACCTTCACCTTGTAATCGGTCCCCATCTTGCGCTTGATGGCGGCGATGGTGCCCTCCGGGTTCGTTACGGCCTGTCGGCGGGCCGGCTCACCCACCAGAAGTTGGTTGTCCTTGGTGAAGGCCACGTACGACGGGAAGGCCTTCCCTCCTATGCTGGTCCCCTCCGCGCTCGGTATGATGGTCGGCCGGCCGCCTTCCATGACCGCGGCGGCCGAGTTGCTGGTGCCCAAATCTATGCCTATGATCTTAGCCATCTGATTCACCTCTGTCGTTGCCACTGCCAACTTTCACCTTGGCGTAGCGCACTACCCTGGGTCCCAGGCAGTACCCTTTCTGGTACACCTCCAGGACCTTGCCCTCCTCGCCCTCCCCGACGCACAGCGCCTCGTGCAGCGCCGGGTCGAATCGGTCGCAGGGCGTCTCCACCAGCCCCTTGGACTGGAGCAATGATCGTAAGTTGGCGTGGATGGATTCCACGCCCCTCCTGAACTCCTCGGGGGCGGCCTTGGCGGTCAGCGCCCTCTCGAAGTCGTCAAGGAATCCCAGCAATTCATAGAGCAGCTTGTCGTTCGCCGCCTTGATCTGCTCCTCCTTTTCGCGCTGGGCCCGCTTCCTGTAATTGTCGAAATCGGCCTGGATGCGCTTGGCCAGGTCCAGGTTCCTCTCCGCCTGCACCTTGGCCTCTTCCAGTTCAGCCTTCAATCTGCTCATCTCATCATCCGGCCTGAGCGGCTCGCCCTGAGCCTCCCCCGCCTGCGGGGGCCTCGTCTCCCTGGAGCTCTCTTCCATTGTGGGCTCACCCGTTAGCTGTCATCAAGAATCTAAGATGTTTTGAAGGGAGGGGGTCACCCCCCTCCTTGTAGCGTTTAATCCACGTCGCCAAGGCCGTCCTTGCCGACCATGTCCTTGGAGCTCATGCCGGGAGTGCCCTTGGAGGCGATCACGTCATCGATCCTCAGGACCATCACGGCGGCGTCGGTGGCGGAGCTGATGGCCTGCTTGCCGACCCGGAAGGGCTCAATGACATCGTTGGCCAGCATGTCCTCGACCTGGCCGGTGAAGACGTTCACACCGGCGTGCTTCTTGCCAGCCTTGTGGGACTTCCTCATCTCGATCAGGATGTCGATAGGGTCCAGTCCGGCGTTCTCGGCCAGAGCGGTGGGCACGACCTCCAGGGCGGAGGCGTAGGCGTCGATGGCGATCTGCTCGCGTCCTCCGACGGACGAGGAGTACTCGCGCAGGCGCAGGGCGACCTCGACGGCGGTGGAGCCGCCGCCGGTCAGCATGCGGCCGTCCTCAATGGCCACGGCAACGACGCTCATGGCGTCGTCCAGGGACCTCTCGATCTCGGCGACCACGTGGTCGGTGCCGCCGCGGATCAGGATGGACATGGCCTTGGGGTTCTTGCACCCGGTGACGAAGGTCATCTCCTCTTCCTGGATCTTGCGGACCTCGACCAGGTCGGCCTTACCGAGGTCAGATGCGTCCAGCTCGTTGATCTTGGATATGATGGTGGCTCCGGTGGCCTTGGACAGCTTCTCCATGTCGCCCTTCTTCACGCGGCGGCCGGCGTAGATGCCCTCCTTGGCCAGGAAGTGCTGCACCAGGTCGTCGATGCCCTTCTGGCAGAAGACGACGTTGGCCCCGACGCTCTTTATCTTCTCGACCATGCCCTTCAGCATGCGCTCCTCCTCGTCCAGGAAGGCGTGCATCTGGGTGGGGTCGGTGATCTCGATCTTGGCGTCGATCTCGGTCTTCTTGATCTCCAATGCCACATCGAGCAGGGCGATCTTGGCCTTCTCGACCCTCTTGGGCATTCCAGGGTGCACAGGCTCCTTGTCCACGATGATTCCGGGGATGAGCTGGGTGTCGTCCATGGAACCGCCGTGCTTCTTGGTGACCTGGATGTTGTCCATGTCCACCTGCCACTTGCCGTTGACCTTCTCGGCGACGTTGCTGACCGAGTCGACGGAGACCTGGGCCATGAGCTCCTTGGAACCGGAGATGGACTTGCTCATCATGGCGGTCTTGGCGATCTTCAACAGGGTGTCGCGGTCCTTGGGCTCCACCTTCACGGCGACGGAGTCCAATACCTCCATGGCCTTGTTGGCGGCCATGCGGTACCCGGCGGTGATGATTGTCGGGTGGACGTTGGCGTCGATCAGATCGATGGACTTCTTCAACAGCTCGCCGGTGAGGACGACCGCGGTGGTGGTCCCGTCTCCGCATTCCTCGTCCTGGGTCTTGGCGACCTCGACGAGCATCTTGGCGGCGGGGTGCTCGACGTCGATCTCCTTCAGGATGGTGACGCCGTCGTTGGTGATGACGACGTCGCCCATGGAGTCGACCAGCATCTTGTCCATTCCGCGGGGTCCGAGGGTGCTCCTAACAGCGTCGGCTATGGCCCTGGCGGCCATGATGTTGTTGTATTGGGCGTCCTTGCCCTTCTCGCGCTTGGAACCCTCTTTGAGTATCAGTATAGGTGCGTTTCCCATTGCCATGCTACTAACCTCCCTTGGTATCAATCGAATTGACACCTAGCTCTGTGCTAGCGGCCTTGGAATGTTTGTTCTTCTATATGAAGCTATTGTATATGCGCCCCGCACCCATACTAAAATTGATATTTATCCTGGCGGAAGCTCTGGGCGACGAAAGGGCTGGGGCGTATTTGATATTATCGTGCTCCGGCCGGACTTGGAGCAAGGTTATATCCCCTGACGCGCTTCGAGGGGACGATCGAATGAGCGAGCTCCAGAAGACCGTGACCGTGGTGTTCAACCGCAAGGGCAAGAAGCTGCTGTCCGAGCGGGAGTTCATCAACGCATTGTTCTTCGAGCTCAAATGGGCCGACCCCACCGGCGCCGGACGGATCGAGGCCAAGGAGGCGCAGCGGATACTTGAGTCCGCCATGCGCAAGGGGCTGCTGGAACTTTCCGACGGGTACGTCAAACCGACCTTCGACCTCAAGGCGGTGGAGGTGCCGCTCAACTACAAGCCGACCAGGGACCTGCTCAAGGAACTTGGGGATGGCAGCCCTGCGCCCGCTTCCACGCCGACCGCGTCCAGTGATAAGAAGGCCGAGCCGCTGCCGGTGTTCTCCGTGCTCATCGACGACATCGCGGCGAAGTCAGGCTGGAACAAGCGCGACGTGGTCTCCCGGATAAACAAGGTGGTGGAGCGGCTATCCGTGGACGCTGAAGTGGCTGCTCTCCTCATCGGAAAGGACGTCGGCGTGGACGTGGGGAAGTACCTTCTGGAAGTGAAGGAAGAGGTTTTGCGCAAGTGATCAGAGCTTGCCGCCGCATTCTCCGCAGAACCGGGTGCCCGCCGGGCTCTTAGCCCCGCATTCCTGGCACTCAACCATTCCCAGGGGATTGCCGCAGTTGTTGCAGAACTTGCCGGCCCCGGCCGGCTTGCCGCACTTGGGGCACATGGTCTGCCGTGACTCGATCTCGCCTGTGAAGACCTGGGTGTTCCTGGCCTTCTCCTCGATGTCCTCCTTCATCTTCTGGGCCCGGGCGGCTGACACTTCCACCGCTTCCCGGGGGGCGTCCTCCACGCACAGGCCGGCCTCCTCGTTCCAGTCGTTGTCGCAGACGAACTTCTTGCAGCGAGGGCATCTCTTGAAATGCCCCTTGGCCTCGTTGCCTGCCTGCTCGAACGCTTTCTCGTGCTCCTTGTGCCATTCCGGGGTCATGCCGTCGAAGCGGTCACTGATCACTCCGGAACCGGTCTCCGCGGCGTAGCCGAGATTGCCTCTTCCGGACAGGTCCCCGGCCACCGCCGCCACCCGGCCCAGCCCGCGGAACAGCTTGCCCTTCTTGTAGGTCTTGGATTCGATGAACCGGGTCTTGTACCCCTCTTGGCAAAGGTCACAGAAGAATGTGAACTGGAACCCCGCCTCGCTGCTGTTGTCCTCCATGTTCGACGTGAACGCGACCAATCTTCCACCGCTCATATTTTCCATCCACCTTTGATCTTCTTGTCGCAGCTGGCACACCTTTCCCCCAAGGGTACCTGCTCGGCGCCGCACTTGGGGCACTTGGCCAGAAGCCTTGCGCCGCAGCTATCGCAGAAGTCGCCCAGGAAGGTCGTCTTCCCGCATCTCGGGCAGTCCAGCTTCAGTTCCAGACCGCAGTGCGCGCAGGCCTTCTGCCCCTTCTCGATGGGGGAGCGGCATTTCGGGCATCTCATGGTGTCCGTTGGGGATGGCCTTCCGCACCATGGACAGGTGTTGGAATCGTTCTCCACCAGCTCGCCGCAGTGCCTGCAAGGTCTCTTGTAGCCAACCATGTTCCAGCTCCCCCTGACGATATACCGTGGATCGGGGTCTTCCGATAAAACGGTTTGCGGTGCTTGTTCCAACTGGATAAGGTCTTTCACAGTTTTCCGAAGGCCTTCTGCACCGAATCCTTCCATTTATCGTCGTGCACCGCCCGCCCGAGGAATGCCTTCCGGAGCGCGACC
This sequence comes from Methanomassiliicoccales archaeon, assembly GCA_036677555.1. GTDB lineage: Archaea > Thermoplasmatota > Thermoplasmata > Methanomassiliicoccales > UBA472 > UBA472. Next base: position 7,666 of record JAVBWG010000001.1, on the reverse strand, counting down.
AGCTCGGGCATGGCATACAGGGCGTTCAGGTATCTGGCGTTCTCCGTCTTGTGCATCTCGGTATCGGACATCATGATCGGCTCCCGCCTCAGCCCTATGGACCTCAGGCATTCGCCGAGGACGTCGGTCACCGCTTCGGTGTCGTCGTAGCCAGCGAACTCGGACATCCTTTCATAGGAGAAGAGGTACGTTGCCCGGCCCTGGTCTTCGGAGGATTCCGCCTCGAAGGCGATGACCTTGGGATCGCCGGTTGTGTCGGCCATAGGCGCCAGGAACCAGATGTATCCGCTGCCATCGTCGTTCCTTCCCGTTCCGATGCGCACGTGGTCGCCGGAGGTGGCGGTGAGCGTGTCGAACTCTTCCCTCAGCCCGGATGCCTTGACCCTTTCTGTGAGAGCCTTCCATAGTCCAGCATCGAGCGGCCTGACCTCCTTCCCGCTGGCCGCCCTTCCGTCCAGCAGCAGGTCGGTAGCCTGGGCGAGGACAGCGGAGCCGATATCGGGGTAGACCTCCTTGAGCAGCGCTCCTGCTTCTTCCTTCAAAGCCGCCAGGGCCTTGTTGACCAGGCCGGCGAAGGGATCCAGCTCCCCGCCCATCTTGAACAGGTCCAGGGAACCGTGGCGATGATGGAGCACCAGCCGGTGTTCGGCCTTCTCCATCCTGCTGATCAGGCCCAGCTTCACCCGGAACATCTGGCCGTCCAGAGGGGTGAAGATGAGGGACCGCTCGTACAGGGACACCTCACCCTCCCCTTTGAGGGCGGAGCCGCCGGAGCGGATCTCGTATGCGGCACGGACCGGTTGGCGCAACACCTTCTCCTCGATGAGGCGGTCCTTCAGCATCAGAGCGTTCCTGTTCCTCATTAAAGCTCGGCGGAGGTCGTCGTGCTTGAAGCCTGCCTTGGTGAGGGACAGCGTTTCGTCATCCAGGGTGCTTACTCTCAGCTCCCTACCCGATTCAGAGATGCGGCTGATCCGCCGGAACGGGAGGACCGTGCGCCCTCCGTCGTTCCCGATGAGGGTCAGACTGTCCTCTCCAACCGAAGCCTTGCCATCCCCTTCCGCTAAGATATCGCCCTTCGGACCGGTCAGGCGGTAATGCACCGAGCACTCCATGCCCCCCACAATGACGGGGGCGATGAAAATGCTTTGCCAGGGGATTGATAAAATGAGATATGGGAAGCGGTTTGACCGGAAAGGCGGAGGCTCACTTCTTCTTAATGAAGTCCTCCAGGGTCATGGCCTTCTTGTTGGACGTCTTCTCCACCGCGGCGATGGTGACCTTCTCCTTGATCTTGATCTCCAGGGTCTTCTCGACCTTGCGGATGAGCGTGTCGTCCGGATGCATGGTCCCGGCCTCCAGCTTGTGTATGATGCTGACCCGCTCGTTCATCTTGGCCGCCAGCTCCTCCTGCTTCCAGCCCATCTTCTCCCTGGCGTCCTTTATGCGCTTGGGGAAGTCCTCGGCCAGCTCGAAGGATTCCTCGCCCCCTTCGTAGACGTCCTTGGTCTTCATGCGGCGCTCTCGGTTCTGCAGCCTCGCCTGGATCACCGAGGGCTCCGCCGTCGTCCCCTGCTTCCCACCCGCCTTCACGTTGTCGCCGAACCGGGCGCAGTCCCGGCAGACGTTGAGGACCGTTCCCTCTATCCTCACCGGCAGCAGGCTCGCCATCTCCTTCCCGCACATCTCGCAGATCATCTCTATCGATCGAGCTAATACAGGAAGAATAATTTAAAAGTGAGCCGGGGAGGCCCGGGGAGATGTCTGGGTGGGTAAGCCAGACTGTACATCACCCGGACATCCTGTGGAACGGCCTGGGGGGCGATGGCACGAAGCAGTCCTCGGTCTCGAAGACCGTTCCTGTGCCGGGAAGGGCCGCTGCCAGCCCGGTACGCACGCTGTCCCTCAGCGCATCGGGGCTGGACACCACCCGGGCGTTGATGATGATCTTTCCCGAGCCCTCGGCGTAGCGGGAGCCTTTGGCATGATCGACGGTTATCCTGCCCTGCACGCAGGACATCTTCATGGCATTCCTGTGCGAGGTTATCATAACCTTGGCGTGGGCTATGTCTTCCGGGGAATAGCTTGCCGTTATACGCCTGAGAACATCGCTTCCCAGGGAGTAGGCGTCCGTACCGGCCGGGAAGTCCGCCGAGATCGTGGCGTTGTACCAACCCAGCTCGGCCTCCGCCTCCGCATAGCGGACGTAATCGATATCCTTCGGCCTCCTGTCGCTGATCTTCTCTGAAGTAGCATTGTTCCTGATGTCCTCATACCCTTCCCCGCTCAGTGCCGAGTACACCACGACCCGTGCCTGGGGGTTGATACCCCTTACCATTTCCTGGAGACGGTCGAGGTCTGTCCCGGAGACCAGGTCTGCTTTGGAAAGTACCACGAGCTCCGCCTCCTCAAGCTGATGGTTCCGCAGGTACCCGCTCAGTGTGCCCTGGTCGAACCCTTCGCGAGAAGCCCGCTCCGCGTCTATCATAATGGTAAGCGGAGCCACCTGGAACTTGTCGGAATAAAGCGATTTCAGAGGGGCGACGACGGTTGCCAGGAGATCGGTGCAGCTGCCGACCGGTTCGGCGATTATCACCTGGGGCCTGGCGGCGTCCATCAACTTGTCGGCGCGGGCCATGAGATCGGGGAATCGGCAGCAGAAGCATCCGCCGGACACCTCGCAGGCGTTGAGCCCGAGGGCCTCCGCGTACCTGGTGTCGACCAGGGCGTCCGCCTGATCGTTCATTATCAGCCCCACGTTCACGCCGGAAGCCTTCAGGTCCCTGGCCAGCTTTGCTATCAGCGTTGTCTTTCCCGCCCCTAGAAAACCGCCTATAACGATCATTCTGACCTTCATGGTTGGTATGGCTCCATCCACCTTTGAACGGTCATGGTAACCATTGTTACGTATTTAATAATTTATTATTTGATGTTAAAATCAAATATAAATAAATGAAATCAACCTTATTGTTTAAAGGTATACTGATGAAGACCCTCAAGCAGAAGCTGACCGCCGAACTGATCGGCACCATGTTCCTGGTCATCGTGGCTATCGCGAGCACCATCCTGCCGATCACCATCGGCGTGGACCTGGGAGTGACCGTGTTCGTGAACGCCGTTGCGGTGGCCTTTGTGCTCTTCGCCCTGATAGAGGCTTTCGCGCCCATATCCGGCGCGCACTTCAATCCGGCGGTCACCCTGGCTTTGTCGCGGACAGGGGAGATGCGCAAGGGTGACGCCCCCTACTACATACTCGCCCAGTTCGCAGGGGCCTTCCTCGGGCTGATCACCGTGCACCTGATGTTCTGGGACACCAACCCGGTGCTCATCTCGGTTTCCAGCAACGACATGACCGCCAGCCAATATTTTGCGGAGATAGTGGGTACCTTCATCCTGGTGGGCGTAATTTACGGATGCGTACGGGGGAAGAGCAACGCCACCGGCATGGCCGTGGCCTTCCTGGTCGGCGGGATGCTGGTATCCACGGTCAGCACCATGTTCGCCAATCCGGCGGTGACCTTCGCCCGCATCATGACCTACGCCATCTGCGGAATATCGCCGACCAGCGGACTGATATTCATGGCCATGGAGGTCGTAGGCGCCCTGCTCGCCATGTTGGTGTTCGCCAAGGTGCTGTACCCGGCTCAGCTGGAGAAGAAGGACATATGCGAGCCTGGATATTGCCCGCCGAAGTTGGTGGAGATCAAGTGATGTGCGGACCGGTCAGTGGTGGTCGCCGCCGGGGACCAGCAATGGTTCCTTCATCCGATATGCGTTGGCAAATGCTCATATAGAGGGCGGTTTAATCAATGCTCGAAGGTGCCACATTTGTTGGACGAAGAGCTGGACCAATCCATCTCCAACGAGATCGTCGAGAAGCTGGAGCTTCTGGAGCGCCAGAACAGCGAGCTGCTCGAGGAGGTCAGGAGGGTGGAGGGTGAGAAGAGATACGTGGAGAGCGAGCTCTTCCGGCTGCAGAAGGAGATAAAGAGGATGCGCTCCGAGCTGGAGCGGCTGAAATCACCTCCCCTCATCATCGGCAGCATCAAGGACATCCTGATAGACGGCCGGGTGATAGTGAAGAGCAGCACCGGTCCGGACTTCATCGTTACCACTTCCGAGTACGTTCCCTCGGAGGACCTCATCGTCGGCGCCCGCGTGGCGCTGAACAAGCAGACCCTGGCGGTCATGTCCGTCCTGCCGCAGTCCCTGGACCCCATAGTCACCGGGGCCGAGATAATTGAGAAGCCGACCATAACCTACGATATGATCGGCGGGCTTGACGACCAGATACTCGAGGTGCGCGAAGCGGTGGAGGACCCCCTGCTTCGACCGGAGCTCTACAAGCGCGTGGGGATCGAACCGCCGAAGGGAGTGCTGCTGGTGGGCCCGCCCGGAACCGGGAAGACCCTCATCGCCAAGGCTGTGGCCAACCACACCAACGCCACCTTCATCCGCTTCGTCGGTTCTGAGCTGGTGCAGAAGTACATAGGCGAGGGGGCGCGGCTGGTCCGCGAGCTGTTCGAGCTGGCCAGGGAGAAGGCTCCGAGCATCATATTCATAGATGAGCTTGATTCGGTCGGAGCCAAGCGCCTGGACGTCGCCACGTCCGGAGACCGCGAGGTCCAGCGTACGCTGATGCAGCTGCTGGCCGAGCTGGACGGGTTCAACCCGCTGGACAACATCAAGATCATCGGCGCCACCAACCGCCCTGACATATTGGATGACGCCCTTCTGCGGCCGGGACGCTTCGACCGCATAATCGAGGTGCCCATCCCCAACTACGAGGCCAGGCTGGAGATCCTGCGCATCCACACCGGACGGATGAGCGTGGAGAGCGACCTGAACCTGGAAGCCCTGGCCACCAAGACCGAGCTGGCCACCGGCGCAGACATCAAGTCCATATGCACCGAGGCGGGCATGTTCGCCATCCGCGACAACCGCGACGTGGTGAGCATGGCCGATTTCGAGAGGGCCATATGCAAGGTGCTGGAGACCGAGGCGTCCAAGTGCACCGAGTCAGGCGTCATGTTCGCCTGAAACCCTTTCCGAAACCTCAATTTCCTTTTCCAAAACGAAGGAGCCGATGTAACCGCACTTCAAGCAGCGGTACTTCTGGCCCAGGACCATGCCGGTCTCGTAGATTATGTCGGCCGATCCGCAATCGGGGCAGGTGGCCACCCATGTCTTCATGCGGTTGACACGACGCTCAGCGGACTTAAATCAATCGTCCGAGAGGTCCTCGCCGCCCTCGAAGGACTCCTGCACCATGTCATAGATGTCCTCCAGGCCGGACGGCTCGGTGGCGGAGGCGGGAATGACCCTGCGATAAGCTCCGATCGATTCGAGAGCTTTGAAAAGCTCAATGCTCAGCACCGCCCGGGAGTCTATCTTGCCAGTGAGCGCATCGTACAGAGCATCTGGGGAATCTGACCATCCGGTGATGGCCTCCAGGTCCTCCTCCTTCAGAAGGTCGCTCTTGGAGAGGACCGTGAAGAAAGGTACGTTGAAGCGGAAGTGCACCGTGGCCGCCAGCATTATCGAGGAGACGAAGCCGGAGGGCGACTTGCACAGGTTGGGATCGGCCAGGAACACCAGGCAGGAATCCTCCTTGCCCAGCTCCTCCATTATCACCTGGCTGCTCTGCCGGAAGGCGAACAGTTCGATCTGACCGGGCGTGTCCACCAGCACGTAGTTGGTGCGGAACTTCTCCACGGACTCCGCAAGGTCCTTGACGTTGACAGCCATCATGTCCGCGGCCACTATCTGCGCGCCGTTCGGCCCCAGGCCGTACTCCTCCATGACATCATCCACCCGCACCCAGTCCCGGATGTCGATATCTGGCTCATAGGGCATGTGCTCCACTCCCGGATCGAGGTTGATGATGACCGAATCCAGCCCCTGCAGGGTCAGCCATTCCTTGAAAGCGTAGATGAGGGAGCTCTTGCCGCTCCCGGCGGTGCCGACGAAGTAGATGAAGCGCATGTTATCCTGCGAAAGGAAGTGCGTCGCCCTTATGATACTTGCGACGCCACCGCCCCGCGCCCCTCATTCGTCCCAGTAAGCAGCTCTCTCGACCTGGTTCCTCGCTGTCTCGAACAACTCGGCCACCCTTATCCCTACGTAGCCGTGTATCGGAACATAGATGATGAACAGGATGAGCGAGATGAACCAATGAGGGAAGAGATAGGTGACGGCGATGAACGGGATATTGGCTATTCCGAGGAATAACAGCAACAGGATTCCGTGGAAGAGCCTTGACACCAGACCGTCGTCGGTCCTAATCTCCCAGACCGTCTCCGCCAGATAGGAATTGATGTAACCCAGGCCCAGACCCAACACGCCGAAACCGACGATCAGCCCGAGGATCGAGCCTATGGCGATCAAAATGCCCAGTATCAATGCCCAGCCGATTATCAGCAGGAACATCAGAATGCTCAGGCCCAATCCATGCTTGCACAGGTCCCAAATGTCGGATGAATCAAGGTCCAGGTCCATTGCCCTCCCCCACCGGGAACGCAGTCTGTCTGTAACAGCTTAAAGCTATTCCGTGCAGGCTGCGGAAGAGGGCGTTCAACGGACAGCCCTGTCCAGGGCCTTCAACAGATCCTCGACCTTATCAGCGCGCCGTCTTGCCGAGGCACGTATGGCCTTCCTGGCCCGTCGGTTCCCGGTGAGGCCCATGGTTCCCAGGTAAGAACGGATTAGATGATCGTCCAGACGGGACATGCGTTCCCTGAGGCCGGACAGCTCGGGCCTCGGGATGTCCCTGAGCTCGCCGGTGAGCAGCTTGCGGTCCATCCTCTCCAGGCGTTTGCGGCAGTCGCCAATGGATTCGCCGACGCTTTCGTCAAAGGAGCGCCGGGCGCCCTGGCGCAGCTCTGGAGGCAGGGCGTCGATTATCTCCTCCGTCTCCCTCAGGACCTCCGATACCTGGACGACAAGTCGCCTAAGCCCCTCCTCCGGGCGCGAGATGTCTCTCCCTCTGAACCGATCGAGCAGCCCCATGTTCAAAAAGGGCATGATGTCGCGCGAGATAAAACCTGCCGGCCCAGGGGTGCCCCTGGAGAGACGCGTTTCGGGAATCGCTGCGCACATCAGGCGTCGGAGCCGTAGCGGGTCCTTTGCATGGTGGCCTCGCCGACTATGTTGTGTACGCAGTGCTTGTTCAGCATGGCCTGCGCCTCCTTCATGGTCCCGGCCAGGAAGACGCGGCCGCATGTCTGGCATACGACCTTTGCCATTGGAGCCATCTCCGCTTTCGCCTTTGAACTCGACCTTTATTATGATAGAGGTCCCACCGAGAGTTGGAGCGAAGGAATCGATAATGACATGTAGCGCTGTTCGAAACCAGCGGGTGGACGACCATCGGCCGCGCCGACTGGATACGGTCGATTATGGATAATAAAAAAGAAAGAGGTTTGATCGAAGGGTCACCCGCAGCCGATGCTCCCGTACTTCTTGACGGTGTCCACGCACTCCTTGATGTTCTCAAGGCGGGTGGTGACCGCCGGCGGGACCTCGCATCCGGAGGCGATGCAGTACCTGGAATGCAGCCCGCGGGCGCACAGGGCGGTCTTGACCTCCTGGACCAGGTTCATGGTGGTCTTCTGCATCTTCTCCTGGCTCCAGCGGACGAAGCCCTGCGGGTCTATCTGTCCGCCGA